>NZ_CAKAKL010000001.1:1200000-1861539 GCF_916619195.1 Inquilinus sp. Marseille-Q2685
GATCGCCTCACCTTCATCGATCGTAACAAAACTGTAATATCAAGCCCTTACCAAGCCCGATGTCGGCGCCACTATACACAAGCCCGAACCGGAAACGCCATGGCCGGGCGCGGGTTGCCGCGCCCGGTCCCCGCCCCTCAGTAGCGCTGGGGCACATAGAGCTCGGCCGGCAGCGTGCGGCGCTCGTAGTTCGGGTCGAACATCCGCTCCGGCAGCGTGATCTCCTCGTGCGGCACCTCGCCGTAAGGCACCATCGAGAGCAGGTGGGAGATGCAGTTCAGGCGCGCCCGCTTCTTGTCGTTGCCCTCCACGATGTGCCACGGCGCCTCGGGGATGCTGGTGCGCTCGAACATGTCCTCCTTGGCCTTGGTGTACTGCTCCCAGCGCACCCGGGACTGCAGGTCCATGGGCGAGAGCTTCCACTGCTTGATCGGGTCGTGGATACGCATGAGGAAGCGCAGCTGCTGCTCCTCGTCGGTGATGGAGAACCAGTACTTCACCAGGATGATGCCGGAGCGCACCAGCATGCGCTCGAACTCCGGCACGTCGCGGAAGAAATCCTCCACCTGGCTTTCGCTGGCGAAGCCCATGACGCGCTCGACGCCGGCGCGGTTGTACCAGCTGCGGTCGAACAGCACGATCTCCCCGGCCGCCGGCAGGTGCGGCACGTAGCGCTGGAAGTACCACTGGGTCTTCTCGCGGTCCGAAGGGGCCGGCAGCGCCACCACCCGGCAGGTGCGCGGATTGACGCGCTGCGTGATGCGCTTGATGGCGCCGCCCTTGCCGGCGCTGTCACGGCCCTCGAACAGGACAACCATCTTGAGGCCGTTGTACTGCACCCAGTCCTGCAGCTTCACGAGCTCGCCCTGAAGGCGCAGCAGCTCGTTGAAATAGGTGCGTCGGTCGAGGGTGTTCTTCCGGCGCGTCTCGAGCAGGGCGCGCAGCTCGGGCGGGACGCGGGCGTCGTCGACCGCCTGCTCCAGCTCCTCGTCGATGTCGTCCTCGAGTTCGATCTCGAGCCAGCTGCGGGTCTCGGTGTCTTTCAGCTCAGCCATGTGCCTGTCTCCTGCTGCCCCACCCGTGTACCCGGAAGCTTATGCAGTTTGGTGACAGCGCCGCCGGTCGCGCTCCCCGTGCCCCTCGTCCGGACGCTTCGCCTCAGCGCCTCCCGCCGAAGAGCGAGCCGAGGATGCCGCGGACCACGGCGCGGCCGATGGTGCCGCCGAGCGTGCTGGCGCCCGAACCGCCGACGCTGCGGCCGAGGCTGCGGCCCAGCTGGGTGCCGACCGAGCTGCCGGCGTTGCGGATGACGTCGCGGAAGATGGTCTCCGCCATGCTGGGGCCTTCCCTGGCCTCGGCCTTCGCCTCGACCTTGGTCTCGGCGGCCTCCGCCGCCTGCTGCTGCGCCTCGGCCGCCTTGGCGCTCAGCTTCTCATAGGCGGAGTCGCGGTCGACCGCGGTGCTGTATTTCGTGCTCATCCCGCCGGCCGCGATCGCCGCCTGGCGCTCGGCATCGGTGATCGGGCCGAGGCGCGAGACCGGCGGGCAGACCAGCGCCCGCTCGACCACCTCGGGGATGCCCTTGGGGTCGAGGAAGGAGACCAGCGCCTCGCCCACCGCCAGCTCCTGCAACGCGCGGGCGACGTCGAGGCCGGCTTCGGTGCGGAAGGTGTCGGCGCTGGCCTTCAGCGCCTTCTGGTCGCGCGGGGTGAAGGCGCGCAGCGCGTGCTGCGCCCGGTTGCCGAGCTGGGCCAGCACCTTGTCCGGCACGTCGATCGGATTCTGGGTGACGAAGTAGACGCCGACGCCCTTGGAGCGGATCAGCCGCACCACCTGTTCGACCTTCTCGACCAGCGCCTTGGGCGCGTCGTCGAACAGCAGATGCGCCTCGTCGAAGAAGAACACCAGCTTCGGCTTGTCCGGGTCGCCGACCTCGGGCAGGCGCTCGAACAGCTCGGAGAGGAGCCAAAGCAGGAAGGTGGCGTAGAGCCGCGGCGCCTGGATCAGCGTCTCCGCCGCCAGCACGTTGATCACGCCGCGTCCGTCGGGACCGGTGCGGATCAGGTCCGTGAGGTCGAGCGCCGGCTCGCCGAAGAAGGCCTCCGCCCCCTGCTGCTCCAGCACCAGCAGCTGGCGCTGGATGCTGCCGACCGAAGCCTTGGAGACGTTGCCGTACACGCCGGTGAACTTCGACGCGTTCTCGGCCATATGGGCCAGCAGCGCCTGCAGGTCCTTGAGGTCGAGCAGCAGCAGCCCTTCCTCGTCCGCCGCCTTGAAGGCGATGTTGAGCACGCCCTCCTGCGTGTCGTTGAGCTGCAGCAGGCGGGACAACAGGAGCGGCCCCATCTCCGCCACCGTGGCGCGGACCGGCGTGCCCTGCTTGCCGTACAGGTCCCAGAACACGGTCGGGAAGCCCTGGTACTTGAGCTCGCCGAGGCCGAGCGTCTTGGCGCGCTCCTCGATCTTCGGATTGGCCGCGCCGGGCTGGCTGATGCCGGCGATGTCGCCCTTCACATCCGCGACGAAGACCGGCACGCCGGCCTGGCTGAAGCCCTCGGCCAGGACCTTCAGCGACACCGTCTTGCCGGTGCCGGTGGCGCCGGCGATCAGTCCGTGGCGGTTGCCGAGGCCGAGCAGCAGCCGGTGCTCGCGCTGGCCCTTGGCAAAGTAGAGTCCGTCGGTCATGTCCGTCTCCTCGGCCCGCAGCCCGGCATAACGGGCGCATCATCCGCATGGTGCCTCGCGCCTGGACGCGGCGCCAGATGTTGCGCAGGGTATGTCCGCTGAGAGGTACGATGAAGACCCTGATCCTGCTGCGGCACGCGAAATCCGACTGGGCCGACCCGACCCTGGCCGACCACGACCGGCCGCTGGCGGCGCGCGGCCGCGACGCCGCGCCCCGGATGGGCGCCTGGCTGAAGGCGCACGGCCCGATGCCCGATCTGGCGCTGTGCTCGACCGCCACCCGCGCCCGGCAGACGCTGGCGCTGGCGCTGGAGGCGCTGGGCGCCGCCCCCGAGACCCGCTTCGATCGCGGCCTGTACCTGGCCGGCGGCGCCGGGGTGCTGGCCCGGCTGCGCCGGGCGCCGGACGAGGCGGAAACGGTGCTGCTGGTCGGCCACAACCCGGACCTGGAGCAGCTGGCGCGCCGGCTGGCGGCGACGGGCGACGAGGCGGCGCGGACCCGGCTGGCGGAGAAATATCCGACCGCCGGCCTGGCGGTGATCGAGCTGCCGGTCGATCGCTGGGCCGAGGCCGGCCCGGGCGGGCGGCTGGTGGCGTTCGAGACGCCGAAGACGATCAAGAGCTGATCGCCTCAATTCCACCCAAATCAGAAACGGGTATTCGAAAGCTCATACAGAACAACCGTAATTCTCAACCGCTTCCACCTTTCAAATTATTCATCAATCTCAAACCATCCGGAGATCGAACGGCCATACGGCGGCACTATCCTTCGAATGAACTTATCGTAAGATGACAGATACTGGCGACGGGACGAAATCTCGGGGGCGTGGAAACGACACCGCGTCCCGACCGGACGCGGACGTCAGCAGAGGATGTTCGCCATGTCGCGTCTCTCCGCCCGCCTGCTCAAGACCGGTGCGGCCCTGATCGCAGCCGCCTCACTGGCCAGCTGCGTCGTCTATCCCGCCTATCCGCACCCGGTCTATTACCACTCGTACTACTATCATCCGTACTATCACGTCTGGTGAGCGGGGCCTGAGAGACCGTTTGGAAATGCACCTGGCGCGGCCGTCTGATGGCGGTTTTTCCGCTTCCGGTGCTCACGCATCAAACGTGCGCTGCGCTCCGGTTCTCGAAACCACCACCAGCCGACTCACGCCAGCGCATTTCCAAATGGTCTCTTACCCGACCACGAAGACCGGGTCGCCGATCACCGCCGGGTCCGGGGTCACCCCCAGGCCCGGGGCGGTGCCGGCGGCCATCCGGCCGTGCTTGCGGCGCGGCGCGTCGGGCGCGGTCGAGACGGTGACGTAGGAGTTGAAGTCGGTCGCCGAGAACAGGAGCTCCGGCGGGGTCGAATGGGCGAGATGGGCGATCGCCGCGGTGGCGACGTCGCCGCCCCAGGTGTCCTCGATCGTCATGGCGATGCCGAGGGCGGCGCAGAGGTCGCGGATCTGCCGCGCCCGGGTCAGGCCGCCGACCTTGGAGATCTTCAGGTTGATCACGTCCATGGCGCCGTCCGCCGCGCCGCGCAGCACCGCGGGCAGCCCGTCGATCACCTCGTCCAGCACGAAGGGCCGGGCGGTGCGGCGGCGGATCGTCAGGCACTCCTCGTAGCTGCGGCAGGGCTGCTCGATATACACGTCGACATCGCGCACGGCGTCGACCACCCGCGCCGCCTGGTGCATCAGCCAGCCGGTGTTGGCGTCGGCGATCAGCACGTCGCCCGGCTGCAGCTTTGCCGCCACGGCATGGATGCGGGCGATGTCGGTGTCCGGGTCGCCGCCGACCTTGAGCTGGAACTTGGTGTAGCCCTGGGCGCGGTATTCCGCGACCCGCGCGGCCATCGCCTCCGGGCTTTCCTGGCTGATGGCGCGGTAGAGGGCGAAGTCGTCGCCGTACCGGCCGCCCAGCAGATCGCAGACCGGCAGGCCGGCGGCCTTGCCGAGGATGTCCCAGCAGGCGATGTCGACCGCCGACTTGACGTAGGGGTGGCCGCGCATCGACCGGTCGAGATGGCGGTCAAGCACGCCGAGCTGCCGCGGGTCGAGCCCGATCAGCCCCGCCGCCAGCTCGCGCAGCCCGGTCCGCGCCCCCTCGGCATAGGCCGGCAGATAGGCGGGGCCGAGCGGGCAGACCTCGCCCCAGCCGGTCAGGCCGGCATCGGTGTCGATCCGCACCAGCGTGCTGTCGAACACGGTGACGGCGTTGCCGCCCGACCATCTGTAGCTGCCCTCGTGCAGCGGCAGGTCCACCTGGGGGACGGCGATCCGGGGGATGCGCATGGGGCCTCCCGCGGCAGTGGCGCGGAACCTTCGCGCGTCGGCCCCAGCCTGTCAAAGGCCGGTCAGCGGATGCCGGCGAGATAGCCCAGCAGCGAATCCGCGTCGTCGAACACGGCGTCGAGCGGCACCGCCAGCATCGGGTTCAGCCGGGCGCCGAGGAAGGCGGCGCGGGAATCGGTGTGCAGCCCGACCAGCCGGCGCCCGGGCTTGGCCAGCTGGCGATGGGCATAGGCCATGCCGAGCTCCAGCGCCGCGCCCTCGTCCGGCACCCGGCCGTCGAGCACGAACAGCAGCACGTCGCAGGCGAAGACCTGGTCGCGGTCGAGCTCGAAGATGGCGCGGCGCCGCTGCTCCGGCGTCATCGCCGCCCAGGGCTCGCGGCTGCTCTCCACCCCGTCGCGCTGCGGCAGGAAGACGGTGAAGCCCAGCGCCTCGATCCGCTCGGCCAGCACGGCGTTGAACACCTGCTCGGCGGCCGAGAACAGCGGCCCGGCGAAGTACAGGCGCGGCATCAGCCGCGGCCGATCACGTCCAGCGCCGCCTGGTGCAGCGCCGGGGTGGCGGCCGCCAGGACCTCGCCGGAGGAATCGAGGCCGAGCGGCCGGCCTTGCCAGTCGGTGACGACGCCGCCGGCGCCCTCGATCACCGGCACCAGCGCCATGTAGTCGTAGGGCTGCAGGCCGCGCTCCATCACCAGGTCGATGCAGCCCAGCGCGACCAGGGCATAGCCGTAGCAGTCGAGGCCGTAGCGGCGATGCCTCACCGCCCCGGCCAGCCGCCCAAAGGCCTCGAGGGAGTCGCCGGAGAACACCTCCGGCGAGGTGGTGGTAAGGATGGCGTTGCCGAGGCCGCCGCAGTCGCGGGTGCGGCAGGGCTTGCCGCCGGCCAGCGACGGGTGGCCGGCATGGCCGACGAAACGCTCGCCCAGCGCCGGCATCTCGATCACGCCAACCAGGGGCCGCCCCTTCTCGACCAGGGCGATCAGCGAACCGAATGTCGGCACGCCGGCGATGAAGGCGCGGGTGCCGTCGATCGGGTCCAGCACCCAGACCAGGTCGCGGTCGAGGCCCTCGCGACCATGCTCCTCGCCGAGGATGCCGTGATCGGGGTAGCGGCCGTTGATCATCTGTCGCATCAGCTGCTCGACCGAGCGGTCGGCCATGGTGACCGGCGAGTCGTCGGCCTTGTCCTCGACCGCGAGCCCGGTGCGGAACCAGCGCATCGCCGCCGGGCGGGCGGCGTCGGCCAGGCTTTCGGCGAAGGCGACGAGGGAATTGGCGGTCATGGCGAGGGCTCGGAACGACGGGCGGGGCCGCAGCCTCGCCGGAAACGAGCCGGCAGGCAAGCCTACGTCCGCAGCGCCGCCGCCAATGCCGCGATCTCCTCCGCCCCCTTCGTGCTCGGCGCGGTCTCGACCAGGGTGCGGCCGGACAGCATCGCCGCGGCGAAGCCGGTTCGGTTGCCGATCCGCGCCGGCAGCACCGGGATGCCGAGCCGGCCGATCTCGACCTCCAGCGCGTCGGCGACCTTGGAGCGCGACGGCACCCGGTTCAGCACGATGCGGGCCGGCACCTTCTCCTCCGCCGCCAGGTCCAGCGTCGGCTGTGTGGCCCAGAGGTCCATCGGGCTGGGTTGGATCGGCACCAGGACCAGCTGCGCCGCCCGTACCGCGATGCGGGCGTCGGAGGCGGCATGCGGCGGACTGTCGATCAGCACCAGGTCGTGCTTCGCCCGTGCCCGGTCGACCTCGGCCGGCACCCGCCATCCGGTGATGCGCAGATGGGTGAAGCCGGGATCGTCGCCGCGCGCCTCGACCCAGCGGCTGAGGCTGCCCTGCGGATCGATGTCGACGGTCGCGACCGGGAGGCCGGAGTGGACGAGGGCGGCGGCGAGAGGCGCTCCCAGCGTGGTCTCCCCCGCCCCGCCCTTCTGCTGCGCCACGGTGATCGTTCGACCGGCCATTTCGCACCCTCCGTTTCGCGGAAGTGTCGCCCGGCTTTTGCTGCAGCGCAACATGAGATGTCCGGCCGGGAGATGGCGGCCTTCCCCTGAGCGCATTGGCCCCCCGACGGCGGATCGAGCTATTAGAGCGGGCATGGACACCGCCCCGATCAAGCCCGAGATCGTCGATGACGGCCCCGCCGGCATCGCCCGCGCCGCGGCGCTGCTGCGCGAGGGCAAGCTGGTCGCCTTCCCGACCGAGACTGTCTACGGCCTGGGCGGCGATGCCACCAACGACCGCGCCGTGGCCGCGATCTTCGAAGCCAAGCGGCGGCCCAGCTTCAACCCGCTGATCTGCCACCTGGCCGACGCCGGGCAGGCCGAGGATCTGGTGCTGTTCGACGAGCGTGCCCGCCGCGTCGCCGAGACGCTGTGGCCGGGGCCGCTGACCCTGGTGCTGCCGCGGCGCGAGGGCTGCCCAGTGTCGCTGCTGGCCTCGGCCGGGCTGGACAGCCTGGCGATCCGGGTGCCGGCGCATCCGGCGGCCCGGCGCCTGCTGGCCGCGGTCGGCCGGCCGGTGGCGGCGCCCAGCGCCAATGTCTCCGGCGCCGTCAGCCCGACAACGCCGCAGCACGTGCTGGACGGGCTGTCCGGCCGGGTGTCGCTGGTGGTGGCCGGTGGGCGCTGCGCCGTCGGGCTGGAATCGACGGTGCTGGACCTGACCGGCGAGCGGCCGGTTCTGCTGCGCCCCGGCGGGGTGACGGTCGAGGAGCTGACCGCCCTGCTGGGCCCCATCGCCCTGCCGGAGAAGGATCCGGAGCGGCCAGCCTCGCCCGGCCAGCTGGCCAGCCACTACGCGCCGCGGGCGCAGGTGCGGCTGAACGCCGGCGCGATCGGGCCGGACGAGGTGCTGCTGACCTTCGGCCCCGACCTGCGCAGCGGGCCGAAGGTGATGAACCTGAGCGAGAAGGGCAACCTGGCCGAGGCGGCCGCCAACCTGTTCGCCATGCTGCGGGCCCTGGACAAGACCGGCGCCGGCACCATCGCCGTGGCGCCGATCCCCGAATCCGGCCTGGGCGCCGCGATCAACGACCGGCTGCGCCGCGCCGCGGCCCCACGACCCTAGGGAGCGAACGATGACCGACGCCGCGCTGCTGGACGCCCTGACCGCCATCACCGGCCCGCAGGGCGTGCTGCACGAGGCGGCGGACATCGCGCCCTATCTGAAGGAGTGGCGCGGCAAGTACCGGAGCACGGCCGGTGTCGTGGTGCGGCCGGGATCGACCGCCGAGGTGGCCGCGGTGGTCAGGCTGTGCGCCGAACGCGGCATCGGCGTGGTGCCGCAGGGCGGCAACACCGGCCTGTGCGGCGGCGCCGTGGCCGCGGCCGGGCAGGTCCTGCTGTCGACCGACCGTCTGACCCGGATCCGCGAGATCGACGCCGAGGGCGACCACATCACGGTCGAGGCCGGCGTGATCCTGGCCCAGGTGCAGGCGGCGGCGGAGGCGGCCGACCGGCTGTTCCCGCTGAGCCTCGGCGCCGAAGGCAGCTGCCGGATCGGCGGCAACCTGTCGACCAATGCCGGCGGCACCGCGGTGCTGCGCTACGGCAACACCCGCGACCTGGTGCTGGGCCTCGAGGTTGTGCTGCCCGACGGCCGGGTCTGGGACGGGCTGCGGGCTTTGCGCAAGGACAACACCGGCTACGACCTGAAGCAGCTGTTCATCGGCGCCGAAGGCACGCTGGGCGTGATCACCGCCGCGGTGCTGAAGCTGTTCCCGCGTCCGCGCAGCGTCGCCGCGGCGCTGGTGGCGGTGCCGGACCCGGCCGCCGCCGTGGCCCTGTTCGGCCGCGCCCGGGCCGAGGCCGGCGGGTCGGTCACCGGGGTCGAGCTGATGCCGCGCCTGGCGATCGACTTCGCGCTGCGCCATGTCGCGGGCGTGGTTGACCCGATGGCGGAGCCGCATCCCTGGTACGTGCTGCTGGAGCTGTCCTCCCCCGCCGCCGACGCGAAGCTGGCGGATCAGCTGGAGGCGATCCTGGCCGAGGGCTTCGAGGCCGGGCTGGTGGCGGACGCCGCGATCGCGTCGAGCGAGGCGCAGCGCAAGGCGTTCTGGCACCTGCGCGAGGCGATCGTCGAAGGCCAGCGCTTCGAGGGCGGGGCGATCAAGCACGACATCGCCGTGCCTGTGGCGAAGGTGCCGGAGTTCCTGGAGCATGCGACGGCCTTGGCCGAAACCATGGTGCCGGGCGTGCGTGTGGTGGGGTTCGGCCATCTCGGCGACGGCAACATCCACTTCAACCTGAACCAGCCGGTGGGCGCCGACCGTGACGCCTTCATGGCGCGCTGGGAGGAGATCGCCCACCGGGTGCACGACATCGTGGTCGCCCTGGACGGGTCGATCAGCGCCGAGCACGGGGTCGGCCTGTTGAAGCGCGACGAGATCGCCGAGCGCAAATCGCCGGTCGAAATCGAGCTGATGCGCCGGATCAAGCGGGCGATCGACCCGGCCGGGATCATGAATCCGGGCAAGGTGATCGAGGCTTAGTCTGGATTCGCGGTCGCTTGCTCTAACTTCCCAATTCTGTCATTGCCGGGCTTGACCCGGCAATCCAGAGAGCGTCGACATTCTCTGGATGCCCGGGTCAAGCCCGGGCATGACAGGAAATTGGGACAGCGCGTCGACAAAAACCTCCACCGCTGTCGAATCCGGCATCGCGCAGGCGACTAGGTGTGTCGACCCATGAGGAGGACCGCCCGATGGCCAAGAGCGACACCCTTACTCCCGCGGCCGAGCTGGCCCGCGCCAACCCCGTCCGCATCCCCAACGAGAGCGCCGAGTACCGCGCCGCCCGCACCGCGCTGCTGGCCGAGGAGATCGAGCTGCGGCGCCATATCGAGCGGGTCGCCGCCCAGCGCCGCGCCCTGCCGCCCGGCGGCGCGGTAACCGGCGACTATCGCTTCGAAGGCGCCGACGGTCTGACCGATCTGGCCGGGCTGTTCGGCGACAAGCAGACCTTGGTGGTCTACAGCTACATGTTCGGGCCGCAGCGCGAGCGCCCCTGCCCGATGTGCACCAACCTGCTGGGGGCGTGGGAGGGCAACGCCGCCGATATCGGCCAGCGCGTCTCGCTGGCCGTGGTCGCGCGCTCGCCCTTCGCACGGCTGGCCGCATGGAAGCGCGAGCGCGGCTGGCGCGACCTGCGCCTCTACAGCGACCTGAACGGGGCCTATTCGCGCGACTATTTCGGCGTCGCGCCCGACGGCTCGGACATCCCTGCGCTGAACGTGTTCACCCGGCGCGACGGCACGATCCGCCATTTCTGGGCCGGCGAGATGACCGGCGCCACCGCCGATCCCGGCCAGGACCCACGCGGCGCCCCCGACCCGGCGCCGCTGTGGATGGTGCTGGACTGCACGCCGGAGGGCCGGGGCGCCGACTGGTACCCGAAGCTGAGCTACGACTGAGAAGAGCGGCCGGGCGCGGCCGCTCCGGCCGCGCCCGCCTCACCAGTGCCCGCGACGCCCCCAGCCGCCGCGGTAATGGCGGTGATGGCGATAGCCGTCATCGTCATCGGCCAGCGCCGCGCCGAGGGCGATGCCGCCGACCGCCAGCAGGCCGGCCGCCAGAGCGGCGTTGGTGTCCTGCTGCTGCCGCTCCGCCTGGGCCTGGTACGACAGCGGGCCGACGGAGTCGCAGGCATAGGGATCGCCGTAGGAGCATTGCTGCGAGGCGTAGTTCAGCTGCATCTCGCTCGGGGTCGGCCCGCAGGCCGCCAGGGCGACCAAGAGTCCAACGATACCAACCCGCGAGAGTCGAGACCCCAACGAACCGGCAACCATATTCATCTCCAGCCGACCAGGCCTTCTCCAGTCGGCACGCCGTTTTCCAATTGAGGCAATTCCATGGCAACTTCACGGCGAACCTTGGAATTACCCACAGGGCGGCGGGATGACTTACCGGACCCAACGCCCCTTCCATCCCAATACACGGGCGACTTGGATCATTCCGTCGATCGACTGAGCGGAACCCGACGGCTGTCGCCGTTCGGCGCCGCGGGTCCGGCTACAGCGCCCGCCGCGGGGCCAGGCGCAGCCGGACCATTGCCGGGGCCGGCATCGGCTGCGTGCGGGCGGGCCGGACCCGATGGGCCAGGACCGGCCGGGGCGCGCCATCGCGGCCGCGCTTCCAGGGCTGACCGTTGAACCAGGCGGCGCCGCGGGCCCAGACCCAGAGCAGGGCGATGCCGCCGAGATTGACCACGAGATGCGGCAGCAACCCGGCGCCCGTCTGGTCGAGGACGATGCCGCCGACGAAGGACAGGGCCATGCCGAGCAGGAACACCGACAGCGAGTGCCGGCCCATGATCGCCACCGGCTCCGCCCCCCGCGGGGTGATCAGGCCCGGCGCGGCGCGCAGCAGCGACACCACGACATAGGCCAGGGCGAAGAAATGCAGCAGCCGCAGGGGGCCGACATCGGTCTTGCGCGCCAGCGGCTCCAGGATGTCGCGCATGCCGGCGAACAGGCCGCCGTCCAGCCGGACCAGCGACAGCGCCAGCGCGGCGCAGAAGACGAGATAGACCACCGCCGCGGTGATGCGGCCGCGCGTCGCCTGTGGCACGTCGAACCAGCCGGCACCGTAGCCGTAGCCGGCGACGAACAGGACCTGCCAGGCGAAGGGATTGAAGAACCAGCTGCGGCCGGTGGTGGAATCCGCGATCAGGTTCCAGTCGCCCACGATCGCGCCGACATAGAGCACCGCCGAGGTCGCGACCACGATGGCCGGCGATAGGCGCGCCAGCAGCACCATCGCCGGGATCGCAGCCAGCAGCACCATGTAGAGCGGCAGGATGTCGAAGTAGTTCGGCACATAGTGCAGCGACAGCAGGGCGACCAGCGACGCGCCAGGATCCTGGAAGAACCGGTCGATGCCGAGGCGGGAGATGTAGTTCGGCTCGGCGAACATCCGGTTTGCCACGACGATGACGCCGCAGATGAGGATGAACAGGCCGATATGGGCGCGATAGAGCTGCCAGACGCGCTGCGCCACCCGGCCGAGCCCGGCCAGGAACCCGGCCCGGCCGAAGCTGCGGCCGAACGCCATCGCCGAGGACAGGCCGGCCAGGAAGATGAAGATCTCCGCCGCGTCGCTCAGCCCATACATCCGCGGCGTGAACATTCCTGCAATGTTCCCGGGCGTATGGTTGATGAAAATGATGATCAGCGCGAGACCACGGAAGAAATCGATCCGAACGTCCCGCACCGGCGTCTGTGCGGTCATTTCATCTCTCCGACTGCATCAACCCGACGAGGCGATGCAATTGGGGAACGCTTCATACAGGACGAGGTTCCCTCGAAAACCGAGTCGTGAAACACTGCCGCACGGAGGGGCGGATTGAGCATGTTTCGCCTGTGCATCGCGATCCTGCTGCTGGCGGTCGGGCCGGTCCTGCACCGGCCTGCCCGGGCCCAGGGCATGGCGCCGGCCGAGACCGTGATGTTCAAGAGCCTGTCCGGCGAGGTGATCACCGGACGCCTGTTCCTGCCCAAGGGCACGGGCCCCTTCCCGGCCGTGGTCGGGCTGCACGGATCCGGCGGCTACGCCCCGGCGCATGACCGCTGGGCGACCCGGCTGACCGCCAGCGGCTACGCCATGTTCCTGGTCGACAGCTACACGCCGCGCGGCTATCGCGAGATCGTCTCGGTCGGCCTGTCGACGATCCCGGTCGAGCTGCGCGTCAAGGACGCGGTCGGCGCCCTGGAATACCTGCAGACCCGCAAGGAAATCAATCCCAAGCAGATCGCCGTCCTCGGCTGGTCCCAGGGCGGCACCACCGCGGTCGCCACCGCGGCGACGATGCGGCAGTCCCTGATCGCCAAGACGGCGCCGCATTTCGCCGCGGCGATCGCGCTGTACCCCCGCTGCAACCAGTACATGACCGACGCCCAGCCGGTCGGCGACACGCCGCTTCTGGTGCTGATGGGGGCGGCCGACAGCGTGACCCCGGCCGCAGCCTGCGACACGCTGTTCGACGCCTGGCTGTCCAAGGGCGCCGCGGTCAGCCTGATCGTCTATCCCGGCATGCAGCACAACTTCGACTTCACCGCCCCGACCACGGCGATGCTGGACCGGACCCAGCCGATCGCCGATCCGCCGGCGCTGAGCCCGAGCTGGACCCCGGTCGACGACGCCGAGCTGCGCGCCCTGAGCTTCCTCGACAAGCGGCTGGGGCTTGATTTGGGCGCCGGTTCGGTGAAATCTCCCCTTTACGTAAACGGAAACTCGAACCAGACCGGAAGCCAGGGAGTCGTCCGATGACCGCCTATGCCGCGCCGATCTCCGACATGCGCTTCGTGCTGCGGCATCTGGTCGGACTCGACAGTATCGCCGCCTTGCCCGGTAAAGGCGAGACCACGCCGGAGCTGGTCGAGGCGGTGCTGGAGGAGGCGGGCAGGCTGGCGGCCGAGGTCATCGCCCCCCTCAACGCGATCGGCGACCGCGAGGGCGCGCGGCTGGAGAACGGCGTGGTGCGCACCGCCCCCGGCTTCCGTGAGGCCTATGCCCGGTATCGCGACGGCGGCTGGAACGCGCTGCCCTTCGAGGCGGAATGGGGCGGCCAGGACCTGCCCTGGGCGGTGGCGATGGCGGTGTCGGAGATGTGGCAGTCGGCCAGCCTGGCCTTCGGCCTGTGCCCGGTCCTGAACCAGGGCGCGGTCGAGGCGCTGCAGGCGCACGGCTCCGACGAGCAGAAGCGCACCTACCTGCCGAAGCTGGTCTCCGGCGTCTGGACCGGCACCATGAACCTGACCGAGCCGCAGGCGGGATCGGACGTCGGCGCGGTGCGGACCAAGGCGGAACGGCAGGCGGACGGCAGCTACCGGATCACCGGCCAGAAGATCTTCATCACCTATGGCGACCACGACATGGCCGAGAACATCGTCCATCTCGTGCTGGCCCGCACGCCGGACGCGCCGGCCGGGATCAAGGGCATCAGCCTGTTCCTGGTGCCGAAGCTGCTGCCCGACGCCGACGGAAACCCGGGCGAGCGCAACGACCTGCGCTGCGTCAGCCTCGAGCACAAGCTGGGCATCCATGCCAGCCCGACCTGCGTCATGGCCTATGGCGACAAGGGCGGCGCCACCGGCTTCCTGATCGGCCAGGAGAACCGCGGCATCGAGTACATGTTCACGATGATGAACAACGCCCGGCTGACCGTCGGGCTGCAGGGCGTGGCGATCGCCGAGCGCGCCACCCAGGCGGCCGAGGCCTATGCCGCCACCCGGATCCAAGGCAAGCCGATCGGCGCGGACAACGGTGCGCCGATCTCGGCCCATCCCGATGTCCGCCGCATGCTGCTGTCGATGCGCAGCCTGACCGAGGCGGCGCGGGCCCTGACCTACAGCGCCGGCGCGGCACTGGACCTCGCTCGCGGCCATCCCGACCCGATCGAGCGTGCCCGCGCCCAGGCCCGGGTCGACCTGCTGACCCCGGTGGTGAAGGGCTGGAGCACGGATGTCGGCTGCGAGGTCGCCTCGACCGGCATCCAGGTGCATGGCGGCATGGGCTATATCGAGGAGACCGGCGCCGCCCAGTTCCTGCGCGACGCCCGGATCACCCCGATCTATGAGGGCACCAACGGCATCCAGGCCAACGACCTGGCGTTCCGCAAGGTGGCGCGGGACGGCGGCGTCGCCGCCCGGCAGCTGTTCGAGGAGATGGCGCGGACCCAGGCGGAGCTGGCCGCCCACCCGGGCGCGGCGCCGATCCGCGACCGGCTGGTGGAGAGCCTGGCGGCGCTGATGGCGGCGACCGACTGGGTGGTCGAGACCGCGGCCGGGAACCCCGCCGCCGTCGCCGCCAGTTCGGTCCACTACCTGCGCATGTTCGGCCTGGTGGCCGGCGGCTGGCTGATGGCCCGGGCGGCGCTGGCCGAGGACGACGACGCCGCGTTCCGCGCGACCAAGCTGGCCCATGCCCGCTTCTTCGCCGAGCAGTACCTGCCCCAGGCCGCGGCGCTGCTGCTGCCGATCACCGAGGGCTGGCGGAGCGTGGTGGAATAGCCGCGCCCGTCAGGCGTGAATCCCCAGCCGCTGCACCTCCGCCGCGGCGTCGCGCCATTCCTGGGCGTAGTCGACATCCTGGTAGTTCTCGAACCACGGACCGCCGCGGGTGTAGTGCACCGCCTGCGGATAGCCCGTCTCCGGCTTCGGGTACCAGCCCTCGAGCCAGTTCCAGCCGGTGTCGAGCGAGCCGATCTGGTCGTCGGTCAGCCACTGGAAGCGGTGCAGGAAGGCGCCGGTCTCGCGGTTCACCACCTCCGGCGTCAGCGTCGCGTTCGCCGGATGGGCGCAGTTGAACAGCATCAGGCTGGACCAGTTCTTGCGCGGATATGCTGTCTGCGGCTTGCCATCCATCTTCACCGCCTCCTTCGGCTGATAGTCGTGCTGCACGACCATCACCGCGTAGCGGTCCTGCGCCTGGGCAAAGAGGTCGGCGATGTCGGCGAACCACAGGAAGTCGCAGTCGCAGAACACCGCCCAGCCCTTGTATCCGGCCAGCGCCGGCACCAGGAAGCGGCTGAAGGTGAACTCGGTCGAGCCCAGCGTGTCGACCGGGCGGGTGTAGATGCCCTGCGCCCGCAGCTCCGGCAGCTTCAGCGGCGTGACCTCGACCGGTTTCGACGCGTGCTGCAGCACCGAATGACGGCAGACCTGCCACGCGATGTCCTCGCGCGAATCGTAACCGACATAGAGGCGCAGCGCTTCGCTCATTCCCATGCTCCCGATTTGCGACCGGCTCGCAACGCCCCTTCCCTAGCACGGGCGCGGGCCGCAGTCTAACGCTCGCCCTTCCGGTACGGCACCATCAGCGCCTTCGGCACCGCGGCGCGGCGTGACATGGCGATCAGGGCGAGGATGCTGAGCAGATAGGGCAGCATCAGGAAGATCTGGTAGGGCACGGCCCCGCCGGCCAGCTGCTGCAGCCGCACTTGGAAGGCGTCGAAGGCGCCGAACAGCAGGGCGCCGAGCAGCGCCTTGCCCGGCCGCCAGGAGGCGAAGACCACCAGGGCGATGCACACCCAGCCGCGCCCGGCCACCATCTCGAAGAAGAAGGCGTTGAAGGCCGACATGGTCAGGAAAGCGCCGCCGACCGCCATCAGCGCCGACCCGGCCATCACCGCGCCGAGGCGGATGGCGACGACGTCGAGCCCCTGCGCCTCGGCCGCTGCCGGGTTCTCGCCGACCGCGCGCAGGGCCAGGCCGAGCGGCGTGCGGTACAGGACCCAGGCGGTGACGGCGACGGCGGCCAGGGCCAGGTAGGTCAGCGGCGACTGCTGGAACAGCACCGGCCCGATCCAGGGCAGGTCGGACAGGCCGGGCAGCGACACCGGCTGGAACGGATCGATCCGCGGCGGGGTCGAGGCGTTCGGCAGCACCATGCGGTAGGTGAAATAGGACAGGCTGGTGGCCAGCAGCGTGACGCCGATGCCGGTGACGTGCTGCGACAGGCCGAGCGGCACGGTCAGGAGCGCGTGCAGCAGGCCGAAGGCGGCCCCGACGCCGGCGGCGAACAGCACTCCGGTCCACAGGTCGCCGCCCTGGTACACCCACATCCAGCCGGCCATGGCGCCGGCCGTGAAGATGCCCTCGATGCCCAGGTTCAGCACCCCGGCGCGCTCGCAGATCAGCTCGCCCAGCGTGCCGAAGACCAGCGGCGTGGCGATGCGCAGCGCTGCCGCCCAGAAGCTGGCGGCCAGCAGGATGTCGAGGATCTCGCTCATCGCCACCTCACCCGGTAGCGCAGGACGATGCCGGAGAGCAGCACCGTCAGCAGGGAGGTGGCGACCACCAGGTTGGCGATGTAGCTGGAGACGCCGATCGCCCGGCTCATGCTGTCGGCGCCGACGAAGACCGCGGCCACGAACAGCGCCGCCAGCAGCACCCCGAGCGCGTGCAGCTGCGCCAGCATGGCGACGACGATGCCGGCATAGCCGTAGCCGGGCGACAGGTCCTGGGTGAGATAGCCCTTCAGCCCCGCCACCTCCCCCACCCCGGCCAGGCCGGCCAGGGCGCCGGAGATCAGGCCGACGCGCAGCATCACCCGGCCGACCGGCATGCCGGCGAAGCGCGCGGCGGACGGGTTGGCGCCGGTGGCCCGCATCTCGAAGCCCCAGGTGGTGCGTGCCAGCATCAGCCAGACCAGGACGGCAGCGACGACGGCGATGACCAGCCCGGCATGGATGCGGGTGCGCGGGATCAGCTTCGGCAGCGCCGCGGCGTCGAGGATCGGCGCCGATTGCGGCCAGCCCATGCCCATCGGGTCCTTCATCGGCCCTTCCAGCATCATCGAGACGAAGAGCAGCACGATGAAGTTGAGCAGCAGCGTCGTCACCACCTCGTCGACGCCGAGCCGGGTCTTGAGCAGGGTCGGCCCCGCCATCCACAGCCCGCCGGCCAGTGCCCCGGCCAGCAGGATCAGCGGCAGCAGGGCCCAGGCCGGCCAGTCGAGGGCGCCGGAGCCCAGCGCTGTCGCGGCCAGGGCGCCGAGATAAAGCTGCCCCTCCGCCCCGATGTTCCACAGCTTGGCCCGGAAGGCGACCGTGGCGGCCAGGCCGGTCAGCACCAAGGGCGTGGCGCGGGACAGCGTCTCGGCGATGGCGAAGCGCGAGCCGAAGGCGCCCTGGATCATCACGCCATAGGCCTGCAGCACCGGTGCCCCCGCCCACAGCAGCGGGACGGCGCAGAGCAGCAGCGCCAACAAGGCGGCGCCGGCCGAGGCGCCGATCATCAGCAGCGGCGAGGCCCGCTCCCGGGGTTCAAGCCGCATCGGCCGGCTCCTGCCCCGCCATCATCAGGCCGAGCGCACGGATGGTCAGCCGCTCCGCCGGCCAGGGCTGGGTGAGGCGGCCGCGATAGATCACGGCGATGCGGTCGGACAAAGCGAACAACTCGTCGAGATCTTCCGACACCAGCAGCACCCCGGCGCCTCGGTCGCGCGCGGCCAGCAGCCTGCCGTGGATCTCCGCCACCGCGCCGACATCGAGGCCGCGGGTCGGCTGGCACGCCAGGACCAGGCCGGGCGACCGCTCCAGCACCCGGCCGAGGATCAGCTTCTGCATGTTGCCGCCGGAGAGCAGCCGGGTGCGCGCCTCCGGCCCCGGGCAGCGCACGTCATAGGCGCCGATCAGCCGCCGCGCCCGGTCGCGCAGGGCGGCGCGGCGCAGCAGGCCGTTTCGCTGCGCCTCCGGCCGGCGGTAATCCTCCAGCGCCGCGTTCTCCCACACCGCCATGTCGCCGACCACGCCGTCGCGATGGCGGTCCTCCGGGATGCGGCCGACCCCGGCCGCGACCATGGCGGCGGGGGAGCCGAGCGGCGCCGGGCGATCGAACAGGGTGACACGGCCTGCCTCCGGCGCGGCCAGGCCCGAGACCAGCTCGGCCAGCGCCGCCTGGCCGTTGCCGGAGACGCCGGCGATGCCGATCACCTCGCCGCCGCGAAGCTCGAGCGACACGCCGTCGAGCCGCTTCCGGCCTCCGGGGCCGCCGAGGGTGACGCCCTCCAGCGCCAGCACCGGGCCGCGGGGTGCTGCCGGGCGCCTGTGTGTCTCCGGCACGGCGCGGCCGACCATCGCCTCGGCCAGGGCGGCGCGGTCGACCCCGGCCGTCGCCATCTCCGCCACCACCCGGCCGGCGCGCAGCACCACGACGCGGCGGCTGATCGCCAGCACCTCGGCCAGCTTGTGGGAGATGAAGACGATCGCCAGCCCCTGCCCCGCCAGCCGGCGCAGCACTGCGAACAGCCCGTCGGCCTCCTGCGGGGTCAGCACCGCCGTCGGCTCGTCCAGGATCAGGATCCGGGCGTCGCGGTAGAGCGCCTTCAGGATCTCGACCCGCTGCCGCTCGCCGACCGACAGGCCGGACACCATCGCGTCGAGCGGCACGGCGAGGCCCGAGGCCTGGATCAGCGCCGCCAGCTTCGCCCGCGCCTCGCGCCGCCGCAGCGCCGGGCGCCACAGCGGCTGCGAGCCGAGCACGATGTTGTCGAAGACGCTGAGGTTGTCGGCCAGGGCGAAGTGCTGATGCACCATGCCGATGCCGGCGGCCAGCGCCGCCTGGGGCGAGCCCGGGCGCAGCGGCACGAGGCCGCCGTCCGGCCCCGCCGCCTCGACCGTCCCGGCATCGGCCACGTAATGGCCGAACAGGATGTTCATCAGCGTGGTCTTGCCGGCGCCGTTCTCGCCCAGCAGCGCCAGCACCTCGCCGCGGGCGAGGTCGAGATCGATGCCGTCATTGGCGAGGAGCGCGCCGAAGCGCTTGGTGATGCCGCGCAGGCGCAAGGCCGGCGCGGCCTGCGAAGCCGGCGCGGCATCCGCGGAGCCGGTCGAATCGAAGCTCGGCGTCACAGCGTCGGCTTCGGCTCGCTGTCGTCGACCTTGACCGTGAAGGCGCCGCTCTCGATCTCCTTCTGCCGGGCGGCCACCTTGTCGATGATCGCCTGGTCGACCAGCTTCGGGTCGAGCGGGGCCAGCGTGGCGCCGCCCGCCTTCATGGCGCTGTAGGGGCCGTAATCCTCGGCCTTGAAGCTTCCGTCGGCCACCGCCTTGAGCGCCCGGTCGATGGTCGGCTCCATATGCCACAGGGCGCTGGCCACCACCGTGCCGGGATATTCCGACTGGGTGTCGATGACGTTACCGATGGCCAGCACCTTGCGCTCCTTGGCCGCATCGGAGACGCCGTAGCGCTCGGCATACAGCACGTCGGCGCCGGCATCGACCATGGCGAAGGCCGCCTCCTTGGCCTTGGGCGGGTCGTACCAGGAGCCGATGAAGGTGATCGAGAACTTGACCTGCGGGTTGACCTCCAGCGCCCCGGCCATGAAGGCGTGCATCAGCCGGTTGACCTCCGGGATCGGGTAGCCGCCGACCATGCCGATCCTGTTCGACTTCGTCTTCAGCCCGGCGACCATGCCGGTGAGGTAGGAGGCGTCCTGGATGTAGTTGTCGAAGACCGAGAAGTTCGGCTCCGCCGGCGGCAGGCTGGAGCCCATCAGGAAGGCCGTGTCTGGATAGTCCTTGGCCACCGCCCGGGCGCCGCGCTCGACCCCGAAGGCCTCGCCGATGATCAGCTTCTTGCCGGCCTCGGCGTATTCGCGCATGACGCGCTCATAGTCGGTGTTCGACGTGTTCTCGGAATAGACGTAGTCGATCTCGCCGCGCTCCTGCGCGGCCTTCAGCGCCTTGTGGATGCGGCTGACCCATTGCTGCTCGACCGGCACGGTGTAGACCGCCGCCACCGCCAGCTTCTCCGCCGCCTGGGCCTGCGGCAGCGCCGCCGCGCCCAGCATCGCCGCCGCCGCGCCGAGCAGCGCCCGGCGACTCCAACGTCCCAGCATGAATGCCCCCTTCTTGTGATTTGGCTCGCCGGTCAAATGTGCAGAAAGCGGCGCGCGGCGCAACAGGCCGGAGAGCGAGGCCGCCATTCGCGCGCGGACGCGCGCAGCCCCCTCCCCCTCCGGCAAGGAAGGGAGAGTGGAAGGCCGGCAGAAAGATGGAATGGCTGATGCAACCCGTGCCAGGGCTCAACTGCTGTCCGGCTTCGGGAGACCGGGCGGCGGGCGGCCGTCTTCGGACTCGTCCGGCTGCTCGGGCCAGCCATCCCCGGCGTCGGAAGCCATGGCGACGGCAGCCATGCCGTCACCGGACGAGCCGGCATTGTCGTTGGCCCCGAGGACGTCGTCCCAGCCCTGCGGCAGCCGGCTCGGGTCCAGCCGGCGGCCGAGCCAGCGGCAGACCTCCCGCACGAACTCGCCGGCCGGCAGGGTGTCGAGCTGCACGTCCAGCACCTCGTCCTCGGTCAGCCGCTCCCACACCTCGGACCGCAGGCGCTCGGTCTCCTCGGGATCGACGGCCGCAGCAGGATCCGCGGCCTCGGCCGCCTCGGCCGCCCCGACCGCCTCGACCACCGCCTGCACGGCCTGCTCGCGCCGCCGGCGGCGGCGCTCCAGCGCCCCGGACGCCTCGCCTTCGGCCCGGCGGTGCAGGTAGTCGCCCCGGATCCGCTCGGCCATGGCGATCGACAGCCGGATCGAGCGCGACAGGCGCGACTGCATCAGCGGGAAATCGGACGGCGTCTCCGACCCTGCCGGGGTCGCCTGCTGCTGCCGCTCGGTCAGCCGCTTGCAGCGGGCATCGATCTCGACCACCTCGCGCAGCTTCTCCAGCGCCCATCCCGTCCAGTTCAGATCGGGATCGGACGGCCGGGCCTCGCCGGAATCAGCATCGGTCTGCGCCATGGTCATGGAACATATCATGAACATTCGTTTCGAGTTAAGCAAGAGGCGGAATGATCCAGGGCTCCGAATCAAGTTTCAGAGACCAGAACGTCGCTCCCTTTTCTGTCATTGCCCGGCTTGACCGGGCAATCCAGGGGCCACCGAGAGCCGCTCCGGCGGCCCCTGGATCCTCGGGTCAAGCCCACGGCTGTCCGGTTAAGGATCAACAGCAACCGGCGGAAGAATTTCGGAGCGCAGGGCTCTATTTCGGTGCTCACGGACCTTCATGCTCCGATTCTCGAAACCATGGTCTCTTAGGGCCTGCTGCAGCGACGGATGAAGACGCAACCGGCCGTCACATCCGCGGCGGCTGCCTCGTCCTGTCTCCGGGGCGGCCCCGCATGGGATCGGCCGCCGAGATGGAGAAGCACCATGACCTACGTTTCCAGGAAGATCGCCGCGGTTGCGGTCCTGGCCGGAACGCTGGCCTTCGGCTTCGCCGGCGGCCAAGCCTGGACGGCCGACCGGGCGGCGGGACAGGGCGACAGCGTCACGCCGCTGATGGTGCAGGCGCTGGCCAACATCCCCGGCAAGTCGCTGACCGCGCTGACCGTCGACTACGCGCCCGGCGGCACCTCGCCGGCGCATCGCCACCACGCCTCGGCAACGCTGTTCGCCTATGTCGTCTCGGGCGCCATCCGGTCGCAGGTCAATGGCGGCCCGACCGAGGTGTTCAAGGCCGGCCAGTTCTGGGTCGAACCGCCGGGCTCCACCCATGGTGTGAGCGGGAACGCCAGCGCGACCGAGCCGGCGAAGCTGGTGGTGGTCGCGGTCGGCGATACGGGCGCCACGCTGACGACCTACGACAAATAGGGCCCGAAGGCCGCCGGCCGCCCTAGCTCTTCAGCCCGATCACCTCGCGGCCGATCAGCATGCGCCGGATCTCGGAGGTGCCGGCGCCGATCTCGTAGAGCTTGGCGTCGCGCAGCAGGCGGCCGGTCGCGAACTCGTTGATGTAGCCGTTGCCGCCGAGCGCCTGGATCGCCTGCAGCGCCATCCAGGTCGCCTTCTCGGCGGCGTAGAGGATGGCACCGGCCGCGTCCTGCCGCGTCACCCGCCCCCGGTCGCAGGCCCGGCCGACGGCGTAGACATAGGCACGGCTGGCGTTCAGCGCGACATACATGTCGGCGACCTTGCCCTGCATCAGCTGGAACTCGCCGATCGGCCGGCCGAACTGCTGCCGGTCGCGGACATAGGGCAGGACGATGTCGAGGCAGGCCTGCATGATGCCGAGCGGGCCGCCGGCCAGCACCGCGCGTTCGTAGTCGAGGCCGCTCATCAGCACGCGCACGCCTTCGCCGACCCGGCCGAGCACGTTCTCCTCCGGCACCTCGCAGTCCTGGAACACCAGCTCGCAGGTGTTGGAGCCGCGCATGCCGAGTTTGTCGAGCTTCTGCGCGGTGGAGAAGCCCTTGAACCCCTTCTCCACCAGGAAGGCGGTGATGCCGCGCGGGCCGGCCGCGGGGTCGGTCTTGGCGTAGACCACCAGCGTGTCGGCGTCCGGCCCGTTGGTGATCCACATCTTGTTGCCGTTGAGGACCCAGCGGTCGCCCTTCTTCTCGGCCCTGAGCTTCATGCCGACGACGTCGGAGCCGGCCCCCGGCTCGGACATCGCCAGGGCGCCGACATGCTCGCCCGCCACCAGCTTCGGCAGGTAGCGGCGCTTCTGGCCCTCGGTGCCGTTCAGCCGGATCTGGTTGACGCAGAGGTTGGAATGGGCGCCGTAGGACAGGCCGACCGAGGCCGAGGCGCGGGAGATCTCCTCCATCGCCACCATATGCTCGAGATAGCCCATCCCGGCGCCGCCGTACTCCTCCTCGACCGTCACGCCGAGGACGCCGAGATCGCCCATCTTGCGCCAGAGATCCATCGGGAACTGGTTGTCGCGGTCGATCGTGGCGGCGCGCGGCGCGATCTCGGCCTCGGCGAAGCCGCGCACCGAATCGCGCAGCATGTCGGCGGTGTCGCCGAGCATGAAATCGAGGCCCTGCGGCTCATTGGGGATCATGGGCGTCGCTCCCGGTGGCATGTTTCCGGCACTCTAGCCCGGAAATCTCATACCCCCTACGCCCTGCGTCGCCTTTCGGTGAGTCGGATGCGGGGCGGGGCGCGAAAAGCGTATCGGGACATACGGTCGAGCGGCCCGTCCCCGCAGGCGGCCGCAAGGCGACCCTTCGGGCCGGTTGAAAATGCCGACAGGGTGCGTCGAACGGCTTGCCCGATGCAAAGGCCGCTCTCCTGCCCCGTCGGCATTTTGAACCGGCGCAGGACGCAGGGGGTGTGAGATATCCGGGCTACGGCAGCCGTCGCCGCAAAAGAAAAGCCCCGCGATGCCGAAGCACCGCGGGGCTGCCCTCACTGGCGGATCGGTGTCCCGGACGCCCGTGGGCCAAGCGTCCGGGCCGATCCCCCCGACCGGCCGAAGCCGGTCAGAGCACGAAGTCGTTCACCAGCAGCTGCGCTGCGCCCTTGACCTGGATCTCGAAGTCGGCACGGCCGTCGCCATTGACGTCGCCGCTCAGGATCCCGCCCTGGAAGTGCAGCTGCCCGGCCACGCCGGTGAAGTTGGCCGACCCGATGAAGGTGAAGGCCTGGTCACCGGCCACCTTGGTGCTGGCGTCGATGTAGTGCAGGTCGATCTTGTCGCCCTGGGCATGGCTGAAATCGGCGATCACGTCCCGGCCCGAGCCGACCGTCGACTGCCCGATCGCCATGAACCGGAAGGTGTCGGCGCCCGCGCCGCCGGTCAGGGCGTCGGTGCCCCAGCCGCCGTCGAGGGTGTCGTTCCCGGCCTTGCCGTCGAGCACGTCGTTCCCGGCCATGCCGAGCAGGCCGTTGGCGAGCTCGTTGCCCTGGATCCTGTTGTTCGCGGCATTGCCGGTGCCGAGCGAGCCCGCGCCCTGCGCCAGCATCAGGTTCTCGACGTTGTCGGCCAGGGTCCAGCTCTTGGTCGCGACCACCCAATCGGTCCCGCCATTGGCCTGTTCCTGGGTCCGGTCGCCGAAGTTGTCGACGTAGTAGGTGTCGTTGCCGACGCCGCCGATCATGATGTCGGCGCCGGTGCCACCGACGATCACGTCGTTGCCGATGCCACCGGTGACGATGTCATTGCCGGCATCGCCGTAGACGGTGTCGTTGCCCGTGCCGCCGTCGATGCGGTCGTCCCCGGCATTGCCGTGGATCCGGTCGTTGCCGAGATAGCCGTTCAGGATGTCGGCATTGGCGGTGCCGTTGACGTTGTCGGCCGAGCCGGCCACGTCGCCCACGATGTTGGCCAGGGAATTCGCCCCCAGGCCGACGACGTTCAGGACCGAGCCGAGCAGGCCGCCGACGACGCTGAGCGGACCGACATTGGTCAGGCCGCTGACATCGATGCTGAACACCGCGTCGCCGAGCGAGGACAGGATGGTGTCGAGCGCAGCCTCGAGGCTGACGCCGCCGCCGAGCAGGCTGCCCAGCACGCCATCGAGGTCGATGATGCCGCCCAGACCGTCGCCGCCCAGCAGGCCGCCGAGCACGCCCTCGACCGTCGCCAGGACGCCGCCGAGGATGCCCTCGACCACGCCGCCGACGCTGCCGAGGTCGATGCCGCCGAGGCCGCCGCCCAGCACGTCGCCGCCGAGCAGGCCGTCCAGCAGGCCGGTGACGGTGCCGAGCAGGCCGCCGACCAGGTCGCCGCCCAGCAGATCGCCGCCGAGCAGGCCGCCCAGCAGGCCTTCCACCGGGGTCAGGATGCCGCCCAGCAGGTCGCCGCCGATCGGCAGGCCGCCCAGCAGGTCGCCCAGCGTGTCGGTGATGGAGCCCAGCAGGTCGCCGCCCAGCAGGTCGCCGCTGAGGATGTTGTCCAGCAGACCGGTGACGGTGCCGAGCAGACCGCCCAGCAGATCGCCGTCGAGGATGCCGCCGCCGATGCCACCGAGCAGGTCGCCGCCCAGCAGGCCGTTCAGCAGGTCGCCGACCGAGCCGAGCAGGCCGCCCAGCAGGTCGCCGCCCAGCAGGTCGCCGCCGAGCAGGCCGCCGACGATGCCTTCGACCGCGCCGATCAGGCCGCCGAGCAGGTCGTCGCCGCCGAGGATGCCGCCCAGCAGGCCGCCGAGCAGGTCGTCGCCACCCAGAACACCGCCGAGCAGGCCCTGGACCAGGTCGAGCACGCCGCCGAGCAGGTCGCCACCCAGCAGGTCGCCGCCGAGGATGCCGCCCAGCAGGCCGTTCACCGAGACGAGCAGACCGTCGAGCAGGTCGCCGCCCAGCAGGCCGCCAAGCAGGTCGCCACCCAGCAGGTCGCCGCCGAGCACGCCCTCCAGCAGGCTGCCGACCGTGCCGAGCACGCCGCCGAGCAGGCCGCCGTCCAGCAGGCCGCCGAGCAGGTCGCTGCCGCCCAGGATGCCGCCAAGCAGGCCGTCGACGGTCTCCAGCAGGCCGCCGAGAATGCCGCCGGCGTTGCCGCCCAGCACCCCGCCGAGCAGATCGCCATCGAGGATGCCGCCGAGCAGGCCGCTGACCGTCTCGAGCACGCCGCCGAGGACGCCGCCCAGCAGGTCGCCATGCAGCAGGTTGCCGAGCAGATCCTCGACCGAGCCGAGCAGGCCGCCGGTGAGATCGCCGCCGAGCGCGCCGCCGAGCAGGCCGTTGAGCAGACCGTCGACCAGGCCGAAGACGCCGCCGAGGAGCCCTTCGCCCTCGCCGCCGCCGAAGACCAGGCCGTCCAGCGAGCCCAGGACGCTCTTCACCGTGCCGATCACGCCGCTGAGGAGATCCTCGCTGAGCAGGTTCCCGAGCAGACCGTCATCGCCGAGCAGCCCGCCGAGAAGGCCGTCGCTGCCAAGCAGGCCGCCAAGGAGACCGTCATTGCCCAGCAGACCGCCGAGCAATCCGTCATCCCCGAGCAGGCCGTCAAGAAGACCCATGTTTTCCTCCTCCAAGAAACACTTGCCAAGCCGACAGCCCGGCCGCCGCCCACCGGGCGAAGCAGCCGGCATTCAGGCAAAAAACGATAGATCTGTCCATGGAAATTCCCGTTTTTTACTTTTCAATGACGAAATAGACGGATGAATTTTGCCCTATATAAGTTCATTCAGCTTATAAGGTTTTATAATTTCACCAATAATGATATTTCATTACTAGAATGCGGAAATTTAATTTTCATCAAAAACTTCGATATGTTCGTTTGGTACGCGAAATATGCCTCCTGCCTCAACAGGATAGGCCGAGCCGGTGGCGCCGGGCCGCGGCACCGTCCGAATCACATGATCCGGGCGCGGCGGCTCCCGCCTTCGGCGGCCGGACCGGCAGGCCGAGGACCGGATCGGCAGGCATTCGCGCAAGGATTGAACCACCGATTGCTTGGCGGCCGCGCGTGAATAGGCTGCGCGCCCCCGGCCTTGCTTGACGGGTGAAGACAGGAGAACGGCGACCGGCCGGTCCGGCCGCGACGACTGCGGGCCTTGGACAGGACCGCCATCAGGCCGGCACGCCGGACAGGCGGCGACGGACCGGAACGGAGCCGTGAGCGGCGGTCGCATTGCCGCCGCCGAAGGGGTAGACTCGCGAGACTCCGTGAGAACGGCTGGACAGCGGCCGGGATCGCCTCGTACAACCCAGGGTATTCATGACGGGATATTCACTGCAATTGAGCAGTGGCCCCCGAACCGGTGAGGGAGGGCATATTGAGCGTAGAATCCACAGGCATCAGCGAAGCCGATCTGCGCGAGGCGCTGAAGAAGCTGGCGGTGGCGAGCGACCTGCGCTTCGGCCAGGTGGTCGGGCTGGCGGCCGTGGTGGCGCTGCTGCCGGGCGTCGAGTCGATCCCCGTCGAGAAGGTCGAGGCGGTGGTCGAGCGGCTGACCCGCGGCGTGCCCGGCGGCCAGAACCTGAAGATCCCGGCGATCAACATCGCCCGCAACGTGATCACCGCCGCCGCCGAGGCCAAGAGCTCCGGCACCGCCTGAGAGTCGAGGATTTCTGTTCTGTCGTTGCCGGGTCAGGCCCGGCAATCCAGAGGTTGTCGACGCCACCTGGATGCCCGGGTCAAGCCCGGGCATGACAGCTGAGAGATGATCAGGCCGCAGGCTTGCGGCGGTCAGAGCAGGATCAGGGCGGCCAGGCCGAGGAAGGCGAAGAATCCGACCACGTCGGTGACGGTGGTCAGGAACACGCCGCTGGACACTGCCGGGTCGACCCCGAAGCGCTGCAGCGCCAAGGGGATCACCGTGCCCGAGAAGGCGGCGGCCAGCAGGTTGATGATCATGGCCGCGCCGATCACCACCGCCAGCCGCGGGTCCGCGAACCACAGCCACACCACCCCGCCGGCGATGGCCGCGAACAGCAGGCCGTTGATGGTGCCGACCAGCACCTCCTTCCACAGGATGCGGACGGCGTTGCTGTCGGTCAGCTCGCGCATCGCCAGGGCGCGCACCGCGACGGTCAGGGTCTGGGTGCCGGCATTGCCGCCCATCGAGGCGACGATCGGCATCAGCACGGCCAGCGCCACCACCTTGCTGATCGTGTCCTCAAACAGGCCGATCACCGACGAGGCCAGGACCGCAGTCAGCAGGTTGACGAACAGCCAGGAGAAGCGCGAGCGGGTGGTGGCGGCGACGTCGCGGTAGAGATCGCTCTGCTCGCCGATGCCGCCGAGGCGGAAGATGTCCTCCTCCGCCTCCTCGTCGATGACGTCGACCACGTCGTCGAGGGTGATGACGCCGAGCAGCTTGCCGTTGCGGTCGACCACCGGCGCCGAGACCATGCCGTAGCGCCGGAACAGGAGGGCCACCTCCTCCTGGTCCATCTCCGCCGGGATCGGATGGATGTCCTCCAGCCCCAGCTCCGCCAGCTTGGCCGGACGGCGGCCGCGCAGGAAGCGCGACAGCGGCAGCTGGCCGGTCGGCAGGCCGTGCGCGTCGACCAGGAACAGGCTGTAGAACTCGTCCGGCAGGTCCTCGGCGGTGCGCAGCCAGTCGATGGTCTTGCCGACGGTCCAGTAGTCCGGCACCGCCACCAGCTCGCGCTGCATCAGCCGGCCGGCGGAGTATTCCGGGAAGTCGAGCCCTTCGAGCAGGAGCCGCCGCTCCTCGGCCGGGATGTTGGCCAGGACCGCGTCGCGCCCGCCCTCGTCGAGGGTCTCGATCAGGGCCAGGGCGTCGTCGGAATCGAGCTCCTGCAGCGCCGCCGCGACATCCTGCGGCCCGAGCAGGTCGAGCACCTCCTGCCGGACGTCCTCGTTCAGCCAGGCCAGCGCCTCGGCGTCGGTGGTCAGCTGCACCCGGATCAGCCCGACGACGACGCGGCGGTCGTCCGGGTGCAGCGCCTCGAGCAGCGCCGCCAGGTCGGCGGAGTGGAGCGGCGCCAGCCGCTCCTCCACCTCGGCCAGACGATGGTCGTCCAGCGCCTCCTCGATCTCCTGCACGAAGCCGGGCGGCAGGCCGTATTCCTGGGCCTCGGCCGGCGCCTTGTCGCCTTCGGGCGCCGCCGTCACCTCACACCGACAGGGCTTCGAGCGCCAGATGCGACGCCTGCCGGGCATGGGCGTCGATCGGGCAGACCGCCCCCGCCAGCTGGGCGTCGACCGTGGCGATCGCGGTGACGTTGACCAGGCCGCGCACGGTCACCGACGGGGTGACGATATGGGCCGGCCGGGCGACGCCGAGCAGCATCGGGCCGATCGAGATCGCCTCACCCAGCACCTTCAGCATGTTGAAGGCGATGTTGGCGGCGTCGAGCGAGGGCAGCACCAGGAGGTTGGCGCTGCCGGTCAGCTTGCTGTCCGGGAAGATCCGCTGGCGGATCTCCTCCGACAGCGCGGCATCGGCATGCATCTCGCCCTCGACCTCGAGGTCCGGCGCCTGCTCGCGGATCAGTGACAGGGCGTGCCGCATCTTCACCGGCGACGGCCCGTCCATGGTGCCGAAGTTGGAATGCGACAGCAGCGCCACCTTCGGCACGATGCCGAGGCGCTTGATCTCCTCCGCCGCCAGCAGCGTGGTCTCGGCGATCTGCTCCGGCGTCGGGTCCGGGGTGATGTAGGTGTCGGCCAGGAAGAAGGTGCCGCGCGGCAGCACCAGCGCGCTGAGCGCCGCCGGGGTGGTGACCCCCGGCGCCAGGCCGATGACGCTGAGCACGTCGCGCAGATGCGGCCGGTACGGGCCGTAGCTGCCGCAGACCATGGCGTCGGCCTCCTGCTTCTGCACCATCAGCGCCGCGATCACGGTCGAGTTGGTGCGCACCACCGTGCGGGCGACGTCGGGCGAGACGCCGCGCCGGGCCAGCAGCTGGTGGTACAGGCGCCAGTATTCTGTGTAGCGGGGATCGTCCTCGGGATCGACCAGTTCGACGTCGCGGTCGAGCTTGAGGCGCAGGCCCAGCTTCTCGATCCGGCGCTCGACCACGCCGCGGCGGCCGATCAGGATCGGCCTGGCCAGCTGGTCGTCGAGCACGACCTGGACCGCGCGCAGCACCCGCTCGTCCTCGCCCTCGGCGTAGACGACGCGCTTCGGCTCCGCCTTCGCCAGGTTGAACACCGGCCGCATCACCAGGCCGGAGCGGAAGACGAACTCCTCCAGCTTGCCGACATAGGCGTCGAAATCCTCGATCGGCCGGGTGGCGACGCCGGACTCCATCGCCGCCTTCGCCACCGCCGGCGCGATCTTGATGATCAGCCGCGGGTCGAAGGGCTTCGGGATCAGGTAGTCCGGGCCGAAGCTGAGCTGCTGGTCGCCATAGGCGGTGGCGACGATGTCCGACCCCTCCTGCATCGCCAGGTCGGCGATGGCCTGCACCGCGGCGATCTTCATCGCCTCGTTGATCGCGGTGGCGCCGACGTCGAGCGCGCCGCGGAAGATGAAGGGGAAGCAGAGGACGTTGTTGACCTGGTTCGGATAGTCCGACCGGCCGGTCGCCATCACCGCGTCGGGGCGGATGGCCTTGACCTCCTCCGGCATGATCTCCGGCGTCGGGTTGGCCAGCGCCATGATGATCGGCCGGTCGGCCATGCGCTGCACCATCTCGCCGGTCAGCACCCGCGGCGCGGAGAGGCCGAGGAAGATGTCGGCGCCGCCGATCACCTCGGCCAGGGTCCGCGCCTCGGTCTTCCGGGCGTAGCGCTGCTTGCGCGGGTCCATCAGCTCGTTGCGGCCGTCCCAGACCACGCCGGCGATGTCGGTGACCCAGATGTTCTCGATCGGCAGGCCCATATCGACCAGCAGGTCGAGGCAGGCCAGCGCCGCGGCGCCGGCGCCGGAGGTGACCAGCTTGACCGATTTCAGGTCCTTGCCGACGACGCGCAGTCCGTTGGTGATGGCGGCGGCGACGATGATGGCCGTGCCGTGCTGGTCGTCATGGAAGACCGGGATCTTCATCCGCGCCCGGGCCTTGGATTCGACCTCGAAGCACTCCGGCGCCTTGATGTCCTCGAGGTTGACGCCGCCGAAGGTCGGCTCCAGCGCCACGATGATGTCGACCAGCTTGTCCGGGTCGGTCTCGTTGACCTCGATGTCGAAGACGTCGATGCCGGCAAACTTCTTGAACAGGACGCCCTTGCCTTCCATCACCGGCTTGGACGCCAGCGGGCCGATGTTGCCGAGGCCGAGCACGGCGGTGCCGTTCGAGATCACGGCGACGAGGTTGGCCCGGCTGGTGACGCGGGAGGCTTCCTGCGGGTCGGCGACGATCGCCTCGCAGGCCGCGGCGACGCCGGGGGAATAGGCCAGGGCCAGGTCGCGCTGCGTGGCCAGCGGCTTGGTCGGGGCCACCGCGATCTTTCCGGGGGTCGGCAGGCGGTGGTAGTCGAGGGCAGCTTCGCGCAGATCGCTGGACATCAGGGGATCCGGACAGCGTTACGGGTCGAGCCGTTATAGGCAGCGTTCCGCCCGGGCGGAAGGGCCGGCGCGGGAGGCTGCCTCCCGAAACGCGAAAGGCCCGCCGGTGAGGGCGGGCCTTGCGAAGAATGGTGCGGTCGAGAAGACTCGAACTTCCACGGGGGTTAGCCCACAGCGACCTCAACGCTGCGCGTCTACCAATTCCGCCACGACCGCACGGCAGGCGTGCCCACGAGGGGCCTTGCCTTCCGAGGTGCGGGGGGATTAGCAGATCGCATGCGCCCGATCAAGCAGCCCGATGAGATGATCGCGATTCCGTCCCCCGCCGTCGCCGAAACCGCCGTGCCGGGCGCCTTGGCGCGGCCCGTGCCCGACTGGCGCATCGACGACGGCGCCGTGCCCTATCCCGAGGCGCTGGCGGCGATGGAGGCCCGGGTCGCGGCGATTCGCGCCGGCACCGCGCCGGAGCTGGTGTGGCTGCTGGAGCACCCGCCGCTCTACACCGCCGGCACCAGCGCCCAGGACGGCGACCTGCTGGCGCCCGACCGCTTCCCGGTCTACCGCACCGGCCGCGGCGGCCAGTACACCTATCACGGGCCGGGGCAGCGGGTCGGCTACGTCATGGTCGACCTGAAGCGGCGCAACCCGGACGTCCGCGCCTATGTCCATTCCCTGGAGGAGTGGCTGATCCGCACCCTGGCGCGGTTCCAGGTGAAGGGCGAGCGGCGCGAGGGCCGGGTCGGCATCTGGGTCGAGCGCGACGGGTTCGAGAAGAAGATCGCCGCGATCGGGGTGCGGGTGCGGCAATGGGTGACCTTCCACGGCGTGGCGCTGAACGTCGACCCCGACCTGTCGCATTTCGCCGGCATCGTGCCCTGCGGCCTGGCGCAATACGGCGTCACCTCGCTGGTCGATCTCGGCCTGCCGGTGACCATGGCGGATGTCGACCTGGCCCTGCGCGAGGCCTGGGACGAGGTGTTCGAGGGGTAAGCCTCAGAAGCCTTGGAACAGGAAATCCAGGGCGTCGACGATGATCGAGTGCTGATCGGCCAGTGAGGCGATGCGGTCACCAAGTTCGGAAGCTTGAACCGCCGCCATATGGGTCGTCTGCAGAAAGTATCGTCGGCCATCGATCGAGAAGATCGGCTCCAGCCGCTCCTGCTGCCCGCCCGGATAGGCAGATAGCGGGATCAACGGCACCACGACCCGTGTGGCCAGATGGTCGTGGAATTCCGATTGCACATTCAGCACCAAGGTGCCGCCGAGCCTGCTCACCCGGTGCACGTCGAACCGCATCAGAAGAGTCGCAGCGATTCCAGGGTCAGCCCGTGTTGCTCGACCCATTCGTTGTGGCTCTTGATCGCCTCGGCGTTTCGCTGCTTCCAGAGCTCGCCCTCGTGGCGGCGCACCGCCTCGATGATGGCGTCCTCGGCAATCCTGGAGATGTTCAGGCCGTATTCCTTCGCCCGGCGGGTCGCCTCCGCCGAGAGGGTGAGATTGGTTGCCCGGCGCGGAGTGCGCCCTTCATCGATCATTGCCATAGACACAATATGCGCATTCAAGATGCGCATTGCAAGCTCAACGCTTCCGCCCGCGATGGATCGCATCAGAACTGCCGAAACCTCGCGAAGGGAAGGCCGTCCCGCTCAACCCATTCGTTGTAAGCCTTGATCGCCTCGGCGTTCTCCTCCTTCCAGCGGGCCGCTTCGTCCCGGCGCTTGGCCTCGTCGGCCGCATCCTGCGAGTCACGATCTTTCGTCTTGTTCCGATCGGGCATCTGGTACCCTCCCCGGTCCGATCGCCGAATCCGAGTCCCATCATGCTCCTCCAGGCCGAAGCCATCACCCTCAGGATCGGCGGCCGGGCGCTGTTCCAGGACGCCAGCTTCGCCGTCCATCCCGACGACCGGATCGGCCTGGTCGGCGACAACGGCAGCGGCAAGTCGACGCTGATCCAGGCGCTGCTGGGCGAGATCGAGCTGGACCGCGGCCGCATCGTGCGCCGGCGTGGCCTGCTGATCGGCCATGTGCCGCAGGCGGTGCCGGCCGACATCCTGCCGCTGACGCTGCATGAGGCGATGGTGCGGGCCCTGCCCGAAGCCACGCGCGACGACCAGGCCTGGCGCGCCGACGTGGTGCTGGACGAGCTGGGCCTCGCCCCCGAGCTGTGGCACGCCCAGACCGTGGCAGAGCTGTCCGGCGGCTGGCAGCGGCTGCTGCTGGTGGCGCGGGCGACGCTGGCCGACCCCGACCTGCTGATCCTGGACGAGCCGACCAACCATCTCGACGTCGGCAAGGTGATGCGGCTGGAGCGGTGGCTGACCGAGCATCTGCGCCTGCCCTTCATCCTGGTGTCGCACGACCGCGAGTTCCTGGACCGGGTGACCGACCGCACCATCATCCTGCGCGGCGACCGGGTGCGGGTCTACGGCACCTCCTTCTCCCAGGCGCGGCAGGAGCTGATCCGCGAGGACCTGGCGGCGCTGCAGCAGGCCGAGCGCGACGAGAAGGAAGTCGAGCGGCTGGAGCGCGCGGCCAAACGGCTGGCGATCTGGTCCAACCTGAAGGGGCATAATCCCGATATGGCCCGGCGCGCCAAGGCGGTGGCGGCCCGGGCCGAGCAGCAGCGGGCGCGCGCCACGGTGGCCCATCGCGAGGCGCGGCGAGACATCAACCTCGACACCGGCGCGGTGCAGCGCGAGACGCTGGTGCGGCTGAAGGACCACGTCGTGCGCACCGAGACCGGGCGCGAGCTGCTGCGCATCGAGCAGGAGTTCATCCGCCGCGGCGACCGCATCGCCCTCCTGGGCCTGAACGGCACCGGCAAGTCGCATCTGATCCGCGACCTGATGGCGGCGATCACGCTGGCGGCGGCGGGCGACGCGCCGATCGGCCAGCCGATCACCGCCAACCCGCAGCTGCGGCCCGGCTATCTCGACCAGCACTTGGCCGACCTGCCGCGGCAGATGCCGGTGAACCGGGCGTTGCAGGCGGCCTCGACCCTGCGCGACGCCGAGCTGGTGCGCGAGCTGCACAACATCGGCATCCCGATCGAGAAGCAGGCGACGCCGATCGCCCATCTCAGCTACGGCGAGCAGCTGCGCGTCACCTTCCTGCTGCTGCGGCTGCGCCAGCCCAACATCTACCTGCTGGACGAGCCGACCAACCACCTGGACATCGCCGGGCGGGAGCGGCTGGAGGACCTGCTGTCGCGCGACGACACGACCTGCGTCTTCGTCACCCACGACCGGCGCATGCTGCGCGGCATCGGCACTCGCTATCTGGAGATCCGCAACCGCCGGCTGGTCGAGGTCGACGGCCCGGACGAGTTCCTGGAGCGCGCGGCGGCCGCGGCCTGATTCGGCGGGAGAGACGTCCCCGAACGCTGCCGTCGCCCACCGCATGTGCCGGCTAGGAAGGATCTCCGCCCTGCTGTTAGGATAGGGTCATTTGAGGGGCGACCATCCTTTCGGACGGGCCACCGAACGGCTGCCAGCCTGAACCTGCCGGGCGGGGAAACCCGCCGGCGATTTCGAGCCGACGGAGTGCGCATGTCCGACATCATCGATCAGATCAGGGACGCCTACGACACGGTCCCGTACGAGTCCCATTCCTTCCCGACCACGTCCCCCGACCACCTCGAGACGGTCGCGCATCTCTTCGGCCTGTCGGCCCCGAAGGTCGCGACCAGCCGGGTGCTGGAGCTGGGCTGCGCGTCCGGCGGCAACATCCTGCCGCTCGCGCTGCGCTATCCGGAGAGCCGCGTGGTCGGCATCGACCTGTCGCCGGTCCAGATCGACGCGGGACGGAGAGCCATCGCCGCACTCGGGCTGACCAACATCGAGCTGCACCAGGGCGATCTGAGCGAGATCGCCCCGGCGCTCGGGGTCTTCGACTACATCATCTGCCACGGCGTCTACAGCTGGGTGCCGCCGGAGGTGCGGGAGGCGATCCTTCGCGTCTGCCGCGAGAACCTCGCCCCCGACGGCGTCGCCTTCGTCAGCTACAACTGCTATCCCGGCTGGAAGGCGAAGGAGGTCGTCCGCGACGCCATGATCCTGCGCGGCCGCCATGCGGGATCGAAGGAACAGCCGCTGGCCTACGCCCGGGGGATGATCGATTTCCTCTCCGGCGTCACCGCCCCCGACAGCCTGATGGGCCGCATCGTGGCCGAGCAGAGCGGCGCCCTGAAATCGTTCCACGAATCCTACCTCCAGCACGAGTTCCTCGAGCTCTACAACGCGCCCTGCTATTTCGGGGATTTCGTCGCGGCGGCGGAGAAGACCGGGCTGGCCTATCTCGGCGATGCGGTGCCTGCGTCGATGTTCGCCGCCAATTTCGGCGAATCCGTCGCCGGTCCGCTGCTGCGGGAATGCGGCGACAGCCAAGTCCGGCTCGAGCAGTATCTCGATTTCGTCAGCAACCGGACGTTCCGCCAGACCCTCCTGGTCCATGCCGATCGGGCCGGGGATATCCGCTACCGGCTCGACGGCGAGCGGCTGCGGGCGCTCCATGTCGCCGCCTTCCTTCCGCCCCAGGGAGAGGCCTTGCTGGACGATGCGCCGCGGCCCTACGGCCCGCCGAGCCTCCGTCCCGTGATACTGCCGCGGCGATCGGTCAAGGCCGCGGCTGCGGCGCTGACCGCGGCCTGGCCGGGGACGCTGGATTTCCGGTCGCTGATGGCAGCGGTCGAGGCCGCCCTCCCGGGCGAGATGCCGGCCGAAGCGGAAGCCGAGGTGACCGATCTCATCGAATTGCTGGTAATGCTCGATCGCGGGAAGATCCGGCTGAGCCCGGTGGCGAAGCCCGGGTCCACGGCCGCGGTGCCAGAAGCTTGGCGGCGCTATGCGGCCTGCACGACGGAGGCAGGCACGGCCCGGATCACCAACGCCTGGCACGAGTCGGTCGTCCTTGACGTGGTGGAACGCTGCCTGATCGCGCATCTCGACGGGACGCAGGGGGAAGAGGAGCTGGTCGATCGGCTCGTCGACTGTGTCGCGAAGGGCGACCTGTCGTTCAGACGGGCCGACCGGACGGTGAGCGACCCGGACGACATCCGGCGCTGCGCCAGGGAGCACCTCGACGGGGTGATGGCCCGATTCCCGCAGCGTGTCGTGTTCTGAACCGTATCGGCGAGGTCTAGGCCGACCTCGCCGCCTCCACCGCCACCCGGGTGGCCAGGGTCAGCGGCTTCGGCAGGGCGTCGAGGGCGAACCAGCCGATCGCGGCCAGCGCCGCCGGCTCGCGGTTGACCGGCTCGCCGGCGGCGATGGCGGCGCGGTACACCGGCGCCACCCAGTGGCTGCCGGCGGCGCGGTCGATCTGGTCGACCAGGCAGAGCAGACCGTCGAGCCGCAGCGCGACGCCGAGTTCCTCCTCGATCTCGCGCACCACCGCGGCCTCGACGGTCTCGCCGAAATCAACCTTGCCGCCGGGCAGGCCCCAATGCCCGGCCTCAGGCTCCCGCCGCCGCTGCACCAGCAGCAGCCGGCCGGCATCGTCGCGGATGAAGGCGCCGACGCCGAGCCGCGGGGCGGGCTCTCCGGTCACAGCGTCGGCCACTGGGCGAAGCCGGGATGGTCCGGCGGCTCGGCCTCCTCCGCCTGCACCCGGTCGACCAGCGCCACGCTCGGCCCGCGGCGGCAGGCGGCCACCACCCGGTCGACCGCGTCGGCCGGGCCGGACAGCAGCGCCTCGACCGAGCCGTCGCGGCGGTTGCGCACCCAGCCGTCCAACCCGGCCGAAGCGGCCTGGCCGGCCAGCCAGGCGCGGTAGCCGACGCCCTGGACCCGGCCGGTGATGCGCAGCGACAGCGTCTTGCGATCCCCGCTCATTCCTCCTCCTCCGGTTCCTCCGGCAGATCGCCGCCGTAGAGAGCGGCGGCGACGAGGCGGACGGCATAGCGCGCCTCGGTTTCCAGCCGCTCGGCCTCGAACCAGTGCATGTCGACCGTCAGCGTCGGCGGGTCGGAGACGTGCAGCGCCCGGTTGCGGGCCCGGCGCAGCAGGTCGAAGCGTTCGTCCAGCCCGGCCTCGGCGAACAGCGTCCCGGCGTTGAGATAAGGGTCGACGGCGCGGCCGGATGCCATCGCCTGCTCGCGCAGATGCGCCTCGATCACGGCGACGGCGAGGATCACGGTCGCGACCCAGGCGCCAGCGCCGAACACGGTCTCGAGCTCGACCAGCAGCGCCTGGGTGTGGTCACCCACCGCAACGGCAGGATCCCGCCGTTCCCCGGCCCCGCGGCCGGCCATGACGTCGGCGAACCAGCGGGTGCGAACCTCGCTCTCGTCGCCGGCGGCTTTCACTGGGCGAAGATCTCCTCGCACTTCTTCAGGTCGCCCTCGATCCGCGTCTTCTCCGCGCTGGGCGGGCGGTTCGGGCCGGCCAGGTCCTTGATCCGGGTGCAGTAGTCGGCCCAGGCGCCCAGCGCCCGGTCGTCGACCCGGATCATGAAGGGATCGGTCGGGCCGGGCGGCGGATGCAGGTCGTCGTCGCGAATCTGGGCGATCGGCGGCGGCGGCCCCGGATTCTCCGGCGGGGTGAAGCCGTCGCCGCAGCCCGCCAGGAGCAGCACCGGCAGGACGATACGGAGGACTCGGTTCATGGCGTTCTCCCGGCCCTCAGGCCGCTGCGAATTCCAGGATCTTCTGGTCGACCGCCAAGCTGTCGCCCGGCTTGGCATGCAGGGCCCCGACCACGCCGTCGCGCTCGGCCCGCAGGATGTTCTCCATCTTCATCGCCTCGACCACCGCCAGCTCCTGCCCGGCGCGCACCGGGTCGCCCGCGGCGACCGCGACCGAGACCAGGAGCCCGGGCATCGGCGACAGCAGGAAACGGGACATGTCGGGCGGCGCCTTGACCGGCATCAGCTCGGCCAGCGCCGCGGCGCGCGGCGTCAGCAGCACCAGGTCGGCCTCACCGCCGGCATGGGTCAGGCGCAGCCCCACCGGGCGGCGGTCGACCTGCGCCACCATCCGCGCGCCGTCCACCGTGCCGTCGAACAGCAGCGCGCCCGGCCGCCAATGGCCCTGGACGGCGAAGGACCGGCCGTCCAGCGTCACCCGCCAGCCGCCGGCATCCTCCGCCACCGTCACCGGCCGGTTCTGCCGGCCGGCGCGCAGCACCCAGTCGCGCGCGCCGTGGGCCGCGCCGCGCAGCGCCTGGCGGTGCAGCATGGCGGCGCCGAGCGCGGCGACCCGGTCGGCGGCCTCCCCCGACGGGGCGGTGCCATGGAAGCCGTCCGGGAATTCCTCGGCGATGAAGCGGGTGGTCAGCCGCCCCTCGACGAAGCGCGGGTGGTGCATCAGCGCCGCCAGGAACGGGATGTTGTGGTTGACGCCGCGGATCACGAAGCCGTCCAGCGCGCTGCGGATCGAGGCGATGGCCCCGGTCCGGTTCGCCCCGATGCCGATCAGCTTGGCGATCATCGGGTCGTAATGCATCGAGATCTCGCCGCCCTCGTCGACGCCGGTGTCGACGCGGACCTGCGGCCCTTCCTCCGGCGCGCGGTAGCGGGTCAGCCGGCCGATCGAGGGCAGGAAGCCGCGCAGCGGGTCCTCGGCATAGACCCGGGCCTCGATCGCCCAGCCGTCCAGCCGCACATCCTCCTGCCGGAACGGCAGCCCCTCGCCCGCGGCGATGCGGATCATCAGCTCGACCAGGTCGAATCCGGTCACCGCCTCGGTCACCGGATGCTCGACCTGCAGCCTCGTGTTCATCTCCAGGAAATAGAAGGACCGGTCGGCGCCGACGATGAACTCGACCGTGCCGGCCGAGCGGTAGCCGACGGCCCGGGCCAGAGCGCAGGCCTCGGCCCCCATCGCCCGCCGGGTCGCCTCGTCGAGGAAGGGCGACGGCGCCTCCTCGATCACCTTCTGGTGGCGGCGCTGGATCGAGCATTCGCGCTCGCCGAGATAGACGGTGTTGCCGTGGGCGTCGGCCAGCACCTGGATCTCGATGTGCCGCGGCTCCTCGATGAATTTCTCAGCGAAGACCCGGTCGTCGCCGAAGGCGGAGCGCGCCTCGTTGCGGGCGGAGCGGAAGCCCTCGCGCGCCTCGTCGTCGTTGCCGGCGACGCGCATGCCCTTGCCGCCGCCGCCGGCCGAGGCCTTCAGCATCACCGGGTAGCCGATGCGGCGGCAGACTTCGACCGCTTCCTCCTCGTCGGCGATCGGCGCCAGGTGGCCGGGCACGGTCGAGACGCCTGCGGCCTGGGCCAGCTTCTTCGATTCGATCTTGTCGCCCATCGCCTCGATGGCGTGGACGCCCGGACCGATGAAGGCGATGCCCGCGGCCTCCAGCGCCGCGCAGAAGCGCGGGTTCTCGGACAGGAAGCCGTAGCCGGGATGCACCGCCTGGGCGCCGGTGGCGCGGCACGCCTCGACGATGCGGTCGATCACCAGATAGGACTGGGCCGAGGGCGCCGGGCCGATCGGCACGGCCTCATCGGCCATGCGGACATGCACCGCGTCGGCGTCGGCCTCGGAATAGACGGCCACGGTCTTGATGCCCATGCGCCGCGCGGTGCGGATGACGCGGCAGGCGATCTCGCCGCGATTGGCGATCAGGATCTTGTCGAACATCGTCCCTTCGGAGGCGGTCGGGCCATGGGCGCAAGATTGCGTCCCAGCCGTGCCGCGCCGCAACAGGAAAGCGGTGGGGCGCCCCGCTTCCGCCTATTCCCCCGCCGGCGGCAGCACGCGGCCGGCGACCGGCGACGACAGGATCAGGGAGGAGGTGGTGGCGCCGAAGGCGGCCAGGCGCAGCAGGATCTCGTCGAGATGCTGGATCGATCGGGCGACGACCTTGAACACATAGGCGTCCTCGCCCGCGACCTCGTGACACTCCACCACCTCGGGCACGGTGCGGGCGAAGGCCTCGACCGCCGGGAACGTCTCGGCCCGGCAGCGCAGGCGGACGAAGGCGGACAGGCCGTAGCCGAGCCGGGCGCGGTCGATCTCGGCCCGGAAGCCCTTGATCACGCCCTGGTCCTCCAGCCGCTTCACCCGTTCGGCCACCGCCGGCGGCGACAGGCCGACCAGCCGGCCGAGCTCGGCATAGCTGGCGCGGGCATTCTCCTGCAGCGCCAGCACCAGGGTGCGACCGATGGCATCGAGGCGGAGTTTCGCATCCATCCGAATCGCCCCCGTTGGTTTCAATCCCGCATTGGTTTAATCGAAGGGCCGGCGAACCACCATTCGCGATCGTTCTGTTTCTGACACGAGGCCGGCGGCACCCAACACGTGATGACCGATCCCTTCCTGTTCGCCAAAGGCGTCGCGCTCGGTATCGCCATTGCCGCGCCGGTCGGCCCGATCGGCGTCCTCTGCATCCGCAGGACGCTGATCCACGGCCCCCGCTTCGGCATCCTGACCGGCATCGGCGCCGCCTTCGCGGACGGGCTGTTCGGCCTGATCGCCGCCTTCGGCATGGTGGCGCTGAGCGCCTGGCTGATCACGCTGAAGGACGCGCTGCACCTGATCGGCGGCACCGTGCTGGCCGTGCTGGCCGTGCGCACCCTGCTGCATGCCGGCCATATCGAGCGCGACCCCGAGACCGGGCGGACCGAGGGCAGCGAGATCACCGCGGTGGTCACCGCCTTCCTGCTGACCCTCAGCAACCCGATGACGATCCTGACCTTCGCCACCGCCTTCACCGCGGTCGGGCTGGCGGAAACGCTGTCCTTCGCCTCCGGCCTGATCCTGGTCGCCGGCGTGCTGCTCGGCTCCGCCTCCTGGTTCACGACGCTGAGCTTCGTCGTCTCCGCCACCGGCGGCCGCCTGACGCCGCGGACGCTGCTGTGGATCGACCGTGTCGCCGGGGTGCTGCTGCTGCTGTTCGCCGCCTACATGTTCCTGGCCCTGTGGCTGCGCTGGTAGCCGCTGCCGCTGCGCTGCGTTCTCGCGGATTGACAAGCCGCGCCGCCTTGGACGAGTGTGGCCCGCCCTGCGGGAAAGGCTCGAGACGTCCCGCCCGGAGAACTGAACGGACGCGTCCTGGTATGAATCTTTCGATCCTCCGCGCCGGCGTGGCGCTGCTCCCGCTTCTGTTCGCCGCCCCGGCGATCGCGCAGCAGGCCGCGCCCCCGGCACCGCCCGCCAAGCCGGCGGAGGCACCCGCGGCCCCGGCCGCCCAGCCGGCGCCGGCGCAAGGCCAGCCGGCGCAGGCCGCGCCGCAGGGACAGCAGGTCCCGCTGCCGAAGGAATTCAAGATCGATGCGGGCGGCTGGAAGGGCGGCGCCGTTCCCAACCCGAGCAACGGGCAGTTCGCCTATTGCGGCATCCAGAAGCCCTATGACGGCAACCAGCTGCTGTCCTTCCAGATGGCGCCGGACTACGCCTTCAACGTGGCCGTGATCCGGAAGGACTGGGGGCTGAAGGAAGGCGATAAGGGCCAGGGCCGCATCCGGGTCGACGGCAGCTTCGACAAGAGCTTCGAGGCGCTGCCGGTCAACCCCGAGGCCTTCGTCCTGCCGGCCGCGGCGCAGAGTGGGGACCTGTTCCAGGCGCTGGCCAAGGGCAACAAGGCGATCGTGACCACCCCGAAGGGCGAGTACACCTTCGCGCTCACCGGCACGGGAGCCGGCCTCGGCGCGCTGAAGAGCTGCATCGACGCCGCGCGCAAGCTGCTGACCCAGGCGCGGGCGAACAATCCACCGGCCGACCCCCGCACCCTGATCGGCGCGCAGGGCTTCGGCATGCCGGTTGGCGCGCTGCAGGACATCCTGGTCGGCGCCGGGCTGAAGGATGTCGGCATCGCCGATCCGCGCAAGCTGCCGCGCGACCCGCTGCAGATCAACCAGGCCTGGCAGGTGGGCACCGACGGCAAGGTCGTCGGCGGCCTGCACCAGGAGCCGCGCGGCGACGCGGTCGAGATCGACCAGTTCGCCAAGCGCTATCTGGAGATCATGAAGTCGGTCTGCGGCACCGACTGGCAGAGCAGCGACCAGCCGGCCGTGATCGAAGGTCCCTACGCCGTCAAGCGGGCCGAGCTGAGCTGCACGATGAACCAGCAGAAGATCGCCGCCTCGCTGGTCTTCACCCTCGACGACAACTACTACAGCGCCTTCTTCCACCAGGCACTGCAGACCGACAAGGCACTGGCGGACGACGCCTCGGGCAAGCTGGCCACCTTCATCCAGACGCAGATGGCGGCGGTCGAGGCGGAGCGGCAGAAGCAGGAGAACGGCCAGGCGGCCCCGCAGGGCACGGCGCCGGACGCCGGCCAGACCGCCCCGGCGGCGCCCGCCGCGCCGGCGACGCCGCCGGCCGAGGGTACGCAGCCGCCAGCGGCCGCACCCGGCTCCGGCGGCTGACCGAAACCACCACGGCACGACGCGAGGGCGGATCCATCCCGGATCCGCCCTTGTTGTTTCGGGCAGGAACCGGTCAAGATCACGGGAGGATGGAGGCTTCATGACCCATGCCGTGCCCCCTCGCTCCACGGCCGAGACGGATGCCCGGGACAGCCTGACCGAGCCGGCCGACATCGCGGCGCTGGTCGCGTCCGACCACCGCGACCCGTTCGGCGTGCTCGGCCCCCATCCCGCCGGAAGCGGCACGGTGCTGCGCTGCTTCCGCCCGGACGCCGTGGCGGTCGAGGCGATCGACCCGGACAGCGGCGCGGTGCTGGCGCGGCTGGCCCGGCGGCATCCCGACGGGGTGTTCGACGGCCGGATCGACCGCCCCTTCCCGCAGCGCTACCGGCTGCGCATCGACTACGGCACGGCCGGCGGGGGTTGGGAGATCGAGGACCCCTACCGCTTCCCCTCCAGCTTCGGCGAGATCGACCTGCATCTGCTCGGCGAGGGCACCCATCTGGAGCTCTACCGGCGGCTCGGCGCCCATCCGCGGACGCTGGGGGGGGTGGGCGGCACCGTCTTCGCCGTCTGGGCGCCGAACGCCCGCCGCGTCGCCGTGGTCGGCGACTTCAACAGCTGGGACGGGCGGCTGCACCCGATGCGGCTGCACCCCGGCATCGGCGTGTGGGAGATCTTCCTGCCGGGCGTCGGGCCCGGCGCGGCCTATAAGTTCGAGATCCGCGGCCGCGGCGGCGAGCTGCTGCCGCTGAAGACCGATCCCTTCGCCTTCCGGGCCGAGCATCCGCCGAAGACCGCCTCGATCGTGCACGGCTTGCCGGAGCACGGCTGGGACGACGGCGAATGGCTGGCCGGGCGCGCGGCGGCGCAGCGGCGCGACGCCCCGATCAGCATCTACGAGGTCCATCCCGGCTCGTGGCGCCGCGTGCCGGAGGAAGGCGGCCGGCCGCTGTCCTGGCGCGAGCTGGGCGACCAGCTGGTCCCCTACGCCGCCGGCCTCGGCTTCACCCATATCGAGCTGCTGCCGGTCAGCGAATATCCGTTCGACGGATCCTGGGGCTACCAGCCGATCGGCCTCTACGCCCCGACCAGCCGCTTCGGCCCGCCGGAGGATTTCGCCGCCTTCGTCGACCGCTGCCACCGCGCCGGGCTGGGCGTGCTGCTGGACTGGGTGCCCGGGCATTTCCCCAAGGACGAGCACGGACTGGCCTGGTTCGACGGCACCGCGCTCTACGAGCACGCGGACCCGCGCCAGGGCATGCACCAGGACTGGGGCACGCTGATCTACAATTACGGCCGGGCCGAGGTGCGCAACTTCCTGCTCGGCAACGCCCTTTACTGGCTCGACCGTTTCCATGTCGACGGGCTGCGGGTCGATGCCGTGGCCTCGATGCTGTACCTCGACTACAGCCGCAAGGCCGGGGAATGGGTGCAGAACCGCTTCGGCGGCCGCGAGAACCTGGAGGCGGTGGAGTTCCTGCGCCAGACCAACATCGAGGCGTTCGGCCGGCACGAGGGCGTGACCACCGTGGCCGAGGAATCGACCGCCTGGCCGGCGGTGTCGCGCCCGGCCCATCTCGGGGGCCTGGGCTTCGGCTACAAGTGGAACATGGGGTGGATGAACGACACCCTGCGTTACATGCAGAAGGACCCGGTGCACCGTCCCTGGCACCATTCCGACCTCACCTTCGGCCTGCTCTACGCCTTCAGCGAGAACTTCGTGCTGCCGCTGAGCCATGACGAGGTGGTGCACGGCAAGGGGTCGCTCCTGGGCAAGATGCCGGGCGACGACTGGCAGCAATTCGCCAACCTTCGCGCCTATTACGGCTTCATGTGGGCCCATCCGGGCAAGAAGCTGCTGTTCATGGGCGGCGAGTTCGCCCAGCGCAACGAATGGAGCCACGACCGCAGCCTGGACTGGCACCTGCTGGACGCCGAACGCCATGCCGGGGTGCAGCGGCTGATCGGCGACCTGAACCGCCTGTACCGCGAGTTGCCGGCCCTGCATGTGCATGACTGCGAGCCGCAGGGCTTCGACTGGGTCGACGCCAGCAACAGCGCCGATTCTATCCTGGTCTGGCTGCGCCGCGGCAAGGAGGGCGACCGGCCGGTGCTGGCGGTGTCGAACTTCACCCCGGTGCCGCGCCAGGGCTACCGCATCGGCGTGCCCCAGGGCGGCCGCTGGGTCGAGCGGCTGAACACCGACGCCCAGATCTACGGCGGCTCCGGCATGGGCAATTTCGGCGGGGTCGAGGCCGAGGCCTCACCCTGGCACGGCCGCCCCTGCTCGATGCTGCTGACCCTGCCGCCGCTGGCGACCGTGCTGTTCGAATGGGCGGGGTGAGGCGGCGGTCCCATCCGAGGTAGGTTGGGTTCGCGGTCGCGAATCCAACAGACACAGGTCGCGCGTTGGGTTCGCCAAGGCGAACCCAACCTACGATGCTCGGTCGAATGGGCGGTGAGGCCGCCCCGCCGCTACGGCTTCTGCGCCTCGGCCTGGCGCTTCAGCTCCTCCTGCGTACGGGCGATCTGGGCCTGCAGGTCGGCGAGCTGCTGGCGGGCCGCGGCGAGGTCGCCCTGGGTCTTGCCCAGCTGCTCGGTCGCCTGCGCCAGCTGGCCGTTCACCGCCGCGGCGTCGGCGTTGAGCTTGCCGTAGCTGTCGCGCTGCGCCGCCTCCTGCGCGCGCAGCTGCTCCAGCCGGCCGCTGGCATCGGCGATCTCGCCCTGCTTCGCGGCGAGCTGCGAATCGGCTGCCTTCGCCTGGTCCTGCGTCGCCTGGACCCGCGCCGCGGCCGCGTCGGCCTCCTGCGCGGCCTGGTCGCGGCGCTGGGTGGCCTCGGCCAGGGCGGCCCGGCCCTGCTGCAGCAGAGCCTGCAGCTGTTCCGATTCGGCCTTCAGCGCGTCGCGGTCGGCGCCGGCCCGCTTCAGCGCCGCCAGCTCCTGCTCCGCCGCCTCCAGCCGTGCCTGCAGCCCGTCGCGGGACTGGCCGGCGCTGCGGCTTTCGACGCCGAGATAGATCGCCGCGACCAGGGCGACGAAGGCGACGATGATCGCGGCGATGACGGCGATTCGCGGCCCTTCCGGATCGCGCGAAGGAACCGGGTGCGGATCGGTCGGCGCGGCCGGGCTGTGATCGGGATCGGCGAGGGTCGTCACGCGGTCGGTCCTTTCGGCGGGTCGGCTGGGCAACGCCTAGCGGCGAAACTTGGTGAAAACGTGTCGGCGGTCGGGGCGGCACGATGGCCGGTGGACGACCGCCGCCCACGCGCCCCATCCTGCCCGCGGGACAGGATCGAAGGAACCCCGCAATGCCGCTGCCCGATCGGATTCCGGCCGGCCGCCCCTGGCCGCTCGGCGCCACGCTGACGGAGGACGGGGTGAACTTCGCCCTGTTCTCCGCCCATGCCGAGCGGGTCGAGCTGTGCCTGTTCGACGCCGAGGGGCGACAGGAGGTCGCGCGCCGCGACCTGCCGGCCCGCACCGACCAGGTCTGGCACGGCTTCCTGCCCGGCGCCGGGGCCGGCACGGTCTACGGCTTCCGCGTCCACGGCCCCTACGCGCCCCTGGACGGCCACCGCTTCAACCCGAACAAGCTGCTGCTGGACCCCTATGCCCGCGGCCTGGCCGGCGGCTTCCGCTGGGATGATTCGGTGCATGGCTACACCCGCGGCGACCCGGCGGCCGACCTGTCCTTCGACCCGCGCGACAGCGCCCCCTTCGTGCCGAAATCGGTGGTGGTCGACCCGGCCCATGACTGGGAGGGCGACGAGGCGCCGCGCACGCCCTGGGCCGACACCGTGATCTATGAGGCCCATGTCCGCGGCCTGACCATGCGCCATCCGGGCGTGCCGGAACCGCTGCGCGGCACGCTGGGCGGGCTGGCCCATCCGGTGATGGTCGACCATCTGCGCCGGCTGGGCGTCACCGCGGTCGAGCTGATGCCGGTGCACGCCTTCCTGGACGAGCGGGCGCTGGTCGAACGCGGCCTGAGGAACTACTGGGGCTACAACACCGCCGCCTTCTTCGCCGTCCACCCCGCCTATGCCGGCGCCCTGCCGCCCCTGGAGGCGCTGCGCAACGCGGTCAAGGCGCTGCACCGGGCCGGCATCGAGGTGATCCTCGACGTCGTGTACAATCACACGGCGGAGAGCGACGTCTTCGGCCCGACCCTGAACTTCCGCGGCATCGACAACCTGTCCTACTACCAGCACGCGCCGCATGACCGGCGCGAGCCGTTCAACCCCACCGGCACCGGCAATGCCCTCGACCTCGGCCATCCGCGGGTGCTGCAGATGGTGATGGACAGCCTGCGCTGGTGGGTCGAGGCGGCGCATGTCGGCGGCTCCCGCTTCGCCCTCGCCCCCACCCTGGCCCGGGTGGACGGCGAATTCACCCCCGCCGCTCCCTTCCTGCAGGCGGTGGCGCAGGATCCGGTGCTGGCGCCGTGCAAGCTGATCGCCGAGCCCTGGGACATCGGGCCGGGCGGCTGGCGCGTCGGCGAGTTCCCCGCGGGCTGGTCGGGGTGGAACGACCGGTACCGCGGCGGCGTCCGCCGAACCTGGCGCCGCGATCCGGGCCAGCGGCCGGAGCTGGCAAGGCGCCTCTCCGCCTCCGCCGACCTGTTCGACCATGGCGGCCGCGGCGCCCGGGCCAGCGTCAACTTCGTCACCGCCCATGACGGCTTCACCCTGGCCGACCTCGCCTCCTATGCGCGGAAGCACAACGAGGCCAACGGCGAGGGCAACCGCGACGGCACCGGCGACAACCATTCCGACAACCTCGGCGCCGAAGGGCCGACCGACGACCCGGCGATCCTGGCGCGGCGGCTGCGCCGGCGGCGCAACCTGCTGGCCACGCTGCTGTTCAGCCAGGGCGTGCCGATGCTGCTGGGCGGCGACGAGCTGGGCCACAGCCAGCAGGGCAACAACAACGCCTATTGCCAGGACGGGACACTGACCTGGCTGGACTGGGACGCCGCCGACCCCGGCTTCCTCGACTTCGCGGCCCGGGTCGTGGCGCTGCGCCGGGCGCATCCGGCCCTGCGCCAGCCGCAGTTCCTGCACGGCGCGCCGAACGGCAAGGACGGCCTGCCCGACATCGCCTGGCTGCGGCCGGACGGCGAGGCCATGGCCCCGGCCGACTGGGACGATCCGGCCGGTTTCGCCCTCGGCGTGCTGCTGAGCGAGCCGGGCACGCCGCCGCTGCTGCTGCTGCTCAACCCCGGGCCGGCGGACATCCCTTTCGCCCTGCCGTCCCTCGGCGCCTGGCACCCCTGGCTCGACACGGCGCGGACGCCTGCCGTGCCGCGGCTGGATGCGGCGACCTATCCGCTGATGGCGGAAAGCCTGGCTCTCCTGGCGCTCGGAGCCGCCTCGCCGGCGGAGATCAAGAATGACTTGCAATAAAGCTGCGACTGTTTCTCAATCACAGAAGTAAAACTTTACGGATTCCTGTAATCGTTCTAAGGTGCGCTCCGCGAATTGACGAACACCGGCCGAGGCGACGATGCAGGGCGACAAGAAAGTCATCACCCACCTGAACGCGGTGCTGAAGAACGAGCTGACCGCGATCAACCAGTATTTCCTGCATGCGCGGATGCTCAAGAACTGGGACATCAAGCGCCTGGCCAAGAAGGTGTATGAGGAATCGATCGGCGAGATGAAGCACGCCGATCTGCTGATCGAGCGCATCCTGGTGCTGGAGGGCCTGCCGAACCTGCAGGATCTCGGCAAGCTCGGCATCGGCGAGAACGTGCCGGAGATGCTGGAATCCGACCTCGGCCTCGAGACCTTCAACCAGAAGACGGTGAAGGAGGCGATGGCGCATTGCGAATCGGTGCGCGACTTCGTCTCCAAGGACATCCTGCTGAAGATCCTCGGCGACACCGAGGAGCACATCGACTGGCTCGAATCGCAGCAATACCTGATCAGCCAGATGGGCCTGCAGAACTACATCCAGCTGGTGTCGACCGACGAGGAGTGACGGGATCGTCTCTTCCCGCTTCCACGGCCCCGCTTCGGCGGGGCTTTTTTCTGCCCGGGTGATTGCATCGCGGGCCCGGCACCCAACCTGATACGGAGGTTCGTCAGCGCCGGGAGAAGACCGATGCCCCGTAGCGTGCCGATCGTCCTGCTGGCGGCGCTGGTGCCCGCCACGGCCCTGGCCCATCACGGCTGGAGCTCCTACGACGCCAACACCACGCTCACGCTCTCGGGCCCGATCGAGACCGCGAGCTACCAGAACCCGCACGGCCTGATCACCCTGACCCAGGACGGCAAGACCTGGCAGGTGGTGCTGTCGCCGCCGTCGCGCATGGACCGGCGCGGCCTGCCGCGCGAGGACCTGACCGTCGGCACGCCCGTGACCGTGGTCGGCTATCCCAGCCGGGTGGTCGCGGACGAGATGCGGGCCGAGCGGATCACCATCGGCGGCCGCACCGTCGAGCTGCGCTGAGCCGATGGAGCACGGCCCCAGGGGCAGCGGCCTTCTCGCCGAGGGCGCGGCGCTGCTCGAGCATTCCGCCTTCGGCGCGCTGATGCGCGATTCGCTGTGGCTCTACCCGGCCGCCAACCTGCTGCATCTGCTCGGGCTGGTGCTGCTGGTCGGCGGCATCGGGCTGCTCGACCTCCGCCTCGTCGGCTTCGGCCGCGCCCTGCCGGTCCGCATCGTGTCGCGCCTGCTGACCCGGGTCGCGCTGGCCGGCCTGGTGCTGATGGCCGCGACCGGCGCGATGCTGTTCGCCGCCGATGCCGGGCCGCTGGCCGCGACCGACATCTTCCAGCTGAAGATCCTGGTGATCGCGGCGGCGCTGGCCAATGCGATCGCCTTCCGCTGGCTGTGGCAGCGCTCGCTGCCCGACTGGGACCATACCCCGCCGCTGCTCGGGCGGATCCAGGCGGCGGGGTCGATCGTGCTGTGGTTCTTCGCCGGCGCGCTCGGCCGGCTGATCGCCTACGGCTGAAGCCGGTCCGGTCAGGTCACCGCTTCGGCTTGGTGATCTCCTCGATCTGGCGCTGCAGGTCGTCCAGCTTCTGGCGCAGCGTGTCGATCGATCCCTGCTCCGACGGCGCTGGTCCGGCCGCGGCCTCGGCCGGGTTGGCGGCGGGCGGCTTGCCCCCCTTGCCGGCGGCGAAGGGGGTGAACATCTGCATCGCCCGCTCGAACAGCGCCATGTTCTGCTTGCCCATCTCCTCGAAGGCGCCGAAGGGGAAGACCCCGCTGACGTCCTTGAAGTACTGGCGCATCTGGTCCTGATTGCGGGCGAAGGCCTCCATCGAGGATTCGAGGTAGCGCGGCACCATGAACTGCAGGTTGTCGCCGTACAGGCTGATCAGCTGCCGCAGGAAGCCGATCGGCAGCATGTTCTGGCCCTTGCCTTCCTCCTCGACGATGATCTGGGTCAGCACCGAGCGGGTGATGTCCTCGCCGGTCTTGGCGTCGTAGACCACGAATTCCGTGCCGTCCTTGACCATCTGGGCCAGGTTCTCGAGCGTCACATAGCTCGACGTCGCGGTGTTGTAGAGCCGGCGGTTGGCGTACTTCTTGATGGTGATGGGAGCGCTCTTCGGCTCCTCGGCCGACGGGGCGGTTCCAGGGGCGGCCTGACTGGTCGGCATGGGTGTCCCTATCGCTTCTTCCGGCCGCGGGCTCACGGCCGCTTTCACTGAATTGGGGCCTATACTGGTCCGACCGGCGCGGCATGTCACGATCCTTTCGCATCGCAACACGCGCCGGGCATAGGCAGGCCCGGCGGGGCCGACTATGATCGCCGCCGATGACTGCGCCGAAACCGCCCCATGACCCGCCGCCCGGCGACGGCGACACCCCGGACGACCTGGCCCGCCGCTTCCTCGATCTCTGGCAAGAGCATTGGACCGCAACCCTGACCGATCCCGAGACGCTGCGCGGCTGGGCCGCCCTGCTGGATCCCGGCCATGTGTCGCGGATCGTGGCGGGCCTGGGCGGGAGGGCCGGCGATGACGCTGCGCCTCGGCCCCCGGCCTCTGCCGCTACATCTGGCCGCGGCGGCGGCGAGCCTGACGAGCGGGATCGCCGCATTGCCGCTCTCGAGGAGCGCGTCGCCCGGCTCGAAGCCGCTGTGGCCGGAACCGCTGCGCCGCGCCGCCGAACGCCTCGCAAGCCTGCCCCCTGACGCCGCCGGCGCGGCCCTGGCGCGGGAGGCGACGCGGCGCGCCGGCGCCTTCCTGACCGGGCTGGAGCGCTACATCCGCCATCCCTATCGCCGCGACCTGCCGGTACCGCCGGTGCTATGGCGGGGCGGATCCGCCAAGCTGCGCGATTACGGCCCCGCCGACGGGCTGCCGCTGCTGGTGGTGCCGTCGATGGTCAACCGCGCCTATGTGCTGGACCTGACGGCGGAGCGAAGCCTGCTGCGCTTCCTGTCGGCGCAGGGCGTGCGGCCGCTGCTGCTGGAATGGGACGTGCCGGACGCGGCCGAGCGCGACGTCACCCTGACCGATGTGATCCTGCGGCGGCTGGAGCCGGCGCTGGACGCCGTTCTCGCGGCTGCGAAAGGACCGATCGGGCTGCTGGGCTACTGCATGGGCGGCACGCTGGCGGCGGCGCTGGCGGCGCGGCGGCCGGACGACATCGCCGGCATCGCCCTCATGGCCGCCCCTTGGGATTTCCATGCCGACGCCCCGCACCAGGCCGAGATCGGCCGGATGGCGGCGGCGGCCAGCCTGCCCGTCGTCGCCTCGCTGGGCGTGCTGCCGGTCGACGGCATCCAGGCGCTGTTCACCACGCTCGACCCGCTGACCGCGCTGCGCAAGTTCAGCGCCTTCGGCCGGCTGGACCCCGGCTCGGCGGAGGCGGCGCGCTTCGTGGCGCTGGAAGACTGGCTGAACGACGGCATCCCGCTGCCGGGGCCGGTGGCGCTGGAATGCCTGGCCGGCTGGTACGGCGAGAACATGCCCGGCCGCGGCGCCTGGCGGATCGACGGCGCTGCGGTGCGGCCGGAAACGATCCGCCGGCCCAGCCTGCACCTGATCCCGGCCCGCGACCGCATCGTGCCGCCGGCCAGCGCCCGCGCCCTGTCCGAGCGCATGCCGGGCGCCGAGCGGATCGAGCCGACGCTCGGCCATATCGGCATGGTGGTGGCCGGCGGCGCCGAGGCGCAGGTGTGGCGGCCGCTGGCGGGATGGCTGGAAGGCGCTATTCGAACCGGACGGACAGGGACACCGGCGCGGCCGAGAGCCCGTCGTAGCGCACCGTCACGGTCCCGCCGGGCACCGGCTGCGCCGGCGGGCCGAAGGAGCCGAGGCTGACCAGCTGGCCGGGCTGCAGCGCTTCGCCCCGCGCCGCGAGGTCCTGGGCCAGCCAGATCACCGCGTTCAGCGGGTGTCCGAGGATGGCGGCGCCCGGCGCCTCGGCCAGCACCTTGCCGGAGCCGTCGGTGAGCGAGACCTGCATGGTCGCCAGCCGCTCGGCGAAGCCGGGCTCGACCGCGATCGGCTGTCCCAGCACGCCGAGGCGGGCGCCGACATTGATCGCGGCGATCAAGGCCGCGGTCGGCTTCTCGTCCGGCGCCAAAGCGAGGTCGGCCAGTTCGATGAAGGGTCGGAGGGCCGAAAGATGCGCCAGCACCTCGGCCGGCGTCTTCGCCTGGTTGACGCCGGCGTCGCCGATCACGGCGATCAGGTCGGCCTCGACCAGCGGCCTGGCGGCGAAGCCGGCCGGGACCGGCGCCCCGATTTCGAGCAACATCCGCTGCAGCAGCACGCCCGAGACCGGGTGGCTGACGCCCAGCCGTTCCTGCATCGCCTTGCCGGTCAGGCCGACCTTGTAGCCGACCGGCGGACCGGCATCCGGGGCGAGATCCCGGACCAGCGTCTTCTGGACGCAGGCGGCGGTGGCGCCGTCGATGCCGGCGAGGCCGGTCACGACCGTCTTCGCCCGCCAGGCCGCGGCCGCGCGGGCGGCAATGACCGCGCAATCCTCGGCCGCCAGCGCTGGCATCGTTCCCACCAGCGCGGCCAGCACGACGGCCCGCAACAACGACTTGCGCATCGATCCCTCCCCCCTTTGGCCAGCCCCTCCCGTCGCGGTTGCACAGGCGGAAGGGCAGTGGCTATCGTCACCTTAGCGCAATTCGACCGGTGCGGCCCGGCCGCGCCGAACAGCATAGGGAAACGCCTTATGGCCAATGTCGTCATCGCCGCAGCCGCGCGCACGCCGGTCGGGGCCTTCAGCGGCGCCTTCGCCGCCGTGCCGGCGCATGAGCTGGGCACCGCCGCGATCACCGCGGCGCTGGGCCGGGCCAAGGTCGAGGCCACCGAGGTCGACGAGGTGGTGCTGGGCCAGGTGCTGACCGCCGCCGCCGGCCAGAACCCGGCCCGCCAGGCCGCGATCGCCGCCGGCGTCCCGCAGGAGGCCACGGCCTACGGCATCAACCAGGTCTGCGGCTCCGGCCTGCGCACCGTCGCCCTCGGCAGCCAGTCGATCGCGCTGGGCGACGCCCGCATCGTCGTCGCCGGCGGGCAGGAGAGCATGTCGCTGGCGCCGCACGCGCTGCATCTGCGCGCCGGCACCAAGATGGGCGACGCCAAGATGGTCGACACCATGATCCGCGACGGGCTGTGGGACGCCTTCAACGGCTACCACATGGGCAACACGGCGGAGAACGTGGCCCGGAAGTGGCAGATCACCCGCGACGAGCAGGACCGCTTCGCCCTGGCGTCGCAGCAGAAGGCGGCGGCGGCGCAGCGCGAGGGCCGGTTCAAGGACGAGATCACCCCGGTCACGGTCAAGGGCCGCAAGGGCGACACCGTGATCGATGCCGACGAGTACCTGAAGCCGGACACCACGATCGAGGTGCTGGCCAAGCTGCGCCCGGCCTTCGACAAGGAGGGCACGGTGACCGCCGGCAACGCCTCCGGCCTCAATGACGGCGCCGCGGCGCTGGTGCTGATGACCGAGGAGGAAGCGGCGCGTCGGGGCATCACCCCGCTCGCCCGCATCGCCTCCTGGGCCACGGCCGGCGTCGACCCGGCGGTGATGGGGTCGGGCCCGATCCCGGCCAGCCGCGCGGCGCTGAAGAAGGCCGGCTGGACCGCCGAGCAGTTGGACCTGGTCGAAGCCAACGAGGCCTTCGCCGCCCAGGCCTGCGCGGTGAACAAGGACATGGGCTGGGATCCGGCCAAGGTGAACGTCAATGGCGGTGCCATCGCCATTGGCCACCCGATCGGCGCCTCGGGCGCCCGGATCCTGACCACCCTGCTCTACGAGATGGGCCGGCGGGACGCGAAGAAGGGCCTGGCCACCCTGTGCATCGGCGGCGGCATGGGCATCGCCCTCTGCGTCGAGCGCTGAGCCCGGCGCCTCCCTGCCGAGGCGCCGTTTCCGGGGCCGCCCGCCGATCTCTCTCGTCGCGGCCGGCGGCCCTTCAATCCAACCCTGGGAGGACGCTATGGGACGTGTAGCGGTTGTGACCGGCGGGACGAGAGGGATTGGCGAGGCGATCTCGCTGGCCCTGAAGGAGAAGGGCTACAAGGTCGCCGCGACCTATGCCGGCAACGATGACGCCGCCCGCGCCTTCAGCGAGCGGCACGGCATCAGCGTCTACAAGTTCGACGTCGCCGATTTCGAGCAGTGCCAGGCCGCGATCGCGAAGATCGAGGCCGATCTCGGGCCAGTCGAGGTGCTGGTCAACAACGCCGGCATCACCCGCGACGGCACCATCCACAAGATGGACCGGAACGCCTGGGATGCGGTGATCGACACCAATCTCGGCTCCTGCTTCAACATGTGCCGCTGCGTCATCGACGGCATGCGCGCCCGCAATTTCGGCCGGATCGTCAACATCGGCTCGATCAACGGCCAGGCCGGACAGTACGGCCAGGTGAACTACGCCGCGGCGAAGTCCGGCATCCACGGCTTCACCAAGGCGCTGGCGCAGGAAGGCGCCGGCAAGGGCATCACCGTCAACGCCATTGCGCCGGGCTATATCGACACCGACATGGTCCGCGCCGTGCCGCCGAACGTGCTGGAGAAGATCGTCGCCAAGGTGCCGGTCGGCCGCCTGGGCAAGGCGTCGGAGATCGCCCGCGGCGTGCTGTTCCTGGTCGACGACGAGGCCGGCTTCATCACCGGCTCGACCCTGTCGATCAACGGCGGCCAGCATATGTACTGAGACGCTGCGTCGGGGCGGGCCACCCCCGTCCCGACGCAGCGAGCGGCAGGTCTTCCCAGGCATTACAAGATCCGATACATTCGATAAATATTTAGGGAAATTTTCCGACACACTTATGCTTGCGACCCTGTCGCGGTCGCGCCTGGGGGAGACCATCCGATGTCGTCAAGCCAAGCGGCCGGTATCGGCGACAGCATATCCGAAATGCCGGTGTCCACCGGCGGCTGGGGACGAAGCACGACGGTGAGCGCGACCGGCGTGCAGAACATCGACGCCTTGCTGTCCGGCGTCAAATGGAGCGCCAGCACGATCACCGTCTCGTTTCCCGGCACGGCCAGCGCCTACGGATCGGGGTACTCGGAGGCCCTTCACGAGTTCCGGCCGGTGACGAGCGCGATGGTCAACGCGGCCCGTGTCGTCTTCGGCCAAGTGATGACCTTCACCAATCTCGGCATCTCCGAGACCAGCCAGCATTCGACGGCCAATATCCGGCTGGCGCATTCGTCCGATGCCGAACCCACCGCCTATGCCTATTACCCAGGCACCGGCACCAAGGCGGGCGACATCTGGTTTTCCGGCACGGACTATGACGCCCCAGCCCGCGGAAACTATGCCTGGTTCACCATGCTGCACGAGATCGGGCACGCGCTCGGCCTGAAGCATGGCAATGAGGCCGGCGGCGTGGCGGGCGTCGCGATGCAGTACGCCTATGACGCGCAGGAATATTCCCTGATGACGTATCGGAGCTATGTCGGCGCTCCGACGGACTACGTCTACAACGAAGATCACAGCTTCGCGCAAACTTACATGATGTACGACATCGCTGCACTGCAGGAGATGTACGGCGCAGACTACAACACCAATTCCGGAAACAATGTCTACACCTTCTCGCCGACCAGCGGCACGATGTTCATCGACGGGCGCAGCCAGGGCACGCCGGCCGGCAACCGCATCTTCCTGACGGTTTGGGACGGCGGCGGCAACGACACCTATGACTTCTCGAACTATGGCACCAATCTGACGGTGGATCTGCGGCCGGGGAGCTATTCGAGGTTGTCGTCGGAGCAAATCGCCGACCTGGGAAACGACCATCGGGCGAAAGGCAACGTCTACAACGCCCTCCTGCATGACAACGACCCGCGATCGCTGATCGAGAACGCTCGCGGCGGCGGCGGCAACGACACGATCGTCGGCAACCAAGCGAACAACCAGCTCTTCGGCGGGGCCGGAAACGACACGCTCGACGGCGGCGCCGGCAGCGACGTCCTGAACGGCGGCACCGGCACCGACACGGCGGTGATCCATGCCCGGCTGACGCAGACCGCCGTATCCTCCAGCCAGGGCCGCCCCGTCCTCGACGGGCCCCAGGGGCACGACACCCTGGTCGACGTCGAGCAGTACAGGTTCGACGACGGGACCGTCGTCCAGGCCGACGGCAATGTCGAGGTCGACGACCTGTTCTACTACGACGCGAATCGCGACGTCTGGAACGCCCATGTCGACCCGGAGATCCATTACGCCCGGTCCGGCTGGAAGGAGGGGCGCAACCCCAACGCCCTGTTCGACACGGACTACTATCTGGCCCACAATCCGGACATCGCGGCAGCGAAGATCAATCCGCTCGAGCACTACCATCTCTTCGGCTGGAAAGAGGGCCGCGATCCCTCGGCGCAGTTCGACAGCAGCGCCTATCGGGCCATCAACACCGATGTCGCGGCGGCCCGTATCGACCCGCTCGAGCACTATCTCAGCGCCGGGGCATCCGAAGGGCGCAGCTACAAGGTGTTCGCCAGCGCCAGCAATCTTCGCGCCGTCACCATCTCCTTCTCCGGGCCAGAGGTGACTCTTCGGGATTCGACCGGGTCTCACGATGGCGCCGGGCTGGAGCAGTACAAGTTCCGGGATGGCTCGATCGACCAGCGCGACGGCAACTACGAGGTCGACGACCTGTTCTACTACAGCAGGAATCCCGATGTCTGGGCGGCACGGGCCGACGCGGACACGCACTATGCGCGGAATGGCTGGCGCGAAGGCCGCGACCCGAATGCGTTTTTCGACACGGACGGCTATCTCGCGCACAATCCGGACGTCGCGGCGGCGAGAATCAATCCGCTCGAGCACTACCATCTCTTCGGATGGAAGGAGGGGCGGGACCCATCGGCCGCCTTCGACACCCAGGCCTATCTGGCGGCGAACCCGGACATCGCCGCCGCCCGGATCGACCCTCTCGAGCACTATCTGCGCTTCGGGCTGTACGAGGGCCGCGCCGCCCCCAATGACAGTGTCTGGGGCTGAGGGACCCGTCAGGCCGCTGCCTCGGCCAAGGGCCTGACAGCAGTCCTTCCTGTCTCCCCCGTTCCCTCCACCCGGTCCCGGAAGCTCTGGCCCCAGGCCTTCATGGCGTCGAGCACCGGGGCCAGGGTGCGGCCGTATTCGGTCAGCGAATACTCCACCCGCGGCGGCACCTCGGCGAAGACCTGCCGGTGCAGGATGCCGTCCGCCTCCAGCTCGCGCAGCTGCAGCGTCAGCGAGCGCTGCGTCGCGCCGCCGACGGTCTTCCGCAGCTCGCCGAAGCGCTTCGGCCCTTCCAGCAACTGGTACAGGATCACCGGCTTCCACTTGCCGCCCATGACGGCGAGCGTGACCTCGACCGCACAGCCATAGGGCCGGCGGGCCTGTTCTCGTGGCGGCATTTCGTCTCCATAGGTGCAAAAGAGTATCCTATGGCAAGAAATGTTGCCTTCTTGCGCAAAGGCCTGCAAGCCGCAACATGGCGTCCATGCCGCCGGTCCGGCGGCGATCCCGAGCCCTCATCGGAGAGATTCGAGCCATGCGCCAGTACCGCTTCCCCCGCATCGGCAGCATCGACGACCTCACCCTCGCCGAGACCGAGACGCCGGTCCCCGGCCGCGGCCAGGCGCTGGTCCGGCTGCGCGCGGCGTCGCTGAACTACCGCGACCTGATGGTCGCCACCGGCCGCTACAGCCGCGGCCCGGCGCTGCCCGACCTGGTGCCGCTGTCCGACGGCGCCGGCGAGGTGGTGGCGGTCGGCCCGGACGTGACCCGGGTCAAGGTCGGCGACCGCGTCGCCGGCATCTTCATGCAGAGCTGGATCGGCGGCGAGATCGACGCCGCCGATCACGCCAGCGCCCTGGGCGGCGCGGCCCATGGCGTGCTGGCCGAATACCGGGTCTTCGACCAGGACGGGCTGGTGCACCTGCCCGACCATCTGTCCTTCGAAGAGGGCGCGGCCCTGCCCTGCGCCGGGGTGACCGCCTGGAACGCGCTCTATGGCGGCCAGCATCCGCTGCAGCCGGGCGAGACCGTGCTGGTGCTGGGCACCGGCGGCGTCTCGATCCTGGCGTTGCAATTCGCCCATGCCGCCGGGGCCCGGGTGATCGCCACCTCCTCCAGCGACGCCAAGCTGGAGCAGGCGAAGGCGCTGGGCGCAGCCGAGCTGATCAACTACCGCCGCCATCCGGAGTGGGAGAAGGAGGTGCTGCGCCTGACCGGCGGGCGCGGCGTCGACCATGTCATCGAGGTCGGCGGCGCCGGCACGGTGCCGAAGTCGATCGCCGCCACCCGGATCGGCGGCTTCGTGCAGCTGATCGGCGTGCTGACCGCCGGCAGCCCGTTCGAGCCGACGCCCCTGATCGGCCGGTCGGTGACGCTGCGCGGCCTCTATGTCGGCTCGCGCCAGATGTTCGAGGCGATGAACCGGCACATCGCGCAGGCCGGCATCCGCCCGGTGATCGACCGGGTCTTCCCGTTCGAGCAGGCCAAGGACGCCTACCGCCACCTCGAAGCGGCCGGCCATGTCGGCAAGATCGTGATCGCAATCGGGTGACGAAGCGGCGGTCGGGCCTGACCCGCAACGGGCCAGTCCGGCCGCCAGTTCAACTCACCAGAGCGACCCGCCGACCTTTCCAGTCTTCAAGTCGACCGTGAAGAAATCTACCCAACCGACATTGCTGGCATCACGGCTGCAGCACAGGATTCGGGCGACGGTCGCATTCGTTTCCTGACCCGCCTTGACCCGCACACCGTCCTCCCACAGCTCGATCCCCTGCGCTGTGTCCGTGTCCCGGATCCGCCACAAGGCGACCGTCTTCAGATCCCACACCCCGGCCGGCAAGTCGGTGAACTCGAAATATCCCTGTGAATTGCATATGGCGTCCCGCTGAACTCCCCGATCCTTGGGAGCGTTCGGCCCGACGGCCAGTACCTTCAGCCGGGCACAAGTGACCATGTCGCCGGTGGGCAGGATAACATAGCCGCGTCCCCGGACCGTCCCGGTCGCCGGCTGAGCCGAGGACGCCACCACGCCGGCGTCGGCAGCCGATGCCGACGACTGGGCCTTAGGCGTTGCGGTGTTGCATGCGGCAAGCAGGAGCGCGACGGCCAGACCGGCGCCCTTTTCCAAAAGCTTCATGAAATCCTCCTCGAAATTCCGGCTGGCGGGCCTATCGGCGCAACCGGTCGGAGAAGGGTATCACGCCGGTTTCGATCAGCCAGGATGTCGGCTGGCGTCTAAGGAGCTGCAAGTGCGTCTTCTCGAAGCCAGATCGGCCTGCAGCTGGGCGGATAGGTCGTCCAGACGCAACGATTGGACGTCCTCGCGATCGGGTGACCTCAGAGGAAGCCCCGGGGCGGCTTTTGCCAGCCCCGCCACCTCTCGAGCCCCAGATCGGCCCGGACATGCTCAGAGAGGTCGCCCGGGCGAAGCACGGGACGACGGCGCCGCAGCAGCGACGCGAACGACAGAATCGTTCCGGCGAGGCGGCGCAGCGCCATCGGCAGCCGTGCCGGAAGGACGGCCGGCACGGCGCTCACCCCGGCACCACGGCGAGCACGTCGAGCTCGAACAGCAGCCCTTCACGGAAGAATCGCGACACTTGCAGCGTCGTGCTGACCGGCGGCGCCGCGATGTTGACGTAGCGGTCACGCACCGCGCGCAGGGCCGGCCCCTGGGCGGCGAAGTCGGTGACGAACATGCCGAGCCGGATCACATGCTCGAAGCCGCTGCCGGCGGCGGCCAGGCCGGCCTTGACGTTCTCGAAGGCCTGTTCGGCCTGGGCGGCGAAATCCGGTCCGGTGATCGTCCCGTCCGGGCGGATGCCGACCTGGCCGGCGAGTTGGACCAGCCGGGCGCCGGCCGGGATCATAGCCACCTGCGAATAGCCGTTCGGCGCCGGCATGGTCTCGGGGTTGAAGAAGATAGGAAGATTTGAAGACATCGTGGCCATCCGTCTGGAAGGGATGGGCGGACGATGCGCCGCTCCGCTCGGCCGAACCACGCAGGGCCTCGCGGCAAATCATAAGCCCGGCTTATACTGAGCCATGACGACCGACAGCCTGCCCCTGCCCGCCCTGCACGCCTTCGAGGCAGCGGCGCGGCATGTCAGCTTCACCCGCGCGGCGGAGGAGTTGGGGCTGACCCAGGCGGCCGTCAGCTACCACGTCAAGCGGCTGGAGGAACGGCTGGGCGCGCCGCTGTTCGCCCGCCGCGGCCGCAGCCTAGCCTTGACTGAGACCGGGGAGCGGCTGGCGGCCGAGGTGGTCGACGCTTTCGGCCGGCTGCGCGCCGCGGTCGGCAGCGAGGTGGATGCGGCGGGTCGCACCCTGACGATCGTTTCGGTGCCCACCTTCACCACCCATTGGCTGGCGCCGCGCCGGGGCGCCTTCCAGGCCGCGCATCCGGAGCTGACGGTCAAGCTCGCCACCAGCACCGAGCTCGGCGACAGCATCGAAGGCGAGCTGACCGCCGATATCGAGATCCGTGCCGGGCCAAGCGGCTTTCCGCCGCGCTTCATCGCCCACCAACTGCTGGAGGTTCGCCTCGCCTGCGTGGTGGCGCCGCGGCTCGCGGCCGGGCTGCGCGAACCGGCGGATGTGCTGTCGCTACCGCTGATCGGCATGAGCATGAGCTGGGACGCCTGGTTCGAGGCGGCCGGCGTCGAGGCCCCGACGGCCATTCGGAAGCCGGCGCCGCGCTTCGACAACCAGGCGGCCTCGGCGCAGGCCGCCGCGGGCGGGCTGGGCGCGGCCCTGGTCACGCCCGACTTCTTCGCCGAGGATCTGGCCACTGGACGGCTGGTCGCGCCCTTTCCGCTTCTGGTCGACCGCGCCAAGGGTTACTGGCTGGTCTACGCCGCGGACCAGCGTCATCGGCCCAAGATCCGCGCCTTCCGAGACTGGATCGTCGCAGCAGCCGCCGCGGGTTCGAGGCCATGAAAAAAGGGCGGCCCCAAGGCCGCCCCGATCCTTCGCCGGCGTTCCGGTCAGGACGCCGAGGCGTCTGCCGGCTGCAGGCCGAGGATGGTCTCGATCTCCCGCGTCACCGTATCGATGTCGGCCATGCCGTCGACCGCCTTCAGGAGCCCCTTGTCACGGTAATAGGGGATGATCGGCGCGGTCTGCTCGCGATAGACGGCGAGGCGCTTGCGCAGCGTCTCCTCGGTGTCGTCGGAGCGCTTCTCGGCCGACTGGGCGGCGCGGTTGGCGACGCGGGCGAACAGCGCCGCTTCGTCGACCTTCATCTCGATCACCACGGCCAGGGACTTGCCGTGCCGGCCCAGCATCTCGTCCAGCCCCTGGGCCTGGCGCACGGTGCGCGGGAAGCCGTCGAGGATGAAGCCGCGGTCGCAGTCGGGCTGCGCGATCCGCTCCGCGATCATGTCGAGCATGGTCTCGTCGGTGACCAGATCGCCGCGGTCCAGGACCTCCTTCACCTGCCGGCCCAGCGGCGTGCCGGCGGCGATCGCCGCCCGCAGCATGTCGCCGGTCGAGAGCTGCTTCAGCCCGTACCGATCCTCCAGCCGTTTCGCCTGCGTCCCCTTCCCTGCCCCGGGCGGGCCCAACAGGATCAAATTCATCGACGGCTCCCCCGCAGCTTCGATTTCTTGATCAGCCCTTCATACTGATGGGCCAGGAGATGGGAATGGACCTGGGCCACCGTATCCATGGTGACCGTGACCACGATCAGCAGGCTGGTGCCGCCGAAGTAGAACGGCACCGCGTATTGCGACGTCAGGAACTCCGGCAGCAGGCAGACCACCGTCAGATAGGCGGCGCCGATCACGGTGATCCGGGTCAGCACATAGTCGATGTAGTCGGCGGTCGACTTGCCCGGGCGGATGCCGGGGATGAAGCCGCCATACTTCTTCAGGTTGTCGGCCGTCTCCTCCGGGTTGAAGACGATCGCGGTGTAGAAGAAGCAGAAGAAGATGATCAGCGCGGCATAGAGCGCCATGAACAGCGGCTGGCCATGCGCCAGCTGCGTCGCGATCCAGGACACCCAGCCACCGGCGCCCTCGGCCTGGTTGCCGGCAAAGCCGATCAGCGTCGCCGGCAGCAGCAGCAGCGACGAGGCGAAGATCGGCGGGATCACGCCCGAGGTGTTGAGCTTGAGCGGCAGGTGCGAGCTCTCGCCGCCGAACATGCGGTTGCCGACCTGGCGCTTGGGGTACTGCACCAGCAGGCGGCGCTGCGCCCGCTCCATGTAGACGATGAAGAAGATCACCGCCACGCACAGCACCAGCAGCACCAGGATAACGAAGGGCGACAGTGCGCCCGTCCGGCCCAGCTCCAGCATCTGTACCAGGGCGTGCGGCAGCGAGGCGACGATGCCGGTGAAGATGATCAGTGAGATGCCGTTGCCGACGCCGCGCGAGGTGATCTGCTCGCCCAGCCACATCAGGAACATGGTGCCGCCGACGATGGTGACCACCGTGGTGAAGCGGAAGTACCAGCCGGGGTCCACCACCGCCGCGCCCATCGAGCCGTGCACGCTCTCGAGCCCGACCGCCAGCGCATAGGCCTGGGCCGTGGCCAGGACCACGGTGAAGTAGCGGGTGTACTGGTTGATCTTCTTGCGCCCGGCCTCGCCCTCCTTCTTCAGCGCCTCGAGCGTCGGCGACACCGCCGTCAGGAGCTGGATGATGATGGAGGCCGAGATGTACGGCATGATGTTCAGCGCGAAGATCGTCATGCGACCCAGCGCGCCGCCGGCGAACATGTTGAGGATGCCGAGGAGGCCGCCGCCCTGCTGGGTGAAGATCTCCGACAGCACGCGGGGATCGATGCCCGGAATCGGCACATAAGTGCCGATGCGGTAGATGATCAGCGCGCCAAGGGTGAACCAGATGCGCTTGCGGAGCTCCGTCGCCTTGGCGAAGGCGCCGAAGTTCAGGTTCGCAGCGAGCTGTTCTGCAGCAGATGCCATGCAAGGCCTCGAATGAAAAAAGGCGGGGACTGCGAACATGCGCGGTCCCCGCCCCTGTTTTACCCGCGTTGGACGGCGGCGTTAAGCCTGGGACGACGCCCCTGCGTCACTGTCGACAGCCTCGGCCGGGGCCGGGCTGGTCTGGACCACCGAGCCGCCGGCCTTCTCCACCGCCGCGACCGCAGCCGCCGAGGCGCTGTGGACGTGCAGGGTGACCTTGGCCGAGAGTTCGCCCTTGGCCAGCAGCCGGACGCCGTCCAGCGACTTGGCGATCAGGCCGCCGGCGACCAGCGCCTCGGCGTCGACCGGCTTGGCCGCGTCGATGCGCCCGGCCTCGATCGCCTTCTGCAGGCGGCCGAGATTGACCACGGCGTAGTTCGACCGGAACTTCTTGTTGTTGAAGCCCCGCTTCGGCAGCCGCATGTAGATCGGCATCTGGCCGCCCTCGAAGCCCTTGAGGGCGACGCCGGTACGGCTCTTCTGTCCCTTCACACCACGGCCGCCGGTCTTGCCCTTGCCGGAGCCGATGCCGCGGCCGACGCGGATGCGCGACTTGCGCGCGCCCGCATTGTCGCGGAGATCGTTGAGTTTCGTCATGTTCGCTCCTAGAGCGATCCCGGTCCCTCGGAGGGACCGGCGCCGCTCGTGACATCTAAGCCGTGAGCGGCGGGCCTCAGCCCGCCTGCTCGACCCGCACCAGGTGCTTGACCTTCTCGATCATCCCGCGCACCGCCGGAGTGTCCTCCAGCTCGCGCGTGCGATGCAGCTTGTTGAGGCCGAGGCCGATCAGCGTCTGGCGCTGATCCTCGCGACGGCCGATCGGGCTGCCGATCTGGGTGACGATCACGGTCGCCTTCTCAGCCATTCGCGGCCTCCACCACCTCGACGCCACCCTCGCGCTTGCCCGGGGTGCCGATGATGTCGGCGACGCGCTTGCCGCGCCGGGCGGCGACGGCCCGCGGGCCCTCGATCGTCCGCAGCGCCTCGAAGGTCGCCTTGATCATGTTGTGCGGGTTCGACGTGCCGATCGACTTGGCGACGACGTCCTGGACGCCCAGCGCCTCGAAGATCGCGCGCATCGGACCGCCGGCGATGATGCCGGTGCCCTGGGTGGCGCTGCGGAGCTGGACCTTGCCGGCGCCGAAGTGACCCAGGATGTCATGATGCAGCGTCCGGCCCTCGCGCAGCGGAACGCGGATCATGCTGCGCTTCGCCTGCTCGGTCGCCTTGCGGATCGCCTCCGGCACCTCGCGGGCCTTGCCCGAGCCGTAGCCGACCCGGCCGCGGCCGTCGCCGGTCACGACCAGCGCGGCGAAGCCGAAGCGCCGCCCGCCCTTCACCACCTTCGCGACGCGGTTGATGGAGACGAGCTTCTCGATCAGCTCCTCACCCGCCTCGCGCTCGCTCGGGCGCTTGTCGCCACGATCCCGCGGACCGCGCGTGTCTCTGCTTTCGCGTGCCATGCGCGTCCTCCTCAGAAGTCCAGGCCGCCCTCACGGGCGGCATCGGCTAGGGCCTTGACCCGGCCGTGATACAGGTAGTGCCCACGATCGAACACGACCTTGTCGACCCCGGCGGCCTTGGCGCGCTCCGCCAGGAGCTTGCCGACCGCGGCGGCGGCCTCGATGGTGGCGCCGGTCTTCAGCGACCCGCGCAGGTCCTTCTCGATCGACGAGGCGGCGGCAAGGGTCTTGCCGGCCTGGTCGTCGATGACCTGGGCGTAGATCTGCTTGGAGGACCGGAACACGGACAGGCGAACCCGGCCATAGCGGGCCTGGCTCAGCTTGTGGCGGAGACGCCCCTTGCGGCGCTCGCGCAGCTCGTTGGTCTTGGTGGTCATCCCGGCCGTCCTTACTTCTTCTTGCCTTCTTTGCGCAGGATGGTCTCGGTCTCGTACTTGATGCCCTTGCCCTTGAACGGCTCGGGCTTCTTGTACCCGCGGATCTCCGCGGCGACCTGGCCAACGCGCTGCTTGTCGAAGCCGGTGATCGAGATCGAGGTCGGCTTCTCGCACTTGATCGCGATCCCCTCGGGGATCGGATAGCGCACCTCATGGCTGAAGCCGAGGGTCAGCACCAGCTCCTTCCCCTGGACCGCGGCGCGGTAACCGACGCCGTTGATCTCGAGGTTGGTGGTGAAGCCCTCGCTGACACCCACGACCATGTTGTTGATCAGGGTGCGGCTGGTGGCCCACATGGTCTGCGCCAGGCGCGACTGGCTCTTCGGCTCGACCTTGATCGCGCCGTCTTCCATCGTGACCTTGATCTCGTCGTTGACGACGAGCTTGAGCTGGCCGAGCTTGCCCTTGACCGAGACGTCCTGGCCCTGGACGGCGGCCTGGACCCCCGCCGGGACCTTGACCGCGTGCTTGCCGATTCGTGACATCGCCGGTCTCCTCAGAACACGCGGGCGAGGATCTCGCCGCCGACATTGGCGGCGCGGGCCTCGACATCGGACATCACGCCGCGCGGCGTCGACAGGATGGAGATGCCCAGCCCGTTGTACACCTTCGGCAGGTCCTTGATGCCGGAGTAGACGCGGCGGCCCGGCTTCGACACGCGGTCGATGCGCTTGATGGCCGGCTGGCCCTCGGCATATTTCAGCTCGACCTTGATCTGCGCGATGCCGGGCTGGACCTCGTGGGTCTCGTAGCCGCGGATGTAGCCTTCGCGCTTCAGCACGTCGAGGACATTGGCCCGCAGCTTCGACGCCGGCGTCTCGATCACGGACTTGCCGGACCGCTGGCCATTGCGGATGCGGGTGAGCAGATCGCCCAACGGATCACTCAGCGACATGGTCCGTACTCCTTACCAGCTCGACTTGACCATGCCGGGGATCTGCCCGCGCGAGGCCAGCTCACGCAGCGCGATACGGCTCAGCTTGAAGCGGCGGTAGAACGCCTTCGGACGACCGGTCAGCTCGCACCGGTTGTGGATGCGCACCGGGGAGGAGTTCCGCGGCAGCTCCGCCAGCTTCAGGCGGGCGGCGAAACGGTCTTCCATCGGCAGGCTTTGGTCGTTGGCGACCGCCTTCAGGCGCTCGCGGCGGCCGGCGAACGCCTTCGCCAGCTTCTCGCGGCGCTTGTTCTTCTCGACCGAGCTCTTCTTGGCCATGATCTAATCCTTGCTCGTTCAGCTGACGAACGGGAAATCGAAGCCCTTGAGGAGCGCACGCGCCTCGTCGTCGGTCTTCGCGGTCGTCACGATAACGATGTCCATTCCCCGGACCGTCTCGATCTTGTCGTAGTCGATCTCGGGGAACACGATCTGCTCCTTGATGCCGAGGGCATAGTTGCCCCGGCCGTCGAACGCCTTCGGCGACAGCCCGCGGAAGTCGCGGACGCGCGGCAGGGCGATGTTCACCAGACGGTCGAGGAACTCGTACATCCGGTCGCGGCGCAGAGTCACCTTGGTGCCGATCGACATGCCTTCACGCAGCTTGAAGGTCGCGATCGACTTCCGGGCCTTGGTCGTCACCGGCTTCTGGCCGGAGATCGCGGTCAGCTCGGACACGGCCGCCTGGATCTTCTTGCTGTCGGCAACGGCGTCGCCGACACCCATGTTGATGACGATCTTCTCGATCCGGGGCACCTGCAGGTCGTTCTTGTAGGCGAAGTCCTGCTTCAGCTTCGGCCGGACGACCTTGTCGTAATGGTCCTTGAGACGGGGCATGGCCATCCTCACCGATCAATCACTTCGCCGGAGGCCTTGGCGACCCGGACCTTGCGGCCGTCCTCGAGCGTCTTGAAGCCGACGCGGGTCGGCTGGCCGCTCTTCGGGTCGACATGCGCCACGTTCGAGACGTGCAGCGCAGCCTCCTGCTCCACGATCCCGCCCTGCGTCTTCGCGGACTGGCGGGTGTGGCGCTTCACGATGTTCACGCCGCGGACGACGACACGATCGTCGGCCGGACGAACCTCGATGACCTCGCCCTTCTTGCCCTTGTCACGGCCGGCGAGGACGACGACCTGGTCGCCCTTCTTGATCTTCGCAGCCATCACAGCACCTCGGGAGCGAGCGAGATGATCTTCATGAACTTCTTGGCCCGCAGCTCGCGCGTCACGGGCCCGAAGATGCGGGTGCCGACCGGCTCGCCCTGCTTGTTGATCAGCACGGCCGCGTTGCGGTCGAACTTGATCGTCGAGCCATCCGGGCGGCGCAGTTCCTTGGCGGTCCGAACGATGACGGCGCGGTGCACGTCACCCTTCTTCACGCGGCCCCGCGGAATCGCCTCCTTGATCGACACGACGATGACGTCGCCGACAGTGGCGGTCCGGCGGTGGGAACCGCCCAGCACCTTGATGCACATCACCCGACGGGCGCCGGAATTGTCGGCGACGTCCAGGTTCGTCTGCATCTGAATCATGGTTTACGCTCCCGAAACAGCGGGGTCGGCCGACACGCCCAGGGCGCTGGCCTCGGACTCGGACAGGACGAGCCAGGACTTCCGCTTGCTGATCGGGCGGGTCTCGATGATCGAGACGCGGTCGCCGACCTTGCAAGCGTTGGCCTCGTCATGGGCGAGGTACCGCTTGGTCCGCTTGATGAACTTCTTGTAGACCGGGTGCATCAGGTTGCGTTCGACGAGGACCGTGACGGTCTTGTCAGTCTTGTCGGACACAACCGTCCCGATGAGCACGCGCCGCGGCATGGCTCACTATCCTCTTACTTGGCGGACGCGGCAGACTTGCCGCGTTCGCCCATGACGGTCTTGATGCGCGCGATGTCGCGGCGCACGACGCGGACCCGCGCCGTGTTCTCGAGCTGCCCCGAGGCCGCCTGGAAGCGCAGGTTGAACTGCTCCTTCTTCAGCGCCAGCAGATCGTCCTTCAGCTGGTCCGGCGTCTTGGCGCGGACGTCTTCGATATCCATGGTCAGACCTCCTCTCCAAGGCGGGCAATGAACTTGCAGGCGATCGGCAGCTTGGCGGCGGCAAGCGCGAAGGCTTCCTTCGCCAGGTCGCCGGGCACGCCGTCGAGCTCGAACATGACGCGGCCGGGCTTCACCTTGGCCGCCCAGAACTCGGGCGAGCCCTTGCCCGAGCCCATGCGGACCTCGGCGGGCTTGGTCGAGACCGGCACGTCCGGGAAGATGCGGATCCAGACGCGGCCCTGACGCTTGATGTGGCGGGTGATCGCGCGGCGGGCCGCCTCGATCTGCCGCGCCGTCAGGCGGGCCGGCTCCTGGGCCTTCAGGCCGTAGGCGCCGAAGTTCAGCGTGGTGCCGCCCTTGGCGACGCCATGGATCCGGCCCTTGTGCTGCTTACGGTACTTGGTGCGCTTGGGACTCAGCATGATCCTCAGCCCTCCCGGCGCGAGTCGCGATCGCGATCGCGGCCACGACGGTCGTCACGACGCTCGCCACGCTCCGGCCGGGCCGAAGACGGGCCGGTGGCCGCCTCGGCCGCCCGCTTGTCCTGGGCCATCGGGTCATGGGCGAGGATCTCGCCCTTGAACACCCAGACCTTGACGCCGCAGGTGCCGTAGGTGGTCTTCGCCGTCGCCGTGCCGTAGTCGACATCGGCGCGCAGCGTGTGCAGGGGCACGCGGCCCTCGCGGTACCACTCGGTGCGCGCGATCTCGGCGCCGCCGAGGCGGCCGCCGCAGTTGATGCGGATGCCCTGGGCGCCCAGGCGCATCGCGTTCTGCACCGCGCGCTTCATGGCGCGGCGGAACGCGACGCGGCGCTCCAGCTGGCTGGCGATGTTCTCGGCGACCAGCTTGGCGTCGATCTCCGGCTTGCGGATCTCGACGATGTTCAGGCTGACCTCGCTGCCGGCCATCTTCGCCAGCTCCTGGCGAAGCTTCTCGATGTCGGCGCCCTTCTTGCCGATCACCACGCCCGGACGGGCGGTGTAGACCGTGACGCGCGCCTTCTTCGCCGGCCGCTCGATGACGATGCGGCTGATGCCCGCCTGGGCCAAGCGCTTCTCGAGGAACTCGCGGATCTTCAGGTCGGCATGCAGCAGGCCGGCGTAGTCCTTGGTCGCGAACCAGCGCGAATCCCAGGTCCGGTTGATGCCGACCCGAAGGCCGATCGGATTGACTTTCTGACCCATTACGCCGTCTCCCGCTCCCGGACGATGACCGTCAGGTTCGACCAGAGCTTCTCGATGCGGGACGCACGGCCGCGGGCGCGGGCGTGGAACCGCTTCATGACGATCTGCCGCCCGACATAGGCCTCGGCCACGTAGAGCCTGTCGACGTCCAGCTGATGATTGTTCTCGGCATTGGCGATCGCCGACTGCAGCACCTTCTTCACATCGTCGGCGATGCGACGGCGGGAGAAGGTGAGCTCGGCCAGCGCCTTGGCCGCGTCCTTGCCGCGGATCGACTGGGCGACGAGGTTCAGCTTGCGGGGGCTGGTGCGCAGCGTCTTGGCGAACGCGCGCGCCTCGTTCTCCGCAAGGCGAGGGGGGTTCTTCTCCTGTCCCATCGCTTACTTCCTCTTCGCCTTCTTGTCCGACGCGTGACCGTAGTAGGTCCGCGTCGGCGAGAACTCGCCGAACTTGTGGCCGACCATGTTCTCGTTGACCACGACCGGCAGGAACTTCTGCCCGTTGTAGACACCGAAGGTCAGGCCGACGAACTGCGGCAGGATGGTCGAGCGACGCGACCAGATCTTGATGATCTCGTTCCGGCCCGACGCGCGCGACTTGTCCGCCTTCTTCAGCAGATAGCCGTCGACGAACGGGCCCTTCCAAACGGAGCGTGCCACCGTCGCTCTCCCTTACTTCTTGCGACGGCGGATAATGAGCTTATCCGTCGCCTTGTTGCTGCGGGTCTTGCGGCCCTTTGTCGGCTTGCCCCACGGGGTGACCGGATGACGGCCACCCGAGGTCCGGCCCTCACCACCACCATGCGGGTGGTCGACCGGGTTCATGGCGACGCCGCGGGTGACCGGCTTCTTGCCGAGCCAGCGGTTGCGGCCGGCCTTGCCGATCGAGACGTTCGACTGGTCCGGGTTCGAGACCGCGCCGACCGTGGCGAAGCACTCGCCGCGCACGACGCGCAGCTCGCCCGAGGCCAGCTTCAGCTGGGCGTAGCCCATGTCGCGGCCGACGAGCTGGGCGTAGGTGCCGGCGGAGCGGGCCAGCTGGCCGCCCTTGCCCACCTTCAGCTCGACATTGTGGACGATCGTGCCGACCGGCATGCTGCGCAGCGGCATGGCGTTGCCCGGCTTGATGTCCACCTTCTCGCCGGCGACGACCTTGTCGCCCGCGGCCAGGCGCTGCGGCGCCAGGATGTAGGCCTGCTCGCCGTCCTCGTAGGTCACGAGGGCGATGAAGGCGGTCCGGTTCGGGTCGTACTCCAGGCGCTCCACCGTGCCGACGACGTCGAGCTTGCGGCGCTTGAAGTCGATGATCCGGTAGGTGCGCTTGTGACCGCCGCCCTGATGGTAGGCGGTGATCCGGCCGGTGTTGTTGCGACCGCCCTTCTTGGTCAGGCCTTCGGTCAGGGTCTTGACCGGCTTGCCCTTCCACAGGTCGGAGCGATCCACCTGGACCAGCTGGCGCAGGCCCGGGGTGATGGGATTGAAGGTCTTCAAGGCCATCGGATCAAACCCCCGTGGTCACGTCGATCTGCTGCCCTTCGGCGAGCGTCACGACGGCCTTCTTCACGTCCGAGCGCTTGCCCGGGAGACCCCGGAAGCGCTTGGTCTTGCCCTTGGCGATCAGGGTGTTCACCGCGGTGACCTTGACGCCGAACACACCCTCGACCGCGCTGCGGATCTCGGGCTTGGTGGCGTCGAGCGGCACCTTGAACACGACCTGGTTGTGGCCGGCGGCCAGCGTCGCCTTCTCGGTGATCACCGGCGCGCGGATGATGTCGTACATCCGCGGGGTGACGGCCGTGTCGGCCTTCTTCTTGCGGGAGCGGATCATTTCAGGCGAGCCTCGAGCTGCTCGACCGCCTGGCGCGACAGCACGAGGGTGTCACGGCGCAGGATGTCGTAGACGTTGGCGCCCTGGCTGGGCAGCACGTCGATGAACGGCAGGTTCCGGGCGGCGAGCGCGAAGTTGGTGTCGATCTGCTCGCCGGCCAGGATCAGCGCGGAGTCGAGACCCAGCGCGGACAGCTTGGCGGCGAGGCCCTTGGTCTTGTGGCTGTCGGCCACGACCGCATCGACCACCACCAGCTTGCCTTCGGCCGCCTTGGAGGACAGCGCGTGGCGCAGGGCCAGCTTGCGGACCTTCTTCGGCAGGTCATGCGCATGGCTGCGGACGACTGGCCCGAAGATCCGGGCGCCGCCGCGGAACTGCGGCGACCGCATCGAGCCCTGGCGGGCGTGACCCGTGCCCTTCTGCTTGTAGGGCTTCTTGGTCGTGCCGCTGATCTCGCTGATGCCCTTGGTCTTGTGGTTGCCGGAGCGGCGCTTGGCCAGCTGCCAGTTCACCATGCGGAAGAGCAGATCGGTGCGCACCTCGAGACCGAACACGGAATCGTCGAGGTCGATCTCACCGGCGCTGGTGTTGTCGAACGTCTTGACGGCGATCTTCATCGCTTAACCCTCCTGGCCGGCGGTGTCGGCCGCGGGCGCGTCAGCAGCCGGAGCCTCGGCAGCAGGCGCCTCGGTCGCCGCAGCGGCAGCCTTGCGGACCGCGCCCGGGAACGGGACGTCCTTCGGCGCCGGCCGCTTGGCCGCGTCGCGGATCAGCACCCAGCCGCCCTCGGCGCCCGGGACCGCACCCTTGACCATGATCAGGCCGCGCTCGACATCAGTGGTGACGACGGTGAGGTTCTGCACCGTCACCCGCTCATCACCGAGATGGCCGGCCATCTTCTTGTTCTTGAACACCTTGCCGGGGTCCTGCCGCTGGCCGGTCGAACCATGCGATCGGTGCGAGACGGACACGCCGTGCGAGGCGCGCAGGCCGCCGAAGTTCCAGCGCTTCATGACGCCGGCGTAGCCCTTGCCGATCGAGGTGCCGGTGACGTCGACGATCTGGCCGGCCAGGAAATGGTCGGCGGTCAGCTCGTCACCCACGGCCAGCAGCGCATCGGCGCTGACGCGGAACTCGACCAGCTTCTTCTTCGGCTCGACCTGGGCCTTGGCGTAGTGGCCGCGAACCGCCTTGGAGACGTTCTTGACCTTGGCCTTGCCGGCACCGAGCTGCACCGCGGTGTAGCCGTCGGTCTCCTCGGTCTTCACCGCGACGACCTGGACGCCATCGAGCTTGAGGACCGTGACCGGGACGTGCTGGCCCTCGGCGTCGAAAATTCGTGTCATGCCCAGCTTCTGGGCGATCAATCCGGAGCGCATCGTCACCGCCTCAGAGCTTGATCTCGACGTCGACGCCGGCCGCGAGGTCGAGCTTCATCAGAGCGTCGACGGTCTGCGGCGTCGGGTCGACGATGTCGAGCAGACGCTTGTGGGTGCGGATCTCGAACTGCTCGCGCGACTTCTTGTCGACATGCGGCGAGCGGTTGACGGTGTAGCGCTCGATGTTCGTCGGCAGCGGGATCGGCCCGCGCACCCGAGCACCGGTCCGCTTCGCGGTGTTGACGATCTCGCTGGTCGACTGGTCGAGTACGCGATGATCGAACGCCTTGAGGCGGATACGGATGTTCTGACTGTCCATCGTTCTGTATCCGAGTGTTCTTGCCGAGAGGTGGAAAACCGGCTCATTCCGGCCCCCACATCGCGAACAGTCCAAAAAAAAACTCACCCAAGCCGCGAGGGGGCTCGGGTGAGGCGCGTTTCATAACCGAGCCCGCCCCGAATGTCACGCCCGGAATCCGGGTTGTGACGATTTCGTGATCGGGCCCGCCATGCGCGGGGCTCAAGGCTCGTGGCCCGTCGCCCCTCTCATCCCGGGCCGCCCTTTCCGCTTCGCCTCTCGGCGGGTCACGGAGGTACGGTCCTTGGTCCTTCACGAGCCGGGAGCCGAAGCCCCCGCCCCATGATCCTTCACGCCATCATCACTTGATGATGGAGGCGACGACGCCGGCGCCGACGGTGCGGCCGCCCTCGCGGATGGCGAAGCGCAGGCCTTCGTCCATGGCGATCGGGGCGATCAGCTTGACCGTCATCGAGATGTTGTCGCCGGGCATCACCATCTCGGTGCCCTCCGGCAGCTCCACCACGCCGGTCACGTCCGTCGTCCGGAAGTAGAACTGCGGCCGGTAGTTGGTGAAGAACGGCGTGTGACGGCCGCCCTCTTCCTTCGTCAGGATGTACGCCTCGGCCTTGAACTCGGTGTGCGGCGTGATCGAGCCGGGCTTCGCCAGAACCTGGCCGCGCTCGACCTCCTCACGCTTGGTGCCGCGCAGCAGCGCGCCGATGTTGTCGCCCGCCTCGCCCTGGTCCAGCAGCTTGCGGAACATCTCCACGCCGGTGCAGGTCGTCTTCACCGTCGGACGCAGACCGACGATCTCGATTTCCTCGCCCACCTTCACCACGCCGCGCTCCACGCGACCCGTCACCACCGTGCCGCGCCCCGAGATCGAGAACACGTCCTCGATCGGCATCAGGAACGGCTTGTCCTTCGGACGCTCCGGCTGCGGGATGTACGCGTCCACCTGCTTCATCAGCTCCAGGATCGCGTCACGCCCCAGCTTCGCGTCGCCGTCCTCCAGCGCCACCAGCGCCGAGCCCGGCACGATCGGAATGTCGTCCCCCGGGAAGTCGTAGCTCGACAGCAGCTCCCGGACCTCGAGCTCCACCAGCTCCAGGAGCTCCGGATCGTCGACCATGTCGACCTTGTTCAGGAACACCACCAGCGCCGGAACGCCCACCTGCCGCGCCAAGAGGATGTGCTCGCGCGTCTGCGGCATCGGGCCATCGGCCGCCGACACCACCAGGATCGCACCGTCCATCTGCGCCGCGCCCGTGATCATGTTCTTCACGTAGTCCGCGTGGCCCGGGCAGTCCACATGCGCGTAGTGACGGTTGTCCGTCTCGTACTCCACATGCGCCGTCGAGATCGTGATCCCGCGCGCCTTCTCTTCCGGCGCCTTGTCGATCTGGTCGTACGCCGTGAACGTCGCCCCGCCCTTCTCCGCCAGCACCTTCGTGATCGCCGCCGTCAGCGACGTCTTACCATGGTCCACGTGACCGATCGTGCCGATGTTGCAGTGCGGCTTCGTCCGCTCAAACTTCGCCTTCGCCATTCTCTCTCTCCGTTCTTCTTACGCGCGCATCAAGCCAGCTTGGCGCGGACTTCGTCGGCGATCGCCTGGGGCACAGGCTCGTAGTGATCGAAATGCATGGTGTACTGGGCGCGGCCCTGGCTCATCGACCGCAGGGTGTTGACGTAGCCGAACATGTTGGCCAGCGGCACCATCGCGGAGATGACCTGGGCGTTGCCCCGGCTGTCCATGCCCTGGATCTGGCCGCGCCGGCTGTTCAGGTCGCCGATGACATCGCCCATGTAGTCCTCGGGCGTCACCACCTCGACCTTCATGATCGGCTCGAGCAGCGCCGGCCGGGCCTTCGGCAGGCCCTCGCGGAACGCCGCGCGGGAGGCGATTTCGAAGGCCAGCACCGAGGAGTCGACGTCGTGGAAGGCGCCGTCCGTCAGGGTGGCCTTGAAGTCGATCACCGGGAAGCCGGCGATCACGCCGGTGTCCTTGGCCGAGTTCAGGCCCTTTTCGACGCCGGGGATGTATTCCTTCGGCACCGAGCCGCCGATGATGGCGCTCTCGAACTGATAGCCCGAGCCCGCCGGCAGCGGCTCGAAGGTCAGCTTGACGCGGGCGAACTGGCCCGAACCGCCGGTCTGCTTCTTGTGCGTGTAGTCGATCTCGGCCTTCTGCGTGATCGTCTCGCGATACGCGACCTGCGGCGCGCCGACATTGGCGTCGACCTTGAACTCGCGCTTCATGCGGTCGACCAGGATCTCGAGATGGAGCTCGCCCATCCCCTTGATCACGGTCTGGCCGCTCTCGGCGTCGACGGCGACGCGGAAGGACGGGTCCTCCTGCGCCAGGCGCTGCAGCGCGGTCGACATCTTCTCCTGGTCGGCCTTCGACTTCGGCTCGACCGCGACCTCGATGACCGGCTCCGGGAACTCCATGCGCTCGAGCACGATCGGCTTGGCCGGGTCGCACAGCGTATCGCCGGTGGTGGTCGACTTCAGGCCGACCAGCGCGACGATGTCGCCGGCGCTGGCTTCCTTGATCTCCTCGCGGTTGTTCGCATGCATCAGCAGCATGCGGCCCACCCGCTCCTTCTGGTTCTTGACCGAGTTCTGGACGTAGGAGCCGGCCAGGAGCGTGCCCGAATAGATGCGGGCGAAGGTCAGCGAGCCGACGAACGGGTCGGTCATGATCTTGAAGGCGAGCGCCGAGAACGGCGCCTCGTCATTGGTCGGCCGGGTGTCGACCTCGTCCGAATCGACCTTGTGGCCCTGGACCTCGGCGACGTCGAGCGGCGACGGCAGGAAGTCGACCACGGCGTCGAGCAGGGTCTGCACGCCCTTGTTCTTGAAGGCGGAGCCGCAGAGCACCGGCACGAACTTGAACGACAGCGTGCCCTTGCGGATGCAGGCGCGCAGCTGCTCCGGCGTCGGCTCGTTGCCCTCGAGATAGGCCTCCATCACCGCGTCGTCCTGCTCGACCGCAGTGTCGATCAGGATCTGGCGCAGCTCGGCCGCCCGGTCCTTCAGGTCGGCCGGGATGTCCTCGAAGTGGAACTTGGCGCCGAGGCTGTCGTCCTCCCAGATCACCGCCCGGTTCTCCACCAGGTCGACGATGCCGGCGTAGTCGCTCTCGATGCCGATCGGCATGTTCAGCACCAGCGGGGTCGCGCCCAGCCGGTCCTTGATCATGTCGACGCAGCGATAGAAGTTGGCGCCGATCCGGTCCATCTTGTTGACGAAGCAGATCCGCGGCACGTGGTACTTGTCGGCCTGGCGCCAGACGGTCTCTGACTGCGGCTCAACGCCGGCGACCGAGTCGAACACCGTCACCGCGCCATCGAGCACGCGCAGGCTGCGCTCCACCTCGATGGTGAAGTCGACGTGGCCGGGCGTGTCGATGATGTTGATGCGGTAGTCGCGCCAGAACGCGGTCGTGGCAGCCGAAGTGATGGTGATGCCGCGCTCCTGCTCCTGCTCCATCCAGTCCATCGTCGCGGTGCCTTCATGCACCTCGCCGATCTTGTACGACTTTCCGGTGTAGTACAGGATTCGCTCGGTCGTGGTCGTCTTACCGGCATCGATGTGCGCCATGATGCCGATGTTGCGGTACTTCTCGATCGCGTGGCTACGCGGCATGATCGGTCTCTCGGGCCGGAGGCTGGGTTACCAGCGGTAGTGCGAGAACGCCTTGTTGGCGTCCGCCATCTTGTGGGTGTCCTCGCGCTTCTTCACCGCGGCGCCGCGCTGGTTGGCGGCGTCCAGCAGCTCGTTCGAGAGGCGGTCGACCATGGTGGTCTCGGAACGCTTGCGCGCGGCCTGGATCAACCAGCGGATGGCCAGGGCCTGGCCACGCTCGGCACGAACCTCGACCGGCACCTGGTAGGTGGCGCCGCCGACGCGGCGCGACCGGACCTCGACATGCGGGCGGACATTCGCCAACGCCTCGTGGAAGGCCACGATCGGGTCGCCCTTGGTGCGGGCCTGCAGCTTGTCGAGGGCGCCGTAGACGATGCTCTCGGTGGCCGACTTCTTGCCGTCGTACATGAGGTTGTTCATGAACTTCGACAGGATGACATCGCCGAATTTCGGGTCCGGCAGGATCTCACGCTTCTCGGCGCGATGGCGACGGGACATGGGAGACCTCCTTACTTCGGACGCTTGGCGCCGTACTTCGACCGGCGCTGGCGACGATCCTTGACACCCTGCGTATCGAGCGTGCCGCGAATGATGTGGTAGCGCACGCCCGGCAAGTCCTTCACGCGGCCGCCGCGGATCATGACGACCGAGTGCTCCTGCAGGTTGTGGCCTTCACCCGGGATGTAGCTGGTGACCTCGAACCCGTTGGTCAGGCGCACGCGCGCCACCTTACGAAGCGCCGAGTTCGGCTTCTTCGGGGTCGTGGTGTAGACACGGGTGCAAACGCCACGCTTCTGCGGGCAGGCCTGGAGAGCCGGCACCTTGTTGCGCGCCCGCTGCGGCTGGCGCGGCTTACGGATCAACTGGTTGATCGTCGGCATATCTGCCCTTCTTGGTTCTTCGACAAAAACGGCCCGGCAAAGCGGCCCACCCCTCCGGGTTCCACCGTCAGACACCCATTCCGAGAGAAGGATGACGCAAACGATACAGGACCCCGAGGCGCCCACACCTGCGGGGCCAACCGGAGTCCTTCGCTTGTCGCGGCCGCATCCCAGATGCATCCGCGGTCGTCTGTCTCTGCGGAAAGCGCGTCTAACCCGCCCTGCGACGGATTACAGCCGGCTCCCGGAAAAGCGCGCGGACTATACGGATGCCCCCCTGCCCCGTCAAGCCGCATCGATCGCCTCCGGAACGATTACTCCCCACCGCGTTCCGGCAGCGAAACCGAGCCCAGCTTGTCGGGGTTGCGGGTCCAGAACACGCCGGTGATGCCGGAGGGTCCGACGGCGAGATCGATGGTGCCCATCACCTCGTCGTCCTTCATCACCAGCCAGCCCGGCTGGCCGTTGATCCAGCGCGGCAGATACACGAAGTCGCGGCCGAACTTGCGCCAGATACCGCGCAGGAACTGCGCCACCCTCTCGGCGCCTTCGATCACGTTCATCGCCGCGCGCACCTTGCCGCCGCCGTCGCTGTAGAGCTTGGCGTCGCGGGCCAGGAGCGCGGTCAGCCGCGCCAGGTCGCCGGAACGCAGCGCGTCGCGGAAGGCCGCCACCATCGCCTCGTGCTGCGGCTGCGGCACCGGCTCGGCGGCGAGGCCGCCGCCCTCCAGCTTGCGCCGGGCCCGGCTGACCAGCTGCCGGGTGGCCGCGTCGCTGCGGTCGAGCGCCGTCGCCACGGCCGCATGCTCCAGGCCGAAGACATGCTGCAGCAGATAGGCCGCACGCTCGACCGGGGTCAGCTTCTCCAGCAGCAGCAGGAAGGCGGTGGTCAGGGTCTCGCTGCGCTCCAGCTCATCGGCGGCGGAGGGGGCGGTCTCGGTCACCAGCGGCTCCGGCAGCCAGGGGCCGACATAGGTCTCGCGCCGGTGCCGGGCCGATCTGAGCTGGTCGATGCACAGCCGGGTGCAGGCGGTGACCAGCCAGGCCCGGGCGTTGTCGATCTTGCCGCGGTCGGCCGCCTGCCAGCGCAGCCAGGTCTCCTGCACTGCGTCCTCGGCGTCAGCGCGCGAGCCGAGCATGCGGTAGGCCAGCCCCCAGAGAACCCGGCGGCTGGCTTCGAAATCCGCGGCGTCGGAGCGGGCATGGGCGTGGTCCATCTGCGTCCCGGTGGCGAAGGGTGACGAAGACAAGACGGAACAGCGTCTGCAAATGTGACTCAGCGCACGGCCGCCAAATGGCGGGCACGGATCTCGTCGAGCCCGGCGACGATGCTGCGGGCGTCGAAATGCGCCCTCGCCCGGACCGGCCCCTCGATCTGCAACCGGCGGCGCAGCACCGGGTCGCCGATCAGGGTCTCGGCCGCGGCCTGGATCGCCTCCGCCGTCACCCTGGGCAGGATCACAGCCTTATCGGCCGTGATCTCTCGCAAACCTCCGGTGCCTGAGCAGATCAGGGCAGCGCCCCAGGTCAGCGCCTCCAGCGCGGTGCGGCCGAACGGCTCCTCATAGACCGAAGGCACCGAGGCGATGGCCGCGCGGCGGACCCAGCCCATCACCTCGTCATGCGGCATGAAGGGCAGGAACTGCGCCCGGTCGCCGGCCTCGGCGAGGGTGGCCTTAACCTGCTCGACGAAGGCCGGGTCGCGGCCACGGCCGATCATCACCGCCCGCCAGTCGGGATGCGCCGCCAGCACCGGCTTCATCGCCCGGGCGAATTCCAGCGGCCCCTTGTCCGGGATCACCCGCCCGACCTGGATGATGATGTTCTCCTTGGCCTCGGGCGGCGGCGCCGGCGCGTCCATGTCGAGGCCGTTGTAGACCACGTCGAGCGTGCCCTTGTACCAGGGCGCGTGCTCGCGGAAGTGCCGGCGCAGCGCCTCGGACACGAAGACGAAGCCGGCGAAGCGGGACACCGCCGCGCGGTAGTGCAGCCGCCACAGCAGGCCCTTGTGGAAGCGGATGAAGTTGTGCCGGAAGTACAGCAGCGGCACCCGCGGCAGCGCCCGGGCCAGGGCCGAGGCCGTCACCCGGTGGGCGTGGACCTCGATCAGCGACGGGTTCAGCGCCGCGATCTGCGGCAGCGCCCGCTTCATCCAGCGGCGGTGCGGCTCCCCCTCCTCCAGCGGGATCGGGTGGAAGCGGATGCCTGGAAAGGGCTCGCCCGCATCCTGCCCGACCACGACGATGTCCTGCGCGTAGCGGCTGAAGGTGACGGTGTCGCGCGCATAGAGATCGACCGGGCTGGCGCCGACGGCGCCGAACTTCATCTTGCGCGGCAGGACGATGACGATGGGACCCATGGATACCTCCGGGCGCCCTTTATGACGATGCGGCGCCCCCGACGCCAGGGTTCTGCTGGGCTGCGACCGCGCTGCGAGTTGATCGCAGCCGGCCCCGGGCCTATTCTCCGCCGCGAGATCGCGCGGCCGGCCTTGCTCGGGGCCGCGGGCCGCGCTGCAGGAGAACGGTGTGATGCTTCGCTACGATGTGCTCGAACAGGCGACGGTGGACCGGACGCCGTTCCCGCATGTGATTTCCGGGGACGTGCTGCCCGAGGCGCGGCGCGCCGAGCTGGAGAAGGATTTCCCCGACATCCCGATCACCGGCTTCGTGCCGCCGGACGAGTACCCGGCCGGCGCCGCGTTCAAGGAGCTGGTGTCGGACGTCACCAGCAAGGAATTCGCCACCATGCTGGGCGCCAAGTTCGGCCTCGACCTGGCGTCGAAGCCGACCCTGGTGACGGTGCGCAAATGGTCCGAGCCGGCGGCCGGGCGGCCGCACACCGACGGGCCGGACAAGATCGTCACCGCGCTGGTCTATCTGAACCAGGAATGGGCCTCGACCGAAGGCTGCCTGCGCATCCTGCCGAGCCAGGACATCAACAGCCCGGGCGCCCGGGAAGTGGCGCCGACCTTCGGCAACTTCCTGGCGTTCCAGCGTTCCGACCATTCCTGGCACGGCCACCTGCCGTTCAAGGGCGAGCGCCGGGTGCTGCAGATCGCCTGGTGCGTCAACGAGGAGGCGATCGCCCGCAAGCGCAAGCGTCACGGCCAGTCCAGCTTCCTGAAGAAGCTGTTCTCCTTCGGCAAGAAACATTGAGCGGAGCGGCCGGCGCCCCATATCGCGGGGGCGCCGGCCCGATCCTCCGCCGGCCGCGCGATCCTCTGGAGAGGCGGCCATGACCGCGATCCGATCCATCTTTGCCTGTACCGTGCTGCTGTCCGCCTGCGGCGGTGGCGTGCCGCCATCGGCCCCGCCGGATCCGGCGGTGGCGGCCAGGGTGAGATCGCTGTCGGGCGACGATCCCTGCAGCGACGCCTTCGCCGGGGTGCTGACGGCCTTCCGCATCCCGCCGAACAACCTCACCGGCTTCGTGTTGCCGACGGTGGCGCATGACCATCCCGGCCTGCCGCTGCTGCGCCAGGCCTGGTTCAAGCTGTCCAGCGGCGGCAGCCTGGTGCTGGGTTACGACGCAGACCAGTGCTGGGTGACGGACGTCAACGCGCGCGACGGCGCGGTGCTTCCCACGGCCGCCTGATCCGAGCATTGAGCAGGGCGGCCGGCGTCCCATATCGCATCGGGAGCGTGGCCGGTGGACCGGCCGCTCGATCGACGGGAGACGGCCATGCATCCGATCAGAACCCTTGTCGTCGCCGGTTTCGTCCTGACCGGCTGCATCGGCGCGGCACCGCCTGAGGCCACGCCCGACCCGGCGCTGGCGGCGAAGGTTCGGCAGCTCTCGGACAACAACGCCTGCAGCGACCGGATCGCGGGGGCATTGACCGCGGCGGGGATTACGGCCGACCGGATCAGCGACTACGACCTGGCGCCGGCGGCGACGGGCGGCCGGCGGAGCGGCGGCACCCGGCGGAACCTGCAGCGCCAGGCCTGGCTCAAGATGGCCGGCGGCGGCAATGTCGTGGTGCAGTTCGAGCCGACCTCGTGCCGCATCTCCCTCGTCTACGCCCGCGACGGCGCGGTGCTGCCGCCGGCCGGCTGAGGCCCGGCGCCTAGTCTTCCTTCTCGCTGGTGCCGATGAAGCGGCCGATCGAGTCGTAGTGAAACGTCCGGTTGCCCTGCTGCCGGTCATAGCCGGTGGTGCGGCCGACGGAATCGTGGCGGACGACGCGGGACCCGTCCTGCCGGTCATACCCCTTCATCCGACCCGCGGAGTCGTAGTGGACGGTGCGGTTGCCGTCCTGGAGATCATATCCGATCAGGCGGCCGGCCGAGTCATACTGGGCCTGCCGCTGCGCCGACGCGGTTCCGGCTCCGAGAGCCACCGAGAGCATGGCGAGCGCGCCGAGGATCCACTGCTTCCGCATTCCCGTCCCCCTCCCAGCACGGCCCAGCCGTGCCCGGCAGGGTCAAGCACTATTGCCGCTTTGCGGCATTTCCATGATCCCCGGCGGCGAGACCTTCCAGCAGCGGCACCGCCTGCGCCGGGTCCGGCATGGCGGCGATCTCCCGCGCCACCCGCGCTGCCGCCAGCCGGCAGGCCGGGTCGGCCAGCACCGCCCGTGCCGCCTCGCGCACCGCCTCCGGCGAGCAGCCGACCGGGTCGAGCACCCGGGCGACGCCGAGCGCGGCGCAGCGCTCGGCATTCGCCGGCTGGTCCGCCCCGATCGGCAGCAGGACCATCGGCACGCCATGCGCCAGCGCCCCGATCACACCGCCCGACCCGGCCTGCGAGACCATCAGGCTGCAGCGCGGCAGCAGCAGCGACTGCGGCACATAGCGCTCGATCCGGACATGCGCCGGCTGCGGGCCGAAGGCGGCCGGGTCGATCTCGCGCCCGACGGTCACGATCAGATTGACCGGCAGATCGCGAAGCCCCGCAACCACCCGCTCGAGCAGGTCCCCGGATTCGAGGTGGAACACGGTGCCGAGCGTGGCGTAGACGACCGGCCGGTCCGTCAGAAGGGCGGCGAGCCAGGTCGACCCGTCCGCGACGGCCTGTTCCGCCGCAGGGCGGATCAGCCGCGCCGCGGCCGGCAGCGGATGGGCCGGGTTGCGGAACGACGGCGGCACCGGCGACAGCACCAGGTGCCGATGGAGCATCGCCAGATCGGGATCGGGCGCGAGGCCGTGGGCCGCGCGCAGGGCGTTCAGCGGCGCCGCCACCAGATCGGGCCGGACCAGCGCGCCGGCGGCGATGACCAGCACGGAGGCATGCGGCAGGCCCAGGCGCTCGGCCGCGACCATGGCGCCGAAATCCATCTCGTCGCAGACCAGCAGATCCGGCCGCCACCGGCCGCAGAGATCCAGAAGAGCGCCGGCCCGGTCGCGCGCCACCGTTCCGGCGAAGCCGTCGCGCACCGCCCGATCCTCGCGCGCCGCGTCGTAGGCGAGCAGCGGCGTTCGGGCCGGGGCCGTCCGCAGCGTCTCCCCGCCCGTGGCGAAGGCGGCGAAGCCGGCGGTCCCGACCGTTTCGGTCATCGCCGGCTGGCCGGCGAAAGCGATCTCGTGGCCGGCGGCCCGCACCGCCCGGGCGAGCGGCACCAACGGCAGGAAGTGGCCGCTGCCGCCGGCGAAGCTGAACAGGACCCGCATGGCTTGCCGTACCCCAATCTGTCATTGCCGGGCTTGACCCGGCAATCCAGTGGGTTTCGACAGACTGGATGCCCGGGTCAAGCCCGGGCATGACAGGAGCTGTTGAGGTTCGACCAAAGAAAAACCCCCTCCGGCGGACCGGAGGGGGTTGGATCGGAAACGCTACGCCTTGATCAGGCGGCCGCTTCGCCCGAGGGCAGCGCCGGCTCCTCGCCCGTCTGCTCCTCGTGCTGCAGCCGGGCCTGGCGGTCGCGCTCGCCGGCGATCTGCCGCAGGCGGTTGACCACCGAGCCGGTGCCCGCCGGGATCAGGCGGCCGACGATGACGTTCTCCTTGAGGCCGGCCAGGTCGTCGACCTTGCCGGAGACCGCCGCCTCGGTGAGGACGCGGGTGGTCTCCTGGAACGAGGCCGCCGAGATGAACGACTTGGTCTGCAGCGAGGCCTTGGTGATACCCTGGAGCACCGAGACGCCCTTGGCCGGCCGCAGGTTCTCGCGGATCGTCTTCTCGTTCTCCTCCTCGAAGTCCTCGCGGTCGATCTGGTCGCCGATCAGGAGGGTGGTGTCGCCCACCTCCGTCACCTCGACCTTCTGCAGCATCTGGCGGACGATCACCTCGATGTGCTTGTCGTTGATCTTCACGCCCTGGAGCCGGTAGACGTCCTGGATCTCATTGACCAGGTAGTCCGCCAGCGCCTCGACGCCGAGGACCGACAGGATGTCGTGCGGCACCGGGTTGCCGTCCAGCAGTTGGTCGCCCTTGAGGACGTAGTCGCCTTCCTGCACCGAGATGTGCTTGCCCTTCGGAATGAGGTATTCGCGCTCCTCGCCCGACTCCTCGTTCCGCACGACGATGCGCCGCTTGGTCTTGTAGTCCTTGCCGAACTCGACCCGGCCATCGAGGTCCGAGATGATGGCGTAGTCCTTCGGCTTGCGGGCCTCGAACAGCTCGGCGACGCGCGGCAGACCGCCGGTGATGTCACGCGTCTTCGAGCCTTCGCGCGGGATACGGGCCAGCACGTCGCCGGCCTGGACCTGCGCGCCGTTCTCGACCTGCAGGATGGCGTCGACCGAGAGGAAGTAGCGCGCCTCCAGGCCGTTCGGCAGGCGGATGACCTCGCCCTTCTCGTCGCGCAGGACGATGCGGGGCTTCAGCTGGTCGCCGCGCGGCTGCTGCCGCCAGTCGACCACCACCTTGGCCGAGATGCCGGTCTGCTCGTCGACGACCTCGCGCATCGAGACGCCTTCGACCAGGTCCATGTAGGTCGCCGTGCCCGCCTTCTCGGTGATGATCGGCATGGTGTACGGATCCCACTCGGCCATCTTGCGGCCGCGCTCGATCCGCTCGCCGTCATCGACCAGCAGCTTGGCGCCGTAGGGCAGGCGGTGGCGCGCCTTCTCGCGGCCCTGCTCGTCGACGAGCTGGAGCTCGCAGTTCCGGCTCATCACCACCAGGATGCCCTGGCTGTTCTTCACGACGTTGCGGTTCTTGATCTGGACCTTGGCGTCGAACGCCGCCTCGATCGCCGACTGCTCCGCACCGCGCTGGGCGGCGCCGCCGATGTGGAAGGTCCGCATCGTCAGCTGCGTGCCCGGCTCGCCGATCGACTGCGCCGCGATGACGCCGACGGCCTCGCCGATGTTCACGGTGGTGCCGCGGGCCAGGTCGCGGCCGTAGCACTTGCCGCAGATGCCGCCCTTGGTCTCGCAGGTCAGGGCCGACCGGATCAGCACCCGGTCGATGCCGGCCGCCTCGACCGCCTCGACCAGCGCCTCGTCGATCAGCTCGCCCTGCTTGACCACCACGTCGCCGGTCAGCGGGTGCAGCACGTCCTCGCCGGCGCAGCGGCCGAGGATGCGCTCGCCCAGCGGCACGATCACCTCGCCGCCGTCGATCACGGCGCCGGTGGTGATGCCGTTCTTGGTGCCGCAATCCTCCTCGATCACCACGCAGTCCTGGGCGACGTCGACCAGGCGGCGGGTGAGGTAGCCGGAGTTCGCGGTCTTCAGCGCGGTGTCGGCCAGGCCCTTGCGGGCGCCGTGCGTCGAGTTGAAGTACTCGAGAACGGTCAGGCCTTCCTTGAAGTTCGAGATGATCGGCGTCTCGATGATCGAGCCGTCCGGCTTCGCCATCAGGCCGCGCATGCCGGCGAGCTGCCGGATCTGTGCCGCCGAACCGCGGGCGCCGGAATGGGCCATCATGTAGACCGAGTTCACCTGCCGGCTCGGGTCGGTGAGGGTGGCCTGGATCTCGGCCATCATCTCACGCGCCACCTCGTCGGTGGTGTTCGACCACACGTCGACCACCTTGTTGTACTTCTCGCCGCGGGTGATCAGGCCGTCGAGATACTGGTTCTCGTACTCCTTCACCAGCTCCGACGCCTTGGCGATCAGCTTCTCCTTGGCCTGCGGGATGACCATGTCGTCCTTGCCGAAGGAGATGCCGGCGCGGCAGGCATGGGCGAAGCCCAGGCCCATCAGCCGGTCGCAGAAGATCACCGTCTCCTTCTGGCCGCAGTGGCGGTAGACGATGTCGATGACGTTGGTGACGTCCTTCTTCGTCAGCAGCCGGTTGACCAGCGAGAACGGCACCGCCGGGTGCCGCGGCAGGATCTCGGACAGGAGCATCCGGCCCGGCGTCGTGGTGACGCGCTGGATGATCTCCTGGCCGTTCTCGTCGACGGTCTTGAAGCGGGTCTTGATCCGGCTGTGCATGCCGATCACGCCGGCCGCCATCGCCTGCTCCATCTCGCCGATCGAGGCGAAACGGGGCACCTGATGGGCGGTCAGCTTGCCGGCCTTCAGCTTCTCGAACACCGCCTTGACGTCGGAGGCGTCGACCACCTCCGCCGGCTTGTCCGGGTTCTGCAGGATGATGTCGTCGTTGCCGATCGCGGCGGTCAGCGCCTCGATCCCGTCGATCGAGATCGCCGGCCCCAGACGGTCGTTGCGCTCCATCGACAGGTAGTAGATGCCGAGGACGATGTCCTGCGACGGCACGATGATCGGCTTGCCGTTGGCCGGGCTGAGGATGTTGTTGGTCGACATCATCAGCACGCGGGCCTCGAGCTGGGCCTCGAGCGCGAGCGGCACGTGCACGGCCATCTGGTCGCCGTCGAAATCGGCGTTGAAGGCGGTGCAGACCAGCGGGTGCAGCTGGATCGCCTTGCCCTCGATCAGGGTCGGCTCGAAGGCCTGGATGCCCAGGCGGTGCAGCGTCGGGGCGCGGTTCAGCAGGACCGGGTGCTCGCGGATCACCTCCTCGAGGATGTCCCAGACCTCCGGCCGCTCCTTCTCCACCATCCGCTTCGCGGCCTTGATGGTGGACGCCATGCCGTACAGCTCGAGCTTGTGGTAGATGAACGGCTTGAACAGCTCGAGCGCCATCTTCTTCGGCAGGCCGCACTGGTGGAGCTTGAGCTCCGGCCCGACGACGATGACCGAACGGCCCGAATAGTCGACGCGCTTGCCGAGCAGGTTCTGGCGGAACCGGCCCTGCTTGCCCTTCAGCATGTCGCTGATCGACTTCAGCGGGCGCTTGTTGGCGCCGGTGATGACGCGGCCGCGGCGGCCGTTGTCGAACAGCGCGTCGACCGCCTCCTGCAGCATGCGCTTCTCGTTGCGCACGATGATGTCGGGCGCGCGCAGCTCGATCAGCCGCTTCAGGCGGTTGTTGCGGTTGATGACGCGGCGGTACAGGTCGTTCAGGTCGGACGTCGCGAAGCGGCCGCCGTCCAGGGGAACGAGCGGGCGCAGCTCCGGCGGGATCACCGGAACGACGTCGAGCACCATCCACTCCGGATGCGAGCCGGACTCCAGGAAGGCGTCGATCAGCTTCAGCCGCTTGACCAGCTTCTTGCGCTTGGCCTCGGAGCCGGTCTCGCGCAGCTCCTCACGGACCTTGACGCGCTCCTCCTCCAGGTCCATGCCCGAGAGCATGCCCTTCAGCGCCTCGGCGCCGATCTTGGCGGTGAAGGCGTCCTCGCCGTACTCGTCCTGGGCGCGAAGATACTCGTCCTCGGTGAGGAGCTGGTTCTTCTTCAGCGCGGTCAGGCCGGGCTCGACCACCACGAAGCTCTCGAAGTACAGGACCTTCTCGAGATCCTTCAGCGTCATGTCGACCATCAGGCCGATGCGCGACGGCAGCGACTTCAGGAACCAGATATGCGCCACCGGCGAGGCCAGCTCGATATGGCCCATGCGCTCGCGCCGGACCTTCGACAGCGTGACCTCGACGCCGCACTTCTCGCAGATGATGCCGCGGTACTTCATGCGCTTGTACTTGCCGCACAAGCACTCGTAGTCCTTGATCGGACCGAAGATCCGGGCGCAGAACAGGCCGTCCCGCTCCGGCTTGAAGGTCCGGTAGTTGATCGTCTCGGGCTTCTTGATCTCGCCATAGGACCAGGAGCGGATGCGCTCCGGGCTGGCGATCTGGATCTTGATCTGGTCGAAGCTCTGCGGCGTCGAGACCTGGCCGACGAGATTCATCAACTCGTTCATGTACCTGCTCCCCCGGGGGTAGGGACGGACAAATAGGGTTCAGCGGCGGCCGGCCCTGTCGGACCGGCCGCCGGAGACGGATCAGTAGGTGCGCTGCTCGAGCTCGACATTGAGGCCCAGCGACCGCAGTTCCTTCATCAGCACGTTGAAGGATTCGGGGATGCCGGCCTCGAAGTTGTCGTCGCCGCGGACGATCGCCTCGTAGACCTTGGTGCGGCCGGACACGTCGTCCGACTTCACCGTCAGCATCTCCTGCAGCGTGTACGCCGCGCCATAGGCCTCGAGCGCCCACACCTCCATCTCACCGAAGCGCTGGCCGCCGAACTGGGCCTTGCCGCCCAGCGGCTGCTGGGTGACCAGGCTGTACGGGCCGATCGACCGGGCGTGGATCTTGTCGTCCACCAGGTGGTGCAGCTTCAGCATGTAGATGTAGCCGACGGTCACCTTGCGGGCGAACTGCTCGCCGGTGCGGCCGTCATGCAGCGTGACCTGGCCCGAGGAGGCCAGGCCGGCCTTCTCCAGCATGTGGACGATATCGTCCTCGCGGGCGCCGTCGAACACCGGCGTCGCCATCGGCACGCCCTTGCGCAGGTTGCCGGCCATCTCGACCAGCTCCTCCTCGGACATGTTCTCGATGTCCTCGCCGTACTGGGCGGCGCCGTACACGTCCTGCAGCTTGCCCTGCAGCGCCTTCACCGTCTTGGCGGTGTCCTCGCCGCGCCGGGCCTGGGCCTGGTACTGGTCGACGACCTCGCCGATCTGGCGGCCGATGCCGGCGGCGGCCCAGCCGAGATGGGTCTCCAGGATCTGGCCGACATTCATGCGGCTGGGCACGCCGAGCGGGTTCAGCACCAGGTCGACATGGGTGCCGTCCTCCAGATACGGCATGTCCTCGATCGGCATGATCTTGGACACGACGCCCTTGTTGCCGTGGCGGCCGGCCATCTTGTCGCCCGGCTGCAGCTTGCGCTTCACCGCGACGAAGATCTTGACCATCTTCATCACGCCGGGCGGCAGCTCGTCGCCGCGCTGCAGCTTCTCGACCTTGTTGTCGAACCGCGCCTCGAGGCCCTTCACCTGGTCGTCGAAGTGACGGCCCATGGCCTCGATGTCGGCCATGCGCGCCTCGTCGGCGATGGTGATCTGGCGCCACTGGCCGCGGCTGAAGTCCTTCAGCTGCGCCTCGGTGATCTCGCCGCCGGTGGCGAAGCCCTTCGGCCCGGAGACCGAGGTCTGGCCCAGCAGCAGCTCCTTGAGGCGGGCGAAGAAGCTGCGCTCCAGGATCGCGCGCTCGCTGTCGCGGTCCTTGGCCAGCCGCTCGATCTCGGCCCGCTCGATCGCCAGCGCACGCTCGTCCTTGTCGACGCCGCGGCGCGAGAACACCCGCACCTCGACGATCGTGCCGGTGACGCCCGGCGGCAGGCGCAGCGAGGTGTCGCGGACGTCGGACGCCTTCTCGCCGAAGATGGCGCGGAGCAGCTTCTCCTCCGGCGTCATCGGGCTCTCGCCCTTCGGCGTGACCTTGCCGACCAGGATGTCGCCCGGCTTCACCTCGGCGCCGATATAGACGATGCCCGCCTCGTCGAGATGGCGCAGCGCCTCTTCACCGACATTCGGGATGTCGCGGGTGATCTCCTCCTGGCCGAGCTTGGTGTCGCGCGCCATCACCTCGAATTCCTCGATGTGGATCGAGGTGAAGACGTCGTCCTTGACGATGCGCTCGGAGATGAGGATCGAGTCCTCGAAGTTGTAGCCGTTCCAGGGCATGAAGGCGACGAGCACGTTGCGGCCGAGCGCGAGCTCGCCGAGCTCGGTCGACGGGCCGTCGGCCACGATGTCGCCCTTGCGCACCCGGTCGCCGACCTTCACCAGCGGCCGCTGGGTGATGCAGGTGCTCTGGTTCGAGCGCTGGAACTTCAGCAGGTTGTAGATGTCGACGGTCGAGGCGGCGCCCTCGGTGTCGGTCACCCGCACCACGATGCGGGTGGCGTCGACCGTGTCGACGATGCCGGCGCGGCGGGCGACGATGGTGACGCCGGAATCCCGAGCCACCGTGCCCTCCATGCCGGTGCCGACCAGGGGCGCGTCGGCGCGCACCAGCGGCACCGCCTGGCGCTGCATGTTCGAGCCCATCAGCGCGCGGTTGGCGTCGTCGTTCTCGAGGAACGGGATCAGCGCCGCGGCCACCGAGACGATCTGCTTCGGCGAGACGTCGACCAGGTCGATCGATTCCGGCTTCGACATGATGTAGTCGCCGCCCTGCCGGCAGGAGACGAGGTCGCCGACGAAGCGGCCCTCCCCGTCCAGCTCGGCATTCGCCTGGGCGATGGTGTAGCGGCTCTCCTCCATCGCCGAGAGATAGATCACCTCGTCGCTGACGCGGCCTTCTACCACGCGGCGATACGGGCTCTCGATGAAGCCGTACTTGTTCACCCGGGCATAGGTGGCGAGCGAGTTGATCAGGCCGATGTTCGGGCCTTCCGGCGTCTCGATCGGGCAGATCCGGCCGTAATGGGTCGGGTGCACGTCGCGCACCTCGAAGCCGGCGCGCTCACGGGTCAGACCGCCCGGCCCGAGGGCCGAGAGGCGCCGCTTGTGCGTGATCTCGGACAGCGGGTTGGTCTGGTCCATGAACTGGCTGAGCTGCGAGGAGCCGAAGAACTCCCGCACCGCCGCCGCCGCCGGCTTCGCGTTGATCAGGTCGTGCGGCATGATCGTGTCGATATCGACCGACGACATGCGCTCGCGGATCGCGCGCTCCATGCGCAGCAGGCCGACGCGGTACTGGTTCTCCATCAGCTCGCCGACCGAGCGGACGCGACGGTTGCCGAGATTGTCGATGTCGTCGATCTCGCCGCGGCCGTCCTTCAGCTCCACCAGGATCTTGAGGATCTCGAGGATGTCGAGCTTGCGCAGGACGCGGAGCTGGTCGTCGGTCTCGAAGCCCAGGCGCGCGTTCATCTTCACCCGGCCGACGGCCGAGAGGTCGTAGCGCTCCTGGTCGAAGAACAGGCCGTTGAACAGCGCCTCGGCGCTCTCCAGCGTCGGCGGCTCGCCCGGGCGCATGACGCGGTAGATGTCGATCAGCGCGTCCTCACGGCTGGCGTTGCGGTCGATCGCCAGGGTGCTGCGCAGATAGGGGCCGACATTGACGTGATCGATGGCGAGCACGGTCAGGGTGTCGAAGCCCTTCTCCTCGAACAGGTCGAGCACGGCCTGGGTGACCTCGTCACCGGCCTCGAAGAAGACCTCGCCGGTCTGCTCGTCGATCACGTCGCCGGCCAGGTAGCGGCCGGCTAGGTCCTCGGCCGGGACCAGGATCTCGGTGACGCCCTGCTCGGCCAGCTTCTTGATGACGCGCGGGGTCATCTTGGTGTCGGCCTGGGCCACCACCTCGCCCGAGGCGGCGTCGACCAGGTCGGCCGTCAGCTTGACGCCCTTCAGGCGCTCGCCGTCGAAGGCGGTCTTCCAGCCGTCCTTGGCGCGCTTGTAGGTGACGCTGTCGTAGAAGAAGCCGAGGATCTCCTCCCGGCTCATGCCCTGCGCCTCATAGGGCTGCAGGCCGCGGCCCTCCTTCGCCCGGGCCTCGCGCAGCGCGGCGGTCTCGGCCGAATCCAGCGCCATCAGCAGCGTCGTGGTCGGCAGCTTGCGGCGGCGGTCGATGCGGACATAGAGGTGGTCCTTGGCGTCGAACTCGAAGTCGAGCCAGGAGCCGCGATAGGGGATCACGCGGGCGGCGAACAGGTACTTGCCCGAGGAATGGGTCTTGCCGCGGTCGTGGTCGAAGAACACGCCCGGGCTGCGGTGCATCTGGGAGACGATGACGCGCTCGGTGCCGTTGATGATGAAGGTGCCGTTCGCCGTCATGAGCGGCATGTCGCCCATGTAGACGTCCTGCTCCTTGATGTCGCGGATCGAGCGCAGGCCCGTGTCCTCCTCGACATCGAACACGGTCAGGCGCAGCGTCACCTTGAGCGGCGCGGCGAAGGTCATGCCCCGCTGCTGGCACTCCTCGACGTCGTATTTCGGCTCTTCCAGCTCGTAGGAAACAAAATCGAGCTCGGCGCGTTCAGAAAAGTCCTTGATCGGGAACACCGACCGGAACACCTCCTGCAGGCCGACCACGGCCCGGGCCGCCGGCTTGACGTTCATCTGCAGGAACTGATCGTAGGAGCTGCGCTGCACCTCGATCAGGTTTGGCATTTGGGCGACCTCGGGGATCCGCCCGAAACTCTTGCGGACGCGCTTACGGCCGGTGAAGGTCTGAGCCATGTGAGCCCCTCGTTTCCAACAAATGCCGAACAGGTACGGAACACAAACGCCCGTTCGCGGCCGACCCCTGGGGATCGGCCGCGCCCGGACTACAGTGACAAAACAGCTTGAAGTGCCACGCGGGTCTTACTTGACGTCGACCTTGGCGCCGGCTTCTTCGAGCTGCTTCTTGATCTTGGCGGCCTCGTCCTTCGACACGCCTTCCTTGACGGGCTTCGGCGCGCCTTCGACGAGGTCCTTGGCCTCCTTGAGGCCGAGGCCGGTGATCGCACGGACCTCCTTGATCACGTTGATCTTCTTGTCGCCGGCGTCCGCCAGGACGACGGTGAACTCGGTCTGCTCCTCAGCCGGAGCGGCGGCAGCAGCGCCACCGGCCGCGCCCGGAGCCGCGGCAACCGCGACCGGAGCGGCGGCGGAAACGCCCCACTTCTCCTCGAGCAGCTTCGAGAGCTCGGCGGCCTCGAGGACCGTCAGGCTCGACAGCTCGTCGACAAGCTTTGCAAGATCAGCCATTTCGTTCTCCTAAGACTTGGGTCTTCTGGGTACGGTTTCAACAGGTGCGGCTCTATGCCGCCTCGTCCTTCTTGGCATAGGCCCCGAAGACGCGGGCGAGCTGCCCGGCCGGAGCCTGCAGAACACCGGCGATACGGGTCGCCGGGGTCTGGATCATGCCCACCAGCTTCGCCCGCAGCTCGTCGAGCGACGGCAGCGTGGCGAGAGCCTCGACACCCTTGGGATCGAGCGTTTGAGTCCCGAGACCGCCGCCGATGATCTGCAGCTTCTCGTTCTTCTTGGCGTAATCGACCGCCACCTTCGCCGCAGCCACCGGGTCCTGGGAGAACGCGATGGCGGTCGGGCCGGTGAACAGGTCGGCCAGATGCTCGAACTGGGTGCCCTGAAGGGCGATGCGGGCGAGCCGGTTCTTGGTCACGCGGAACGAGGCGCCCGCCGCGAGCATTTGCCGCCGGAGATCGGTCGACTCGGCCACCGTCATCCCGCCTTGGCGGGTGACGACGACCATGTTCGCCGTCCGGAACGACTCCTGCAGCGCGGCGATCTTCTCGGTCTTTTGTGTACGGTTCACGGATCGCCTCCGTTGTCGGGGCCCCGCCCGGCCGAAGCCGGGGATGGAGCCCCAGTCCACATTGGACCGGCCCTTGGATCCGAAGATCCGGTACCGATCCGCTCTCCTGTCCCAGAAGTCCAAGCCCCGTACGGCACCCGGGCCGAGGCCCGGCCGCCGCCGTTGATTGGGTTCGACTCCCGTCTATGCAGGTGGGTTTTAAGCGCCTCGCGACGCCCCTGCAGTCTCGGACAGGTTCGGGCAGGGCCGAGGCCCCACCCTGTCCGCCGCTCTCACGAGCAGCGTATTCCTTTAGGCGCCGGCGCCCTCGTGCAGCTTCGCCAGGTCCAGCTTGTAGCCCGGGCCCATGGTCGAGGTGACGGTCACCTTCTTGAGGTAGGTGCCCTTCGCCCCGCTGGGCTTGGCGCGCTGGATCGCCTCGACGAAAGCGCGGATGTTGCCGATCAGCGCCTCTTCCGTGAAGCTGGCCTTGCCGACGCCGGCATGGACGATGCCCGCCTTCTCGGCCCGGAACTCCACCGCGCCGCCCTTGGCCGCCTTGATGGCGCCGGCGACGTCGGGGGTGACGGTGCCCAGCTTCGGGTTCGGCATCAGGCCGCGGGGGCCCAGCACCTTACCGAGACGGCCGACCACGCCCATCATGTCCGGGGTGGCGATGCAGCGGTCGAAGTCGCTGCGGCCGTCCTGGATCTCCTTGGCCAGCTCGTCGGCGCCGACGATGTCGGCCCCGGCGGCCAGGGCCTGCTCGGCCTTGTCGCCCTTGGCGAACACCAGGACGCGGACGGTCTTGCCGGTGCCGTTCGGCAGCTGGACCACGCCGCGGACCATCTGGTCGGCATGGCGCGGGTCGACGCCGAGATTCATCGCGATCTCGACGGTCTCGTCGAACTTCGCCGTGGCCGAGGCCTTCAGCAGCTTGACCGCCTGGGTCAGGTCATAGGACGCCTCGGGGTTCAGCCCCTTGGTCGCGGCGCGCAGGCGCTTGGAAATCTTGGCCATCCCGATTACTCCACCACCTCGATGCCCATCGACCGGGCCGAGCCCTTGATCATCTGGGCAGCCGCCTCGACGTCGTTCGCGTTGAGATCCTTCATCTTGATCTCGGCGATCTCGCGGACCTGCTTCATCGTGATCTTGCCGACCGTGGCGCCCTTGCCGGGCGTCTGGCTGCCCTTGTCGAGCCCCGCGGCCTTCTTGATGAAGTAGGTGTTCGGCGGCGTCTTGGTGACGAAGGTGAAGGTCCGGTCCGCATAGGCCGTGATCACGACCGGGATCGGCATCCCCTTCTCCAGGTTCTGCGTCTGGGCGTTGAACGCCTTGCAGAACTCCATGATGTTCAGACCGCGCTGACCCAGCGCCGGACCGATCGGCGGCGACGGGTTGGCGGCGCCCGCGGGCACCTGCAGCTTGATCTGTCCTACGACCTTCTTTGCCATCTCATATCCCTCAACAACTGATCCCTCCGGCGGAACCGGAGGGATTGGGAAGCGCGGTCACGACCCCCGGAGGACTTCCCGGGAGGGTCTCCCGCGCCGCACCCCCGCGCCCTGGAGCGCGGGGTATCGGCGACGATCAACGGATCGTCACGAAACCTTCTCGACCTGCGTGTACTCCAGCTCCACCGGAGTCGCACGGCCGAAGATCGACACCGCGACCTTGAGCCGCGAGCGCTCCTCGTCCACCTCCTCCACCACGCCGTTGAAGCTGGTGAAGGGACCGTCGGCCACGCGCACCGTCTCGCCGACCTCGAAGCTGATGGAGGGCTTCGGCCGCTCCACCCCTTCCTGGACCTGCTGCATGATCCGCATCGCCTCGGTCTCGCTGATCGGGATCGGCCTGTTGCCGGACCCGAGGAAGCCGGTGACCTTCGGCGTGTTCTTGACCAGATGCCAGGCCCGGTCGGACAGCTCCATCTTGAGCAGCACGTAGCCCGGGAAGAACTTGCGCTCGGTGTTGACCTTCTGACCGCGGCGGATCTCGACGACCTCCTCGGTCGGCACGACGATCTGCTCGAAATGGTCGGACAGGCCCTTCTGCTCGGCCTGCTCGCGGATCGACTCCGCGACCTTCTTCTCGAAATTCGAATAGACGTGCAGCACGTACCAACGCATCGCCATGGGTCAGCTCCCCATGCCGATGATGGACGTCACCGCCCAGCCGGCGACCCAGTCCACCAGCAGGAAGAAGATCGACATGAGGGTGACGAACACGAACACCATGCCGGTGGTGATCGCGGTCTCCTTCCGTGTCGGCCAGGTGACCTTCGCGGTCTCCTGGCGGACCTGCCTGAAGAACTGGACGGGGCTGGTCTTGGCCATGTCTACCAATCAAATCGCCGGTCAGGCGGGCGTGGCAGGAGTGGAGGGTTTCGAACCCCCAACCTTCGGTTTTGGAGACCGACGCTCTACCAGTTGAGCTACACTCCTCCGGGGACCGCCCTGCCTTCAGGAAACGCGACGAGGCACGCTCGCCGCCCTGACCGCGGAGCGAACGGCCTTTTAGCGGAAGCGCCGGACAGAATCAACACCCTGTTCGGGGCCCTCGTCGGATTTCTCTCAGGCCGCCTGGTCCGCCCCGTTTCCCGCGGCGGCCGCGATGTCCAGGAACAGCCGGTGCACCCGCCGGTCGGCGGACAGCTCGGGGTGGAAGGTCGCGGCCAGGAGCCGCCCCTGGCGCACCAGCACCGGGTCGCCGCCCCGCTCGGCCAGGACCTCGACGCCGGGGCCGATCGCGGCGATGCGCGGCGCCCGGATGTAGACCGCTTCCAGCGGCCCGCCCGGCAGCGCCGTCGGCGTCTCCAGGATCGCCGAATCGTTCTGCCGGCCATAGGCGTTGCGCTCGACCGTGGCGTCGAGCACGCCGAGGCTCTCCTGCTCCGGATGCCGCACCCGGCGGGCCAGCAGGATGCAGCCGGCGCAGGTGCCGAAGACCGGCCTGGTCCCGGCGAAGCGCTTGAGCGGGTCGAGCAGCCCGTCGCGCGCCGCCAGCTTCAGCAGGGCGGTGGATTCGCCGCCCGGGATCACCAGCCCGGCGAGGCCGTCGAGATGGGCCGGCAGGCGCACCGGGACGGGCTCCGCCCCGGCTTCGCGCAGCGCCCGGGCGTGGGCCTCGACATCGCCCTGCAGCGCCAGCACGCCGATGCGCGGCGCGCCGGCGGCCTCGTTGCGCCCGCTCACCATCCGCGGGTCTGCAGCATCTGGGCGGGCTCCAGCGCCGCCACCGCCAGCCCCTTCATGGCGCCCTGGCACTCGGCGCTGGCCTCCGCCAGGATCGCCGCGTCCTCGAAATGGGTGGTGGCGCGGACGATGGCGCGGGCGCGGCGCTCCGCCTCCTCCGGCTCGGCGAAGTTGTGCGAATCCTGCATGAAGATGCCGGAGCCGACGAACACCGCCTCCGCCCCCAGCTGCCGCACCAGCGCGGCGTCGGCCGGGGTGGCGATGCCGCCGGCGGAAAAATTCGGCACCGGCAGCCGGCCGGTCTCGGCCACCAGCCGCACCAGCTCATAGGGCGCGCCCAGCTCCTTGGCCGTGGTGTACAGCTCCTCGGGCCGCAGCACGGTCAGGCCGCGGATGTCCCGGCTGATCTGGCGCAGATGCTGCACGGCATGAACCACGTCGCCGGTGCCGGCCTCGCCCTTGGTGCGGATCATGGCCGCGCCCTCGGCGATCCGGCGCAGCGCCTCGCCCAGGTTGCGGGCGCCGCAGACGAAGGGGGTGACGAAGGCCTGCTTGTCGACGTGGTGCGCCTCGTCCGCCGGGGTCAGCACCTCGGATTCGTCGATGAAGTCGACGCCGAGCGACTGCAGCACCTGGGCCTCGGCGAAATGACCGATGCGGCACTTGGCCATGACCGGGATCGACACCGCGCCCATGATCTCACGGATCTTCACCGGCGAGGCCATGCGGGCGACACCGCCCTCGGCCCGAATCTGGGCCGGCACCCGTTCCAGCGCCATCACCGCGACGGCGCCGGCGCGCTCGGCGATCTCGGCTTGGCGCGCATCGGTGACGTCCATGATGACGCCGCCCTTGAGCATCTCGGCCAGGCCGGTCTTCAGGCGCAGGGCCTGCGGGGAATGGAGTCCGTTGGGGCCGTTGGTGGTCATGATCCTCTCCAATCGAATTCGCTGGAGAAGCTAGGCGCTCGGCACTGGTCGGATAAGATCCACTGAACCGGCAATTTGATGGATCCAGTTCTCCGCCGAGAGAGTGCGGTCTCCAGGGCAGTGGATTCGGATTTCTGCAGAAACGATGGATCCAGTCAGGCCGCACCGCCGCGGCGGAAGGACTGCACCACCTCCCGCAGCAGCGCGACGCCCTGGCGGATGTCCGCCTCATCCAGCGCGGCGTAGCCCATCAGGAAGCCGGCACCGCCCTCCGTTCCCGCCGCACCGGTCTCGGCCGGGACGATGCCGACCGACCGCAGCGCCGCGGCCTCGGCGACGCTGCCGGCCAGGCCGGCCGGGATGTCGCGGAAGCGGACCACGAGATGCAGGCCGGCCTTCGCCCCCTCGATCGCCACCGCCGCGCCGAAGGCCGATGTCAGCGCCGCCGCCAGCGCGTCGCGGCGGCGCTGGTTGCGCCGGCGGGTGCGGCGGATGTGGCGCTCGAAATGGCCGTCGCGGATGAGATGGGCGAACACCGCCTGGTCGAGCGAGGCGGTGTGGCGGTCGGTCAGCTGCTTGGCCCGCAGGAAGGGCTCCACCAGCTCCGGCGGCAGCACCATGTAGCCGAGGCGCAGGCCGGGCGACAGCACCTTGGAGACGGTGCCGGAGTAGATCACCAGCCCGGCCCGGTCGAGCGCCTGCAGCGATTCGACCGGACGGCCCTCGTAGCGGTACTCGCTGTCGTAATCGTCCTCGAACACGTAGGTGCCGCCGCATTCGGCCCAGTCCAGGAGGGCCAGGCGGCGCGCCGCCGGCATCACCCCGCCGGTCGGGAACTGGTGGCCTGGCGTGACATGAGCCAGCCGCGCCCCGGCCTCGGGCGGAGGCAGCCGGGCGGTGTCGAGCCCGTCGGCGTCGACCGGCACCGGCAGCAGCCGGGCGCCGATCGCCTCCGCCGCCAGGCGGGCGCCGCTGTAGCCCGGATCCTCGACCACCACCGTGTCGCCGGGGTCGACCAGCACGCGCAGCGCCAGGTCGACCGCCTGCTGCGAGCCGTTGACGATCAGGATCTGCTCCGGCCGCGCCCGCACCGCGCGGGCCCGGGCCAGATAGTCGGAGAGAGCGGCCCGCAGCTCCGGCAGGCCTTGCGGGTTCTCGTAGAGATAGGGCTTGCCGGCGCGGCGGCGGATCTCGCGCAGCAGCAGGCGGCGCCAGATGTCGGCCGGGAAGTCGGCGGCGCTGACGGTGCCGTAGTGGAAGCTGTAGCGCAGCCCGCCGCGGCGGGTCAGGCTGTCGATGTCGAGGCCGCGAAGCCGCTCGCTGTACCGCGACAGCCGGGGCGCGCGATGAGTCTCGGCCGGGACCGCCGCGGCGGGCGGACGCGGCGCGGCGCCGGCCGGCAGGGCCGCGCCGACGAAGGTGCCGGCGCCCGGCCGGCTCTCGAGATAGCCCTCGGCCAGCAGCTGCTCATAGGCCAGCAGCACGGTGTTGCGCGAGATCGCGAACTGGTCGGCCAGGGCGCGGGACGAGGGCAGCCGGCTGCCGGGCGCGGCGTCGCCGCTCAGGATCGAGGCCTTGAGCTGGTCGTAGATCTGGGTCTGCAGCGGGGCGTCGCGGTCGAGACGGATCACCATGGGCCCATCCTAGACGACGAAAGGGCGGGGAGAGATCCCCGCCCTTCCGCTTGTCGCGATCGGATGCCGCAGTCGCGGCGCCCGAGTTACTTGATGATGGAGGCGACGACGCCGGCGCCGACGGTGCGGCCGCCCTCGCGGATGGCGAAGCGCAGGCCTTCGTCCATGGCGATCGGGGCGATCAGCTTGACCGTCATCGAGATGTTGTCGCCGGGCATCACCATCTCGGTGCCCTCCGGCAGCTCCACCACGCCGGTCACGTCCGTCGTCCGGAAGTAGAACTGCGGCCGGTAGTTGGTGAAGAACGGCGTGTGACGGCCGCCCTCTTCCTTCGTCAGGATGTACGCCTCGGCCTTGAACTCGGTGTGCGGCGTGATCGAGCCGGGCTTGGCCAGAACCTGGCCGCGCTCGACCTCCTCGCGCTTGGTGCCGCGCAGCAGCGCCCCGATGTTGTCGCCCGCCTCGCCCTGGTCCAGCAGCTTGCGGAACATCTCCACGCCGGTGCAGGTCGTCTTCACCGTCGGACGCAGCCCGACGATCTCGATTTCCTCGCCCACCTTCACCACGCCGCGCTCCACGCGACCCGTCACCACCGTGCCGCGCCCCGAGATCGAGAACACGTCCTCGATCGGCATCAGGAACGGCTTGTCCTTCGGACGCTCCGGCTGCGGGATGTACGCGTCCACCTGCTTCATCAGCTCCAGGATCGCGTCACGCCCCAGCTTCGCGTCGCCGTCCTCCAGCGCCACCAGCGCCGAGCCCGGCACGATCGGAATGTCGTCCCCCGGGAAGTCGTAGCTCGACAGCAGCTCCCGGACCTCGAGCTCCACCAGCTCCAGGAGCTCCGGATCGTCGACCATGTCGACCTTGTTCAGGAACACCACCAGCGCCGGAACGCCCACCTGACGCGCCAAGAGGATGTGCTCGCGCGTCTGCGGCATCGGGCCGTCCGCCGCCGACACCACCAGGATCGCACCGTCCATCTGCGCCGCGCCCGTGATCATGTTCTTCACGTAGTCCGCGTGGCCCGGGCAGTCCACATGCGCGTAGTGACGGTTGTCCGTCTCGTACTCCACATGCGCCGTCGAGATCGTGATCCCGCGCGCCTTCTCTTCCGGCGCCTTGTCGATCTGGTCGTACGCCGTGAACGTCGCCCCGCCCTTCTCCGCCAGCACCTTCGTGATCGCCGCCGTCAGCGACGTCTTCCCATGGTCCACGTGACCGATCGTGCCGATGTTGCAGTGCGGCTTCGTCCGCTCAAACTTCGCCTTCGCCATTCCTTAAGACCTTAATCCGTTCGCGGTTGGGACCAGTGGATCCCGGATGGAGCGGGTGAAGGGAATCGAACCCTCGTATTCAGCTTGGAAGGCTGCTGCTCTACCATTGAGCTACACCCGCCCGTGGTCCGGGACGCGCCATGTCCTTGACCGTGACCACGAAGCCAGGCGGGCTATGGTGGAGGGGGCTGGATTCGAACCAGCGTACGCAATGCGGGCAGATTTACAGTCTGCTGCCTTTAACCACTCGGCCACCCCTCCACAGGGCTTCGCCGCACGGCTCGGCGAATGGCGGGGCGGAATATCGACATCCCGGCGAGGAAGTCAAGCATGCGTGATGCGAAAATCGTAAACTTGACCCCGCCCGCCGCACAGCGCACAGGACGGCGATGACCCGCACACCCCAGAACCGCCCGCCCCGCGCCGCCCCGCCCCACGGCCCGCGGCCCGGCCCATACCAGGGCCAGCGCCCGGATCAGCGCGGCCCCGGCGGCCGCCCGCCCGCCGGGCGCCCGCCGGCGCGCGAGCCCGACCGCTACCTCTACGGCGTGCACGCCGCCGTAGCCGCGATCCTGAACCCCGAACGGGTGATCACCCGCGTCCAGTGCACCGAGGCCGGCCTCGCGAATCTGTCCGAGGCGCTGGCCGAGGCCGCGCAGGCCGGCCTCGACCGGCCGCAGCCGGAGATCGTCGACCGCGCGCTGATGGACCGGTTCCTGAAGGGCGCCGTCCACCAGGGCATCGCACTGGAGATCAAGCCGCTGGAGGCGCCGGACATCGACGATATCGGCCGCCAGGCCTCGCTGCGCGAGCCTGAGGGCGAGCCGGGCGCGGCGGCGCGCAGCATCGTCGTGGTGCTGGACCAGGTGACCGACCCGCACAATATCGGCGCGATCCTGCGGTCCGCCGCCGCCTTCGGGGCGCTGGCGGTGGTGGTCACCGACCGGCACGCGCCGGAGATCACCGGGGTGATGGCCAAGACCGCGTCGGGCGCGGTCGAGCATGTGCCGCTGGTGCGGGTGAAGAACCTGGCCCGCGCCCTCGAATCGCTCGGGCAATGGGGCTTCCGCCGGATCGGCCTGGCCGAGGAGGGCGAGGCGACGCTGGCCGAGGCGATGCAGGGCGACAAGGTGGCGCTGGTGCTGGGGGCCGAGGGCGAAGGCCTGCGCCACCTGACGCGCGAGACCTGCGACGTGCTGGCCCGCCTGCCGACCCAGGGCCCGATCGGCAGCCTGAACGTCTCCAACGCCGCCGCCATCGCGCTGTACGAGGCGGCGCGGAACTGAAGTGGATGGGAAGGCAGGAGGACCCGAACTCGATGAACGATCTCCTGCTTGCCGCGGTTCGACGACGGATCAGGACGAAACCCACGGATCTGGGGAACGTCTCGCCGATCCGATTGCAGCCCGCTGATCCAGAGCGGGTGGCGAATGATGAGCGGCAACTGGGCTTCTCGCTGCCAGATCTGCTGAAGCGCCTCTACACAGAGATCGGCAACGGGGGCTTCGGCCCAGGCTATGGGCTGATCGGCCTGACCGGCGGCGCACCAGACGACACCGGCAAGACTAGTCCCACCATCTACGAGGAACTCCGCCACACGGATCCCGAAGATCCATATTGGCAATGGCCGGCAGGTCTGCTGCCCATCTGCCATTGGGGATGCGCCATCCTGTCTTGCGTCGACTGCGCGGATCCGCATTTCCGCATGCGCATCTTCGACCCCAACGCCCACCGCGAGGGCGACTGGAGCGACGCCTTCTCCGAAGAATTCTGCGGACTCGACGAGTGGATCGGGATGTGGGCCTCAGGTGTCGACCTATGGAAGCGCATGTACAGCGAATCAGGACCTGCCGCTCGGTCCCCGTCAGTCCGGGATGTGGACACCTGATCCCAAACTATGTCGGGCGCGATCGCGATCGACGTATCACACGGCGCCAGTCCGTCTTCGCTTTCGCTTCGCTCCAGCTACGCCGGACACTGCTTCGCCCTAAACGGCCTCCGCGTGGCTGCGCCACGCGAAGCCCGAAGGGCGAAGCGTGGTGGGCCCGGCAGGATTCGAACCTGCGACAACACCGTTATGAGCGGCGGGTTCTAACCGCTGAACTACAGGCCCGTCCGGCGCCTCTTCTAGCAAGCGGCGCCGGCGGGGAAAAGCGGGTTGCGGTGCCCGGCGTGGGCCGCCGGGCACCGCCCCCCGGTTACTGCGCCCCGGTTACTGCGCCTTCTGCCCGCCGGCCATCATCTGCTTGATGATGCCGACGATGACCATCAGCACGCCGCCGCCGACGCCGCCCCCGACGATCTGGCCGATGATCGCGCCGATGTCGAGGCCGCCGCCGGCCGCCGCCGCGCCGAGGGCGGGGATGATCGCGGTCAGGATCTGGCCGCCGATGCCGCCGCCGACGATCCCGGCGATGGAGTTGCCGACCGTGCCGAGGCTGTACTGCTTGACCGCGGCGCCGGCCACATTGCCGCCGACCGCACCTGCCACGAGCTGGATAATCAGGGTCACGATGTCCATCGGATCTCCTTCCGATCGATGGAGCGCCGTCGGGCGGTGCGGCGCATGAGACAACCGACTCGCCGAATCATCGGCACCGCATAAATAATGATGCGCTTCGACCCGTCCCGCCTCAAGAGATATTTGGGAACGGACGGAGACTGCCGTCTTGCAGCCGAAGAAGACGCCGTGTCGTCTACGAAGGATTTCGGCGATTCTATTGTCGGATTTACACCCTCGTTACGGAACCGGACGGTATCGGTTCGGGCCCAGAGGAGTCCGGACACCGGGTTGGGCAGAAAGGAAATAACGTCTTAATTTTGCTATAAACCATATAACACAAACTAATTGGATTGATATTTCCGTCTTTCCTCCGAATCTTTGTCCTATTGCCGCCCAGCCAGAGACCATCGCCATGCGTCCCCGCCTTTCCCTCCTCGTCGCCGCGGCGACGCTGCTCGCCCTCGCCGAGCCGGCGCAGGCCGAGACGGCGACGCTGCGGATCGCGCAGCAATTCGGCATCTCCTACCTGCCGATGATCGTGGCCAAGCAGCAGAAGCTGATCGAGGCGGCGGTGACCGAAGCCGGGCTGCCGGCGCCGGAGATCGAATGGATCCAGGTCAGCGGCGGCGCGGCGATGAACGAGGCCCTCCTGTCCGGCAGCCTGGACGTGGCCGCGGCCGGGGCGCCGCCGGCGATCACGCTGTGGGCCAAGACCCGCGGCTCGATCGACGTGAAGGGCATCGCCGCGCTCGGCTCGATGCCGATCTACCTGACCACCACCAACCCGCAGGTGAAGTCGCTGGCCGACTTCACCGACAGGGACCGGATCGCGCTGCCGGCGGTGAAGGTCGGGTTCCAGGCGGTGGTGCTGCAGATGGCGGCGGCCCAGGCCTTCGGCGAAGACGAGGCGACGAAGCTGGACGACCTGACCGTCAGCATGTCGCATCCGGACGCGACCGCGGCCCTGCTGTCCGGCAGCTCCGAGGTCACCGCCAATTTCGGCGCCCCGCCGTTCCAGAACCAGCAGCTGCAGGACCCGAAGATCCACCGGGTGCTGAGCAGCTATGACGTGCTGGGCGGCCCGCACACCTTCAACGTGATCTACGCGACCGGCGCCTTCTATGCCGAGAACCCGAAGACGGTGGCGGCGATCGTCACCGCGCTGGACCGCGCCGACCAGTTCATCCAGGCGCATCCGGCCGAGGCGGCGAAGCTGTACATCGCCGCCGAATCCTCGAAGCTGCCGGAGCCCTTCGTCGAGGCGCTGATCACCGCCCCGGACACGCGCTACACCGTGGCGCCCGAGAACATCCTGAAATTCGTCGACTTCCAGCACCGCATCGGCCAGATCGCGACCAGCACCTCGGACTGGCGCGACCTGTTCTTCCCGCCGCTGCACGACCGGCAGGGCAGCTGAGATGAGCGTCCCGGCCCTGGCCCTAGATCCCGAGACGGCGACGCCATTGGCGCTGCGGGTCGAGGGCGTCACCCTGTCCTACGCCGTCGACGGCCGGACGGTGACGGCGGTCGAGAATGTCAGCCTGGACGTCCGCCGCGGCGAGCGGCTGGTGCTGCTGGGCCCGTCCGGCTGCGGCAAGTCGAGCCTGCTGAAGAGCGTCGGCGGCTTCCTGCCGCCGGCATCCGGCCGGGTGCTGCTGGACGGACGGCCGGTGTCGCGCCCCGGGCCCGACCGGATGATGGTGCTGCAGGATTTCGAGCAGCTGCTGCCCTGGCTGACGGTGCGGCGCAACCTGGTCGCGGCCCTGTCCTGGGCGAAGCGCGCCCGCCGGGGCGAGGCCGAGGCCATCGCCGACGACATGCTGCAGCGGGTCGGCCTGGCGCGGGTGGCCGACCAGTATCCGAGCACGCTGTCGGGCGGCATGAAGCAGCGCGTGGCCATCGCCCGCGCCCTGGCGCTGCGGCCCGAGGTGCTGCTGATGGACGAGCCCTTCGCCGCGCTGGACGCCATGACCCGGCGGCGGATGCAGGAGGAGCTGCTGGCGCTGTGCGAGGCGACCGGCGTCACCACCCTGTTCGTCACCCATGCGATCGACGAGGCGATCGTGGTCGGCAGCCGGATCGTGGTGATGACCGCGCATCCCGGCCGGATCCGTGCCGTGATCGACCTGCCGGAGAGCCGCGGCCCGGACCGGGGCGACCCGGCCTTCGCCGCGCTGGAGGCCCGGATCGGCGGGCTGATCGCCGACCAGATCGGCCGCGCAGAGGCGGAGAGCGCCGATGGTTGACTATCAGGGCCTGCTGCAGGCCGGGTCGCCGCTGCGCCCGGCCAGGGCCGAGGCGCCGGCGCGGCGCTGGATCGGCACCGGCGCCTGGCGCCGCCTGCTGATCCTGGCGGCGCTGGCCGCGGTGTGGGAGGCCGCGGCGCGGATCGTCGGCAGCCCGCTGCTGCTGCCGGGTTTCCTGACCACCCTCGCCGCCTTCGGCCAGGGCGTGGCCAGCGGCGAGCTGCCGCTGCGCACCCTGGCCTCGCTGCAGGTGCTGGTCGCGGGATACGCGATCGGCGTCGTCGCGGCGGCGATCCTGGCCGGGCTGGCCACGGCCAGCCGCCTGGGCGCCGAGCTGCTGTCGACGCTGACCGCGATGTTCAACCCGCTGCCGGCCATCGCGCTGCTGCCGATCGCCCTTCTATGGTTCGGCCTGGGCACGCCCAGCCTGCTGTTCGTCATCGTCCATTCGGTGCTGTGGCCGCTGGCCCTGGCCGCCCATTCCGGCTTCCGCGCCGTGCCGCGGCCGCTGGCGATGGTCGGGCAGAATCTCGGCCTCGGCGGCATCGCCTATGTCGCCCGGATCCTGGTGCCGGCCGCCTTCCCGGCGATCCTGGCCGGGCTGAAGATCGGCTGGGCCTTCGCCTGGCGCACCCTGATCGCGGCCGAGCTGGTGTTCGGCGTCTCATCCCGCTCCGGCGGGCTCGGCTGGTTCATCTACGTCAACCGCAACCAGCTGGAGACGGCCAACGTCTTCGCCGGCCTGCTGGCCATCATCCTGATTGGCCTGCTGGTCGAAAGCCTCTTGTTCCGCACCCTGTCCCGGCTCACCGTCGAGCGCTGGGGCACGCAGAACCCCTGAGATCGACGGAAACGGAAACGCCGCCATGTCCTTCACCACCCGTCCCCTGTCCGAGCTGCTGGGCGTCGAGATCACCGGGCTCGACCTCGCCACCCCGCCGGACGAGGCCACCTTCGCCCGGATCAGGTCGCTGTTCGAGGCGCATTCCCTGGTCGTGTTCCGCGACCAGCGCATCACGCCGCAGCAGCACATCGACTTCAGCCGCCGCTTCGGCGAGCTGGAGATCCATGTGCAGCACCATTTCCACCTGGCCGGGCACCCGGAGATCCTGATCGTCTCGAACGAGATGCGGGACGGCAAGCCGATCGGCCTGGCCGATGCCGGCCGCTACTGGCATTCCGACCTGTCCTACAAGGCGGAGCCGAGCCTGGGGTCGCTGCTGCACGCGCAGACGCTGCCGCCGGTCGAGGGCGACACGCTGTTCGTCAGCATGGCCGCGGCCTATGACGCGCTGGACGACGCCACCAAGGCGCAGATCGAGGGCCTCACGGCCGTGCACGACTACAGCGCCCGCAATGTGGCGCAGCAGGCCAAGAGTTCGCTGCGGCCGGGCCTGACCGCGGACCAGGCGAAGACGGTGCCGCCGGTGACCCATCCGGTGGTGCGGATCCACCCGGCGACCGGCCGCCGCGCGCTGTTCGTCAACGAGGGCTTCACCACCCATATCGTCGAGCTGCCGCGGCCGCAGAGCGACGCGCTGCTGCGCCGGCTGTTCGAGCACATGATCCAGCCGCAGTTCCAGTACCGGCACCGCTGGCAGGCGCACGACCTGGTGTTCTGGGACAACCGCGCCACCATCCACCTGGCCACCGGCTGCCCGCCGCATCTGGCCCGCACCCTGTACCGCACCACGGTGAAGGGCGACCGGCCGATCGGCCCGCGGGACCGGGCGGCGGCCTGACGACGGCTGCGCCGTCCCCGCCGCGGCAGGGCGGGGACGGCGCGCCGAGCGCTCACGCCGGCTGGAGCTGCCGGCTCTGCCGCGACGGCAGGGGCGGGAAGGCCAGCGCGATGGCGACGGCCGCGAGCCCGATGCCGAACGATCCGATGAACATCCAGCTGTAGACGCTGAAGGTGTCGAACACCCAGCCGCCGGCCCAGGGGCCCAGCGCCATGCCGATGCTGGAGGCCATGGTCGCGGCGCCGAACACGGTGCCCATGGCCGCCTGGCCGAAATAGTCGCGCGCCAGCACGGCATAGAGCGGCATCACCCCGCCATAGGCGGTGCCGAAGATCACGGCCAGCAGGTAGAACTCGCCGAGATTGGCGACGAAGAGGTAGGCGCCGATCACGACCGCCTGCACCAGCAGGCCCGCGACCAGCACGCGCTTGACGCCGAGCCGGTCTGCCAGGACGCCGAGCAGCAGCCGCCCGCCCAGCCCGGCCAGCCCCTCGACGCTGTAGATGGTGACGGCGGCCAGCGGCGCGACCCCGCAGGTGATGGCATAGCTGACCATATGGAAGATCGGCCCGGAATGGGCGGCGCAGCACAGGAAGAAGGTCCCCGCCAGGATCGCGAATTGCGGGGTGCGGAAGGCCCGGCCGGCGGACAGGTTGCCGATCTCGCCGGCCGGCGACGGAGCCCCGGCTTCGGCCGCGGCGGGCGGCCGGCGCACCAGCAGCCCGGCCGGCAGCAGCAGGACCCAGGCGGCGATGCCGATGACCATCATCGCCGTCCGCCAGTCATAGGCCGCCACCAGCCAGGCGGCGAAGGGCGAGACCGTCATCGGCGCCACGCCGATGCCCGCCGAGACCAGCGACACGGCCAGCGCGCGGTTGGTCTCGAACCAGCCGGTCGCCGCAGCCACCATCGGCGCGAAGAAGGCCCCGGCCGCCAGCCCGACCAGCGTGCCGTAGATCAGCTGGAACGCGGCGAGCGTGGTGGCGTGGCTGGCCAGGACCAGGGCTAGGCCCAGCAGCGCCGCGCCGCTGAGCACCACGATCCGGGCGCCGAGCCGGTCGCTGATCGCGCCCCAGGCGAAGCCGGCGGCGCCCATGACCAGGAAGTTGAGGGTCATGGCGCTGGAGATGCCGGCGCGGCTCCAGCCGGTGTCGGCCGACATCGGCTGCAGGAAGATCGCCAGCGAGAACATCGCGCCGATGCCGACGCAGGTCATGAGCGCGCCGACACCGATGATGACCCAGCGATAGGGATTTTCCGTCCGCGGTTGCGACATAGGGGCCTCTTCCGCATGGCGCCGGCCACATCGCGGACGGGACCATCCCGCCCCGCAGCGCCGGCTCTCATGCTGAAGACGAACGGGCCGGCCGGGAATCGACATCCCGGCCAAAAAAATTTTACCTCCCGGTAAACCATTCCGCGGAGCGTGTGCCCGCGGGATGTGTCACGCCCGGATTTCAGCCCTCCAGGCGTGCATAGGCCGCGGCGGTCGCCTTGGCGCCGTCGCGGTACAGGGCGTCGAGCGCACGGGTCACGGCAGCGCGGAACTGCTGCTGGCCCGGCAGGTCGTCGCCGAACACCGCCCGCATGCCGAGCAGCGCCGGCGCCAGCCGTTCCGCCACCGGCCCCGCCTCGCGCGCGATGGCGGCGAGATCGGCGGCCAGCGGGTCGCGCACATCGATCGGCTTGCCGGCCTCGTCAGTGCCGGCGACATAACGCATCCAGGCGGCGACGCCGAGGGCGTGACGGTCGACCGCCAGGCCGCGCGCCAGCCGGTCGCGCACGGTGCCGAGAAGCCGCTGCGGCAGCTTCTGCGACCCGTCCATGGCGATCTGCCAGGTGCGGTGCTTCAAAGCCTTGTTGCGGAAGCGGTCGATCAGCGAGCGCCTGTAGCCCGGGACATCGGCACCGGGCGGGAGGGTCAGGGTCGGGGTGGAATCTTCCATCAGCGCCTCGACGAAGGCGGCGATGCCCGGCTCCGCCATCGCCGCCGCCACCGTTTCGCAGCCGGAGAGGTAGCCGAGATAGGCGAGCGAGGAGTGGCTGCCGTTGAGCAGCCGCAGCTTCATCGTCTCATAGGGCGCGACTTCGGACACCAGCGTCGCCCCCGCCGCCTCCCAGGCCGGGCGGCCGGACAGGAAGCGGTCCTCGATCACCCATTGCAGGAAGGGCTCGGTGACGATCGGCCAGGCATCCTGGACCCCGAGCGCGGCGGCGATCCGGCCGCGATCCTCGTCGGTGGTGGCCGGCACGATGCGGTCGACCATGGTCTCGGGACAGGCGATCTCGCCCTGGACATAGGCGCCGAGATCGGGCGAGACCAGTGCTGCGAAGCGCGACAGGATGCGATGCAGGGTACGGCCGTTGGCCGGCAGGTTGTCGCAGCACAGCGGGGTGAAGGGCGCCAGCCCCTCCGCCCGGCGGCGGGCGATCGCCCGGGCCAGGATGCCGATGGCCGAGCGCGGCGCCTCGGGGTGGGCGAGGTCGTGGACGATGTCGGGGTGGCCCTCGTCCAGCCGGCCGGTGGCCGGGTCGTGGCAATAGCCCTTCTCGGTCACGGTCAGGCTGACGATGGCGACCGAGGGCCGGCACAGCGCGTCGAGCAGCGCCGCCGGGCTCTCCGGCGCCACCAGCACGTCGCGGACGGCGCCGATCACGCGCAGCGCCTCGCCGTCGCTGTCGCGGACCGACAGGGTGTAGAGCCCGTCCTGCGGCACCAGCGCGTCGCGCGTGTCCGGGCTGCGCAGGCTGGCGCCGAGAATGCCCCAGCGCCGGTCGCCTGTCGCCAGCACATCGTCGGTGCAGACCGCCTGACGGGCGCGGTGGAAGGCCCCGATGCCGAGATGGACGATGCCGGTGGCGACCGCGTCGCGGTCATAGCCCGGCCGCGCCACAGATGCAGGCAGCCCGGCCAGGGCTGCCGTGCCGAGGCGCCGTGAGGATTTGGTCATGCGCCGCGCCCCCGGCGACCGGAGTGATCCCAAAGCAGCATCGACGGCGCCCTCTCCCTCGTCTTCCCTGCGGGTGCGCCGATCGATGCCGGACACAACCTCTCGAATCCGCTGCGATCCTAGTATGGCAGCTTACGGCGCGGCAACCCGGACCCAAACGAAAACGGGCAGCCCGAAGGCTGCCCGTCCACCGCCGAAGCCTGGCGTTTGCTCAGGTATCCAGGAAGCTGCGCAGCTTGCGGCTGCGGCTCGGGTGCTTCAGCTTGCGCAGCGCCTTCGCCTCGATCTGGCGGATACGCTCGCGCGTCACCGAGAACTGCTGGCCGACCTCCTCCAGCGTGTGGTCGGTGTTCATGCCGATGCCGAAGCGCATGCGCAGCACCCGCTCCTCGCGCGGCGTCAGCGAGGCCAGGACGCGCGTGGTGGTCTCGCGCAGATTGGCCTGGATCGCGGCGTCCAGCGGCTGGACCGCGTTCTTGTCCTCGATGAAGTCGCCGAGATGGCTGTCCTCCTCGTCGCCGATCGGCGTCTCGAGGCTGATCGGCTCCTTGGCGATCTTCAGGACCTTGCGCACCTTCTCCAGCGGCATCAGCAGCCGCTCGGCCAGCTCCTCCGGGGTCGGCTCGCGGCCGATCTCGTGCAGCATCTGCCGGCTGGTGCGGACCAGCTTGTTGATCGTCTCGATCATGTGCACCGGGATGCGGATGGTCCGCGCCTGGTCGGCGATCGAGCGGGTGATCGCCTGCCGGATCCACCAGGTGGCATAGGTCGAGAACTTGTAGCCGCGGCGGTATTCGAACTTGTCGACCGCCTTCATCAGCCCGATGTTGCCCTCCTGGATCAGGTCCAGGAACTGCAGCCCGCGGTTGGTGTACTTCTTGGCGATCGAGATCACCAGGCGGAGATTGGCCTCGACCATCTCCTTCTTGGCGCGCCCGGCCTCCTTCTCGCCCTTCTGCACGGTCGAGACGATGCGGCGGTACTCCGAGATCGGCAGGCCGACCTCGTCCGAGATCTGGCTGATCTGGGCCCGCACCCGCTGGGCCGCGGCGCCGTTCTTCTCGACGAACTTGGCCCACTTCTTGTCCAGGCCGCGCACCCGCTCGATCCAGTTCGGGTCGAGCTCATGGCCGAAATAATTCTGCAGGAAGGACTCGCGGCTAACCCCGCCCTCGACGACCAGGCGCATGAGCTGGCCTTCCAGGCCCATCAGCTTGCGGTTCTGGGCGTAGAGTTGCTCGACCAGCTGCTCGATCCGGACATTGTTGAGGTGCACGCCCTCCATCAGGCGGACCATGTCCTCCTTCAGCTTGTCGTACTTCGAATCCGCCTGCTTGGAGATCGCCTCGCCCTTCTGGATATGGGTCAGGCGCTGCTCCTGCAGCTTGTGCATCTTCTGGTAGGTCTGCTCGATCGCCTCGAAGGTCTCGAGCACCTGCGGCTTCAGCGCCTCCTCCATGGCGGAGAGGGAGATGCCGCCGTCGTCGTCCTCGCCGGAGCCACCGGACGCGGCCTCGCCTTCGCCCTCCGGCTCGGCCTCGGCCTCCTCTTCGGCCTCGCTCTCGCCTTCGCTCATGGCCAGCGCCTCGCCCTCCGGGCTGGCGCCGTAGGTGGCGTCGAGGTCGATGATGTCGCGCAGCAGCATCTTCCCGTCCTTCAGGGCGGAATGCCACTCGATCATCGCGCGGATGGTCAGCGGGCTCTCGCAGATGCCGCCGATCATCATCTCCCGGCCGGCCTCGATGCGCTTGGCGATGGCGATCTCGCCCTCGCGCGACAAGAGCTCGACCGACCCCATCTCGCGCAGATACATGCGCACGGGGTCGTCGGTGCGGCCGACATCGTCGTCATCGAGGTTGCCGGCGTTGCGGCCCTCGCCGTCGGCATCGCCGCCGGCCGCCGCAGTGTCGTCCGACTCCTCGTTCTCGACGACGTTGATGCCCATCTCGGACAGGTTCGAGGTCACGTCCTCGATCTGCTCGGACGAGGTCAGGTCCGGCGGCAGGGCGGCGTTCAGCTCGTCGATGGTGACGTAGCCGCGCTCCTTGCCCTTGGCGATGAGCTTCTTCACCGCCTGGACGGTGACATCCATCATGGCGCCGTCCGCGCTGTCCTCGCGCGTCTCGGCCTCGCCCGCCGCCGTCGCTGTCTTGGTTGCCATCTGCACCCGTGCCCCTTCACCCGCCGCCGTCGGGAGTGACCCGAAGTTGGCTCTCATACCTAAGCTTCCGCGCGCAAGGAAGGGCCACGACTCGAATCATGCCTGCCCCGACCGCGCCGCGGCCTCGATTCCATTCCGGCCGCCGGGTCAGAACCCACCCGGCACCGCCTGCCGACGCTCGATCTCCTGCCGCAGCCCGCGCCAGCGCTCCAGCGCGGCTTCGCTGCCCTGCCGGGCCAAGTCGCGCGCCGCATCCGCGAATTCGCGCCGGAGGGCGCGCAACTCGAGATGCCCCATGACCATGGCCCAGCCGGCACGCGCCTCCTCCAGAGGGGCCTCCGGCCGGGTGAAGGGCCATTTCCTGCGAATGCGGTCGACCAATGCCGGCGGCAATCCATCGGCTTCGGGAACAGTCAGGTAGGGCCGAGACCGCTGCGAATCAAGCCCGGCCGAGTCGGAGTCCGAGTCGGGGTCTTGCGAATCGCCGAGTCGCGCCAGCAGGGACTGGCGCAGCGAATCGAGGCCCGAATCGGGGATCTCGATCATGGCGAAGCCCTCGCCGACCTCCTCGCCGAGGGCGGGATGAGCGGCGAGAAGGCACAACAGGACGCAGATCGCCAGGCGGTCGTCCTGCTCGTCGCGGATCGATTGCGGCTTGGGCCCGGCCGGCGCCGGCGGCTTGCCGCCCGGCCGCCACTCCTGCCGCTTCGGCCTCCAGGGAAACGCTTCCTCGAACCGGGCCCGCAGCTCGGCCAGGTACTGCCCCTGCACCGCCGGGTCGGCGATCCGCCGGGCCTGGGCCTCGACCCCGGCACGCAAGCCTGCCCGCCCCTCCGGCGTATCCAGCCGGTGCATCGTGGTCTGGCGGTCGAACAGCACCCGGGCCAGCGGCAGCGCCCCCTCCAGCACCGCCTGCATGGCCGCGCCGCCGCCGGAGCCGCGGATCAGGCTGTCCGGGTCCTCGCCTTGGGGCAGGAAGGCGATGCGGGCGGAATGGTCGGGCTTCAGCTGCGGCAGGATCCGGTCCATCGCCCGCCAGGCCGCCCGTCGCCCGGCCTCGTCGCCGTCGAAGCACAGCACCGGCACCGGCGCCATCTTCCACAGCTCGACGATCTGCTCCTCAGTCAAAGCGGTGCCGAGCGGCGCCACCGCCGCCTCGAAGCCGGCCCGGACCAGGGCGATCACGTCCATGTAGCCTTCGGCCACGATCACGGTCTGGCCCTGCGAGGCCGCCTGCCGGGCGCGGGACATGCCGTAGAGAAGGCTCCCCTTGTGGAACAGCGGATTGTCCGGGCTGTTGATGTATTTCGGCCCGTCCCCTTCCATGATCCGGCCGCCGAAGGCGACGATGCGGCCGCGCTTGTCGGCGACCGGGAAGATCACCCGGTTGCGGAAGAAGGAATAGAGGTCGCGACCGTCATCCGGCCGGCGGGCCAGCCCGACCTCCTCGATCATCGCGTCCTGGAAGCCCTGGCCGCGCAGATGCTTGATCAGCTTGCCGCCGTCGCCGGGGGCGAAGCCGAGGCGGAAGCGGGAGACCGTGTCGCCGTCCAGGCCGCGGCCCTTGAGGTATTCTCGCGCCGCCCGACCGGCGGCGCCGCGCAGCTCGGCCTCGAAGAAGGCGCAGGCCGCCTCGACCACGTCGTACAGCGTCTTCTGCCGCTCGAACCGGGCCCGATCCTCCGGCGCGGCCTTCGGCACCTCCAGCCCGGCCTGGGATGCCAGCGTCTCGATCGCCTCCATGAAGGACAGGCGGTCGTGCTGCATGACGAAGCTGATGACGTCGCCGGTGGCGCCGCAGCCGAAGCAGTAGAAGAAGCCCTTCTGGTCGTTGACCGTGAAGCTGGGCGTCTTCTCCTTGTGGAACGGGCAGCAGGCCTTGAACTCGCCCTTGGTGCTGCGCTGCAGCGGCACCCGCTTGCCGACCACATCGGACACCTGGAGGCGGGTGCGCAGCTCTTCGAGGAAACCGGGAGGAAGGGACATGCAACGGTTCTGGCGGGCGGGAAACAAATCAGCTTAGCGCGATTCCCGTCGTCGGCTCAGCGGTTCTGAGCACCGTGCCAGATGCGCAGGATTTCGACCTGTCCGGTCACCCGGTAGACGATCACGTAGGGCGCGACGACGAGCTCCCGCGTCGCAAGCTCCAGCCCCGGCCGTCCGCGTCGCGGCAGCCGTTCTAAGCTGTCCGCAGCCGCGATCAATTGCACGGCAAGGCGCGAAGCGGCCCAAGGGTTGGCCGCTTCGACATAGGTCACGACCCGGTCGAGATCATCCAGCGCCTCGGGCGTCCAGGCTACTTGCACTCGGGCTTGGGCAACCGCTTGCCGGTTCCCCAGGAGAGCAGCCAACGCCGCACCTCCTCATGAGGGACCATCCGCCCCGCATCGGCGGAGGCTATGCCCTCCCGGATCGCGGCTCGTTTGGCGGCGGTCTCTGGATCATCGGGGATCTGGACGGGCGCTGTCTTTCTCATAGACGCCAATATAGGCATCTTTGGGTCGACGGACCACCCGCCTCAGCTCAGCTGCGCCTTCACCGCCGCCGAGACCTTCGAGAAGTCCATCCGGCCGGCGTAGCGCGACTTCAGCTCGGCCATCACCTTGCCCATGTCCTTCATGCCGGCGGCGCCGAGATCCTGGATCACCGTGCCGATCGCCGCCGCAGTCTCGGCCTCGTCCATCGCCTTGGGCAGGAAGCGCTCGATCACCGCGATCTCGGCCTGCTCCTTGTCGACCAGATCCTGCCGGTTGCCCTGCTGGTAGAGGGCGATGCTCTCACGCCGCTGCTTCACCATGGTCTGCAGCATCGACAGGATCTCCTCCTCCGGGATGCCGTCGGCGTTGCCCTTGCCGCGGGCGTCGATGTCCTTGGTCTTGAGCGCGGCGATGATCATCCGCACGGTCGAGAGCGTGCGCTCGTCCTTGGCCTTCATCGCCTCTTTCAGCGTGTCGGTGAACTGGGCGCGCAGCATGGTCGGATCCTCCTGACAGAAGCGGCGCGGACTGTCCGCCATCCGGCCGAGATAGGCAAGAGATGGAGGCCGCCATTCCGCCAGCGCGGGCAAGAGGGGCTGGAATCCGTCGGCCGTCCGTGCTTTATGCCTGGAAATTCATTCCGAGGTTGCCATGACCCACACCGCTCCGCCTCCCGGCGCCACTGCGGCGCTCGTGCTCGCCGACGGCACGGTGCTGTGGGGCCGAGGCATCGGCGCCACCGGCCGGGCGATCGGCGAGGTCTGCTTCAACACCTCGATGACCGGCTACCAGGAGATCATGACCGATCCGTCCTATGCCGGGCAGATCGTCACCTTCACCTTCCCGCATATCGGCAATGTCGGCGCCAATCCGGAGGACGTGGAGACCGGGACCACCGCGGCGCGCGGCCTGGTGCTGCGCGACGACATCACCGAGCCGTCGAACTGGCGCGCGGTGCGCGACTTCGACGACTGGCTGCAGTCCTTCGGCCTGATCGGCATCGCCGGGGTCGACACCCGCGCCCTGACCCGCCGGATCCGCGACGCCGGCGCCCCGACCGGGGTGGTGATCCACGCCCCCGACGGCGCCTTCGACATCGGCGCCGCCCTGGCCGAGGCCCAGGCCTGGCCGGGGCTGGAGGGCATGGACCTGGCGAAGGAGGTGTCCTGCACCCAGACCTATCGCTGGGACCAGACCCGCTGGGCGCTGGGCACCGGCTACGGCACGCTGGAGAGCCCGAAGCGCAAGGTCGTGGCGATCGATTTCGGCGCCAAGCGCAACATCCTGCGCTGCCTGGCTTCGACCGGCTGCGAGGTCACCGTGGTGCCGGCGACGGCGACCGCCGAGGACGTTCTGAGCCACAAGCCGGACGGGGTGTTCCTGGCCAACGGCCCGGGCGACCCGGCGGCGACCGGCACCTACGCCGTGCCGACGATCAAGGCGCTGCTCGACACCGGCCTGCCCATGTTCGGCATCTGCCTCGGCCACCAGATGCTGGCCCTGGCGCTGGGCGGCACCACCGGCAAGATGGCCCGCGGCCACCGCGGCGCCAACCACCCGGTCAAGGACCTGACCACCGGCAAGGTCGAGATCACCAGCCAGAACCACGGCTTCCAGGTGCTGCCGGAGAGCCTGCCGGACACGGTCGAGGTCACCCATGTCAGCCTGTTCGACGGCTCGAACGAAGGGCTGCGGCTGAAGGACCGGCCGGTGTTCTCGGTGCAGTACCACCCCGAGGCCAGCCCCGGGCCGCAGGACAGCCATTACCTGTTCCAGCGCTTCGTCGACCTGATCGACGCGCACAAGCGCTGATGCCGCAGCGTGAGCCGCCGCGCCTGCTCGGCCCCAGGGTCTTCCTGACCCTGGCCGGGCCGGCCGATGGCGCGGACCTCGCTGTCTTCCACGACCGGGAATGGGATCATCTCGGTCCCTGGATGCCGCCGCGCAGCGCCGCCTGGCGCACCGAGGCCCATTGGCGCCGCTGGGGCGCCGAGGCGGAGGACCTGTTCCTCGAGGACCGGGGCGTGCGGCTGGTACTGCGCCGGGTCGACCGGCCGGAGGCCGGCATCGTCGGGCAGCTGAACCTGAACATGCTGGCGCGCGGCGCCTTCCAGGCTGCGACGCTGGGCTATCACATGGCGGCGGCGCAGCAGGGTCAGGGGCTGATGCGCGAGGCGCTGGAGATGGCGATCTCCTACGCCTTCGGCCCCCTGGGCCTGCACCGGCTGATGGCCAACCACCTGCCGGAGAACGCCCGCAGCGCGGCGCTGCTGCAGCGCCTGGGCTTCGTCCGCGAGGGCTATGCCAAGGACTATCTGTTCATCGGCGGTGCCTGGCGCGACCACGTGCTGACGGCGCTGACCAACCCCGATCCGGTCGACCCGCCGACGGCGTAGCCCGGAACCTGCCTCCCCTCCCCGCCGTTGCCTTTTCACCAGGCCCATCGCAGCGAGGAGGCGACATGCCGGAGGACAGCCCCCAGGGGCGCCCGCCCACGCTCAACAAGCCCGAGGCCCGCCAGGGCGAGACCAGCGGCCGCATGCGCTGGGTGCTTCACGCCTCGATGGGCCTCGTGGTCGTGGCCTTCGCCATCATCCTGCTCTGGTGGGTGTTCTGACGGACACAAAGAAGGGGCGGCCGCGGGGCCGCCCCGAGTCTTCCCAGCCTGATGTCGCCGCTACAGCCAATAGGGCGGCACGCGGTAGTAGTCGTGCACCTGCCGCGCCCATTGCCGGTCGTCCCAGTCGAAGCTGTCGCCGGCCTCATGCGCCGGGGCGCCGCGCAGCTGATCCTCGGTGATGTCCAGCTCATAGGCGTCGAGCGCCTCGTTGTAGGTCAGCATCGACCACGGCAGGGCGTAGTAGTCCTCGCCGATGCCGAGGAAGCCGCCGAAGGTCATTACCGCATAGCCGACGCGGCCGGTCCGCTTGTCGATCATCACCCGCTGGATGGTGCCGATCCGGTCGCCGTTCGGCCGCCGCACCGGGGTGTTCTCGACCTTGTCGCTGGCGATCAGCCGCTCGGTCTCGCGCGCGCTGAGATCGCGGGCTGCCTGGGCCTGCATGTCGCTCTCCCACAATGGTGGTCTCATCCAGGAAATGGCCCGGACGGGCCGCGGGTTCCCCGGAACCGGAGGCGGCGGCGGGCAATTGACCAGGAGACTGCCGATCCCGCAGATGCGAGGCCGCGACGATGAGCGATCCGAAGCCGCCCCCCGACGATCCCACCCGCCCGCCGATGCCCAATCCGCGGCCGGACACGCCGCCGAACGAGCCGGGCCAGCCGCCGCCCGAGGTACCGCCGGACGGCCCGGCCGAACCGCCCCTGCCGGATCCGGTCCGGTTCCGGGCATGAAAAAGGCCGGCACCCGCGAGTGCCGGCCTTCATCGTCCTCAGATCGTGGCGCGGTCAGTAGCGCCAGTCGTACCGGTAGGGGCGACGGCCGTCGCGCCAGCGCCAGTCGTCGCGGTACCAGTACCGGTGGTCGCGGCGCCAGCTGTCGCGGTACCAGTGCCGGCGGTCGTGGCGCCAGTCCCGTCGCCAGTCGCGATGATCGCGCCGCCAGTCGCGGCGGTCGCGCCAGTTGCGATGGTCACGCCAGTCCACCTTGGTGTTGAGAGTCGCGTCCCCGTGCCACACCGCCGGCGCGGCCACGGGCGCGGGCGCCCGGTCCTGGGCGATGGCGGCGCCGGAGGCGCCGAGCAGCAGAGCCGCCGAAGCGGCCACGAGAACACGCTTCATACGAGACAACATAGGGCTGATCCCTCTTCCATCAACCGGCGATGCTCCCTGGGGAACAGCCGGCTCCCACACTTCACGCCCCACACTGAAGATTCCGTCGCCCTCCCGGACAGTCCCCGAAAGCCTGCATCAAAAACCCGAGCTGTCGAGCCGCAGAATTCCTTTTCGAACACGAAGAGATCACAATGAAGTCACAATCCGATCTTGTCTCCAATTGCAATTCCAATCCGGGACTCAATTATCAATAGACGAATATGGACGAGCAGGCACCGGCGCGGAAACGAACCCGGCCGGCATGTTCACCGGAAAGGCACGGATGAGCCGGCCCCGGAGCGGTCAGAGGATGGCGAGCGGCATCTTCCGCCGTGGCGGCGGGAAAGCCTGGTCCAGCGCCGTCAGATCGGCCTCGTCGAGGACGACGTCCAACGCCTTGCGATGGTCGCGCAGCCGCTCGACCCGGCTGGATTTCGGGATGGCGACGATGCCCTGCCGGGTCAGGAGCCAAGCCAACGCCACCGTGGCCGGCGCCGCGCCGTGCCGGCGGGAGACGCTGCCGAGGGCGGCGTTGCCAAGCAGCCGGCCCTGGCCGAGCGGCGAATAGGCCATCACCGGCAGGCCCCGGCCCTGGCACCAGGGCAGCAGGTCCCATTCAATGCCGCGGGCGGACAGGCTGTAGCAGACCTGGTTCGTCGCCGTGCGCTCGCCATCCGCCTGGCCGGTCCAGGCCTGCATGTCGTCGAGGTCGAAGTTGCTGACGCCCCAGTCGACCACCTTGCCGTCCTGCCGCAGCCGCTCGAACGCCTCGATGGTCTCGGCATAGGGCGTGCGGCCCTGCCAGTGCAGCAGGTACAGGTCGACCCGGTCGGTGCCGAGCCGGCGCAGGCTGCGCTCGCAGGCCTCGATCGCCGCGGTGCGGCCGGCATTGTGCGGATAGACCTTGCTGACCAGGAACACGCCGTCGCGGCGGCCGCGGATGGCCTGGCCCACCACCTCCTCGGCCCCGCCCTCGCCATACATCTCGGCAGTGTCGATCAGGGTCAGGCCGAGATCGAGGCCAGCGGCCAGCGCCGCCGCCTCCTCCTTCGCCCGGCGCCGGTCCTCGCCCATGCCCCAGGTGCCCTGCCCCAGGATCGGCATGGCGGCGCCGGAGGGCAGCGCCACCGTGGTCTCGCCCGCCGGCCGGCGGCGCAGCCCGTCTGTGCCGGTCATTCCATGCCTCCTATTCCGCGATCGCCATCCGATCCTGCGGCACCGCGCCGGCCAGCGTCCAGATCGCCAGCGCGCCCTGCCGCCCGCGGATCTCCGCCTCGCCGGCCGGGCCGAAGGCGTCCAGCACCTCCCGCGGGCAGCCCTCGCGGCCTGCCTGGGACACCGCGGCGTCGCTGGCGACCACCCGGGCGGCCAGGCGGCGGCTCAGCCGCTCCAGCCGGCTGGCAACGTTGACGGTGTCGCCGACGACGCCGAATTCGAGGCGCCGCTCGTCGCCGATATTGCCCATCACCACCAGCCCGTAATGCAGGCCGATGCCGACCTCGACCGGCGCCGCACCGCGGGCCTGCCGCTTGGCGTTCCAGCGCTCCACCTCGGCGCACATCGCCCGGGCGCAGCTGAGCGCGTTGGAAGCGTCGCGCGGGCCGGGCTGCGGCGTGCCGAAGGTCGCCATGACGCAGTCGCCGATATACTTGTCGATCGTGCCCTCATGGGCGAAGACCTGCTCGGCCATGCGGCGGTGGAAGCTGCGCAGCAGCGCCACCACCCGCTCCGGCGCCAGCCCCTCGGCCTGGCCGGAGAACCCGACGATGTCGACGAACAGGATCACCGCCGGCTGGCGCTGGATCTCGCCGAGCGGCGTGGCCGAAGCGGCCAGCCGGCCGACCAGGTTGGGCGAGAAGTAGCGCGACAGCGACGCCTTGGCCGCCTCCATCCGCGCCGCCCGCCCGACCAGCCGGCGCGACCGCCACACGGCCAGCGCCAGCACCAGCGTCATCAGCACCAGGACGACGGTCTGGATCATCCACAGCGTGCTGCTGACGGCGTGCGGGTCGAGCGACATGGCGATGCGCATGACGTCGGGGTTCGGACCGTCGACCACGTCGTTGGCGCTGGTGACGATGCTGTCGGGCCGCGTCGCCAGCCAGGCGAAGCCGAGCGACCAGGAGACCGTCAGCGCCCCGCCGACCAGCAGCACCAGCTTGGGCGAATAGCTCAGCGCCACGCCGCACAGGAACAGCAGCAGGAACAGGAAGTTCGGGATCCGCTGGGTGAACTGGACCGGCAGGTCGGAGCTGAACAGCGGGTTCGGCGCCACCATGACGAAGGTCAGCACCGCCGCGTCCAGCACCAGGAAGGCGCCGACACCCCAGACGCCGATGCTGCCACGTCGCTGCAGCAGATAGGGGATCAGGCCGAGCACGAGGAAGACGGCCATGAGCGCGATATAGGCCAACGACCGCTCGACCGGGATCCATATCGCGACATAGACGGCCAGCAGCGCCAGCACCAGGACGCGGCCGTAGAAGACGTAGGACAGGCCGTCCCGCTCCTCCCGCTCCATGGCCCCCCGGATGCCAACGGGCGCCGCCTGCGCCGGTTTCGCCATGCCGCCCTCCACCCGATGATGCGCAGGAAATGGGGCCTCCCTGTGGATTTCGCCAGGGTCCGGATGACGACAGGTCGCCCCTGCCCTGCGCCATGCGGTCGCCCCGGGGCTTTCCCCGCGCGCGTTCCTTCCTTATAAGAGCGCGCTCCTTCGGGAGCGTGCCCCCCGTACCCAGCAGGCCGCCCCCATGCCCAAGCGCACCGACATCCGCTCGATCTGCATCATCGGCGCCGGACCGATCGTCATCGGCCAGGCCTGCGAGTTCGACTATTCCGGCGCCCAGGCCTGCAAGGCGCTGAAGCAGGAGGGCTACCGCGTCATCCTGGTCAACTCCAACCCGGCGACGATCATGACCGATCCGGAGCTGGCGGACGCGACCTATATCGAGCCGATCACGCCGGAGATCGTGGCCCGGATCCTGGAGCAGGAGAAGCCGGACGCGCTGCTGCCGACCATGGGCGGGCAGACGGCGCTGAACACCGCCATGGCGCTGGCCGAGAACGGCACGCTGGCACGGCTGGGGATCGAGCTGATCGGGGCCAAGCGCGAGAGCATCGAGAAGGCCGAGGACCGCGCCAAGTTCCGCGAGACCATGGACGAGATAGGCCTGGAATCGCCGAAGAGCGCGGTGGTGCACAGCCTGTCCGAGGCGCTCGACGCGCTGCCCAATGTCGGCCTGCCGGCGATCATCCGCCCATCCTTCACCCTCGGCGGCACCGGCGGCGGCATTGCCTACAACCGGGTCGAGTTCGAGGAGATCGTCCGCTCCGGCCTGGCCGCCAGCCCGACCCGCGAGGTGCTGATCGAGGAATCCGTCCTCGGCTGGAAGGAATACGAGATGGAGGTGGTCCGCGACCGCGCGGACAACTGCATCATCATCTGCTCGATCGAGAACGTCGATCCGATGGGCATCCACACCGGCGACAGCGTCACCGTGGCCCCGGCCCTGACGCTGACCGACAAGGAATACCAGCGGATGCGCGACGCCTCGATCGCGGTGCTGCGCGCGATCGGCGTCGACACCGGCGGGTCGAACGTGCAGTTCGCGGTCGACCCCGAGACCGGCCGCATGGTCGTGATCGAGATGAACCCGCGGGTCAGCCGGTCCTCCGCCCTGGCGTCGAAGGCGACCGGCTTCCCGATCGCCAAGGTCGCGGCCAAGCTGGCGGTCGGCTACACCCTCGACGAGCTGGCCAACGACATCACCAAGGTGACCCCGGCCAGCTTCGAGCCGACGATCGACTACATCGTCGTCAAGATGCCGCGCTTCACCTTCGAGAAGTTCCCGGGCGCCGAGCCGACCCTGACCACCAGCATGAAGTCGGTCGGCGAGGCGATGTCGATCGGCCGCAGCTTCCCCGAGGCGCTGCAGAAGGCGCTGCGGTCGATGGAGACCGGCCTGTCCGGCCTGGACGAGATCGAGATCCCGGGCCTGGCCATGGACGCGCCGGACCCGCAGGTGATCCGCGCCGCCCTCGCCCGCCCGACCCATGACCGGCTGCTGGTCATCGCCCAGGCGATGCGCCTCGGCCTCGGTGTCGAGGAGATCCGCGCCGCCTGCAAGTTCGACCCCTGGTTCCTGCGCGAGATCGAGCGGATCGTCGCGGCGGAGGAGGAGGTGCGGCGCTACGGCCTGCCCGAGGACGCGCAGGGCTTCGCCCGGCTGAAGCGCCTCGGCTTCTCCGACGCCCGCCTCGCCAGGCTGGCGGGGGTGTCCGAGGCAGAGGCCGCCTCGGCCCGCCGCGGCCTGGGCGTGGCCCCGGTCTACAAGCGGATCGACACCTGCGCCGGCGAGTTCGCGTCGGCCACGCCCTACATGTACTCGACGCATGAGGCCGGCTTCGACGAGGGCGAGTGCGAATCCGACCCGACCGACCGCGAGAAGATCGTCATCCTCGGCGGCGGCCCGAACCGGATCGGCCAGGGCATCGAGTTCGACTATTGCTGCGTCCACGCCGCCTATGCGCTGAAGGAGGCCGGCTACGAGACCATCATGGTCAACTGCAACCCGGAGACGGTGTCGACCGACTACGACACCTCGGACCGCCTCTACTTCGAGCCGCTGACCGCCGAGGACGTGATCGAGCTGATCCGGGTCGAGCAGGAGCGCGGCACGGTCAAGGGCGTGATCGTCCAGTTCGGCGGCCAGACCCCGCTGAAGCTGGCGCACGACCTGGAGGCGGCCGGCATCCCGATCCTGGGCACGCCGAAGGATGCGATCGACCTGGCCGAGGACCGCGAGCGCTTCCGCGACCTGCTGGACAAGCTGGGCCTGCGCCAGCCGAAGAGCGGCATCGCCCGCTCCGCCGAGGAGGCGGAGGCGATCGCCCAGGAGGTCGGCTTCCCCTGCCTGATGCGCCCGTCCTACGTGCTGGGCGGCCGGGCGATGGAGATCGTGCACGACCTGCAGGGCCTGCGTCGCTACATCACCACGGCCGTGAAGGTCTCCGGCCGCAACCCGGTGCTGATCGACCGCTACCTGCAGGATGCGATCGAGGTCGACGTCGATGCCGTGCGCGACGGCGAGCAGGTCTATGTCGCCGGCATCATGGAGCATATCGAGGAGGCCGGGATCCATTCCGGCGACAGCGCCTGCGCCCTGCCGCCTTATTCCCTGCCCGCCTTCGTGGTGCGCGAGATCGAGCGCCAGACCCGGATGCTGGCCGACGGGCTCGGCGTCATCGGCCTGATGAACACCCAGTTCGCGGTCAAGGACAACGAGGTCTACGTCATCGAGGTCAATCCGCGCGCCAGCCGCACCGTGCCCTTCGTGGCCAAGGCCACCGGCACGCCGATCGCCAAGATCGCGGCGCGGGTAATGGCCGGCGAGAAGCTGGCCGACTTCCCCCTGACCGGCCCGACCCCGCCCTACACGGCGGTGAAGGAGGCGGTGTTCCCGTTCAACCGCTTCCCCGGCGTCGACGTCATCCTCGGGCCGGAGATGAAGTCGACCGGCGAGGTCATGGGCCTGGACCGTGACTTCGGACGCGCCTTCGCCAAGAGCCAGCTGGGCGCCAACCAGAAGGTGCCGCTGTCCGGCACCGTCTTCGTCTCGGTCAAGGACCGGGACAAGCCGGCGATCCTTGCCGTCGCGCGCCGCATCGCCGAGCTGGGCTTCGAGATCCTGGCCTCGACCGGTACCGCCAAGGCGCTGGAGGAGGGCGGCCTCAAGGTCCGGCGCATCAACAAGGTGATGGAGGGCCAGCCGCATATCGTCGACGCCATCCTGAACGGCGAGGTCCAGCTGGTGTTCAACACCACCGACGGCGCCCAGACGGTGCGCGACAGCTTCGGCTTGCGCCGCGCCGCGCTGGTCAATAACATCCCCTACTCGACGACCGTGGCCGGGGCACGCGCGACCGTGGAGGCGATCGCCGCGCTGAAGGCCGGGGCGCTTGAAGTCGCCCCGCTGCAATCCTACCTAGGTTCGGCGCGGTAGCACCGGGGGCAGGGATACGAGCAGGTCTGGAGGCCGGCGTCCTTGACGCCGGGCGTACCGCTTTTTGGCTTTTTGGGACTGGAGCGCGATGGAAAAGGTGCCGATGACCGCGGCGGGATACAACCGGCTGCAGGAAGAGTTGAAGCATCTGAAGAGCGTGGCGCGGCCCGAGGTGATCAAGGCGATCGCGGAGGCGCGCGAGCATGGTGACCTGTCCGAAAACGCGGAATACCACGCGGCGCGCGAGCGCCAGAGCTTCATCGAAGGCCGGGTGATGGAGTTGGAGGACCGGATCAGCCGGGCCGAGATCATCGACACCTCCAAGCTGTCGGGCGACACCGTCAAGTTCGGCGCCACCGTGACGCTGGCGGATGAGGACACCGACGAGGAGATCACCTATCAGATCGTCGGACAGGACGAGTCCGACATCAAGGAAGGCCGCCTGTCGATCACCGCCCCGCTGGCGCGCTCGCTGATCGGTAAGGCCGAGGGCGACCAGGTCGAGGTCACCACCCCCGGCGGTTCCAAGAGCTACGAGATCGTCGCGGTCCAGTTCGTCTGACCCCCGATTTTCTCCAGATTTCGCGACGGCCCCGCCTCTCGGCGGGGCCGTTCGCCTTCACGCTGCGCCGATGCGGGCGACCCGCCATTCCCACCGGACGGGGCCTGTGCTATACGGCGCGCATGACCCACGCTCTGCGATATCCATGCGAAAAATCCACCTTCTGATCGGAAGGGTGGCAGAGCGGTCGTGTGTCGGTTTTCCAAGCCGTAGTTAACATTCAGCCCCAGCGAGAATCCGATGCCCTTTCCCTGTCCGGGAAGGGTGCGGCCGCCGGGCCGGCTCCGACTTCTCCGCCAGCCTTCCGCGGCCCACGGGCTCGCCCACCGGTGAAGGCAAGGCGCTGTAAACGCCCCGCTCGCGCTGTGGTGGTTCGACTCCATCCCCGTGGACCAGACCTCCCGGATCCGCCTGGCGGATCCGACAGGACAGGATCGATGGCGAATTCCGGCGCGGCGACACCGTCGAGGGACGTCGCGCCGTCCCTTGTCGTCATCGGCGGTGCAGGCAGGCCGTAAGGGCGGCGCGCCGGAACCTTGACGCGCCGTTCGACCCGGCCGTCTGCACCGCATCACCTGTGCCCCGCTTCGGCGGGGTCGGTTGCCTTGACGACAGCTGTGATGCGGCCAGTCGCGGTGCCCGTCCGCCGCAGGATCTCCAGAAACACCAGACCCGCCAGACTGCCGAGACCGGCCGTCAGCCAGAGGGCCGGCGCAGGCCCCAGCCGGCCCAGCAGCGCGGCGAACAGGAACGGCGCCAGGGCGGACACGATGTGGACGACGCTGGAGATCCAGCCGAGCCGCTCGGCGTAGCCGGCGCGCCCGAACAGCGCCAGCGGCACCGTGCCGCGGACGATGCTGTTCAGGCCGGATCCCAGGCCGAACAGGATTGCGAAACCGATCGCCGCCGCCAGGGCGGGCGCGCCGAGCAGCAGCAGCCCGAGCGCCAAGGACGGCAGACCGACGGCGACGGTAGCGAGGCCGACCGGGCTGGCGCGGCGGCCGGCCGTCATGGTCAGGAACCGGCTCAGCACCTGGGCCGGGCCGAACAGGCTGCCGACCAGAAGGCTGCCGGCGCCGAGGCCGAGCGCCCCGAGCAGCGGGACCATGTGTACCAGCACGGCCGAGGAGACGAAGCCGGCCAGGGAGAAGCCGATCGTGGCCAGCACCAGGAGGGCGCGGCGGTCCTGACGCCGATCTCCGGCGTCCTCGAGGGCCACGGCGGCGGCCGGATGCACCGTCGGAACGACCGTCCGGGCCAGGCTGCGGAGCCAGAGATGGATCGGCAGGCACAGCAGCAGATGCAGCGCGGCGAAGACCAGATAGACCTCGCGCCAGGTCAGGTGGTCCTGCAGCGCGGCGGTGGCCGGCCAGAACAGGGTCGAGGCGAAGCCGGCGATCAGGGTCAGATGGGTGATACTGCGCTGGGCGCCGAAGCCGACGACCTGGACCAGTGCCGGGAAGGCAACCTCGTAGAGGACGAAGGACGCGGCCAGCTGGATCGCGACCAGCCCCAGGGCCAGGCCCAGCGGCCCGGGTGCCGCGGTGCAGGCGACGAGCGCGGCGGCCGCGGCGACCGAGCCCAGGGCCATGACCCGGCCGGCGCCGTGACGGTCGACCCAGCGGCCGCAGCGCGGGCCGAGCAACGCCCCCGCCAGGAGCGCCGCCGAGAAGGCGCCGTACACGGCGTCCTGCGACCAGCCGATATCGGCGGCCATCCCGGCGGCCAGGATGCTGAAGCTGTAGTAGAGCGTGCCGTAGCCGATGATCTGGGTCAGCCCGAGCCCGGCGATGACCCCGAGGAGGCACCGTCCGGAGACCGGACCGGCCGCGCCGGTCGCCTCAGCCATGATGATGTCTTTCCCGTCGCTCAGCAGCAGGCGGAAGCCTCGGCGGAAACGGCCCGGGCGGCGGGATCGCAGCAGGATGTCGGCTGTGCCTCCCGGCGCCCCGGGCCGCTGCAGACGCCGGTTTCGGGCAGCACCAGCTCGACCCGCCGTGCCGCCTCGTGATCTCCGGCGAGATGGGCAGCGACCGACCGGGCCTGCTCATAGCCGGTGGCCAGCAGGAAGGTCGGGGCACGGCCATAGGCCTTCATGCCGATGATGAACAGCCCGGGCTCCGGCTGCGCCAGCTCGGCCGCGCCATGCGGGCGGACCGTGCCGCAGCTGTGCTCGTTGGGATCGATCAGCGGCGCCAGCGCCCGCGGGCAGTCGAGCGCCGGGTCGAGGTCGAGGCGCAGCTCGCCGAGGATCGACAGGTCCGGCCGCAGTCCGGTCGCCACGACCATCTCATCCACCTCGATGCCGCGCACGGCCCCGTCCTGGTCGCCGAGGACGCGCAGGCCGTTCCCGGCCGCCTCGATCGCATCGACCGCGAAGGGCGCGACGATCTCATAGGCCCCTGCCTCCGCGAGCGCCCGCAGGCGCAGGCCGAGGGCGCCGCGGCGCGGCAGCTGGTCGGCCTCGCCGCCGCCGAACAGCCTCGCCCGGTCGGTATTGCGGAAGGCCCAGACGATGCTCGTGCCCGGCGCCTCCCGGGCCAGATCGGCGAGGTCGAGCAGCGTGCCCGTGGCGGAATGGCCGCTGCCGAGGACGAGGATACGGCGGCCGGCATAACGGTAACGCTCGCGGCCCAGAACATCGGGCATGCCGTAGCGGATGCGGGATGCGGCCGCGCGCTCGCCGACCGCCGGCAGGCCGCCGGCGCCGGCCGGATTCGGCGAGGACCAGGTGCCGGAGGCGTCGATCACTGCCCGTGCGAAGATCCGGCCTTCCCGCCCGCCGCCGTCAACATATCGGACCTCGAAGGGCCGGCCATCCCGCCCGGCGGTGCGGACCTTGCCGTGGCCGGCGCGGGCGATACCGGTGACACGGGTTCCGAGGCGAAGGCGGCCGGCGATCTCCGGCGTTGCCGCCAGCGGATCGAGATAGCGTTCGGCCAGGTCAAGACCGGTCGGATAGCCGGCCCCGTCCGGATGAATCCAGCCGTGCCGCTGCAGCAGCGCCACCGCCGTCCGGTCGGTGCTGTAGGCCCAGGGCGAGAACATCGGCACATGGCCCCAGTCGCGCACCGCGGCGCCGACCACTGCGCCAGCCTCCAGGATCACGGGCTCGATCCCGTAGCCGAGCAGATGGACTGCGGCGGCCAGGCCCACCGGTCCCGCGCCGATGATGGCGGCCGGCAGCTCCGACGGCGCGGCGGTCTCGAGCGCCATACGGTCCGACGAGACAAGGGGACGATTCATCTCGCATCTCCTCTAGCTTCTAGGCATTGATGGTCGATGCATTGGGGCAAAAAAGAGAGGCTGCTATCCGCAGCACTCTCCGCCGCTGCCCTGCCGCTCGATCACCTGGCCGGTCTCGGTCAGCACCTGCGTGACCTCGAGCCAGGCCTCGACGCCGACCCGGAAGGCTTCCCGTCCCTTGTCGGTCAGGGTGTAGGTCTTGCGCGGGCGGCCGGAGACGACGCTGCTCTCGACCGTGACGTAGCCGCCCTCCTCGAACTCGCGCAGCACCGGGTAGATCGTGCCCTCGGTCGGGGAGCAGCAGCCATTCGTCGTCAGCTCCACCGCGCGGGCGATGTCGTAGCCATGCATCGGCCGGTCGTGCAGCACGCGCAGGATGAAGAACTTGGACAGGCTCATCTTGATCGTGCCGGCCCAGTAGGAGCGGCTGGTGTAGTCGACCGCGGGTCGGGCGATGGCGGAGAGCTTGCGGGCTTCGGTCATCGCCCGATCCTCATACCTTGATGGTCGATGAGTCAAGGGATAATGTATCGACAGCCCAACTGCCGGAAGACCCGATGATCCGCCTCGCCACGCCGGAGGACGCCCCAGCCCTCCAGGCCATCTACGCCCCGATCGTCGCCGGCACCGTGATCTCCTTCGAGCTGGCGCCGCCTACGGCGGCGGAGATGGCCGACCGGATCCGCAAGACCATTCCGGCTTATCCCTGGCTGGTGCTGGAGCGGGACGGCCGGATCCTGGGCTATGCTTATGCCGGCCCGCACCGGGCCCGGCCGGCCTATCGCTGGTCGGTCGATGTCAGCGTCTATGTCGCCGAGGCCGGGCGGCGGCAGGGCATCGGCCGCGCGCTGTACGAGCGGCTGTTCGTGCTGCTGCTGCGGCAGGGTTACCACGCCGCCTTTGCCGGCATCGCCCTGCCGAACCCGGCCAGCGTCGCCTTGCACGAGGCGGTCGGGTTCGTGCCGCTCGGCGTGTACCGCGACGTCGGCTTCAAGCATGGCGCCTGGCACGATGTCGGCTGGTGGCAGCGCCCGATCGGCGGCCGCCCGGACCACCCGGCCGAGCCGCGGCCGGTCACCGAGGTGTTCGATTGATCAGATCGGCCGGCGCTCGTACCAGCCGCGCGACGCCTTCACCAGGCGCACGACGGACAGCATGACCGGTACCTCCACCAGCACCCCGACCACGGTGGCCAGGGCGGCGCCGGAATCAAGGCCGAACAGGCTGATCGCGGCCGCCACCGCCAGCTCGAAGAAGTTCGAGGCGCCGATAAGCGCCGCCGGCGCCGCGACGCACCAGACGACGCCGAGGCGCCGGGACAGCCAATAAGCGATGCCGGCGTTGAGATAGACCTGGATCAGGATCGGCACGGCCAGCAGCAGGATCACCAGCGGCTGGGCCAGGATGCGCTCGCCCTGGAAACCGAACAGCAATACTAGCGTCGCCAGCAGAGCGGTAAGGGAGAGCGGCTGCAGCACGGCTAGGGTCCGCCGCAGCGCCGGCTCGCCGCCCGCGGCCAGGAGCGACCGGCGCCACAGCTGCGCCGCCGCCACCGGCACGACGATGTACAGCACGACCGACAGCAGCAGCGTGTCCCAGGGCACGGTGATCGAGGCGACGCCGAGCAGCAGGCCGACCAGCGGCGCGAAGGCGAAGACCATGATCAGATCGTTCAGCGCCACCTGGCTCAGGGTGAAATGCGGCTCGCCCTCGCACAGGTTCGACCAGACGAACACCATGGCCGTGCAGGGCGCGGCGGCCAGCAGGATCAGCCCCGCGATATAGGACGGGACTTGGTCCGCTGCCAGCCAGGGCGCGAACAGCCAGCCGATGAAGACGCTGCCGAGCAGCGCCATCGAGAACGGCTTGACACCCCAGTTGACGAACAGGGTGACGCCGACGCCGCGCCAATGCGCCCTCACCTCGCCGAGCGCGGCGAAGTCGATTTTCAGCAGCATCGGCACGATCATCGCCCAGATCAGCACCGCCACCGGCAGGTTGACCTTCGCGACCTCCGCCGAGGCGACGAGCGCGAAGAAGCCCGGCGCCACCGCGCCGAGGCCGATGCCGGCGACGATGCAGAGCGCGACCCAGAGGCTGAGATAGCGTTCGAAGAGTCCCATGGCCGGGGCTGCCGGCGCGAGCCTGGCCACAGTGGTTTCGGCGGTCATCACGGATCCGATCGGTCGGAGGGGAGGATCAGGCGCGCTTGCCCGAGGCGTCGACGACCAGTTCGCCGTCCTCCTTGCGGAACTCGCCGCGCTGCGGCGCCGGCAGAATATCCAGCACCGTCTCCGATGGGCGGGCCAGCGTCACGCCCCGCTCGGTGACGACGATCGGCCGGTTGATCAGGATCGGGTGCGCGATCATGGCGTCGAGCAGCTGGCCGTCGGTCAGGGCCGGGTCGTCCAGGCCGAGCTCGTGATAGGGCGTGCCCTTCTCGCGCAGCACCGCCCGCACCGGGACGCCCATGCGCCGGATCAGATCGGCCAGCTCGGCCCGGCTCGGCGGTGTCTTCAGGTATTCGATGACCGTCGGCTCAATGCCGGCGTTGCGGATCAGGCCGAGGACGTTGCGCGACGTGCCGCAGGCCGGGTTGTGGTAGATCGTGACCGCGCTCATGAGGATGCCGGTTCTCCCTGGCTTCGGGCGGGTGGCTGGCAGCCGCAGCCCGCCTGTTCGATGATGTCCATCAGCGGCGCGCAGATCTCCGGCCGGCCGCTGCAGCAGTCCTGGACCAGGAAGGACAGCAGCGCCCGCACGCCGTCGAGATCGGCGGAGTAGAGGATCGACCGGCCGTCCCGCCGGGGCCGGATCAGGCCGGCGCGGCTGAGGATGCCGAGATGGGTCGACAGCGTGGTGGCGGGCACGCCGACCCGCTCCGCCACGGTTCCGGCCGGCACCCCGTCCGGCCCGGCCTGGACCAGCAGGCGGAACACCGTCAGCCGGGTCGACTGGGCAAGCGCTCCAAGACCTTCGATCGCTGTCATCTCATCCATATTTCTAGAATTGCAGAAATATGGGATCGATACAAGGCTTCGGCTGGTACGGACCTATCGGATTTTCGTCTAATTCCTTGCGGTTGTCGCCGGAATCCACAGGCTGGAGGAGCAAATGTCATCCCGGCGATACCGATGTTAAACCGAACCGTCATCTTCCCCTTGTAGGGAACGATCCCGTCGCCGCCGCCGTGGGGCGTGCAGGGGCGGCCAAACGGGAGACACACATGACCGTCGTGACCAAGCTGTCGGCGGCCGCCTTCGCGCTGGCCGCCGCCGCGGCATTCGCACAGCCGGCCCAGGCCGAGCGCACCAAGTTCGAGTTCTGGTACGGGCTGACGGGCGACCTGGAGCAGCGGGTGCAGGACACCTGCAAGCGCTTCAACGACAGCCAGGCCGATTACGAGATCGTCTGCGTCGGCCAGGGCGGCTATCCGAACGCGGTGCAGAACGCCATCGCCGCCTACCGCGCCCAGAAGCAGCCGACCGTGGTGCAGGTGTTCGACGCCGGCACGCTGGATCTGATGCTGTCCGGCGCCTATGTCCCGGCCCGCAAGCTGATGGCCGACAACGGCTACGACATCAAGTGGGACGACTATTTCGGCGGCATCGCGAACTACTACGCGACGTCGAAGGGCGAGCTGATGTCGTTCCCCTACAACTCCTCGACGGCGCTGTTCTACTGGAACAAGGATGCCTTCGCCAAGATCGGCCGCGACAAGGGCCCGGAGACTTGGGAAGACGTCGAGCAGATCGCCCGGCAGCTGAAGGCCGCCGGCTACGACTGCCCGCTGGCCTTCAACTTCGATCCCTGGCCGACGCTGGAGCAGTTCTCGGCCATCCACAACCAGCCGATCGCCAGCAAGAACAACGGCTATGACGGGCTCGACGCCGAGCTGGTCTTCAACAAGACCAAATTCGTCGACCATGTCGCCTTCATCAAGAAGATGTACGACGAAGGCCTGTTCGTGCTGAAGACCAAGGAAGGCGGCCAGGATGTCGTCCCGGCCTTCGCCTCCGGCACCTGCCAGATGACGCAGTCCTCGGTCGCCGATCACGGTACCATCGGCAAGCTGGCCGCCCCGGACATGCACTGGGACGTGGTCAAGCTGCCGGTCTGGGCCGGTACCGAGCGCAAGAACTCGCTGGTCGGCGGCGCCTCGCTGTGGGTCCTCGCCGGCAAGTCCGGCGCCGAGTACAAGGGCGCCGCGGCGTTCCTGAACTTCCTGGCTCAGCCCTCCTCGGTGGAGTGGTGGTCGACCGTCACCGGCTACATCCCGGTGACCAATTCCGGCTTCCAGGCGATGAAGGCCGAGGGCTTCTACGACAAGGCGCCCTACAAGGGCCGCGAGCTGGCGATCGAGAGCCTGACCTTCACCCCGACCACCCCGATCTCCCGCGGCATCCGCCTCGGCGGCTACATCCAGATCCGCAAGGAAGTCCAGGACGCGCTGCAGGCGATCATCAGCGGCAAGGTGTCGGTGCAGGACGGCCTCGACCAGGCGGTGGAGCGCGGCAACGCGATCCTGCGCCGCTTCGAGAAGACCTACGCCGGCAAGCAGCTGCTCTGACCCGGCGCAGCCCCTCGCCCTCCCGGCCCACGGGAGGGCGAGGGGGTCCCGTCCTTCCTCACCAGCCGCCTCGGACCCGATGGAAAAACGCGCCTTCTTCAAGAACCGGACGCTGGCCTGGCTCCTGATCACGCCGCAGCTGCTGCTGGTGTTCCTGTTCTTCTACTGGCCGGCCGGCGAGGCGCTGTACTGGGCCTTCACGCTGGAGCAGCCCTGGGGCGGCGGCAATGAATGGGTGGGGCTGGAGAACTTCCGGGCGCTCCTGGGCGACAGCGCCTATTGGGGCTCGGTCGGCGTCAGCTTCGCCTATGCCGTCCTGGCCACCGGCATCGCCATGGCCGGCGCCCTGGTCCTGGCCCTGTTCGTCGACCGGCAGCTGCGTGGCTTCCAGGCCTACCGCTCGATCTTCGTCTGGCCCTACGCCATCGCGGCGCCCGCCGCGGCCATCGCCTTCCGCTTCATCTTCGCGCCCGAGAGCGGGATGATCGGCGCGCTGAACGCCCTGTGGCCCGGCCTGTGGGACCCGGTGCTGAACGCCACCCAGGCCCTGATCATGGTCGTGCTGTGCCACGCCTGGATCTGGATCGGCTACAACTTCATCTTCTTCCTGGCGGCGCTGCAGTCGATCCCGAAGAGCCTGATCGAGGCCAGCGCCATGGACGGGTCGGGCGCCCTGCGCCGGATGCGCGACATCCAGCTGCCGCTGATCGCGCCGACCCTGTTCTTCCTGATGGTGATCAACCTCACCGGCAGCTTCACCGACAGCTTCGGCATCGTCGACATCATGACCGAGGGCGGCCCGGCCCGTGGCACCGAGGTCATGGTCTACAAGATCTATTTCGACGGCTTCAAAGGCCTCGACTACTCCGGCGCCGCCGCCCAGAGCATCGTGCTGATGCTGCTGGTCATGGTCCTCACCTTCGTCCAGTTCCGCTGGGTCGAACGCCGCGTCCACTACAGCTGAGGGAGGATGCGATGATCGAACGCACCCCGATCCTGAACGCGCTGACGCATCTGATCCTGATCGTCGGGCTGGTCCTCGTGCTGCTGCCCTTCGCCATCGTGCTGGCCGCCGCGACCAAGGACATCCAGGGCGTCAACCAGGTGCCGATGAGCCTGATCCCCGGCGGCCACCTGATCGACAACCTCGCCGCCGCGTGGGACCAGGCGGAGTTCGGCCCGAAGCTGCTGAACAGCCTGATCGTCGCGGTCGGCGTCACCGTCGGCAAGATCGTGCTGGCGGCGCTGACCGCCTTCTCGATCGTGTTCTTCCGCTACCGCGCGCGGATGGTGGTGTTCTGGCTGATCTTCACCACGCTGATGCTGCCGCTGGAGGTCCGCATCGTGCCGACCTATTCGATCGCGGCCAACGCGCTGTCGCCGTTCCAGAGCATCGTTGCGGCCATCGGGCTGCAGGTCGACCTGCAGTGGAACCTGCTGAACTCCTACACCGGCCTGATCCTGCCGCTGATCGCCACGGCCACCGGCACCTTCCTCTACCGCCAGTTCTTCCTGACCGTGCCGGACGAGCTGCTGGAGGCGTCGAAGATGGACGGCGCCGGCGCCATGCGGTTCTTCGCCGAGATCCTGATGCCGCTGTCGCGCACCAACATGCTGGCGCTGGCCGCGATCCTCTTCGTCTACAGCTGGAACCAGTATCTCTGGCCGCTGCTGGTCACCACCGACCAGTCCTTCAGCACCGCGGTGGTCGAGCTGAAGCGCCTGATCCCGACCAACCAGGGCGGCCTGCCGGAATGGAACATCGCCATGGCCGGCACCCTGATCGTGATGATCCCCCCGCTGCTGGTCGTCGCGCTGATGCAGCGCTGGTTCGTGCGCGGCCTGATCGCCACCGACAAGTAAGGAGAGACCCCATGGCCCACATCGCCATCCGCGGCGTGCGCAAGAGCTACGGCAAGACGCCGGTGGTGCACGGCGTCGACCTGGACCTGCCGTCGGGCACCTTCGCCGTGATCCTCGGCCCGTCCGGCTGCGGCAAGTCGACCCTGCTGCGCATGATCGCCGGCCTCGAGGAGATCACCGCCGGCGAGATCGCGATCGGCGGCCGGGTGGTGAACCAGCTGGAGCCGCGCGAGCGCGGCTGCGCCATGGTGTTCCAGAACTACGCCCTGTACCCGCACATGACCGTGGCCCAGAACATGGGCTATGCGCTGAAGGTGGCGGGCGTGCCGAAGGCCGAGCGGATGGCCAAGGTGCGCGAGGTGGCGAAGCTGGTCGGGCTCGAGGATTTCCTGGACCGCAAGCCGGCGGCCCTGTCCGGCGGCCAGCGCCAGCGCGTCGCCATGGGCCGCGCCATCATCCGCGAGCCCGAGGTGTTCCTGTTCGACGAGCCGCTGTCCAACCTGGACGCCAAGCTGCGGGTGCAGATGCGGGTCGAGATCCGCCGCCTGCACCGGCGCCTGGGCGCCACCTCGGTCTTCGTCACCCACGACCAGGTCGAGGCGATGACCCTGGCCGACGTGCTGATCGTGATGAACAAGGGCGTGGTCGAGCAGATCGGCCGGCCGGCGGAGATCTACAACCACCCGCGCACCCGCTACGTCGCCAGCTTCATCGGCTCGCCGGCGATGAACTTCATCGAGGGCCGCATCTTCGCCCCCGGCCAGTTCGGCTTCGACGAGACCAAGACGGTCGCGATCGACCCCGCCTATGGCGGCCGCTTCGTCGAGCGCTCCGCCGCGCTGGGCATCCGGCCCGAGCTGGTGGAGATCGTGCCGGTCGACCATCCGGGCGCGCTGGTCGCCACCGTCGACTTCATCGAGGAGCTGGGCGCCGGCCGGGTGATCCACACCGACATCGACGGCCTGTCCTTCGCCGTCACCACCGGCGACGGGGCCGACTACACCCCCGGCCAGCCGCTGGGCCTGTATCTGCCGCCGTCGCAGCTGCATTTCTTCGACCCGCACACCGGGCTGCGGCTCGATGCCGACCTGCCGGCCGAGCATCGCTTCGCCGTCGCCACCGCCGCCTGAGATCGAGAGACCATCATGACCGAGATCATCACCGCCATCGGCTTCTCCACCGGCGTCAGCGGCAAGGGCGACCTGTCGCGGCTGGACGCCAGCCTGGGCCGCATCGCCGAGATCGGCGCCGACGCGGCCGAACTGTCGCTGTACGGCGAGGACCTGATCGCCGGCGGGCGGCTGCTGCCCGAGCGGGTGCACAAGCTGGAGCAGATCGTCCGCCGCCACGACCTGCGCTACACCGTGCACGGCCAGATCGTCTCCAACTTCATGGACGAGCAGAACCTGCATCTGCAGAAGGCGGTGGTGCGGGCGATGCTGGAGCTGTGCGACCAGGTCGGCGCCGGTGTGCTGGTGCACCACGCCGGCAAGGCCGCGATGACCGACCAGGCCGGCCGCGACCGGCTGGACGCGATGGAGCGCGAGGCGCTGGCCGAGCTGGCCGAGGCCGCCCGCGGCTACGGCGTCAAGCTGGCCTTCGAGAACATCTTCGCCATGGACGACAACGAGTACCGCCAGACCCCGGCCGAGGTCGCCGACACGGTGCGGGCGGTGGGCCACCCGAACCTGTGCACGCTGATCGATTTCAGCCACGCCTATATCGAATGCACCCGCCGCGGCCTGGACTGGCGCGCCCAGATCCGCAGCATGGCCCCGGCCACCGGCCATCTGCACGTCCATGACAGCTTCGGCCGCCCCTACACCATGACCAGGTTCTACGAGCCGTCCGAGGCCGTGGCGCTGGGCATCGGCGACCTGCACCTGCCGCTGGGCTGGGGCGACATCCCCTGGGACGAGATCTTCACCGAGCTGCGCTTCCAGCCCGACACGGTGATGATCCTGGAGCTGAACGGCGACCGCTACGACGGCGAGCTGGCCGACAGCCTGGCCCGCGCCCGCCGCCTGGCCGATCTGGTCAACCAGCGCGCGCTCGCGGCCTGACCGGACCGATGCGGGACATGATCACGCGGCGGGCCGGCGTGCTGCCGGCCCCCGACCCGATCCTGCTGGCCGACGCCGCCCTGGCGCCGGACGATGCGCATGACCGCTTCGCCGCCCAGGTGCCGGCGCTCGGCGCGATCGAGCAGCGCCCGGCGCCGGTGCACCGGCCGGTCGGGGCCCGGCTGCGCGTCGCCGCCTGGAACGCCGAGCGGCTGAAGTACCATGCCCCCTCCGCCGCCCTGCTGCGGGACGCCGACGTCGTGCTGCTGACCGAGGCCGATATCGGCATGGCCCGGTCCGGCAACCGGCACACGGTGCGCGACCTGGCCGAGGCGCTGGGCATGGGCTGGGCCTATGGCGTCGAGTTCGTCGAGCTCGGCCTCGGCGACGCCCGCGAATCCGAGTGGCATGCCGACGAGGACAACCGCGTCGGGCTGCACGGCAACGCCATCCTCAGCCGCCACCCGCTGCTGGACCCGGTGGTCATCCCGCTGGACGCCGGCGGCACCTGGTTCGCCGGCCGCAGCGGCAACCAGCGCCGGCTGGGCGGGCGCATGGCGATCGCCGCCCGGCTCGACGCGCCGCGGCCGCTGTGGCTGGTCGCGGCCCATCTCGAGAGCCACAGCGACGCCGCCGACCGCTGCCGCCAGGGCGAGCGGCTTGTCGCCGCGGTCGACCGGCTGGTGCCGGCTGGCGCCGGGGTGGTGCTGGGCGGCGACTTCAACACCAAGGAGGCGTCGGGGTCCCTGGAGGCGCCGGAGGAGCCGCTGTTCGCCGTGCTGCGCGACGCCGGCTTCGACTGGCGCCGCTGCAACGCGCCCGGCCCGACCCAACGCACCCGCCCGGACGGCACGCCGCTTCCGCCCTTCGCCAGGCTGGACTGGCTGTTCACCCGCCATGTCGCGGCCGAGGCGCCGGAGACCATCGCCGCGGTCGACGCTGCCGGCGCCGCGATCTCCGACCACGACGTGGTGGCGGCGACGGTGCTGACCGGCGCGGCGGCGGAGCGGGTGGTCGCGGCCGGGGCTGAGGCTTAGCCTTCCGAAAGTCTGCTGGACGGAATTGGTGCCGCTGCGGGATGCTGAAGCATGGCCCGGGTCGAACAGCTTTTCGAACATCGCTTCCCCAGCGGACTAGACTGGAGAGTGGCCCAGTTCGGCCTTCACGTGTCCGTGGTCGCCGAACATTTGGGCCTTGAGCTGCAAGTCTGGGAGGAGGATGGGCTCGGCGACGTCACGGGGCTGTTCCTGCGCCTGCCATCCGGACGCCTTCTGCTCCTGAGAGAGTTCCACCACTCTCTCCATGGGTTATATCCGCCGAGCTTCGAAGCTTGTGCCGACGGTCACGATGTCGCCATGCATGGAGCCCCGGAGATCGTCGAAGATATGTTGCCGGTCTGTGGCCTGAGTCGGGCGGAAATCACTTGGATCGGCGACGAGGAGTCGCGCCAGACTGCGATCGGGCTGCTCGATCGTTGGCGGTGCCGGTTATCCGAATAGCATCGGAACGACCAGCCCACATAAACCCGTTGTCATGAAACGTCCCGGCCATCCGCTCCGTATAGAGGGATGGCCGCGCTATTCTCTTCGTGGCCGCGACCCCGACCGCGTCCACCGAGGATCTGATGCGTTCGCCTTTCACCGACCGTGCCGGCCGCTTCTCCTGGCTGAAGACCGTGGTCTTCGTCCTGCTGCTCCTGCCCGGCCTGTGGTATGGCGGGCGCCTCGTGGCCGGCGACCTGGGCGCCGACCCGGTGCAGACCTTCCAGCGCGCCATCGGCCTGTGGACGCTGTACTTCCTGGTCATCGGCCTGGCGATCACGCCGCTGAAGCGGGCGCTGCGCTGGCCGCAGCTGATCCAGGTGCGGCGCATGATCGGCGTCGCCACAGCCACCTATGTCCTGATCCACCTGACCGGCTACACCGCCACCCAGCATTTCGACCTGGGCTTCGTGGCGTCGGAGATCGTGAAGCGCCTGTACCTGACCATCGGCTTCCTGGCGCTGTTGGGGCTGATGCCGCTCCTGGCCACCTCGACCGACGCCATGGTCAAGCGCCTGGGCGGCAAGACCTGGCAGCGGCTGCACCGGCTGGTCTATCCGATCGTGGTGCTGGGGCTGATCCACGGTGTGATGCAGTCCAAGGTCGATGTCGCCATCCCGACCACGCTGGCCGGCTTCACCATCTGGCTGCTGGCCTGGCGGGTGCTGGACAGCCGCTTCGGCCGCGGCGACGGGCTGCCGCCGTGGTCGCTGGCCGTGCTATCGGTGACCGTCGCCCTGGTCACGGCCGGCGGCGAGGCGGCGATGTACGGGCTGTTCACCGGCGTCGACCCGATGCGGGTGCTGCGCGCCGATCTGAGCTTCGCCTTCGGCCCACGCCCGGCCTGGATCGTGCTGGGCGCCGGCCTGGCCGTCACCCTGCTGGCGACGCTACGCCGGCTGCAGAAGAGCAAGGCGCGCCGCCCCGCCCTGGCCTAGGCGGGCTTCCGGACCCAGATCACCGCGGCCAGCAGGGCGAGGATCAGCACGCCGCCGCCGAGCCCTATCGCCAGCCGCATGCCTTCGACCGACATCCCGCCGCCGCCGATCGCGCCGAGCACGGCGACCCCGAGGGCGCCGCCGGTCTGGCGCAGCGAGTTGAGCACGCCCGAGGCGATGCCGGAGCGGGCGCGGTCGACCGTCGCCAGCAGCGCCGCGGTCATCGGCGGCACGGTCAGCGCCGTGCCGCAGCCGATCAGCAGCAGCGTCCACCAGAGGCCGCCGTAATCGGTCGACGGGGTCAGCGCCAGAGCCAGGGCGCCGAAGCCGGCGACGGCGATGCACAGCCCCGACACCATCGGCAGCCGCGCCCCATGGCGCGAGGCGATGCGGCCGGCGAAGACGTTGACGACGGCGATCAGCCCGGTCATCGGCACGAAGGCGAGGCCGGTGAGCAGCGGCGACAGACCGAGCGGCCCCTGGAAATAGAGGCTGAGCAGGAAGGTCGCGCCGTAATAGCCGGCGTTCAGCAGGAAGCCGATCAGCGAGATGGCCGAGAACACCGGGTGGCGGAACAGGCCGAGCGGCATCATCGGCGCCGGGCTGCGGGATTCGACCAGTAAGAAGCCGGCGCCGGCCAGCACGAACAGCGCCGCCCCGCCCAGCACCAGCGGGTGGGTCCAGCCCAGCGGCTCGCCCTCGATGATCGACCCGGTCAGCGCCACCAGCGCGACGATGGCCAGGAACTGGCCCGGCAGGTCGAGCGCGCGGTTGGGCCGGCCCTCGGTCTCGGTGGTGAAGCGCAGGGTCAGCCAGAGGCCGATCACGCCGATCGGCAGGTTGATCAGGAAGATGCTGCGCCAGCCGAGCAGCGCGATCAGCACGCCGCCGACCACCGGCCCGGCCACCATTGCCATGCCGCCGGCCCCGGCCCAGACGCCGATCGCCCGCATGCGTTCCGCCGGATCGTGATAGGCATGGGCGACCAGGGCCAGGGAGCAGGGCATCAGCAGCGCCCCGCCCAGCCCCTGGGCGACGCGCGCCGCGATCAGCACCGTGCCGGTCGGCGCCAGGCCGCAGGCCACCGACGCCAGGGTGAACAGGGCGAAGCCAGCCAGGTACAGCCGCCGCGCGCCGAAGCGGTCGCCCAGCGCGCCGCCGGTCAGCAGCAGGCTGGCGAAGGCCAGGGTGTAGCCGTTCACCACCCATTGCAGCGCGGCGACACCGCCCTGCATCAGGGCCTGGATCTGGTCGAGCGCGACATTGACGACGGTGACGTCGATCTGGACCACCACGACGCCGAGGCTGAGCGCGGCGAGGCGGGCGGCGCGCCGCGCCGGGGTGGCGCGGTCGGGGCAGGCATCGAAGGGCATGGGGCCTCGCCAGGGCGGCGGGAAGCGTTCGGTTTCCGTTCCCCTAGCACGAGTCGCGCCGCCCCGAGGCCGCCATCGGCGCATCGCTGTCCCGCGAGCCGGTCAATCCGGCGGCGGGCTAGACTGGACGGACACAGCGGAAGGGACGATCGTGACCGCGGAGCTCTACCTGATCCGCCACTGCCGGGCCGCCGGCCAGGAGCCGGAGGCGCCGTTGACGGCGGAAGGCCGCGACCAGGCGCTGCGGTTGCGCGACCGGCTGGCCGGGCTGCCGATCGTACGCATCGTCTCCAGCCCCTTCCGCCGCGCCGGCGACAGCGTTGCCCCGCTGGCGGAGCGGCTGGGGCTGACGGTCCGGATCGACGACCGGCTGGCGGAGCGGGTGCTGGCGGGAGAACCGGCCGAGGACTGGCGGGACCGGTTGCGTCGCTCCTTCGCCGACCCGGCCCTGGCCTGGCCCGGCGGCGAATCCGGCGCTGCGGCGACCCGGCGCGGTCTGGCGGCGCTGGCCGATGCCGCGGCCGGCGCGGACGGGCCGGCGGCTGTCGTCAGCCACGGCAACCTGCTGGCCCTGCTGCTGCACAGCCTGGACGGCCGCGACGGCTTCGCCGCCTGGGCGGCCCTGAGCAACCCCGACGTGTTCCACATCGACCCTGCCGGCACGGTCCGGCGCTGCTGGAAGGACGATGATTGAGATAGCCCTGACGATCGCCCGGGAGACGCCGGACCAGCCTGAGGTCCATGCCTTGCTGGAGCAGGCCGACCGCCGCTCGGCCGGCCTCTATCCGGCGGAGAGCCGGCACGGGCTAAGTGTCGTCGCGCTGCTGGCGGCGCGCGTGCATTTCCTGGTCGCCCGCCTCGACGGGCGCGCGGTCGGCTGCGGCGGCTATGCGCCGGAGGGCGACGGCACGGCCGAGCTGAAGCGGATCTTCGTCGCCGCCGAGGCCCGCGGCCTCGGCATCGGCCGCGCCCTGCTGGAAGCCCTCGAGGCGGACGCAGCCCGTGCCGGCATCCGGCTGCTGCGGCTGGAGACCGGGGTAAAGTCGGCCGAGGCGCTCGGCCTCTACCGCCGCTTCGGCTATCGCGAGATCGGTCCCTTCGGCGCCTACGGCCCCGACCCGCTGAGCGTGTTCATGGAGAAGGTGTTGCCGGGCGGGTGAGACCGTCATCATCCTGTCGCGATCCGGCTGCTACGCCCCGGCGCGGAATCATCTACGGAGAGTGACTTGGACCGGACCGACCTGGCCTCGCGCCTGATCGCGCCCTCGGAAGGCGCGCCGAACCCGACGCTGGGCTACAAATTCGCGCGCGACGGGTCGCCCCTGCCCTTCCGCGGCAACACCATCATCTGCCATATCCCGGCGACCGCGCCGGAGCTGCCGGCTTTGGCCGAGCTGGCGGGCCGGCTGCGCGACCTGCCCTGGGGCGGCCGTTTCGCCTATCTGCCGGCCTCCAGCTACCACATGACCGTGTTCGAGGGCGTGACCTATGCCGAGCGGTCGCCCGAGCGCTGGCCGGAGGGCGTCGCGCCCGACGCGCCGCTGGAGGAGATCACCCGCCGTTTCATCGACCGGCTGCGCGGCCTTTCGGTGCCGCAGCGCTTCGCCATGCGCCCGGTGGGGCTGGTGCCGATGGGAACCGGCGGCACGGTGGTGGGGCTGGAGCCGGCCGACGAGGACGCCGCCCGCCAGATCCGCGGCCTGCGCGAAGCCTTCGCCCTGATCCTGGGCCTGCGCAAGCCGAACCATGACGCCTACCGCTTCCACATCACGCTGAGCTACCTGCTGGAATGGCTGAGCGCGGCGGAGGCGGAGCAGCATCTGGCCGCACATCAGCGCCTCGGCGAGGCCTTCATCCAGGCCCATCCGGTGCTGGAGCTCGGCCCGCCGGAATTCTGCGTGTTCGAGACGCTGCACCGCTTCCTGCCGGTGCTGCGGTTCCGGGACTGAGACGGATCGCAGGAACGCCATACGTCCTTTTCGTTGCCTCTCCCGCTTGCGAGGCGCGTTCGGAACCCTGCCGCTCCCTCGACTCTGCCCTTTGATCCGCCCCCTCCCCTTGCGGGTCTCTCTCGGCTCGATCCGACCTTGATCGTCGCAAGCCGTCGCGGATGGCGAGTTGTGCCCACGGCCACTCGCGCGGACGCGCGCAGACCTCTCCCCCTGCCCCCTCCCGCAAGGGGAGGGGGAGAATGGAAGGCTGCGGCGGTCGGTTTCGCAGGTTGGGTTCGCGGCACGCGAACCCAACAGGTTCGGGGCCGCGAGGGCGGCGGGATGTCGGGTTCGCCACGGGCGAACCCGACCGACGCGGTCAGCCCGTGTCCGGCGGCTTGCGGCGGGCGGGGGCGGCCGAGCGGGGCTTGGGCGGGTCCGCGGCGTCCTCGCCGTCCTGTGGCGGCAGGAAGCCGAGCTCCTCCATCGCCTCGTCGGCCATCTCCAGCCACTGCTCCACCCGCACCGGATAGCCCCAGCGCCGGCACAGCGCCGCCACCGCCACCTCCGGACGGCTGGCCTCGATCAGCTCCACCACCTCCGGCCGCTCCAGCCGCTCATGCATCTCGGCTTCACGGCGGTCGGCCTCCTCGCCGTCCTCGGACACCTCATAGGCCGCCGCCATCATCGCCAGCTGCACCCGCAGCCCGTGCCAGTCCTCCTGCGCCGCCTCGCGCTGCGCCGCCGCCTTGCGCTTCTCCTCCGCCTGCCGCGACAGCTTGTCCTTCAGCAGCAGGGTCAGCCGCACGGCGCGGGCGGCGACGGCGAATCTCTGGCAGTAGTCGATGCCGGGCTGCGGCGCCTCGACCGCCTCGGTGCGGGTGGCTTCGGCGATCTCCATGCCCATCTCGACCAGCCGGTCGAGCACGCGCAGATCCGCCGTCCGCTCCCCTGCGGGAGCGGCCGCCGGGTCCAGGTCCTGGTCGGTCTGCGTCGCGTCCATGGAACATAGCATGAACACAGACGGCCGATAATACTACTGCGATCACGCGCGCGCCGGAGCCGACACGAAAAGACCCGCCATCCCGGAGGATGGCGGGCCAGTCCGGACGGCGGCCCCACAGAGCAATGGCCGCCGCCCTTTCGGATCGGGTCGGACGCTTAGGCTGCGGCCGCGATGCTCAGACCCAGCCGCTCGGCGACGCCGGCGCCATAGGCCGGGTCGGCCTTGGCGAAATGCGCGATCTGGCGGCGCTGGATCGCTTCCGGCACCGAGCGCATCGAGCCGGCGATGTTGTCCATCAGCCGGGCGCGGGCGCCGTCATCCAGCAGCCGGAACAGGTCGCCGGCCTGGCTGTAGTCGTCGTTGCCGGCGCGGTGGTCGTAACGGTCGGCCGCGCCGCGCAGCGGCAGCGCCGGCTCGGCCGCCGCCGGGTCCTGCCGCGGCCCGCCGAAGCTGTTCGGCTCGTAGTTCACCGCACCCTTGCCGTTGTCGTCGAAGCGCATCGCCCCGTCGCGCTGGTAGTTGCTGGCCACGGCGGCGTGCGGCCGGTTGACCGGCAAGAGGCCGTGGTTGCCGCCCAGGCGGTAGCGATGCGCGTCGCCATAGGCGAAGAGCCGGCCCTGCAGCATCTTGTCCGGGCTGAAGGAGATGCCGGGCACCACATTGGCCGGGCTGAAGGCCGACTGCTCGACCTCGGCGAAGTAGTTCTGCGGGTTGCGGTTCAGCACCAGCTCGCCGATCTCGATCAGCGGGTGCGCCGCATGCGGCCAGACCTTGGTCAGGTCGAACGGGTCGATCGGGAAGGCCTCGGCCTCCGCCTCGGTCATGATCTGCACCGACACCGTCCAGGCCGGGAAATCGCCGTCCTCGATCGAAGCGAACAGGTCGCGGGTGGCATGGTCGGGATCGATGCCGGTCATCGCCTGCGCCTGCTCGGCGGTGAAGTTCTGGATCCCCTGCCTGGTCTTGAAATGATACTTCACCCACACCCGCTCGCCAGCGGCGTTGATCCAGCTGAAGGTGTGGCTGGAGAAGCCGTCCATGTGGCGGTAGCTGCGCGGCGTGCCGCGGGCGCTGAACAGGATGGTGAACTGGTGCCGCGTCTCCGGCGACAGGGACGCGAAGTCCCACACCGCCGTCGGGTCCTTCAGGTTGGGGGCCGGGTTGCGCTTCTGGGTGTGGATGAAGTCCGGGAACTTCAGCGGGTCGCGGATGAAGAAGATCGGCGTGTTGTTGCCGACGATGTCGTAGTTGCCGTCCTCGGTGTACAGCTTCAGGGCGAAGCCGCGCGGGTCGCGCTCCGCATCGGCCGAGCCCTTCTCGCCGCCGACGGTGGAGAAGCGCAGGAACACCTCGGTCTCCTTGCCCACCTCGGACAGGAACCGCGCCTTGGTCCATTTCGTGACGTCGGCGGTGACGCGGAAGGTGCCGTAGGCGCCGGCGCCCTTGGCGTGCACCACCCGCTCCGGGATCCGCTCGCGGTTGAAATGCGCCAGCTTCTCGATCAGGTGGAAGTCCTGGATCAGCACCGGGCCGCGCGGGCCGGCGGTCAGGGAGTTCTGGTTGTCCGGAACCGGGGCGCCGAAGGTCGTCGTCAGGGTGGTCATCGAGGGCTCCTGTCGGGGCGGGAATTCCGCCGTGGGGAGAGGGTCGCCGTTGCGCTTCGATCAGGGAAATCGATCGTTCTTATCGGCGCGATAAGTGAACGCCGCGTTCGACCAGGGGCAGCAGGTCGCGGCGATGCCGGTGCAGCCGCAGCAGCAGCTCCGGCGGCAGGTCGCCCTGCACGCCGACGCGGCCGTTCTCGAGGGTGAGGCTGGCGCCGTGGCGGGCGAGATCGGCGAGCAGCGCGTTCAGGGAAGGACGCATCAGGCCGCCCTCCGCATCGGCCCGGCGCCGAGGGCTTGCCGTACCTGGGCCGCCAAGCCGGCGACATAGGCCGGGTGCACGCCGACGGTCGGGACGCGGACGAAGGACGGCACGCCGGATGCTCCGGCCACGGCCCGGTATTCGCGATCAAGCTCGACCAGTGTCTCGGAATGCTCGGACACGAAGGCGATCGGCACCAGCACCAGGCCGACGCCGTCGCGCCCGGCCTGCTTCACCTCCTCCTCCGTGTCCGGCTTCAGCCATTCCTGCGGCGTCACCCGGCTCTGGAAGGCGATGCGCCAGTCGAGGCCGGGAATGCCGAGCGCCGCCACCACCGCCTCGGCCGAGGCGCGGACCTGGCCGGGATACGGGTCGCCGGCCTGGACGATCGGCAGCGGCAGGCCATGGGCGGTGAACAGCAGCCGGTGCAGCCCGCCAGCGGCCGGCCAGGCGCGCCGGATCAGGTCGGCCTGGGCGGCGATGAAGCCGGGCTCCGCCGGCGCCGCCTCGACCGCCCAGGTCGGGGCGGACAGGCCGGCGGCGCGGGCGGCCGCGGCCCAGTCGGTCAGGGCCGACCGGGTGGTGGTGGTCGAATATTGCGGATACAGCGGCAGCAGCACGATCTCGTCCGGCCGCCACGCCCGCAGCTGCGCCGCCGTCTCGGCCGCGAAGGGGTGCCAATAGCGCATCGCCACGAAGGACCGGACCTCGCCGAGGTCCCCGAGGCGCGCCGCCACCGCCCGGCCCTGCGCCCGGGTCTGGGCCAGGATCGGCGAGGCGCCGCCGAGCTGTCGGTAGATTTCGGTCGCGACCGGCGTGCGGCGCCGGGCAATCAGCCGCGCCACCACCGCCCGCGGCAGGCGCGGCAGGCGGATGATCTCGGGGTCGGAGAAGAAGTTGCGCAGGAACGGGCCGACGGCCTCGAGCCGGTCCGGGCCGCCGATCTGCAGCAGCACCAGGGCGATCCGGCGGCGGGCGACGAGGACGGGCAAAGGCGGCATGGCTGGCTCCTGTGGCTGGCCCGAGCCTCTCGCACCGCTTCGATAAGATCCAATCGATTAGAACTATTCTAAAGATAGAGAAATCTTATCGCGCCTCGCGGCAGCAGCCGCTTTTCGTCTCCGGCCGCCCGGCGCCGCGATGATACGATCGAGCTCTGCCGATGGAGCGAGCTTCGATGCCGCTGAGCTACCCGTACAAGCCGAGAATAGGGCTAATGGTGCTCGCCACCCTGTTCTTTGCGGTCTGTGCCGCGGTTCTCGGGAGCAAGGCCGCCACCGCCGACCACGGAGTTGTGCTGAACGGCTTGGTGGAGCTCTCGGCGGGCGGGGCCCGGACCTTCTATTGGGTCCTTGCCGGGCTCTCTGCCGCGTTCGTGGCGGCGGGCCTGTTCAGCATCGCCGTGGGGTTGTTCAGCCAACGGTCGCTGCAGGTGTCCGACTCCGAGCTGTCGGCGCCGAGCTATCTCTGGGCCAGCGCGCCGATCGTCGTTTCGATCTCCGACATCAGCGAGATCCGACTGCGGACGATTTCCGGGCAGCGCATGCTGCTGGTCCGGCACCGTGGCGGTGCGCTCAACATCATGGAGAAGATGCTCCCCGACCGGGCCAGCTTCGAGGCCGTGCACGCCGCGATCGCCGAACGCGCCGGACAAGCCGGCAAGCTTGGCGGACGATAAACATCACTGATTGATCCTCGCTGGGAAATACACAGGCCTTATCCTATCTTTTCGGCATGACCCTCTCCGGCCTCTCCCTCCGCGATCTCGAATATCTCGTCGCCGTGGCCGAGCTGCGCCATTTCGGCCAGGCGGCGGAGCGCTGCGGCGTCAGCCAGCCGGCGCTGAGCATGCAGATCCGCAAGCTGGAGGAGACTCTGGGGCTGGCGGTGTTCGAGCGCGGGCCGAAGACGGTGCTGGTGACGGCCAAGGGCGAGGTCATCCTCGCGCAGGCCCGCCGCGTGCTGCTGGAGGCGCGGCGGCTGATGGCGCTGGCCCAGGAGCTGGATGCGCCGCTGTCCGGCCCGCTGGCGGTGGGCGCGATCGAGACGCTGGGCCCCTACCTGTTCCCGCACATGCTGCGGCCGCTGCGCCGGGCCTTCCCGAAGCTGGAGCTGGTGCTGCACGAGGGCCGCACCTACCAGCTGGTCGAGGCGCTGCGGCACGGCGCGCTGGACCTGGTGTTCCTGTCGCTGCCGGTGGCCGACCCGCAGATCGCGACGGCGCCGCTGTTCTTCGAGCCCTTCGTGCTGGCCCAGCCGGCCGACCGGCCGGTGGCGGCCGACGGCGCCGCACGGGTCGCCGAGCTGCCGCGCGACGGTCTGCTGCTGCTGGAGGACGGGCACTGCCTGCGCGACCAGGCGCTGGAGGTCTGCGGCACGCTGGGCGCCGGCGGCAAGCGCCACAGCACCAGCCTGGAGACCTTGCGCCAGATGATCGCGGCCGGCGCCGGCTACAGCCTGTTCCCGCGGCTGGCGACGCTGGGTGAGGCCAGCGTCGGCGGCCTGGTCAGCTATGCCGGCTTCGACGGCACGGCGCCGGGCCGCATGGTCGGCCTGGCCTGGCGCCAGAGCGACCCGCGGGCCGAGCAGTTCGAGTCGCTGCGCCGCGTCCTGCTCGACCACCCGCCGCCCGGCACAAGGGTGGCGGCGGAGGGTGGGCCCATGAAAAACGGGGGCACGGCGTGAGGCCGGCCCCCGTTGGAACTTTCAATGCGCAGCTGACCGGATGGGTCGGAGCCGCCCCCTCACCCGAAATCGCTGTCGCGATTTCGACCTCTCCCCGAGGAGAGGTGAAAATCCCCTCTCCTCGGGGAGAGGGAGAGGGCCGACGCCGAAGGCGGCGGGAGGGTGAGGGGGGAGCGGCGGCGCCGCGGATCACTCCTCGCGATGATGGTCCTTGGCGTCGACGTCGATCGGCACGCCCGGCAGGTGCTTGGCGGTGCGTATCGCGAGCGCCGACTTGACGTGGTTGACGTTCGGCGCCGAGGTCAGCTGGGTGGTAAGGAAGCGCTGGTAGCTGTCCCAGTCCTCGGCCACGATCTTCAGGAGGAAGTCGGTCTCGCCGGCCAGCATGTGGCATTCGCGGACCAGCGGCCAGCTGCCGACCAGATCCTCGAATTTGCGCAGATCGGCCTCGGCCTGGCTGGTCAGACCGACCTGGGCGAAGACGGTGACGCCGAAGCCCAGCGCCTCGGGGTTGATGTCGGCGTGGTAACCGCGGATGTAATGTGCCTCCTCCAGCGCCCGGACGCGGCGAAGGCAGGGCGGGGCGGAGATGCCGGCACGGCGCGCCAGCTCGACATTCGTCATCCGACCGTCGTCCTGGAGGTCGCGGAGGATACGGCGGTCGATGCGGTCGAGCTTCACACGGCGCATGGGTTCTCTCATGAAAGGGCTTCCGTGATTACGCGCAAGGATATTGCCGGACTTTCGCCGGGCGCAAGCGCAATCCTGTTTCGCGGGGAGGGTTTGGCAGGATGAGCGCGACGGCGCGCGCGGGGACGAGCGGCATCGGCTCCCTGCGGGTGTGGGTGGTGTCGGACGGCCGTCCGGCGAACGAGAACCAATGCCTGGGCCTGGCGGAAGCGCTCGGCATCGTCCCGGAGGTGGTCCGACTCGGCGCACGGCAAGGCTGGCATCGGCTTCTCGATCCCGTTCGGCCCGCCGCCGGCTTCGGCCTGGACGGGCCGCCCTGGCCCGACCTGCTGATCGCAGCCGGCCGGCAGAGCGTGTATCCCGCCCTTGCGGTGAAGCGGGCCAGCGGTCATCGGACGCGCCTTGTGCAAATATTTCGTCCCGGCGTCAACCCGCGGCGTTTCGATCTGATCGTCACGCCCCGGCATGACGGCCTGAAAGGATCCAACGTCTGCGCCACCAGCGGCGCCTTGAACCTCGTCACCCCGGCCCGCCTCGCCGCCGCGGCGGCGGAGTGGGAGCCGGTGCTGGGCGGCCTGCCGCGACCACGCGCCGCGGTGCTGATCGGCGGCAGCAGCAAGTCGGTGGCGGTGCCGGAAGGCGCGGTCGCCCGACTCGCCGGCCAGTTGGCCGATCTGGCGCGCGGCGGGACGGGGCTGATGGTCACCACCAGCCGGCGCACGCCGGAGGGCGAGGCGGCGGCGCTGCGCCGGGCGCTGGAGGGGCTGCCGGCCTGGATCTGGGACGGCGCCGGCCCGAACCCCTATTTCGGCTTCCTGGCCCTGGCCGACGCCGTGATCGTCACCCATGACAGCATCAACATGACCTCGGAGGCGGCGACCACCGGCAAGCCGGTGCATGTCGTCGAATGGGCGCAGCTGGCGCCGAAACACCGCCGCTTCCACGACGCGCTGGCGGCCGCGGGCATCACCCGCCCCTTCGCCGGCCGGCTGGAGCAGTGGTCCTACGCGCCGCTGGACGACACCGCCCGGGCGGCGGAGCGGGTGCGGGCTTTGTTCGCCACGGGCTGACGCCTCGCCTGCAGCCCTGGTCCGCGTCGCCTTGCCCCGGCCGCCGGCGGTGGCTATCTATCGATGACACTTCCCCTCGAGCGGATTGTCGCCCCATGCCGGCCACCCATCGCACCAAGGTCCTGATCATCGGTTCCGGCCCGGCCGGCTACACCGCCGCGATCTATGCCGCGCGCGCCAATCTGGAGCCGATCCTGGTGCAGGGGCTGCAGCCCGGCGGGCAGCTGACCATCACCACCGATGTCGAGAACTATCCCGGTTTCGCCGACGTGATCCAGGGCCCCTGGCTGATGGAGCAGATGGAGGCCCAGGCCCGGCACTGCGGCACGCGCCTCGAGTTCGACCTGATCACCCAGGTCGACTTCTCGCGCCGGCCCTTCGTCTGCACCGCCGATTCCGGCACGGTCTACGAGGCCGATTCGGTGATCATCGCCACCGGCGCCCAGGCGCGCTGGCTGGGCCTGCCCAGCGAGCAGCAGTTCCAGGGCCGCGGCGTCTCCGCCTGCGCCACCTGCGACGGCTTCTTCTTCCGCGGCAAGGAGGTGGCGGTGATCGGCGGCGGCAACTCCGCGGTCGAGGAGGCGCTGTACCTGACCAACCACGCCACCAAGGTGACGCTGGTGCACCGCCGCGACCAGCTGCGCGCCGAGCGCATCCTGCAGGACCGGCTGTTCGCCCATCCCAAGATCGAGGTGGTGTGGAACCACACGGTCGAGGAGATCGTCGGAGGCGGCACGCCCGAGGCCGTGACCGGCGCCCGGCTGCGGGACACGAAGACCGGGGCCGAGCGCGTGCTGCCGGTCGACGGCGTCTTCGTCGCCATCGGCCATGACCCGGCGACCGCGGTGTTCAAGGGCCATGTCCGCATGGATGCCGACGGCTACATCCTGACCGCGCCGGATTCGACCGCGACCGACGTGCCCGGCGTGTTCGCCGCCGGCGACGTCAAGGACCGGGTGTACCGCCAGGCGGTGACCGCGGCCGGCATGGGCTGCATGGCGGCGCTGGAGGCCGAGCGCTTCCTGTCCGAGCACGCCGGCACCGGCCATCTGGCCCGGATCGCCGACCGCGACACCCGCCCGGTCGCCGAGCCCGCCGCAGCCGCGGGCTGAGCCCGCCCGTGCGGGCGAGGCACCGGCATCCCTTTCATAAGGACGATGACGATAGGGGGGCCGTCCCCCCTATCGGTGAAATCCGGATGAAATATTGTTCCCGGCCGGCCCAAGCTTTGCTTGCGTTGGATCGGGGGTGCCCCTCATAGTGTATATAGTGTGATTCGCAGGCGCGACGCCGAGCGCTGGTATATCGACCATCCCGCCCTTGTCGCCCGCGCAAGAAACGAACGGGTGCCGGAGAATGGACTGGGACAAGCTGCGCGTTTTCCACGCCGTCGCTGACGCGGGCAGCTTTACCCATGCGGGCGAGAAGCTGAACCTCAGCCAGTCGGCGGTCAGCCGCCAGATCAGCGCGCTGGAGGAGAGCCTCAAGGTCCCGCTGTTCCACCGCCATGCCCGCGGCCTGATCCTGACCGAGCAGGGCGAGCTGCTGTTCCGCACCGCGCGCGAGGTCTTCGCCAAGCTGTCGATGACCGAGGCGCAGCTGAGCGAGAGCAAGGACCACGCTCGCGGCCCGCTGAAGATCACCACCACCGTCGCCTTCGGCTCGACCTGGCTGACGCCGCGGGTGCGCGAGTTCCTGACCGCCTATCCGGACATAGATCTGACCGTCCTGATCGACGACGAGGAGCTGGACCTGGGCATGCGCGAGGCCGATGTGGCGATCCGCATGACGCCGCCGCGCCAGCCGGACCTGATCCAGCGCCACCTGATGACGGTGAAGATCCACATCTTCGGGTCGGTCGACTACCTGAAGCGCAACGGCATCCCGCAGACGCTGGACGACCTGAACAAGCATTCGATCATCATCTACGGCGAGGATGCGCGCGGGCCGATCGCCGACATCAACTGGCTGGCCCATGTCGGCAGCCCGCCGCCGGGCGGCCGCAAGATCGCGCTCCGGGTCAACAACCAGTACGCCATCTACCGCGCGGTGCGCAGCGGCCTCGGCCTCGCCGCCCTGCCCGACTTCATGGTCGACCCGACCCTGAACGTGGTGCGGGTGCTGCCCGAGGTGACCGGCCCGACCACGGAGGCCTATTTCGTCTATGCCGAGGAGCTGCGCCATTCCAAGCGCATCTCGGTGTTCCGCGACTTCCTCGTGCGCAAGGTGGCCGAGAGCAAGTTCTGAGAGACCGTTTGTAAATGCACCTGGTGCGGCCGTCTGACGGCGGGCTCGAGCGCTTCCGGTGCTCACGCACCAATGTGCGCTGCGCTCCGGTTCTCGAAACCACCGCCAGCCGACTCACGCCAGCGCATTTCCAAAACGGTCTCTGACACTCTGTGGCCATCCAGGGCCGCTCGCACCGGCCCCTGGACGGCCTCCTCTGAACGCAAAGAGCGGCTTCGCCTCCTGCCATGACGGCTTGAGAAGGCGCGATTGGGGTCTGCGGGCTTGCCGGAAAATGGCACTGCGAGGAGCGCGCGGGCTGCCTTTAGGGCTCCCCACCCGCATTTCCAGGCCTTGAAACCGCGAAAAAGACGGCAAATGTCCGAAATCTGTGCAAAACCCCACGGAAAAATGGCGGATTTCCTGGGGGTTGCATGCGCCACAGCGAGCTATGCAATGCGCGCATAAAAGCAATGGCAGAAACTGGTTACCAATCGCTCACAGAATGCCTATCTTAAGAGCGTTCGTGCTGCAGCGCAGCAGAACAAGGGTCCGGCACTGCCGGCTCCTTGCGTCTCCCAGACGTGAAGCCTCCCTGTTTGACTCGGGCCGGAACGCGTTTCCGGCCCTTTTTTTGTGCAGAATCCGGGGCGCGGCCGCGGGACCATGGTCCGGCTGCGGCCGGTGCCATGATCCCATCGCATAAAGGGGGTGGCGTCCCCCCTGCCGGGAACGCCCGCGCCGGTCAGGCGAAGAGGCGCTCGTTCTGCAGCCCCTTGTAGAGGTCGGCGACGTATTCGCCGTAGCCATTGTAGAGCTGCGTCGGCACCCGCTCGCCGGTGCCCAGCACCCGCTCCATCGCCTGGCTCCAGCGCGGATGCGGCACCTCCGGGTTCACATTGGCCCAGAAGCCGTACTCGCTGCTCTGCAGCTGCTCCCAGAAGCTGACCGGCCGCTCGTCGGTGAAGGCGATGCGGACGATGCTCTTGATCGATTTGAAGCCGTATTTCCACGGCGTCACCAGCCGCAGCGGCGCGCCGTTCTGCCGCGGCACCGGCTTGCCGTAGAGGCCGGTGACCATGAAGGCGAGCTCGTTGGTCGCCTCGGCCATGGTCAGGCCCTCGACATAGGGCCAGGGGTAGAAGACCTGGCCGAAGCCCGGCGCCTCGTCGTCCTGGAATGTTTGCATGCGTACATATTTCGCCGAGGACAGCGGCCGGGCGTAGTCGACCAGCGCCTTCAGCGGGAAGCCGGTCCAGGGCACCGCCATCGACCAGGCCTCGACACAGCGGTGCCGGTACAGCCGCTCCTCCAGCGGCATGGCGCGGATCAGGGTGTCGATGTCGACCTCCCGCTCCTGTTCGACCATGCCCTCGAACCTGACGGTCCAGGGGCGGATCTTCAGCGCCTGCGCCGCCTCCCAGATGTCCTTGTCGGAGCCGAACTCGTAGAAGTTGTTGTAGGTGGTGACGTCCTGCTCGGGCGTCAGCGGCCGGTCGAGCGCGTAGCGGTCGTTGCGCCTGGCCGGGTAGAGATCGGCGGTCGGGTCCGGATCCGCCGCCCGGGCCGGGCGCAGCTCCAGCGCCGCGCCGGCGGTGGCCAGCAGGCCGGCGCCGAGGCCCATCGCCTGCAGCAGCCGCCGCCGGTCCAGATACACCGATTCCGGCGTCGCCCGGCTTTCGGGGATCCGCCACCCCGGATTGCGCTTGATCAGCATCGGCCTGTCCTCCTTGACCCGAACCATCCGACCGCGAGGCGGTCTCACCTGTAGTTCGCGGCGGGACAGGCCGACGTTACGGCGGCCCTTCGGCAGCGGCCAGCGGCGCCGGGACGCACCCGGCGCCGCTTCTCGCTCAACTCAGCGCAGCGCGGCGCAGGCGCGCTGGATGCGCTCGCCGGCGTCCTGCAGCGCCTCGGTGGCCGTCGCATAGGAGATGCGGAAGAAGGGCGCCAGGCCGAAGGCCGAGCCCTGCACCACCGCCACGCCCTCGGATTCCAGCAGATAGGTGACGAAATCCTCGTCGGTCTCGATCACCTTGCCGTCCGGGGTCCTCTTGCCGAGCGTCCCCTCGCAGGACGGGAAGACGTAGAAGGCGCCCTCCGGCCGGTGGCAGGTCAGCCCGGCCGACTGGTTCAGCATCGACACGATCAGGTCTCGGCGCTGCTGGAACACCACGTTGTGGCGCGGGATGAAGTCCTGCGGGCCGTTCAGCGCCTCGACCGCCGCGGCCTGGCTGATCGAGGAGGGGTTGGAGGTCGACTGGCTCTGCACCTTGGCGATGGCCTTGATCAGGTCCGGCCGCCCGGCGGCGTAGCCGATGCGCCAGCCGGTCATGCAATAGGCCTTGGACACGCCGTTCAGGGTCAGGGTGCGGTCGTACAGCTTCGGCTCGACCTGGGCCGGGGTGACGAACTTGAAGTCGTCATAGACCAGGTGCTCGTACATGTCGTCGGTCAGGACATGCACATGCGGGTGGCGCAGCAGCACGTCGGTCAGCGCCTTCATCTCGGCGAAGCTGTAGGCGGCGCCGGTCGGGTTCGACGGCGAGTTCAGGATCAGCCACTTGGTCTTCGGCGTGATCGCGGCCTCGAGATCGGCCGGCTGCAGCTTGAAGCCCTGCTCCGCCGGGCAGACCACCGGCACCGGCGTGCCGCCGCACAGCAGCACTATGTCGGGGTAGCTGACCCAGTAGGGGGCGGGGATGATCACCTCGTCGCCCGGGTCCAGCGTGGCCAGCAGCGCGTTGTACAGCACCTGCTTGCCGCCGGTGCCGACGGTGACCTGGCTGGTCTCGTATTTCAGGCCGTTCTCGCGCAGGAACTTGGCGGCGATGGCCTTCTTCAGCTCCGGCGTGCCGTCGACCGCGGTGTATTTGGTCTTGCCGGCCTGGATCGCCGCGATCGCCGCCTGCTTGATGTTGTCCGGCGTGTCGAAATCCGGCTCGCCGGCGCCGAGGCCGATGACGTCGCGGCCGGCGGCCTTCAACTCGGCCGCCTTGGTGGTGACGGCGATGGTCGGGGACGGCTTGACGCGAGCGAGCGAGGCGGCGAGGAAGACCATGGGTCCGGATCCCGGAAAGTTGGAAGCGGGGGACGGTAGACCCGGCCCGGCCCCAGCGACAAGCCGCGAGCGTTGCGAAAATTCGGGAGCCCGCCCGCGCCGGGCGCGGATGCCGCCCGCCCCTATCCCTTCACCGCGCCCTGGGTCAGGCCGGCGATCAGCTGGCGGGAGAAGAAGGCGTAGAGCACCAGCACCGGGATGATGGCCAGCGTCAGCGAGGCCAGCACCGCGTTCCAGTCGGTGACGTACTGGCCGACGAATTGCTGCACGCCGAGGGTGATGGTGCGGGTGCTGTCGCCCGGCGCCAGGATCAGCGGGAACCACAGGTCGTTCCAGATCGGCACCATGGTGAACACCGCCACCGTCGCCAGCGCCGGCCGCACCAGCGGCAGGATGATGCGGAAGAAGATGCGGTATTCGCCGACGCCGTCGCAGCGCGCGGAATCCTTCAGCTCCTTCGGGATCTGGCGCATGAACTCCGACAGGATGAAGATCGACAGCGGCAGGCCCATCGCGGTGTAGACCAGGATCAGCGCCGCCAGGGTGTTGATCAGGTCGAGCGACACGACCAGGCGCAGGATCGAGACGGTGCCGAGCCGGATCGGGATCATGATGCCGACGGCGAGGTACAGCGCCAGCACGGCGTTGCCCTTGAAGCTGTATTCCGACAGGGCCCAGGCGGCCATGGCACCGAGGAACACCACCAGGAACAGGGTCGCCAGCGTCACCGTTAGGCTGTTGCCGAAATACAGGCCGAAATCGGACCGGGTCAGCACCGTGTCGAAGCCGATCAGGCTGAAGGTGTCGGACATCGGCGGCGCCAGCGGCTGGCTGAAGATCGCCTTGCGCGACTTGAAGGCGTTGAACAGCACCAGGACGATCGGGAACAGCGCGATCACGGTGTAGGCCAGCAGCACCGCGTGCACGGCCGCGGTCGAGATGCGGGGAGAACGGTTGGCGGCCATGGTCAGAGCTCGTAGCGCTGCAGGCGGCGCTGGACCAGGTAGAAATAGGTCATGACGCCGGCCAGGATGATCAGGAACATGATCGTCGCCACCGCGGCCCCCATGGTCGGATCGCCCAGCTGCAACTGGAAGCCGAAGAAGGTGCGGTAGAAGAAGGTGCCGAGGATGTCGGTCGCGAAGTTCGGCCCGGCCAGCGCCCCCTGGGAGACGTAGATCAGGTCGAAGGCGTTGAAGTTGCCGACGAAGGTCAGGATCGTGACCATGCCGATGGTCGGCCAGATCAGCGGCAGCTTGATGCGCCAGAAGATCGTCATCTGGCCGGCGCCGTCGACCCGCGCCGCCTCGGTCAGGCTCTCCGGGATGTTCAGCAGCGCGGCATAGGTCAGCAGCAGCGGCATGCCCACCCACTGCCAGACCGAGACCAGGGCCAGGGTGAACAGGGCCGAGCCCTCCTGCCCCAGCCAGGGGGCGAAGAGCGAGCCGAGGCCGACCGTGCCCAGCATCGACTTGGCGACGCCCCAGGTCGGCGACAGGATCAGCTTCCAGATGAAGCCGATGATCACCACCGACAGCAGCGTCGGGGTGAACATCAGGGTGCGGTAGGTGTTGGTGAAGCGCAGATTGGGCAGGGCCAAGAGCGCCGCCAGGCCGATCGCGATCGGGTTCTGCACCAGCATGTGCACGGCGAAGAACAGCACGTTGTTGCCGAGCGCGTTCCAGAACCGGTCGGCCCATTGCGGGTCGAAGAACAGGGCCGCGTAGTTGGCCAGCCCGGCAAAGCTCTCCGCCCCCGCCTCGTCCCGCGTGAACAGGCTGAGCCGCAGGCTGTCAAGCAGCGGGTAGATCATGAACACGGTGTAGATCAGCGTCGCCGGCGCCAGGAAGACGACGACGTGCCAGGGAAAGCGGCCGCGGCGGCCCGCGATCTGGGCGCGGGGCAGCTCGGCGGTCTGGGTGCTGGCCATGGGAGCAGCCTATCGATACGGGCGCGGGACCGCGCGGTCCGGGACGGCCGGGCCGCGCGTCCCGCGCCGGGGATCACGTTACTTGGCGGCCGGCTTGTACCAGGAGTCGAGCCCCTTCTGGATGCTCTCCGCCGCCTGCTGCGCGGTCATGGTGCCGTTCAGCACCTGGGCCGAGACGTTCCACAGCTCGTTCTCCAGGTTCGGCGTGCCGCGCGACAGGATCTGGTACGAGTTGCGGATGGTCGACTCGCAGCTCTTGCGCCAGGCCGCGAACTCCGCCGCCACCGGGTCCTTGATCGTGACCGGGTGGTTCGACAGCGAGTAGAAGCCCGGCAGGGCGTTCGAGTAGATGTCCGCGAATTCCGGCGTCGCCAGCCATTCCAGGAAGGCCTTGGCGGCCTCCGGGTTCTTCGTCTTGGCGTTCATGCCGAGGGCGATGTCGGTGTGGTCGCTGATGTAGCACTTGTCGCCGGCCTTCTCGACCGGCGGCGGGAAGGCGCCCATCTTGAAATCGGCCTGCTGGTTGAACACCGCGATGTCCCAGGACCCGGCTGGGTAGATCGCCGCGCGGCCGAGGGTGAACAGGTTCTGACTGTCCGGATAGGCCTGGGCCTCATAGCCGTCCGGCAGATACGGCTTCCACTTCGCCAGCTCCTCGAACGCCTCGACATAGGGCTTGTCGGTGAACTTCTGCGTGCCGGCGATCAGCGCCTTGCGGCCCTCCTCGCCCTTCCACAGGTTCGGACCGATGTTCTGGAAGCCCATCGTCGCGGCCTCCCACTGGTCCTTGGTGCCGATGTCGAGCGGCGCCACCTCGCCCTTCTCCTTGATCTTGTCGAGCAGGGCGAAGAACTCGGCCTCAGTCTTCGGCGGGGTCAGCCCTTCGGCGTCGAAGATGTCCTTGTTGTAGAGGAAGCCGTGGATCACCGAGGCCATCGGCACGCAGAACAGCGTCTTGCCGTCATCGGTGATCCAGGCGCTCTTGGCGACCTCGGAGAAGGTGTCCATGCCCTTCAGGTCGGTGACCGGGGTGAGGTAGCCCTTCTGGAACAGCGCCAGCGAGGCGTCGAACGGCCGGCAGCTGATCAGGTCGCCCGCGGTGCCGCCTTCGAGCTTGGCGTTGAGGGCCGCGTTGTACTCGGTCGGCGTCGACGGCGAGAACACGACCTTGATCCCCGGATGGCTCTTCTCGAAGGCCGGGATGATGGTGTCCTGCCACACCTTCAGGTCGTCGTTGCGCCAGCTCTCGATGGTCAGGGTCACATCGGCGGCGGCCGCCTGGCCCGCCAGGGCGAAGAGCGCCGCCCCGGCCAGGAACGCGCCGCGCAGGAACGAATGGGACATGTGCAATGGCCTCCTCTGTTCGGCGTTTCGCCGTTGCCCGCGGGCGGCAGCCCGCCCGCTGTCTCTCTAGGAACCCTGCTTCGCCGCCAGGGCGCGGCGGAGATCGCCGCCGACGGCGGCCAGGCGCCGGCGCCCGTCCTCGGCGCTGTCGCCCAGCGCCACCAGGGCGGCCAGCTTGACGTTCTGCCCCGACGCGTCCAGCGCCGCCCGCGCCGCCGCCTCGTCGACCGGCACGATGGCGCGCAGCATGCGCACCGAGCGGTCGTTCAGCTTGGCGTTGGTCGGCTGCATGTCGACCATCAGCCCGTCATAGACATGGCCGAGCCGGGTCATCACCAGGGTCGAGAACAGGTTGAGCGCCACCTTCTGCGCCGTGCCGGCCTTCAGCCGGGTGGAGCCGGCGATCGGCTCCTCCCCCGTCGCCAGCAGCACGGCATGGGCGGCGTCGCCGAAGATCGGCGCGCCGGGGTTGGAGGCGACGGCGATGGTCAGCGCGCCGGCGCGGGCGGCCTCCTGCAGCACGGCGCGGGTGTAGGGGGTGCCGCCGCTGGCGGCGATGCCGATCACCACGTCGTCGGGGCCGAGCCGGAGGGCCGCGGCCTCGGACCGGCCGGCGTCGGCGTCGTCCTCGGCGTTCTCCACCGGCCGGCTCAGCGCCGTGGCGCCGCCGGCGATCAGATAGGCCAGCTTGTCCTGCGGGTGGCCGAAGGTCGGGAACAGCTCCGACCCGTCCTGGGCCGCGACCCGGCCGGAGGTGCCGGCGCCGGCATAGACCAGGCGGCCGCCGCGGCGCAGCCGCGGCGCCGCATCGGCGGCGGCGGCGGCCAGGGCCGGCAGGGCCGGCCGCACCGAGGCGACGGCGGCGAGCTGGGATTCGAGCAGCGCGTCGAGGATCTCCGCATCCTCCCAGGCGTCGATGCCCCTGAAGCGGCGTGATGCGGTCTCGGTTCCCATGCGTCTCGATCGCTGGCCTGGATGAGTGGTCTAGACCACTCTCTCAGAGTTGCCCGCGCAGCGCAAGATGATCCTGTCCGGCCCGCCGGAAGGACGGTTCGAGGCAACCGGCGCCGCGGCCGGGACCGGCCGCTACCAGCTGAAGGAGAAGCCGGCGGTGAACTTGACGCCCGGCTGGTCGGTGCCGAGGTCGACCAGCGAGGCGCTGGCCTTGAGCGGACCGAGCAGCGTCTGCTCGGCGCCGACGCTGCCGGTCAGGTGCCGGTCGGTGCTGGTGAACTGGCTGCCGACCAGCAGGGCGGTGGTGTGCCAGGGCAGCTCCAGCCGGGCGTTGCGGTCGATCTCCCAGCTGGTCACCGGCGCCTCGGGGCCGAGCAGCCCGCCGCGGGTCACGGCGTAGCGGTCCTCCGACGATCCCGACAGGCCGAGGAAGGACCAGGCGCGCGACAGCACCGCCGCCAGCTGCCCGGTGCCTTCGCCCGATTGCGGCTCGAAGCTGGCCTCGATCCGGGCCGACTGCCAGAACGGCACGAACCAGGGCAGCTCGGTCAGGCCGATGCTGGCCTGCGCCTTGCCGGTGGCGGTGCGCCGCGCCATCTCCAGCCGGTCCCAGCGCTGGGCGAAGCCGGGATAGGGGTCAGCCGGGATGTCGAAGGTGACGCCGGTCTTGACGATGAAGCCGGGGGCCTGGGACTGCAGCGTCGCGCCGACCGAGCCGGCGCCGGTCACGTCGCGCTGCCCGGTGACCGTGGAGACGCCGGGATCGAGGCCGACATAGGCGGTCGACACCCGCGACGAGCCGCGCCCCGTGCCCGGTCGGTCCCGGCGCGGAACCGGGAGGGCATCGGCGGGGATGTCGAAGGTCACGCCGGCGCCGGAGACGAAGCCCGGCATCGGCGATTGCGGCACCGCGGCCGCGCCGAAATCCTCGTCCGGCCGGGCCTGGGCGGCCGGCATCGCCGTCGGGATCAGCGCGACGGCGGCTGCGGCACGCAGCAAAAAGGGGTGGCAGGTCCGCGGCATCGGCGGGCTGTCTCTCCCTGGGGGGATGGGGGCTTCCCCCCCAGAGGAGGGATCCGGCTGTGTCTGCCAACCCCTTGAATTGTGACAATTTCCGCCTGGGCGCGGCCGGCCGCTCAGAACGCCAGCACCACCTTGCCGAAATGCCGGCCTGATTCCAGATGTCGCAGGGCCTCGCGCGCCTCGGTCCAGGGGAAGCTGCGGTCGATCACCGGCCGCAGCCCGGTGGCGGCGACGGCCCGGTTCATCGCCTCGAAGCTGTCGCGCGAGCCGACCGGGATGCCGCGGATGCGGGCGCGGCGGAACATGATCTCGACCGGGTTGATCTCCGCCGACTTGCCGCCGAGATAGCCGATCACATTGATCTGGCCGCCGATGCGGATCGCCGCCAGCGAGCGGGCGAAGGTGCCGGGGCCGCCGACCTCGATCACATGGTCGACGCCGCGGCCGCCGGTCAGGTCGCGCACCGCCGCATCCCAGCCCGGAGTCGTCCGGTAGTTCACCGTGCCGGCGGCGCCGAGCGCCCGCGCCCGCTGCAGCTTCTCGTCGCTGGAGGAGGTGACGATCGCCCGGGCGCCCGCGGCGACGGCGAATTGCAGGGCGAACACCGCGACACCGCCGGTGCCCTGGACCAGCACGGTGTCGCCGGGCTTGATCCCGCCTTCAGTCACGAGAGAGGTCCAGGCGGTCAGGGCGGCGCAGGGCAGCGTCGCCGCCTCCTCGTCGGTCAGGTGCGCCGGCACCGGGACCACGCCCTCGGCGTCGAGCCCGGCATATTCCGCCAGCATGCCGGGACCGGGTCCGCCGAGCGGCACCGCCCGCTCGATGCCCTCGAAATCGCCGGCGATCCAGCCCTGCCAGAAGGTCGAGGCCACCCGGTCGCCGGGCTTGACGCGGGTGACGCCCTCGCCCACCGCCGCGACCTCGCCGACGCCGTCGGACAGCGGCACCATCGGCAGCTCGAAGCCGGCATGGTAGTTGCCGCGCACGATCTCCAGGTCTCGGTAGTTCAGCGAGGCCGCGCGCATCCGCAGCAGCACCTCGCCCCGCCGCGGTTCCGGCACCGGCCGCTCCACCGGGCGCAGCCGGTCGATGCCCTCGCCCTCTTCGATCACGAATGCCTTCATCGCTTCGCTCCAGGATGTTGCGCTGGAGAGATCGCCCGGCCTTCGCTAATCTTCAAATTCATTGTTTTCAGAAACTTCATGACGGAGCGGCATGATGTTGGACGAGATGCGTGCCTTCGTGCTGCTGGCCGAGACCGGCTCGATCCAGCGGGTGGCGGAGCGGCTGCCCCTGACCCAGCCGGCGGTGACCCGGCAGATTCAGCGGCTGGAGCAGCATCTCGGCACCACCCTGCTGGACCGGCGGGTGAAGCCGCCGCGGCTGACCCCGGCCGGCCTGGCGGCTCTGGAGCGCTGCCGCGCCATCCTGGCGGCGGTGCAGGAGCTCAAGGACAGCGCCGGCGAGGCGGCCGAGCCGGAGGGGGATCTGCGGCTCGGCGTCGGCGTGCTGCACGCCTTCGCCGAGGCGGATTTCACGGCGCTGCTGCGCGGCCTGCGCCAGCGCTGGCCGCGCCTGTCGCTGCGCCTGACCGGCGGGCTGGCGCACACCCTGCTGGCCGATCTCGACCGCGGCCGGCTGGACGCCGCGGTGGTGCTGCTGCAGGAGAGTGCCGCCCCCTATCCCGGCCGGGTGGTGGGTCAGGAGAAGCTGGTGGTGGTCGGCGCCCGCGGCCTGGCCCTGCCGCGCCGGCCGTCGCTGGCCGACCTGGCCGCCTGCGACTGGGTGGTCAGCCCGCGCGAATCCTGCGACGTGCGGCCGGCGCTGGAGGCGCTGTTCGCGCGGGAGGGGCTGGAGCTGCGGATCTCGGCCGAGGTGCACGACCTGGCGATCCAGCAGTCGCTGATCCGCTCCGGCTTCGGCCTCGGCGTGCTGCCGGCGCGGCGCAGCGCCCCCTTCACCGCGCGGGACGAGTTGCGCCGCATCGACCTGCCCGGCTTCCGCTTCGACTTCGCCATCAGCGTGGTGCGGGCGCCGCATCTCGGCCGGCTGGACCGCGCGGTCGATCATCTGGAGGACGAACTGCGGCAGCGGCTGGCGCCGGAGGTGGTGCCGATGGCGGCGGGGTGACGGCCGATACTTCCTCAGCTTGCCACACCGCAACATATCACTCTCCCCCTCCCCTTGCGGGAGGGGCTAGGGGGAGGGGGTTCTCTCGGCTGGAGCGGGCACAGACTGTCTCAAACCGGCACGGACGGCGAGTTCGGCGCCCTGCCCATTCGCGCGCGGACGCGCGCAGCCCCTCCCCCTGCCCCCTCCCGCAAGGGGAGGGGGAGGATTAAAGATGTGGGCTCGCACGTTTTCGAAGAGGCCGCATTCGGCAAAGAGATCACGCCCCGTCGGCCAAGCGGGAAACCTGCGCCCCCAGCCCCAGCCTGCGGGCGGCGATGTCGACGATGCGGCGCGGCGGGTGGCGGATGTCGACCGTGACCACCCGCTCGCCGTCGCCCGGCGGCTCCAGCGTCTCGAACTGGCTGCGCAGCAGCGAGGGCGGCATGAAATGGCCCTTGCGGTTGGCCAGGCGCGTGGCGATCACCGCCTCCGACCCCGAGAGGTAGAGGAAGGCGACGCCCGGGCGGCCGGCCACCAGCCGGTCGCGATAGACCCGCTTGAGGGCGGAGCAGGCCAGCGCCGCCGGCTGGCCATCCGCCAGCCACTGCCCGATCTGCGCCGCCATGGCGTCGAGCCAGGGCCAGCGGTCGTCATCGGTCAGCGGGTGGCCGGCCTTCATCTTCTCGATGTTGGCCGGCGGGTGGAAGCTGTCGGCATCGGCGAAGACCCCGCCCATGCGCCGGGCCAGCTGCTTGCCGATCGTGGTCTTGCCCGAGCCGGAGACGCCCATGACGATGACCACGCCGGGCGGGCCGCCGCGGCCGGAGTCCGAAATTTGGGTCGCGTCCGCGGCCGGCATGGGCATGTCCTCAGCTGAGCTTCACGACTTCGCCGGTACGGAAGCTTTCATCCGCCGCCAGCACGATGCGCAGGCTGTCGATCGCCGCCTGCATGGAGTCGGTCAGGTCCAGGTCCTCGCGGATCGCACGCAGGAAGAATTCCTGCTCGCGGTCGCACAGCTCCTGGTGGCCGGGCTCGTCGGCCATGGTGATCCAGCGGTCCTTGTCGACGAAGTGGTTGTCAGCGTCGATCGCGGCGGAGTGCAGCTTCAGCGCGTTGGTCTTGGTGTGCCGGTCGATGTCGGCGGAATCGGAGATGGCGTCGGTTCTGGCCTCGCCCTGCCCGTCCTGCGGCACCACGATCGAGACGCAGCCCTTCGGCCCGACCACGTCCTTCACGAAATAGGCCACCTCGCTCATCATCGGGCCCCAGCCGGCCTCGTACCAGCCGACCGAGCCGTCGTCGAAGACGACGTGCAGATGGCCGTAATTGTGGATCGCCACCTCGCTGGACAGGCGGGCGCCGATGCCGTGCACCCGCACAGGCTTGGCCCCGGTCATCTGGCACATCACGTCGACATAGTGGACGCCGCAATCGACCACCGGCGACAGCGACTGCAGCAGGTTCTTGTGCCAGGTCCAGGAGGGGCCGGAGCTCTGCTGGTTCAGGTTCATCCGCATCACCAGCGGCTTGCCGAGCGTCTTCGCCACCTCGATGAACTTCATCCAGGACGGGTGCACGCGCAGGATGTAGCCGACCACCAGCTTGCGGCCGGTCTCCTTCGCCCGGGCGACGACGCGCTCGGCATCCTCGACCGTAGTGGCGATCGGCTTCTCCATGAACACATGGGCGCCGGCATCCAACGCCTGCAGCGCGAAGGCGGCATGGGTGTCGGACCAGGTGTTGATCGACACGGCGTCCGGCCGGGTCTCGGCCAGGGCCGCGCCGTAATCGGCGAAGCGCGGATAGTCCGCCAGCTCGGCCGGCAGGTCGGCCTTGGCGATCGAGCGGGCGACGAGGCCGACGATCTCGAACCCCTCCAGCCGGTGATAGGCCAGGGCGTGCGACAGGCCCATATGGCCGATTCCGACGACGAGGACGCGCACCGGTTCGGTCATGGCGGGACTCCCTGGGTCATGGTGGAGAGAAGACTGTCGACACCGTCTGCCCGGCCTGGTCAAGTCCCCTGGGCCGGTTCTCCCCCTCACCCTCCCGCTGCTTCGCATCGGGCCCCTCCCTCTCCCCGAGGAGAGGGGTGGTTCACCTCTCCCTCGGCGAGAGGTCGAAATCACGCAGCGATTTCGGGTGAGGGGGCGGCTCCGGCCTACCCGTTCAGCACCCCGGCGTGGTGGCGGATGTGGTCGGCGATGAAGGTGGAGATGAAGTAGTAGCCGTGGTCATAGCCGGGGTGGCGGCGCAGGGTCAGCGGCTGGCCGGCCTTGCGGCAGGCGGCCTCCAGGAGATGCGGGGGCAGCTCGCGCTCCAGGAACTGGTCCGCCTCGCCCTGGTCGATCAGCAGGTCCGGACAGCGCGCCCCGCCCTCCACCAGCGCCGTCGCGTCCCATTGCGCCCATGTGGACTGGTCCGGGCCGAGATAGCGCGAGAACGCCTTCTGCCCCCAGGGACACTGCGACGGCGCCGCGATCGGCGCGAAGGCCGAGACGGAGCGATAGAGCCCCGGATTGCGCAAGGCCGCCACCAGCGCCCCGTGCCCGCCCATCGAATGCCCGAAGATCCCCATCGCGCTGCGCCGCGCCGGGAAGTGCTTGCCGATCACCTCCGGCAGCTCCCGCGTCACATAGGCATGCATCCGGTAGCCGTCGCGCCAGGGCGCCTCGGTCGCGTCGAGGTAGAACCCGGCCCCGAGCCCGAAATCCCAGCTCTCGTCGTCGCCCGGGTGCCGCCGGTCGCGCGGGCTGGTGTCCGGCGCCACCAGCATCAGCCCGAACTCCGCCGCATGCTGCAGCGCGCCCGCCTTGATGATGAAGGTCTCCTCGGTGCAGGTCAGCCCGGCGAGGTAGACCAGCACCGGCACCGGACGCTCCTGCGCCTGCGGCGGCACGTAGACCGCGAAGCGCATCTCGCCGCCGATCTCGGCCGAGGCGTGGCTGTAGAACCCGACCTCGCCCGCGAAGGCCCGGTGCCTGCTCCGGGTGGTGATCTCGCCCGACATCAGAACTCCACCACCGTGCGGATCGACTTGCCCTCATGCATCAGGTCGAAGCCCTCGTTGATCCGCTCCAGCGGCAGCTTGTGCGTGATCATCGGGTCGATCTCGATCTTCCCCGACATGTACCAGTCGACGATCTTCGGCACGTCGGTCCGGCCGCGGGCGCCGCCGAAGGCCGTGCCCTTCCACACCCGCCCGGTGACCAGCTGGAACGGACGGGTCGAGATCTCCTGCCCCGCCCCCGCCACGCCGATCACGATGCTCTGGCCCCAGCCGCGATGCGCGCTCTCCAAGGCCGCCCGCATCACCTTGACGTTGCCGGTGCAGTCGAAGGTGTAGTCCGCACCCCCGATCTGGTCCGCCCCCCGCTTGGTCAGGTTCACCAGATAGGGCACCAGGTCGCCCTCGACCTCGCTGGGGTTGACGAAATGGGTCATGCCGAAGCGCTCGCCCCACTCCTTCTTCGCATTGTTCAGGTCGACGCCGATGATCATGTCGGCCCCGGCCAGCCGCAGTCCCTGGATCACGTTCAGCCCGATGCCGCCGAGCCCGAACACGATCGCGGTCGCGCCCTCCTCCACCTTCGCCGTGTTGATCACGGCGCCGATGCCGGTGGTCACGCCGCAGCCGATGTAGCAGATCTTGTCGAACGGCGCGTCCGGGTTGACCTTGGCCAGCGCGATCTCCGGCAGCACCGTGAAGTTCGAGAAGGTCGAGCAGCCCATGTAGTGGAAGATCCGCTCGCCGCCGACCGAGAACCGGCTGGTGCCGTCCGGCATCAGCCCCTGACCCTGGGTCGACCGGATCGCCGTGCACAGATTGGTCTTGCGCGACAGGCAGGACGGGCACTGCCGGCATTCCGGCGTGTACAGCGGGATCACATGGTCGCCCTTCGAGAGGCTGGTCACCCCCAGCCCGACATCGACCACCACCCCCGCGCCCTCATGCCCCAGGATCGACGGGAACAGACCTTCCGGATCCGCCCCCGACAGCGTGAACTCGTCCGTGTGGCAGATCCCCGTCGCCTTGATCTCGACCAGAACCTCACCGAACTTCGGGCCCTCCAGGTCCACCTCCATGATCTCCAGAGGCTTCCCCGCGGCGACGGCTACGGCGGCACGCGTCTTCATCTTCCCGGCTCCTCGCGAATCGTCCGGCGAAACCCTAGCGGACAGGTCGCCCCAGTCCCAGGCCCGACATGCCGCGGCTTCGCCCGATAACCTGAAGTTCAGGCCTCCGTCGCTTTCGTGCCTTGTCAGGAGCGACGGGGGCCTGCCCAAATCGCGACCGGCGGGGCGGAACGTTCCCGCGCACGCATGAGGCAGGAAGGCACACAAGCATCGGGCCGGCCAAGCCGGGACCGTCAAAGCTGCCTCGGCGGAGGGGGATCACGGATCTGGGGGATCGCATGAGCTTTCTGAACAAATCGGCCATGGCCCTGGCCCTGTGCCTGGCGGTGTCCGGGGTGGGCGCGCTGGCCGGCCCGGCGGCGGCGGAGACGGTGCTGAACCGCGGCTTCGGCAGCGCGCCCTCCACCCTCGACCCGCAGCTGAACACCGGCGCGCGCGAGAACTACATCGTCGCCGACCTGTTCGAGGCGCTGCTGGTGCTGGACCCGCAGGGCAACCCGCAGCCGGGCGCGGCCGAGAAATGGGAGACCAGCGCCGACGGCCTGACCTGGACCTTCCATCTGCGGCCCGGCCTCAAATGGTCGAACGGCGACCCGATGGTGGCGGCCGATTTCGTGCGCGGCATCGTCCGCGCGCTGGATCCGGAGATGGCCTCGAACCACGCCTACTATCTGACCTCGGTCCTGCCGATCAAGAACGGCAAGGCGTTCAACGAGGGCAATCTGAAGGATGCGGGCCAGCTGGGCGCCGCGGCGCCGGACGACCGCACGGTCGTGCTGACGCTCGACTACCCGATGCCGGACGCGCCCTACATCCTCGACTTCCACACCACGGCGCCGGTGCACGAGCCGAGCCTGAAGGCCGCCGGCAACAAGCTGGACTACACCCGGCCCGAGCTGTTCGTCGGCAACGGCGCCTATATGCTGAAGGAATACGTGCCGCAGTCGAAGGTGGTGCTGGTCAAGAACCCGCATTACTGGGACGCGGCCAACGTCAAGATCGACACGGTCGTCTACCACGTCACCGAGGATGCCTCGACCGAGCTGAAGCGCTATCTGGCGGGCGAGCTGGACACGACCATGACGGTGCCGGTCGAGCAGCTGGAGAAGCTGAAGGCCGAGCGGCCGCAGGAGCTGCACCAGAACCCGACGCTGGGCATGAAGTACCTGAGCTTCCAGCCCGATGCCGGCCCGCTGTCCGACATCCGCGTGCGCAAGGCGCTGGCCTATGCCATCGACCGCGACTTCCTGCAGGAGAAGATCGAGAAGGCCGGCAACGTGCCGATGTACACCTTCTCGATCAACCAGGACCCCAGCTACAAGCCCGGCAAGGTCCAGGAGGCGGGGCTGAGCAGGGAGGAGCGCCTGGCCGAGGCGAAGAAGCTGCTGGCCGAGGCGGGCTACGGCCCGGACAAGCCGCTGGAGCTGGAGATCATCGGCCCGTCCAGCGCCGCCAGCAAGCGGCGGGTCGAGGGCATCGTCGCGATGTGGAAGCAGAACCTGGGCGTCCGCACCAAGCTGGACCTGACCGAGGTGAAGACCTGGCTGGAGAAGCTGCACACCGGCACCTGGCAGGTCTGCATGGACAGCTACGGCGGCGACTATCCGCAGGCCAAGACCTGGCTGGACTCGCTGCGCTACACCGGCACGCCCAGCTATCACTGGAAGGACGACGAGTACGAGAAGCTGATGGACGAGGCCAACGCCAACGCGGCGGACAAGGCCAAGTTCTACGAGATCCTGGGCCGCGCCGAGCAGCGGATGCTGGACCAGTACGTGTTCATCCCGATCACGGTGTCGAGCGACAACCTGCTGGTCCAGACCTACGTCAAGGGCTGGGGCGCCAACCCGATCGGCCACCCGATGTCGAAATATCTGAGCATCGAGAAGTAGTCGGAGGCGGGGCCTGCTGTTTCACTCTCCCCCTCCCGCGGGGGGAGGGGGAGGATTTTAATAGGATAGCGCGGGAAAACAGGCCGTAGGGGAGCCACCAGGGCCGATGGTCTTGTCCGTCCTTCGCCGCATGCTGGGCAGCGTGCCGACGCTGTTCGCGCTGGCGACGATCACCTTCTTCGTCATCCGCTTCGCGCCGGGAGGTCCTTTCGACGACGACAAGAAGCTGCCGCCGGCCCTGATCGCCCGGATGGAGGCGCAGTTCCACCTGAACGAGCCGCTGTGGCAGCAGTATCTGCGCTTCCTGGGCGACGTCGCGCGGCTGGATTTCGGCCAGTCGATGTACTACCGCGAATACACGGTGACGCAGCTGATCGGCCACGGCCTGCCGATCTCGCTGCAGATCGGGCTGTGGGCCACGCTGCTCTACGCCGTCGCCGGCGTCACCCTGGGCGTGGTCGCGGCGCTGCGGCGCAACGGCATCCTGGACAACCTGGTCAGCGCCGTCGCCATGGGCGGCATCGTGGTGCCGACCTTCGTGATGGCGCCGATCCTGCAGATCGTCTTCGCCCTGATGCTGAGCCTGGTGCCGGTGGCCGGCTGGGACAATGGCTGGCGGTCGATGGTGCTGCCGGTGGTGGCGATGGCGCTGCCCAACATCGCCTATGTCGCCCGGCTGACCCGCGGCGCGATGATCGAGACGCTGCGCAGCAACTACATCCGCACCGCCCGGGCCAAGGGCGTGGGCGAGTGGCGGGTGCTGACCCACCACGCCATCCGCGGCGCCATGATCCCGGTGGTGGCCTATCTGGGTCCCGCCACCGCCGGGCTGATCACCGGGTCGATGGTGATCGAGACCATCTTCGCCGTGCCCGGCATCGGCCGCTACTTCGTCGAGAGCGCGATCAGCCGCGACTACACCATGGTGATGGGGGTCACGCTGGTCTACGGCAGCTGCATCATCCTGTTCAACATGGTGACCGACGTGGCGCAGATGCTGCTGGACCCGAGGTCGCGCACATGACCGACGTCCCTGCCGATCTCGCCGCGCCACAGGAAGACGGCGCCGAGGGCGTCAGCCCGCTGCGCGAGGCGCTGCGCCGGTTCCGTGCCAACCGGGCCGCCGTGGCCAGCCTGGTCATGCTGGTGCTGATCGTGGTCTTCTGCTTCGGCGGGCCGCTGCTGTACGGCTACGAGCCGGACGACGCCAATTTCGAGGCGATGAACGCGCCCTTGGACCTGTTCTCGGCGCATCCCTTCGGCACCGACGATCTGGGCCGCGACCTGCTGCTACGGATCATGGCCGGCGGCCAGGTGTCGCTGATCATCGGCCTGGTGGCGACGCTGATCGCGGTCGCCATCGGCGTCACCTGGGGGTCGGTCGCGGGCTTTCTCGGCGGCGTGGTCGACCAGGTGATGATGCGCATCGTCGACGTGCTGTACGGCATCCCCTACATCTTCCAGGTCATCCTGATCAGCATGGCGCTGGGGCGCGGCAGCACCGCCGTGATCATCGCCGTGGTGCTGTCGCTGTGGCTGACGCCGTCGCGCATCGTCCGCGCCCAGGCGATCGCCCTGCGCAACCGCGAGTTCATCGAGGCGGCGCGGGCCGGCGGCATGACCAAGCGCCAGATCGTGCTGAAGCACATCATGCCGAACTGCGTCGGCGTGGTGATCGTCTATTCCAGCCTGCTGATCCCCGACGTGATCCTGAGCGAATCCCTGCTCAGCTTCCTCGGCCTCGGCGTGCAGGCGCCGGAGACCAGCTGGGGCGTGCTGATCAGCGAGGGCCAGGCCAAGATCGAGACCGACCCGCACATGCTGATCCTGCCGGGCCTGGCCCTGGCCCTGACCCTGTTCTGCATGAACTTCGTCGCCGACGGGCTGCGCGATGCCTTCGACCCCAATGAGCGCTGACCCGCTGCTCGCCGTCGAGAACCTGGCGATCCGCTTCCGGACGCGCCGGGGCGAGGCCGTGGCGGTGGACGGCGTCGACTTCACCGTTCGTCGCGGCGAGGTGCTGGGCATCGTCGGCGAGAGCGGGTCGGGCAAGAGCCAGATCCTGCTGTCGATCATGGGCCTGCTGGCCGGCAACGGCACCGCGACCGGCCGGATCCGTTTCGAGGGGCAGGATTTGCTGGCGCTGGACCGGCGCGGGCTGGACCGGCTGCGCGGGTCGGCCATGACCATGATCTTCCAGGACCCGATGACCTCGCTGAACCCCTATCACCGGGTCGGGACGCAGCTGACCGAGGTGCTGATCAGGCACCAGGGGTTGAAGAAGAAGGACGCCTGGGAGACGGCGGCGCGGATGCTGGACCGGGTGAAGATCCCCGATGCGGAGCGCCGCATGCGGCAGTATCCGCACCAGCTGTCGGGCGGCATGCGGCAGCGCGTCATGATCGCCATGGCGCTGTTGTGCAATCCCCGCATCCTCCTGGCCGACGAGCCGACCACGGCGCTGGACGTCACCGTCCAGGCCCAGGTGCTGGACCTGCTGCGCGGCCTGGTGCGCGAGCTGGGAACGGCGGTGATCCTGGTGACCCACGACCTCGGCGTCGTCGCCGAGATGTGCGACCGGGTGCTGGTGCTGTATGGCGGCAAGGTGATGGAGGCGGCGCCGGTCGAGCCCCTGTTCGCCGACCCGGCACACCCCTACACCCGCGGCCTGCTGGATTCGACGCCCGACCTGGAGGGCCGCGAAGGCGAGCTGCGGGTGATCCCGGGCCAGCCGCGCGCCGCCGCCGGCGACCTGCCGGGCTGCCCCTTCGCGCCGCGCTGCGAGCGGAGGGTCGAGGCCTGCACCGCCCAGATGCCGCCGCTGCTGCCGGCCCGGGACGGGAGCGGCCGCGTGGTCGCCTGTCACCGGCCGCTGCCGCAGCAAGCCGCCGTGCCGGAGCTGGTGCCATGACCCCGGTGCTGTCGGTCCGCAACCTGAAGGTCCATTTCCCGCTGTCGGCCGGGCTGCTGGGCGGGCCGCCCCTGGTGGTGAAGGCGGTGGACGACGTGTCCTTCGACCTCGCCCCCGGCGAGGTGCTGGCGGTGGTCGGCGAATCCGGCTGCGGCAAGTCCACCCTGGGTCGGGCGGTGCTGAAGCTGATCCCGCCCACCGCCGGCACCGTCGCCTGGAACGGCAGCGACGTCACCGGCCTGCCCGAGGACGCGCTGCGGCCGCGGCGGCGGGACATGCAGATCATCTTCCAGGACCCGCTGGCCTCGCTGGACCCGCGCATGACCGTGGCCCAGATCATCGGCCGGCCGCTGCGCACCTTCCACCCGGAGCTGAAGCGGGCCGAGGTCGCGGCCCGGGTGAACGAGGCGATGCGCCAGGTCGGCCTGTCCCCGGCCCTGGCCCATCGCTATCCGCACGAATTCTCCGGCGGCCAGTGCCAGCGCATCGGCATCGCCCGCGCCATCATCCTGCGGCCGAAGCTGATCGTCTGCGACGAGCCGGTGTCGGCGCTGGACGTCTCGATCCAGGCGCAGATCGTGAACCTGCTGATGCGGCTGCGGCAGGAGATGGGCATGGCGCTGATCTTCATCTCCCACAACATGAGCGTGGTGCGGCACATCAGCGACCGGGTGATGGTGCTGTATCTGGGGCGCGAGGCGGAGATCGCCGGGCGCGACGCCTTCTTCGCCCGGCCGCTGCACCCCTATGCCCAGGCGCTGCTCTCCGCCGTGCCGGTGCCGGACCCGGTGCGGGCGCGGCAGCGCCGGCGGATGGTGCTGCAGGGCGACACGCCGTCGCCGATCGGCCCGCCCTCCGGCTGCGCCTTCCGCACCCGCTGCCCGCATGCGGCGGAGCTGTGCGCCCGCGCCGTGCCGGTGCTGCGCGACTTCGGCCCCGGCCACCGCGCCGCCTGTCACCGGGTCGAGGAGCTGGGCTATGCGCCGGCGGCGGATCACACCGAAGCGGTGCTGGGGTAAGATTTCCGTCATGAGCATCGATCCCGGCTTCCTGGACCGCCTGATCGCCGCGCCGCGGCTGCTGTTCCCGGCCGTGTCGCCGGACGGGCGCTGGGTGGCCTGGCTGTGGAACGGCAAGGAGGAGGGCAACGGCCCCTGGGTCGCCCCGACCGCGGGCGACGCGCCGCTGCGCCTGCTGCTGGAGCCGTTCTCCGGCTGGGATTGCGAGAGCTTCAGCTGGGCCCCGGACAGCCAGGCGCTGATCGTCGCCCGCCGCCGCGACGGCGAGGAGCAGGTCGGGCTGCAGCGGGTCTGGCTGGACCCGGCGCGCCCCGCCGAGGCGCTGCTGCCGGACCGGCCGGGCTATTACGTCTACTCCGCGCAGCAGCATCCGGACGGGCGGCGGCTGGTCTATGCCGCCAGCCGCGACCCGGCCACCGGGCTGGGCGGCGACATCCTGCACCTGTACGAGCACGACATCGCGACCGGAGTGCAGCGCGTCCTGGCCTCGCCGCTGCGCTCCTGCAAGCTGATGCCGAAGCTGGACCCGACCGGGCGCCGGATCCTGTATCTGCGCAACGACCACCATCCGAGCGGCCGGTCGCTGTGGGTGTACGACCTGGAGACCGGCGCGGACCGCGAGCTGTACAGCCCCGGCGGCCCGGCCAAGGCCGAGGGCGTGTGGTCGCCGGACGGGTCCCGCGTGGCCTTCGTCGCCGAGGGGCCGTCGCACAAGCGGCTGGGGCTGATCGACCCGGCGACCGACGATCTGCGCTGGCTGATCGACACCCCGGCGATCCCGGTCGAGCATGTGCGATGGCCGCGCCAGGCCGATGGCGGCCAGGACCTGCTGGTGGTGATCGAATCCCGCGCCGCGCGGGACGAGGCCGGGTTCCTGATGGTCTCGACCGGCGCCTATGCCCCGGTGTTCCGCGGCGGCGACATCCTGCGCCCGATCGCGCCGCTGCCCGACGGCCGCTGGGTGCTGGAGCGCGGCCGGGCCACGGCGCCGACCGATATCGTCACCCTGGCGGCCGAGGCGCCCGACCAGCTGACCGCGCATATGCTGTCGCCGCTGCCCGAAGGCACCCTGCCCGACCCGGCGGAGCTGAGCCCGGCCGAGCCCTTCTGGTGGCATTCGGTCGACGGGCTGCGAATCCAGGGCTGGCTCTACCGCGCCCGAGGCGAGGCCCGTGGCGCCGTGGTCCATGTCCATGGCGGGCCGACCGCCCACTATGACGGCCGCTTCGATCCCATCCCGCAGGCGCTGTGCCGCGCCGGCTTTCACGTGCTGCAGCCGAATTACCGCGGCAGCACCGGCCTCGGCCTCGCCTTCCAGGAGGCGATCAAGGAAGACGGCTGGGGCGGGCGCGAGCAGGAGGACATCCGCACCGGCATCCTGGCGCTGATGAATGCCGGCCTGGCGCAGCCGGGCCGGGTCGGCATCACCGGCCTGTCCTATGGCGGCTATTCCGCCTGGTGGGCGATCACCCATTTCCCGCGCGCGGTGACCGCCGCCTCTGCCCCGATCTGCGGCATGACCGACCTGGTCACCGACTACTGGACCACCCGGCCGGACCTGCGCCCCTATTCCGAGGCGATGATGGGCGGCACGCCCGACGAGCTGCCGGAGAAGTACCGCGAGCGGTCGCCGATCCATGCCGTCGGCCGGATCGAGGGGCGCCTGCTGATCGTCCAGGGCCTGACCGACCCCAACGTGACGCCGGAGCATGTCGAGATCATGCGGGCGGAGCTGGACGCCCGCGGCATCCCCTATGAGACGCTGCTGTTCCCGGACGAGGGCCACGGCATCGTCAAGCCCGGCAACTGCCGGGCGCTGTACGAGCGGCTGATCGCCTTCTTCGACGAGGCCTTCGGACCAAGCGATACCGAGGATCAGGGCACGCCGGCGACTGTGACGGCGGCCGCCAGCAGTTCCTGATATCAGCGACTCCATCTCGTCATCCCGGGCGCGGCGCAGCACGAAGCGGTGCGCCGCAGAACCGGGATCTCTCGGGACTGACGCCGAGATCCCGTGTCTGCGCAGCGGCACTTCGCGCCGCAGCGCGCACGGGATGACGGCCCATCACTGTGTAAGCGATCCCAATCAGCCCGCTCAGCCCGGCTTGTAGTCGACGATCGGCGGCACCCCCGTTCCGCCCGGCGGCATGATGTTGGTACCGCCCAGCGGGGCCATGTAGGTGTGGGTGCTGTGCTGCACGCCGGCCTGGTCGATCCAGGTCTTGGCCAGGCTGCTGCAGGAGCCGGAGAGCTGAGTGTTCAAGGCCGGCTGGGTATAGCTGACGCCCTGCAGCTCGTTCTCGAAATGTGTCAGCCCGTCGGTGACATAGCCGGGCGGCGCCAGGTTGCAGGGCTGGTAGATCGTGGCGATGCCCGGCAGGTTCCACCATGCGTTCGGGACGATGTCGTAGTCGTTCCAGTAGCGCATCGAATAGGTGAAGTCCTGGGCGAACAGCGCGGCGAAATCCTCGTTGCCGGCTGTCGGCGCCGCGAAGGTGGCGGGGACGACCGGCGTGGAGATGGTGCCGAGGCTCTGCAGCCAGGGCGCGACGACGGTGGTCAGCGCCCCGCCCAGGCTGTGGCCGGTGACGACCAGCACCGGCTGCTGGTTGTCGTTCAGATAGCCGGGCACGAAGTCCGACAGGGTCTGGCCGTTCGAGCTGAGCTTCTGGATCACCTCGAGCGCCGAGAGGGTGCCCTTGGCGATCCGCGCCGAGCTCGTCGACGCCCAGGGCAGCGCCACCTGGTCGGGCACCCGCAGGTCCTCGAACAGCTGCTTGAGGATGCCCCAGGGGTCGTCGACATGGACATCGGTGCCACGCAGGCAGACGACCAGCAGCACCGGCAGGTTCGACGCCGCGTCGGTGTAGGCGGCGGCGTAGGCGAGGTTGCTGTCGTCCCAGTCCTTGGCCGGGCCCCAGACGACGCTCCAGCTGCCGATCGAGGAGTCCGGCGCGTTCTCCCCCGGCGGCGGCACCCCGGGGACCGCCTCGGCGATCTGGTCGGTCGAGAAGTATGAGATCTGGCACAGCTGCAGATAGCTGATCGCGAAGGGCGTGGGCGAGGTGCCGGCCTGGCCGGTGGCACCCTGCCTGATCTGCTCCGGTGTCATGACGCCTCCTGATGTCCGCGCGGGTCTTGGGGCGCCGGTCTTCCGCCTGCGCGGCGAAGCGGGCCGGGCGCATCCATGACCGCTCGCACGGCCGCTCGTCGTCAACACCTATAAGTTGTGGGAAATATCAATCAAATCGCCGGAACGGACGGGAGCGACATCGCGGATGCAATCCGGCGGCCGGCCCGATACTGTGCGGCCGAGCACAGACCCCTGCCCTCCGGACCCTCGATGAGCCGCACCGTCCCCTCCGAAGCCGCCGCCGCCTGGCGCACCAGCATCGTCGTCAGCCCCGAGATCGGCGACGAGGTGCAGACCGCCTTCGACGACATCTTCGCCTCGGTCGCCGCCTTCGAGATCGAGGAGGGCGGCGACTGGGTGATCGAGGGGATCGACCGCACCCCGCCGGACGAGGCGGCGCTGGCCGCGCGGCTGGCGTTGGTCGAGGTCATGCTGGGCGTGGCCCTGCCGGCGCCGGTGGTGGAGAAGGTGCCGCCGACCGACTGGCTGGCCGCGACCTACCAGGCCTTCCCGCCGCTGCGCATCGGCCGCTTCTTCATCCACGGCTCGCATATCGAGGAGGCGCCGCCGCCCGGCACCATCCCGCTGTGCATCGACGCCGCCACCGCCTTCGGCTCCGGCGAGCACCCGACCACCGAGGGCTGCCTGCGGGCGCTGGACCGGCTGTCGCGCCGCCGCCGCTTCCGCCGCATCCTCGACATGGGCTGCGGCACCGGCATCCTGTCCTTCGCCGCCGCGCGGCTGTTCCACGCCCCGGTTCTGGCCGCCGACATCGACCCGGAATCGATCCGCGTCACCCGGATCAACGCCCGGATCAACCGGCTGTCGGACCGGATCACCGCCGTGGTCTCGAACGGCTATGCCAGCCGGGTGGTGGCCGAGCACGGCCCCTACGACCTGATCATCGCCAACATCCTGGCCCGGCCGCTGATGGCCATGGCCGACGACCTGCGCCGCCACCTGGCGCCGGGCGGGGTGGCGATCCTGGCCGGGCTGCTGGACCGCCAGGCACCCCAGGTGCTGGCCGCGCACCGGCTGCAGCGGCTGACGCTGCAGGACAAGATCTCGATCCGCGGCTGGCCGACGCTGATCCTGGGTTGAGGCCGCACAGCGCGCCCGCTGCAGCGGCCGTCGCTCCTGGACAAAATCGCGGCCCGCGGCCGGCCTAGGCTGGGGTTCCGGCTGCGGGATCGTCCGCCGCCGGTGCCGCCGAGGTTCCCCGATGACCGCCGTCCTCTCTTCCGTCGCCGCGCTCCTGGCCGGGGTCGGGCTGATGCTGTGCGGCAATGGCTTGCAGGCGGTGCTGGTGGCGGTGCGGGCGACCGACGCCGGCTTCGGCACCGTGGTCACCGGCCTGCTCGGCTCCGGCTACTATGCCGGCTTCGTGCTGGGCTGCCTCTTCGGGCCCCATCTGGTGCGCCGCGCCGGCCATGTCCGCACCTTCGCGGCGGTGGCGGCGCTGGCGGCGGCGGTCGCCCTGTCCTTCCCGCAGCTGGTCCATCCGGCGCCCTGGATCGTGCTGCGCGGCGGCACCGGCTTCTGCTTCGCCGTGGTGTTCATGGTGATCGAGAGCTGGCTGAACGAGCAGGCGACCAGCCGCACCCGCGGCACCGTGCTGTCGCTCTACACCATCGTCACCCTGGTCGCGATCACCATCGGCCAGATGCTGCTGGGGGTGGAGGCCGGCAACCCGATGGCCGCCTTCACCTGGATCGCGATCATGATCTGCCTGGCGGTGCTGCCGATCGCGATGACCCGCGTCGCCGCACCGCCCCCGCCGCAGACGGTGCGGCTGCGGCTGGCCCGGCTGGCCGCGACCTCGCCGGTCGGCGCCGCGGCCTGCCTGGTGGTCGGCATCGCCAACGCCGCCTTCTGGTCGCTGGGGCCGGTCTTCGCCCAGGCGCGCGGCTTCGACGCCGCGACCGTGGCGCTGTTCATGAGCGTGGGGGTGCTGGGCGGCGCCGTCGGGCAATGGCCGCTGGGCCGGCTGTCCGACCGGGTCGACCGGCGCTGGACGATCGTGATCTCGGGGATCGGCACCGCCGCGGCCGGCGCGGCGCTGCTGGCGGTCGACGGGCTGCCGGAGACGGCGGTGATCGGCCTCGCCTTCCTGTACGGCGCCTTCTCGCTGCCGCTGTATCCGCTGGCGCTGGCGCACACCTTCGACCAGGTCAAGGCCGGGGAGTTCGTCGAGACCTCGAGCGGCCTGCTGCTGATCTACGCCGTCGGCGCCGTGGTCGGGCCGGTGCCGGCCAGCCTGCTGATGGTGCAGCTGGGATACCCGACGCTGTTCGCCTTCGTCGGCGCGGTGAACCTGGCGCTGGTCGCCTTCACCCTGTACCGGATGGGGCGGCGGGCCCGCGCCCCGGCCGAAGCACGGCCGGGCTTCGTGTCGGTGCAGCCGGCGACCCAGGGCGCCATCGGGCTCGACCCGCGGGCGCCGGAGACGCCCGCCGCCGAGGCCGCCGAACGCTGATCAGCCGGCCCGGTCAGGCCACGCTGGCGAGCCGGTTGGTGTTGGCGGCGCGCTGCAGCGAGGCGCGCACGGCGCCTTCCGGCAGCATGGCGGCGACATCGTCGTCGCCCTGCACCAGCACCGTCTCGATCAGGTTGCGGGTCAAGCCGATGTCCTCGAGCTGCCGGTCGGTCAGCTCCATCAGCTCGTGATAGGTCAGGCTGCGGTCGATGCCACCGCGGATCCGGAAGAAGCCGCGGATGAGAGTGGCGAGAAGCTGGTATCCCATGATCGTGTGTCCCGTGTTTCCGCTTCCTGCTGGCGCAGGTTATTGCGTTGCAACATCCGCCGCGGCCCTGCCGTGACGGCGTGGAGGAACGCTGCTTCCGGGAGACGTTTCCGAGATTGTCGTTGATGGAGGGATCACCAGGACGGCGATCTCACTTTGATAGAATGCGCGCTTTCTTGTGCATCGCAACATCGAATTTGTGCATAGCAACATATCCGTTTACGCGGCCGTCTGGAGGTTGAACGGGACGGTGCCCGCCGCTTCCCCCGCCCCGCCCGATGCGCGATAAGGAGTCATCCCGCCCGGCGCGCCGACGACCGGGCCGCCCCCGCTGACGGACGCGCTGCCGATGACCACCGATCTCGCCGATGCCCTCGCCGCCGCGGCTGCCGACACCGGCGGCCGCTACGACGCCGCCGGGCTGCAGGAGCTGCTGGAGGGCGTGATCGCCGCGCCCGCGGCGCTGGACGACCGGGAGTGGATGGAGCTGGCGGTGCCGGGCGCGACCGAGGCCCAGGCCAAGCGGCTGCGCGCCGCAAAAGCCGCGGTCGCCGCCGCCCGCCGGCCGGCCGGGCCGAAGCCGGCGGAGCGGCTGGCCGCGCTGCGCGGCGTGCTGGCGCGCCTCGGCCTTGACGCCTATGTCGTGCCGCATGCCGACGAGCATCAGGGCGAGTACCTGCCGGCCCGGGCCGAGCGCTTGGCCTGGCTGACCGGCTTCACCGGCTCCGCCGGCATCGCCGTCGTCACCGCCGAGCGCGCGGCGATCTTCATCGACGGCCGCTACACCATCCAGGCCGAGCAGCAGACCGACCCGGCGCTGTGGGAGCGGCGGCACCTGCACCAGGAGCCGCACGAGGCTTGGCTGGCCGAGGCGCTGCCGAAGGGCGGCCGCGCCGGCTACGACCCGCGCCTGGTCACGGTCTCCTGGGTCGAGAAGGCGCGCAAGGCGGTGGAGGCCGCGGGCGGCTCTCTGGTGGCGGTCGAGGAGAACCCGATCGACACGCTGTGGACCGACCAGCCGCCGGCCCCGATTTCCCCCACCATCGTCCAGGCGCTGGATGTGGCCGGCAAGGACGCGCGCGACAAGCGGGCCGAGATCGCCGAGGCGCTGCGGCGCGACCGGCTTGACGCGGTGGTGCTGACCGCGCCGGAGAGCGTCGCCTGGCTGTTGAACCTGCGCGGCGCCGACGTGCCGCACACGCCGCTGCCCCTGTCCTTCGCCGTGCTGCATTCCGACGGGCTGGTCGACCTGTTCATCGACCGGCGCAAGCTGGTGCCGGGCGTCGACACCCATCTCGGCAACGAGGTGGCGATTCAGCCGCCGTCCAGCCTCGGCCAGGCGCTGGAAGGCCTGGGCCGCGCCGGCAAGGCGGTGCGGATCGACGCCGCCTCGGCCAGCGCCTGGGTGCAGGACCGGCTGAAGGGCGCCAAGGTCGATGTCGGCGCCGACCCCTGCGCCCTGCCCCGCGCCCGCAAGAACGCGGTGGAGCTGGAGGGCACCCGCGAAGCCCATCGCCGCGACGCCGCCGCGGTCAGCCGCTTCCTGGCCTGGCTGGCGCGCGAGGCGCCGTCCGGCAAACTGGACGAGGCCGGCGCCGCGGCGAAGCTGCTGGAGTTCCGGGTGGCCACCGGCGCGCTGCGCGACCTCAGCTTCGACACCATCTCCGCCGCCGGGCCGAACGCCGCCCTGCCCCACTACCGCTTCAGCGCCGAGAGCAACCGGCGGATCGAGCCCGGCAACGTCTATCTGGTCGACAGCGGCGGGCAGTACCGCGACGGCACCACCGACATCACCCGCACCATCATCGTGGGATCGCCGACGGAGGAGATGCGGCGCAACTTCACCTTGGTGCTGAAGGGCCATATCGCGATCTCGACCCTGCGCTTCCCGAAGGGCACCACCGGCTCGCAGATCGACGCCTTCGCCCGCCGGCCGCTGTGGGAGCATGGCCTCGACTACGACCACGGCACCGGCCACGGCGTCGGCAGCTATCTCAGCGTTCACGAGGGGCCGGCGCGGATCGCCAAGACGCCGAACACGATCGCGCTGGAGCCGGGCATGATCCTGTCGAACGAGCCCGGCTACTACGCCGCCGGCCGCTACGGCATCCGCACCGAGACGCTGGTGGTGGTGCAGCCCTGCGCGGAGCTGAGCGACGACACCCGGACTTTCTACGAGTTCGAGACCATCACCTTCGCCCCGATCGACCTGAACCTGGTCGACCCGGCGCTGCTGACCGCGGAGGAGCGCGCCTGGCTGGACGCCTACCACGCCCAGGTGCGCGACATCGTCGGCCCGCAGCTGGAGGGCGAGGACCGCGCCTGGCTGGAGCAGGCGACAAGGCCGGTCGGATAGCTTTTCTGTCAAGCCCGGCAACGACAGATGGGGGTGGGTGCCGGCAGCGCCGCCCTACTCCAGCTCCACGCCCTTGGTCTCCGGCAGCAGCAGCGTGGCGCCGATGTCGAGCACATAGATCACCGCCAGCAGCGCGATCGCCAGGCTGAAGGAGTATTGCGAGGCCAGCGCGCCGACCACCAGCGGGCCGAAGCCGCCGACGCCGCGGCCGAGGTTGAACAGCACACTCTGGGCCGTGGCGCGCGCCTCGGTCGGGTACAGCTCCGACATCAGCGCGCCGTAGCCGCCGATCATGCCGTTGACGAACAGCCCCATCACAGCGCCGCCGACCAGCAGCGCCGCCGGCGAGTCGAGCTGGGCGTAGGCCAGGACCATGATCGCGGCGCCAGCCTGGAACAGGATGAAGGTCGGGCGCCGGCCGATCCGGTCGGCGAGATGGCCGAAGGCGCCGATGCCGACGCACATGCCGAGGATGGTCACCACCGTCCACAGCGCCGACTTGGTCAGGGAATAGCCCATGGCCGTCGACAGGTAGCTCGGCAGCCAGATCATCAGCCCGTAATAGCCGAAGTTCTGCACCGAGCAGAGGATGAAGACGGCGAAGCTGATCCGGGCGGTGCGGGCGTCCTTGACCAGGAGGCGCAGCGCATTGCCCTGGCGTGGCCGGGCGGCGCGGTCGAGGAACAGCGCCGGCTCGCCGATGGTGCGGCGGACGATGAAGGACACGATGGCCGGCAGCAGGCCGATCGCGAACATGCCGCGCCAGCCGATCAGCGGCAGCAGCAGTGGCGTGGCCAGGGCCGCAGCCAGCACGCCGGCCTGCCAGCCGAGCCCGACATAGGAGGAGGCGCGGGCCCGGTAACGGGCGGGCCAGGTCTCCGCCACCAGGGCCATGCCGATGCCGAACTCACCGCCCAGGCCGAGCCCGGCGATGGTCCGGTAAGCCAGCAGGTCCCAGTAGCCTTGGGCCAGGGCGCAGAGGCCGGTGAAGACGGCGAAGAGCAGGATGGTCCAGGTCAGCACCCGCACCCGGCCGAGGCGGTCGCTGAGCATGCCGAACAGGATGCCGCCGGCCACCGCGCCGATCAGCGTCGCGGTCACCAGCGACCCCGATTCGGCCGGGCTCAGCGCCAGCCCGGCGGCCACGGCCGACAGCATGAATCCCAGGATCAGCAGGTCGAACCCGTCCATGGCGTATCCGACCGCCGAGGCGATCAGCGCCCGCCGCGCCGTCGCATCCGGCCGGTCCGCCGCCACGCCGCCTGCCGCCATTCCGATTTCGGTCGTCGCCATCGCCGTCCCCTGCCCCGGTCCCGCCGCTGTCCGAGCATTGTTTCAGTTCGATTGCAAGCAAGACCGGTGCCAGGAGCTCGGATCGCGCTAGACTGCCCGCGGAATCGGGAGCGAGGACCGGCGATGTTGAGCGGGACGCAGAAGGCGCAGTACGAGAGCGACGGCTATCTGGTGCTGGAGGGCTTCAAGCCGATCGAGGAGATCCGCGTCGTCCGCGCCCGGGCGGAGGCGATCGTCGAGGCCTTCGACCCCGGCGACACCGTCTCGATCTTCACCACCAGGGACCAGGAACGGAAATCCGACGAGTATTTCCTGACCTCGGGCGACAAGATCCGCTGCTTCTTCGAGGAGGAGGCGTTCGACGAAGCCGGCCGGCTGCGCCAGGCCAAGGCGCTGTCGATCAACAAGATCGGCCATGCGCTGCACGATTTGGACCCGGTGTTCGACCGCTTCTCGCGCGACCCGAAGCTGGCCGACCTCGCCGCCGATCTCGGCCTGGCCGAGCCGCAGATCTGGCAGTCGATGTACATCTTCAAGCAGCCCGGCATCGGCGGCGAGGTGCGCTGGCACCAGGACGCCAGCTTCTTCGAGACCACCCCGATCAGCGTCACCACCTTCTGGTTCGCGCTGGAGGATGCCGACCGGTCGAACGGCTGCCTGTGGGTGGAGCCGGGCGGGCACCGCAGCCCCTTGCGCGAGCGCTTCCTGCTGGAGGACGGCGCGACGCGGATGGAGACGCTGGACACGACGCCCTGGCCGACCGACGCCACCGCCGTGCCGGTCGAGGTCAAGGCCGGCGCCCTGGTCTGCTTCCACGGCAAGCTGCCGCATTACAGCGCGCCGAACCGGTCGCCGGTGTCGCGCCACGCCTATACGCTGCACGTCACCGACGGCCGCACTGCCTATTCGCCGCGCAACTGGCTGCGCCGCGGGCCGGAGATGCCGGTGCGGGGTTTTGCCTGAGGCCACAAAGGCTTGCATCCCGCCGCGAGTTGATTCCATCCTGCCGGCAACAGGTTCCGCAAGGAGCCAACCGCAAGCTGGGAGGGAACCCATGGTCAAGGCCGTATTGACCGGGACGGACGACCAGGGCGGCGCCGTGTCGATCCCGAAGGGCGACATCGTCTTCATCCGCGAATCCTACCGGTCGGGCGAGATCCCCGGCCGCACCAAGATCGATTTCGGCACCGCCGCCGCCGACGAGCAGGAGGCCTATCTGGTCGACTCGCTGACGACGGTGCTGAAGAAGCTCGGCAACGGCGTCTCCGTCGCCCGTCTGACCACGCCGTCCGGCACCCCGGTGCACGTCGTCGCCGCCCGGGTCGAGGCGGTGCGGGCGGCCCAGAGCTGGCACCATCCGAAGGCCCGGACGATCCTTCTGGCCCGCGGCCGCGAGATCCAGGTGCGCGAGGACCGCGATCTGGTGCTGCGCCGGGTCAACGCCGCCCGGCCGGAGCGGGCGAAGCCGGTTGCCTGACAAAGCAAGGGCCGGCGAAAGCCGGCCCCAGGTCCTTCGCGCTTGCGGCGTGGATCAGTGCAGGTTGCGCGACCAGGCGTCGACCTGCCGGTCGGCCTCGTCCCTGGCAATGCCGTAGCGTTCCTGGATCCGCCCGACCAGCTGGTCGCGCTGGCCGTCGAGGACGTCGAGGTCGTCGTCGGTCAGCTTGCCCCACTGCTCCTTGGCCTTGCCCTTCATCTGCTTCCACTGTCCCGAAATCTGATCCCAGTTCATCGCGATCTCCTGTCGTGAGGTGGTCACGCCCGGATCAAAGCGAGCCCGCTGTCCGGGTCGAGCGCCTTGCGCAGATGGGCCGGTGCCTCGGTCACGATCAGCTCCAGCGTCGGCCGCACCCGGGCCTCGGCCAGGTGGCCGGCCAGGGCCGTGCCGTCACGGCGGCCGAGCACCAGATGCACATGCAGCGCCGGCTTGCCTTCGGGCGACACCGCGACGTCGCCGATTAGCGACGCCACCTCGACCTGCTCCTTCACCGGGATCGGCAGGTACTCCTTCCGCTCCCAGTCGAAATAGCGCAGCCCGGCCTCGCTGAAGGCGCCGATGCCGGTGATCTGGGCCGCGGTCAGCCGCTCCGCCTCGGCGAAGCGCTGCAGGTTCTCCATCACCGCCTCCCCGGTCTCGAGGATGACGGCGAAGACCCTCTGGCCGTCGGCCGCGTGCAGCTGCTTGACGATCATCCCATCGCTCCCGTGGCGCTCGTTATGGCAACGAGACCCCGGGGCGATGCGTTCCGCTACGTCAAGCCAGCCGCCCGAAACATTGATCCGTCATGGCGAGGCGCGCAGCGCCATGACGGGGAAGGGACCGAAGAGTCGATCTCGAAGGCTGCCGGTATCAGAGGTCGACACGCCGGATCCGGGCGCCGCAGCGGCGCAGCCGGTCGACCAGGCTGTCATAGCCGCGGTCGACATGCTCGACCCCGTGCAGCGTGCTGGTGCCCCCGGCGCCCAGCGCCGCGATCAGCAGGCCGGCGCCGGCGCGGATGTCGGTCGCCGTCACCTCCGCCCCGTGCAGCGCCGGGACGCCGCGGATCACGGCGTGGTTGCGCACCACCCGGATGTTGGCGCCCATGCGCTGCAATTCCGGCACATGGCGGAAGCGGTTCTCGAACAGGGTCTCGGTGACCATGGCCGCGCCCTCGGCGCAGGACAGCAGCGCCATGGCCTGGGGCTGCAGGTCGGTGGCGAAACCGGGATAGGGCTGGGTCATGATGTCGACGCCGACGAGGCCGCCGGCGCCGCGCCGGGCGATGATGGCACCGTCGGCCGCCGCGATGTCGATCCCCGCCTCCTCGAACACCGGCAGGGCGGCGCTCAGCAGCTCGGTGGAGGCCCCGGCCAGGCGCAGCTCGCCGCCAGTGGCCGCGGCGGCGCAGATCAGGGTGCCCAGCTCGATCCGGTCCGGCAGCACGTCGTAGTCGGCGCCGTGCAGCCGGTCGACGCCCGTGATATGCAGCGTGTCGGTGCCGATGCCGTCGATGCGAGCGCCCATCGCCGCGAGGCAGCGGGCCAGGTCGGTCACCTCCGGCTCGCGCGCGGCGTTGGTGATGCTGGTCTCGCCCTTGGCCAGCGTCGCCGCCAGCATCAGGTTCTGGGTGGCGCCGACCGACGGGAACGGCAGCACGATGGCGGCGCCGCGCAGCCCGCCCGGCGCGTTCAGCACCACCTCGCCGCCCTCGATCTCGGCGGCCGCCCCCATCTGGCGGAAGCCGGCGAGATGGAAGTCGACCGGCCGCAGGCCGATGGCGTCGCCGCCCGGCAGCGGCAGGGCGATACGGCCCAGCCGGGCCAGCGCCGCGCCGGCGATCAGGAAGGAGGCGCGCATGCGGGCGACCAGCGCCGAGTCGACCCGGCCGGTGCCGAAGCCGGCGCCGCCCATGGTGCCGGACAGGGCCGGGCCGCTCTCGTCCCACGAGACCTCGCAGCCGAGCTCGGCCAGGATGCCGGCCAGAATGGCGACGTCGAGGATGCGCGGCAGGTTGCGCAGCGTCAGCCGCTCGTCGGTCAGGGCGGCGCAGACCATCAGCGGCAGCGCCGCGTTCTTGGCGCCGGCGACGGCGATCTCGCCCCTGAGGGGCACGCCGCCGTCGATCTCCAGCCGGCCGGCCGCCGACGCGGTCCACCACGGCGCCGCCCGACGGAACGACACGACATTTGCACGCGACATGGGCACCCGGCTCCGCAGCTGGTCAGGACATACTCATCGCCGGGATAGCACGATCGATCGCACAGAACAGACAGTTCTTGCGTTGCCTCTCCCCACTTACGAGCCTTTTCAAAACACCGCCGTTGTGCCGGCCTATCTCTTCTATCCTCCCCCTCCCCTTGCGGGAGGGGGCAAGGGGGAGGGGGTTCTCTCGGATCGAGCCGGCCTAGACTGCCACAAACCGGCACGGACGCGAGTTCAGTACCTACCCATTCGCGCGCGGACGCGCGCAGCCCCCTCCCCCTACCCCCTCCCGCGACGGGAGGGGGAGAGTGGAAAACATGTGTCGGTTTAGATGATCGATCGTTGCTTCAAATCTCAGGCCGCCGCGCGAAGCCGGTCGCCAATTGATGCGCCCAGTCCGGACGGCCGTTCTCCGCCGCCCTTCGGACCGCGCGATCGTGGTCGTAGGGGATGGCGATCAGCTCGGCCGCCACCGTGTCGCCGCTCAATTCCAGCATCGCGTAGCGGGCGGCTGGGGATCCCGATTCGGAGACATGGGCCGGCGGAGTGGGATCGTCATAGGCCGGGGCGCCGATGCTGCCGGGGTTGAGCACCCAGCGCCCGTCCGGCAGGCGCAGCAGCCACGGCAGGTGGCTGTGGCCGCACAGGATGACCGGGCCGGCGACGCCGTCCAGCCGCGCGGCGATGGCGGCGGCCGGGGCGCGCACCAGCCGGCCGGCCTCGACATCCTCCAGCAGATAGGCGTTGTCGTCCTCCGGCCTCGCATGGAAGGCGACAATGCCGCCCGGCAGGTCGAGCCGCATCGGCAGGGCGCCGAGCCAGGCCCGGCCGGCGGCGTCGAGCGCGCGGCGGGCATAGCCGTCGGAGGTGCTCGTCGGCTCGTCCCGGTCCTCCCACACCCAGCGGTCGTGGTTGCCGCGCACGGTCGGCCAGCCCTTGGCCATCAGCAGGTCGAGCGTCTCGCGCGGCCAGAGGGGGCCGGAGACGCAGTCGCCCAGATTGACGACGGCGTCGGCGCCGCGGCGGCCGAGATCGGCCAGCACGGCCTCGAGGGCCGGGAGATTGCCGTGGATGTCGGCGAGGACGGCAAGGCGCATGTTGACCCTTCGGCGAGAGGCGAGACGGATCACGATGCCGCCCTGCCCCGCCGTTGGGAAGCCTACTCCGCCAGCGCCTGCTCGCGCTTGCGCGTGACCGCCGGGACCAGCATCGCCAGCAGCAGGATCGCCACGATGGCCAGCAGCACCGCGCTGATCGGATGGGTCAGGAACACGGTGAAGTCGCCGTCCGACAGCAGCATGGCGCGGCGGAAGTTCTCCTCCAGCTGCGGCCCCAGCACCAGGCCGAGCAGCAGCGGCGCCGGCTCGGCCTTCACCTTGACGAAGACATAGCCGACCACGGCGAAGCCCAGCATCAGCCAGACATTGAACATGCTGTTGGCGATGCCGTAGGTGCCGATGCAGCAGAACAGCACGATGGCCGGGAACATCAGCCGGTAGGGGATCTTCAGCATCGAGATCCAGATGCCGATCAGCGGCAGGTTGATCACCAGCAGCATCAGGTTGCCGACCCACATGCTGGCGACCACGCCCCAGACCAGCTGCGGCTGCTCGGTCATGATCTGGGGGCCGGGCTGGATGCCGTGCATCATCAGCGCCCCGATCATCAGCGCCATCAGGGCGTTGGACGGGATGCCCAGCGTCAGCAGCGGGATGAAGCTGGTCTGCGCCCCGGCGTTGTTCGCCGCCTCCGGCCCCGCCACGCCCTCGATCGCGCCCTTGCCGAAGCGGCCGGGGTCGCGCGCCAGCTTCTTCTCCATGGCATAGGCGGTGAAGGGCGGCAGCGCCGCCCCGCCCCCGGGCAGCACGCCGAGGAAGGAGCCGATGGCGGTGCCGCGCAGCATCGCCGGGAAAGCCTGGCGCAGATCGGCCCGGCGGGGCATCAGGTCCCGCACTTTCCGGCTGACCAGCTGGCGCGATTGCGGCCGGTCGAGATTGGCCATGATCTCGCCGAGCCCGAACAGGCCCATGGCGATCGGCACGAAGTCGAGCCCGTCGCCCAGCTCCGGGATGCCGAAGGTCAGGCGCGAGGCGCCGGAGGAGACGTCGATGCCGACGGTGCCGAGCAGCAGGCCCAGCACCACCATGGCCAGCGCCTTGGCCACCGAGCCGTGCGCCAGGATCACCGCCGCGATCAGGCCGAGCACCAGCAGGCTGAAATACTCGACCGCGGTGAACTCGAGCGCCAGGGCGGCGAGCGGCAGGGCAAGGACGGCGATCACCACCGTCGCCACCGAGCCGGCGAAGAAGGAGGAGATGGCGGCGATGGCCAGCGCCAGCCCGGCCTTGCCCTGGCGCGCCATCTGGTGGCCGTCGAGGCAGGTGACGACCGACGAGGTCTCGCCCGGCACATTGACCAGGATCGCCGTGGTCGAGCCGCCGTACTGCGCGCCGTAGAAGATGCCGGCGAGCATGATGAAGGCCGAGGCCGGCTCGAGCCCGAAGGTGAAGGGCAGCAGCAGCGCCACGGTCGGGATCGGCCCGATGCCGGGCAGCACGCCGATCGCCGTGCCGATCAGCACGCCGAACAGGCAGTACAGCAGGTTCTGCCACTGCAGCGCCGTGGCCAGGCCGAGAAGCAGGTTGTCGAACAGGTCCATGGTGCGGCCTAGAAACGCGGCCAGACCGGCACCGGCAGGTCCAGCAGCACGATGAACAGGATCACCGCAGCGGCGGCGAGTGCGACGGCGAAGACCGCGGTCTCGCGCAGCCGCGTCTCGCGGCTGGCGAGGCCGGCGACGATGACGGTCGCGAAGGCGGCGATGGCCAGGCCGGCCTTGGCGGCGAGCAGGGCGAAGACGGCGACGGCGGCGAGAATGCCGAGGATCGGCCGCAGCTTCGGCGCCTCGATCCCTTCTCCGCCGATCGCCAGGCTGCGCAGGGCGAAGACGAGGCCGAAGCCGGCGGCGCCGACCGACAGCACCCGCGGCATGAAGCCCGGCCCCATATCGGCCGGGCTGCCGAAGCCGAGCTTGCGGGTGGCGACCAGGACGACGGCCGCCACGGCGCAGAGGAAAAGGCCGAACAGCAGGTCCGGCCAGTTGATGCGCGTCACCCCGTCACTCGCCCTTGATGCCGGCGTCGGCGATCACCTTGCCCCAGGCCGCGGTGTTGGTGGCGAGCCAGGAGCCGAGATCCGCCGGCGGGCCGGCGACGACCCGGCCGCCCTGCTGGGCGATCCGCTCCGCCACCTCCGGCTGCTTCAGGATCTCGCCGAGCGCCTGGTTCAGCCTGTCGACCAAAGCGGGCGGCGAGCCGGCGGTGGTCAGCAGGCCCTGCCAGGACCCGACATCGGCGGAGGGCAGCTTGGCCTCGGTGAAGGTCGGGATGTCGGGCGCGCTGGCGATCCGGTCCTTCCCGGTCACCGCAATGCCGCGCAGCTGCCCGTTGGCGACGAAGGGCAGGGTCGCGGTGGCGCCGTTGATGATCACCTTGCTCTCGCCCGAGACCACGGCCTGGGTGGCCGCGGAGCCGCCGCGATAGGGCACGGTCTTCCACTGGATGCCGAGATCCTTCGCCATGGCGACGGCGGTGATGTGGTTGACGCCGCCGATGCCGGAATTGGCCACCGCCAGCTTGCCGGGGTTGGCCTTGGCGTAGTCGACCAGCTCGGCCGCATTGGTCACCGGCAGGTCCTTGTTCACCGCCAGCACATAGGGCACGAACATGATCATGCCGACCGGCGCCAAATCCTTGAGCGGATCGTAGGACAGGTCGCTGAACAGGCCCGGCGCGGTGGCGATCGAGCCGACATCGGCCAGGAGCAGCGTGTGCGCGTCCGGGTCGGCCTTGGCCACCGCGTCGGCGCCGATATTGCCGGCCGCGCCCGGCTTGTTCTCGACCACCACGGTCTGGCCGATGGCCTCGGACAGCTTCGGCGCGATGATGCGCGCCAGCGTGTCTGAGGTGCCGCCCGGCGCGTAGGGGACGATGATGCGGACGGTGCGTTCGAAATTCTGTGCTGCGGCCGGGCCGACGGCGGTCCCGAGCACGGCGAGGCCGGCGGCGAGCGCGAGCGCGCTGCGTCTGGTGATCATGGTTGGTCCTCCCCCTGATGAATCGTCCGGTCGCTCGTCTTGCGGCGGGCTTAGGCGGACGGTACGGAGGAGACCGATCCGACTCCATGTCCAAGACGGCATCGATCGATGCCCTGCATGCATCAATCGGAGGCGATGGACCTTGGCCCCATTCCTGCCATCAAAGGCGCGTTAACTTTTCTTTTTCATATCGATTTCACTTCTCCCCCTGGGGGCTTATATGACGATCGATAGGGATACTCTCGTCTACCTGCGACAGAACATAGAAAACGAAATAAAGCAGAACCTCGAATCGCGACTATTCAAGCTCTACACGATCATCGGCGCCGCTTTCCTCGGTGGCGTCGGGATCATCGGCTTTCCCTGGGCAGTCTCATACATCGACGACAAAATCCAGAACGCCGTCGAACAGAGGGTTGCGGAGACAAAGGCAGTCACCGACCAGGCGCGACAGATCGCCGAAAGCGCGCGGCGGGACGTGGACAAGGCTCTGACCGAGATCGACGTCAAGCGCGCCGCGCTCGCGGCCGACCTGGAGGATATCCAGGCGAAGTCGAGCGGCGCGGCCGAGAGGCTCGGCACGTTGCGCGGCGAGATGCAGGCGCGGTCGGAGGAGATGGCAGCGCAGCTCGATCAGGTAAAGCAGAGGCTGGACGAGGCTCGTGACCAGGCACAGGCCCTGTCCGACCGTCTGCGCACGGCGATCCCGGACGCCGGCGTGGTCGCGTCCCTGGCCCACGACCTCAACGTGGTGGTCGAGCAGGTGAAGCAGCTCGACCTCACCGTGAAGACGATAGCCCAGCAGAGCGGCTCCCAGCCGATGACAGTCGATGAAGAAAGCCGGGCGGTGCAGCTTTCCACATTGCAGCAGAGCACCGGTGAAAATGCCGCAAAAGTCCAGGAAGCCGCCTCGACCCAGACCGTCTATCTCCAATTCGCGAGACTGAGCCGGGACAGCGCCAAGGCCGTCAGCGCCCAGCTTCAGGCGCGCGGCTGGCGCATTCCCGGGGAGGAGCGGATCGACAGTGCGGCCGGGTTGAGCGAGATCCGGTGCTATTACGAAGAGGATTGCGAGCGGGCGAAGGCGTTGGAGACCGACACCGAAGCGGCTCTCGCGCAGCTCGGCTATGGCGACATCGCGGTCACGATCCGCCCGCTTCTCAGCTATTCGCCCAAGCCGCGGCTCGGAATCCTGGAGATCTGGCTCGGGCTCGGCAAGGCCTCTGCCTCCTGAATCCACCCTTGCCCGGCTCGCCGGCCTCGCGTCTCATGGCGGCAAGCATGGCAAAGGGGAGAGAGGCAATGAAGATCCTGGACGAGACCTTCCTGTCCCCTGCCCTCGACCCGCGCCTGGCCTGGACCAACCCGCCGCCGGACTGGTCGATCGGGCCGGAGGGCTTGAGGCTGCGCACCGCCGCCGGGACCGATTTCTGGCAGGGCACGCATTACGGCTTCCGGGTCGACAACGGCCATGTGCTGGCGCTGCCGGTGGCCGGCGACTTCGTGATGGAGACGGTGGTGCGCGGCACCCCCCTGCACCAGTACGACCAGGCCGGGCTGATCGTGCGCCAGTCGCCGGAGAGCTGGATCAAGACCTCGGTCGAGTTCGAGACGGCGGCGCACAGCCGTCTCGGCGCCGTGGTCACCAATGCCGGCTGGTCCGACTGGTCGACCCAGGACGTGCCGACCCGGCCGGGCGGCACCACCGGTTTCCGCATCCGCCGCACCGGCGCCGACTACATCGTCGAGGCGGCGCCGGAGGGCGACGACCGCTGGGTGCAGCTGCGCATCGCCCGGCTGCACGCCGATGACGGCGCCGGCCCGGTGCTGGCCGGCCTTTACGCCTGCAGCCCGAAGGACGCCGGCTACGAGGCGCGGTTCGCCCATCTGCGGATCGCGCGGCCGTGATATCGGCTTTAAAGGCGACGCGTAGACGGAGGTGGAGACGCGCCCAGGATATTGTTTTATGGTAGATATTGGTAATAGGCTTCGGGAGATCCCAGGTGGCACGGAACACGTCGATTTCACTCGGCGATCACTTCGCCAGCTTCATCGACGCGCAAGTGCAGAGCGGCCGGTACGGCTCGGCTAGCGACGTTGTCCGCGCCGGGCTGCGACTGCTGGAAGAACATGAAGCGAGAGTGAAGGCGTTGCAGGATGCGCTGGTCGCGGGCGAGGCGTCAGGCGAACCTCAGCCCTTCGATAGCGAGGCGTTTCTAGCCCGGATGCGGGCAAAGCATGCGGGGTAGGCTCTACCAGCTCACGCCGCTGGCGGAAGCCGATCTGGAGGAAATCTGGCTCTACACGCTTCGCAACTGGTCAATCGAGCAGGCGGACAGCTACCACCGTGATCTTGTTGCGGCAATCGAGGGGCTTGCGACGGGCCGGAAGCTCGGACGCACGGTAGATGTGCGTCCCGGTTACCTGAAATATGCCGTCGGAGCCCATGTCGTGTATTTCCGGGAGATCGACGCCGGGATCGTCGTGGTTCGGGTTCTGTACGGGCGGATGGATGTGCGGCGGCATTTGTGATCCGCTTTGAGCCAGGCAAACCGGCTATCCACGGCGTCCGTGGATCACTCGGAGCAGTGTCGCATGTCGCGGATCGTGCAGAAGCCGGGCTCGAAAGGCAGCCTCAAGTGGATCCAGCGGGCGGTCGGGGAACGCTGGCCCAGCCTCGATGATCCGATCCTGGCCGGGATCCCGGGCGCCCGGTCGATCGACTGGCGGTCGCCTCTCGCGGCGGACGACTACGCGGAGTATCGAGACGAAGACTTTCTCACGCGATTGGACATCGTCCATCTCGCCGCGGAGTTGCGCGATTTCTGGCCCAACCGCGGCCCGCAATGGGATGCACTCGGCCGAACTGATACCGGGGACCTGCTTCTCCTCGAAGCCAAATCGCATGTCGCCGAGATGTGCTCCCCTGGCACGGCCGCGGCCGCGGCTTCCAAGGAACGGATCACAGCTCGATTGAAAGAGGTTGCCGGCACACTCGGCGTCCGGAGCACAGGCGCGGCCTGGACCGATTTCTTCTACCAACTGGCCAACCGGCTCGCGCATCTCCAGTTCTTGAGAAACCAGGGCCAGCCCGCCTATCTGGTCCTGGTGAACTTTCTCAACGACGCCGAGATGGACGGGCCAACCACTCCCGAGGCCTGGAAGGCCGCCTATGAAGTGGCATTCCACGTTATGGGGCTGCCCCAACGGCACAAGCTGAGCCGCTATGTCATCGAGGTGTTTCCCGATGTGGCCGGAGCGAAAGACGCCAGGACACCGGCATAGGGCTTCGGCCGCGGCGGGGCGTAGCCGCCGGTCTTGGCGGTGCGCAGGCCGAGCCGGGCCAGACCCTCGACCAGCGTGACCGCGGCGGCGACGCCGTCGACCACCGGCACGCCGTGGCGGGCCGACAGCCGCGCCGCCAAGTCGGCCATGCCGGCGCAGCCCAGCACGATCGCCTCGGCCCGATCGAGTTCAAGCGCCGCCGCGATCTCGGCCGAGATCCGCTGCTCGGCATCCGAGCCCGGGCGCTCCAGGTCCAGCACCGGGATCTCCGCCGCCCGCACCCGGGTGCAGCGGGCAGCAAGGCCGTACCGTTGGAGATTGGCCTCGATCACCGGGATCGAGCGCGCCAGCGTGGTCACCACCGAGAAGCGGCCGGCCAGCAGCGAGGCGACATGGAAGCCGGCCTCGCCGATGCCGACCACCGGCGCCATGGCGAGGCTGCGGGCGGCGTCGAGCCCGGTGTCGTCGAAGCAGGCGATGACGTGCCCCGCGACTCCGCGCGCCTCGCCGCGGGCGATCTCCTGCAGCAGGCCGGGCACGGCCAGGGCGCCGTCGACCCAGCCCTCGATCGAGGCCGGCCCCATCTCCGGATTCACCGCGGTGACGCGCGTGCCCGGCACCGCGGCGGCCGCGGCGGCGGCCCCGATCTTGGCGGTCATGCCGGCCGTGGTGTTCGGGTTGACGACGAGGATTTCCATGGGTCAGGCCGCAGCGCGTGTGGGAGCGGCAACCTTCCCGACCTTGTCATGCCCGGGCTTGACCCGGGCATCCAGAGAGCGTCGAGACCTTCTGGATTGCCGGGTCAAGCCCGGCAATGACAATGAGAGAAAGCCGGTCTTCTGCATCATCCTCACACCAGCCCCTGGCCGGCGTCGGAGGCGTGGCGGCCGCGGCGGCGGCGCAAGAGCGCGATCAGGCCGAGCGCGGTCAGCACCACCGCCAGCGACACCGCCGTGGTCACCGTGCCGAGGGCGTAGATCTCCGGCGTCGTCACCGTGGTGGTCAGGCCCTGCAGCTCCAGCGGCAGCGTGTTCTGCTCGCCGATCGCCTGGGAGGACCGGGCGATTTCGTCCCAGGACAAGGTGAAGCCGAACAGCCCGACTCCGACCACGCTGGCGCCGATGATCGGCAGCACGACGTGGCGGAAGCTCTGCCAGGATGAAGCCCCCAGATCCCGCGCGGCCTCCTCGTAGCGGCGGTCGAAGCGGTTGAAGACCGCGAACATGATCAGGAGGCCGAAGGGCATGGTCCAGGTCAGATGCGCGCCGAGGCCGGAGCGGAACAGCCCCATCGCGGTGGTGAACTCGTCGTTGATCCAGGCGATGTCCCAGCTCTCGCCCAGGCTCTTGATCGCCTCGTCGAGCAGCCGGAACTCCAGCGCGATGCCGAGCGAGACCACGATCGACGGCATGATCAGGCTGGCGATGGCGGTGTAGAACAGCGCCGACTGGCCCGGGAAGCGCCGGCGGAAGGCCAGGCCCGCCGAGACCGAGAAGGCCATGGTCAGCACCATGACCACCAGGCCGAGCTTGAGCGAGCGCCAGAAGGCGGCGCCGATGTCGACCACCCCCATCCCGTCCCACAGTCTGCTGAACCAGTAGGTCGAGACGCCGTTCATCGGGAAGGTCAGCCCGCCCTGCGGACCCTGGAAGGACAGCACGAAGATGGTCAGCGTCGGGCCGTAAAGGAACAGCACGAACAGGCCGAACACGGCGGCCAGCACGTAGAAGGAGAGAGGACGGCCTTCGCGCATCACAGTTCCTTGCGGATGTCGACCAGCCGGGTCAGGGCGACGATGATCATGATGACGACAGCCAGCAGGATCACGGCGTTGGCCGCCGCAGCCGGGAACTGCAGGTAGCTGAGCTGGACCTGGATCACCTTGCCGACCGAGGCGATCTGCTGGCCGCCCATGACGCCGACGGTGACGAAGTCGCCCATCACGATGGTGACGACGAAGATCGAGCCGATGACGATGCCGGGCTTGCACAGCGGCACGATCACGTTCCACAGGATCTGCCAGCCGCTGGCCCCGGCGTCGGTCGCGGCCTCGATCAGCGACCGGTCGATGCGCAGCATCGAGTTCAGGATCGGCACGATCATGAACACGGTGAACAGATGGACGAAGGCCAGCACCACCGAGAATTCGGAATAGAGCAGCCCGTCGATCGGCCGGTCGATCAGGCCGAGGCCGATGAGCCCCTGGTTGACCAGCCCGTTGCGGCCGAGCAGCGGGATCCAGGAGATCATCCGGATCACGTTCGAGGTCCAGAACGGGATGGTGCAGAGCAGGCACAGCACGATCTGCATCGCCGTGCTGCGCACGTGGAACACCAGGAAATAGGCGATGGTGAAGCCGAGCACGAGGGTGATGGCCCAGACCATCGCCCCGATCTTCAGGGTCGAGAGATAGGTCTTGAAGGTGGTGCACAGCTCCGGCAGCGACGTCAGGCAGCCGTCGAAGGCCTCGACATAGTTGCGGACCGTGAAGTCCGGGACGATCGAGTATTCGGTGTAGTCCCAGAAGCTGACCACCACCGTCACCGCCAGCGGCAGCACGAAGAACAGCAGGAACACCAGCATCATCGGCGCCGCCTGCAGGAACGCCGCCAGCCGGCCGGAGGATGGGGCCCGGGGCGCCGCGGCGGTGCGGGCGGGTGCGTCTTCCGCGGGGATGGCGGTCATCGAAGGCGTCTCTCTGCGGCGTAGGTCGGGTTCGCCGAGGCGAACCCGACATCCAACGGCAAGGGCGATCGACGCTGTTGGGTTCGCGGACCGCGAACCCAACCTACGCGGACGATCATGCTATGCGGCGATGAAGGCGTTCCACTTGCGGACCATGTAGTCGTTCTCGTCCATCACCGCGTTCCAGCAGGCGACGCCGCCCATGCGCTGGTCGTAGGAGCCGCCGTCGCGCACCGCGCCGGCCTTCTCCATCACCGTGCCGTCCGGCGCCTTGATGTCCTGGGCCGCCGGCTTGCCCTCCATCCAATAGGCCCACTCATACGGCTCCATATTGGCCTTGGCTGTCTCCAGCACCGCCGAGTAGTAGCCCTGGCGGTTGAGATAGGCGCCGGCCCAGCCGGACAGGAACCAATTGATGAACTCGTAGGCGGCGTCGAGCTTCCGGTCCTTCAGCGTCTTCGGCAGGCCGAAGCCGGAGGCCCAGGCGCGGTAGCCCTCCTTCAGCGGCTGGAAGGTGCAGGGGATGCCCATCGAGCGCACCTTGGTCACGGCCGGCGACCACATCGACTGGATCACCGTCTCGCCCGAGGCCATCAGGTTCACGCTCTCGTTGAAATCCTGCCAGAAGGCGCGGAACTGGCCGGCCTGCTTGGCCTCGGTCAGCACCTTCATGGTCAGGTCGATCTCCTCTTTCGTCATGTTGCCCTTGTCGGCATAGGTGTGGAGGCCGGCCGACTCAACCACCATCGCCGCGTCCATGATGCCGATCGACGGGATGTTCAGGATCGAGGCCTTGCCCTTGAACTCGGGGTTCAGCAGCTCCTTCCAGCTCTCGACCGGACGGCCGATCAGGTCGGGGCGGATGCCGAGCGTGTCGGCGTTGTAGGTGGTCGGGATCAGGGTGATCCACTCGGTCGGCTCGGCGGCGAAGGTCTTGCCGTTCTTCTCGGTCAGGTAGAACACCTTCTTCGGCGCGGTGCCCTGGTCGCCGATCTTCTTGCCGTTCAGCTCGCCCTTGGTGAAGACCGGCGAGATCTGGTCGACATATTTGATCCGCTTCGCGTCCATGCCCTGCAGGTTGCCGGAGGGCAGCAGCTTCTTCAGCGAGAAGTATTCGCTGTCGACGAGATCGAAGGAGTTCGGCTGGGTGACGATGCGCTTGGTCACCTCGTCGGTCGTCACCGGCACGTATTCGATGGTGATGCCGAGATCCTCCTTCGCCTTCCGGGCGATGTCGGCGCTCTGGTTCACCGCGGTGCCGAGATAGCGCAGCGTCACAGGCTCGGCCGCGATGATCGCCGGGAAGCCGGTGATGGCGCGGCTGCCGACCAGCGCGCCGGCCGTCGCCGCCGTGGTCTTCAGCAGGGCGCGGCGGGAGAGGCCGCGCGGGGGCTTAGTGTTCGTGGTATCCGCCATGGTGAGCCTCCTTAGGGTTGGGGGCGATGGTCGCCGCGCCCCGCGGCGTCGAGGGGATGGATGTCCCGGTCGGCCCAGGCGACGGCGACGCGGTCGCCCGGCGTCACCGGGTCGGCGAAGAAGTCGGCCTCGGGCAGCCAGGCCAGCATGTCGGGCGCCAGGTCGCAGGCGAAGGCGACATGGACGGTGGCGCCCTGATACTCCACCCCCTGCACCACCGCCTCGACTTGGCCCGGCGCCGGGCCGCCGCTCAGCCGCGACAGCCGCAGCCGGTCGGCGCGCAGGGTGGCCAGGCGGCCGCCGAGGGTGACGACGTTGTGGCCGCCGATGAAGCGGGCGACGAATTCGGTGGCCGGCCGGGCGAAGAGATCCTGCGGCGGGCCCGCCTGCTCGATCCGCCCGCCCTTCATCACCACGGCGAGGTCGGCCAGCGCCATCGCCTCCTCCTGGCTGTGGGTGACGTGGATGAAGCTGATGCCGAGTTCGGCCTGCAGCCGCTTCAGCTCGGCCCGCATCTTGATGCGGAGGAAGGGGTCTAGGGCGGAGAGCGGCTCATCCAGCAGCAGGATCTGCGGCTGGGTGATCAACGCCCGGGCCAGCGCCACGCGCTGCTGCTGCCCGCCCGACAGCTGGGCCGGCAGGCGCTCGCCATAGGCCTCCATCGCCACCAGGGCCAGGAGATTCGCCGCTTTGGCCCGGCGCTCGGCCTTCGCCGCGCCGCGCATCTTCAGGCTGAAGGCGACGTTGTCGACGACCGTGAGATGCGGGAACAGGGCGTAGGACTGGAACATCATCGCCGTGCCGCGCTTGGCCGGCGGCCGGTCGGTGACGTTGGTGGCGCCTAGGATGATATCGCCGTCCGACACCGCCTCGTGCCCCGCGACCATGCGCAGGGTCGAGGTCTTGCCGCAGCCGGACGGGCCCAGCAGGCAGCAATAGGTGCCGGCCGGAATCCTCAGGTCGATGCCGTCCACGGCAACGGTGCCGCCGTAGCGCTTGGTCACCTTTACCAGCTCAAGATCTGCGCCGCGCATCCGCTCTCCCTTTCGGACGAGGGAGGAGCAAGCGCCGTGCCAAGCGCCGGATGGCGCGGCTTCGCCCGTGCAGAGACGCGCCGCGGGCCGGCAACCGCCTATGCTTTGGGCAACCGCATACACCCAGCCCGAAGATTGTGCACAATCGCGATTTCACAAGAATACAATCTTGAGCGTCGCCGGGCCGCATGGGATGGTGGGACGGACAAGTCGCGGCCGCGCCGCGCCGGAGCGGAAACATGGACACGATCGAGACCGTCGGCACCCTGGCCGGAAGCCGCGACATCCCCGACCGCGGCGCCCGGGCGGCGGCGATCTACCGCTCGATCCTGGACGCCATCGTCGAGCACCGGCTGCCGCCGCGCACCAAGCTGTCGGAGGACGAGATCGGCACCGCCTTCGGCGTCAGCCGCACCATCGTCCGCTCCGCCCTGCAGGCACTGGCGCATCAGCACATGGTGGTGATCGAGAAGAACCGCGGCGCCTTCGTCGCGGCGCCGTCGGTCGAGGAGGCGCGCGAGGTGTTCGAGGCCCGGCGCACGCTGGAGGCCACGATCGCCCGCCGCGCCGCGGAGCGGACGATGCCGGCCGATATCGGCCGGCTGGAGCGGCACCTGGCCGAGGAGGCGGAGGCGCTGCGCCGGGGCGACCGGCCGCGCGCCATCCAGCTTTCCGGCCTGTTCCACCTCGGCATCGCCGAGATCGCCCGGCAGCGGGTGATGGAGCGGTTCCTGCGCGAGCTGGTGTCGCGCGCCTCGCTGGTCATCGCCCTCTACGGCCGCAGCGGCGCCTCGGCCTGCGGCAACGCCGAGCACGGGGCCATCCTGCAGGCCCTGGCGCGGCACGACGCGGAGCGCGCCGGCGCCGCCATGCTGGCCCATCTGACCCATATCGAGCAGGACCTCGACCTGGCCCCGGCCGAGGCCGGACCGGTCGACCTGGCGGCCGTCCTGCGGCAGCGCTGAGGGGCGAGCGCCGCCGCCTCACTCCAGCGAGATCATCGCGGCGCGCCGGCTGATGACCTCATCCCGCGCCCTGGCCTCGGCGGCCGCCTTGGCGCGCCGGTGCTCCCGGTGCATCTCCAGCAGGTCGGCGATCCAGCCGCCCGGGCGGAAGGCCTCGATCGTGGTCGGGTGCCAGTCGTCATAGGCGGCGCCCGCCCGGTTCACCATCGACACGCCGAGCACCGTCTCGCCGGCCGCCGAGAGATAGACCTCGCCCTGACTGTCCCCGCGCGGGTCCGGATGCAGCGACCGCTCCTTGAAGGTGACGCCGTATCGCCGCCCGCGATAGGCGAAGTCGACGGCGAAATCCTTCATGTGATCCGCGACCAGGGCGAGATCGGTGAATCCGGGCGGGACCGGCTTGCCATGGCCCGACCAGGCGGCGTAGCGGCGGACGTCCCAGACCAGCGCGCACAGCGCCTCCCCGATGCCGCTGCTCTCCATGAATTGCTGCGCCTCGGCGACCTTGGCCCGATCGGCCGCGGTGCAGGCGAGGCACGCGTCGCGCTCCTCCCGCTCGAGCTCGCCGGCCTTCTGCCGGAACTCGTCGACCAGGGACCGCCACTTCTCCAGATGAGCGTTTCCCATCGCAGCCTCCTCCTTGGCCACATCACAGGATGGTGCGCCTATTTCGCGCAAATGCAAGGGCTTGGGCGCCGGCAATGATGCCCGCAGCTTGACAATTTCAAGCGAATGTTCGCTATATGTTCCATCCTCGGCAGATCGACTGCCATCCACCCGCTTCGGAGCCCGCAGGTGACGGTTGGGATCGACTCGACGGCCACCATCCTCCATGCGGATCTCGACGCCTTTTACGCGTCGGTCGAGCAGCTGCTCGATCCGTCGCTGCGCGGCAGGCCGGTCGCGGTCGGTGGCGGGGTGGTGCTGGCCGCTTCCTACGAGGCCAAGGCCTTCGGCGTTCGCGGCGGCATGCCGGGGCGACAGGCGCGCGAGTTGTGCCCGCAGCTGGTCTTCGTCGCCGGCCATTTCCGGGAGTATCAGCGGCTGGGCGATGCGGCGATCGGGGTGCTCGGCGACTTCACGCCGCTGGTCGAGCGGATCTCCATCGACGAGGCCTTCGCCGACGTCGCCGGATGCACCCATCTGTTCGGCCCGCCGGCCGAGATCGCCCGGACCATCCGGCGGCGGGTGCGGACGGAGCTCGGCCTGCCGATCTCGATCGGCGTGGCGCGCACCAAGCATCTGGCGAAGATCGCTTCGCAGGTGGCCAAGCCGGACGGGCTGGTCGTCGTCGATCCCGAGGCGGAGCCTGCCTTCCTGCATGACCTGCCGGTCGAGCTGATGTGGGGCGTGGGCCCGGTGACGCGGGCGCGGCTGGCGGAGAGCGGCGTCCGCACCATCGGCCAGCTGGCGACGATGCCGGGCTGGTCGCTGGAGCGGCTGCTCGGCCGCGCGGCCGGAGAGAAGCTGTCGGCGCTGTCCCGGAACCGCGATCCGCGGGCGATCGAGACGCGGCGGCGGTCGCGGTCGGCCGGGGCGCAATCCGCGCTCGGCCGGAAGCCGGCCGAGGAGCGGGTGTTCGTGCCCGCGCTGCGCCATCTCGCCGACCGGGTCGCCACCCGGCTGCGGGCCAAGTCCCGGCCCGGCCGGACCGTCACCGTCCGCGTCCGTTTCGCCGATCTGCGCTCGGTCACGCGCGCGGTGACGCTCGACGCGCCGGTCTCGGCGACCACGATCCTGGCTGAGATCGCCGAGGAGCTGGTGCGCGGGGTGCTGGCGCAGCATCCCGAGGAGAAGACGATCTCGTTGCTCGCGATCTCGGTGTCGCATCTCCAGGACCGGCCGCAGCTGCAGCTGGAACTGCCGCTCGGGCTCGCCGACGAGCGGCGCCGGCCCGGCACCGGGAGAGGGCTGGCGCGCTGGAAGGCGGACCGGGCCGTCGACGCGATCCGCGAGCGGTTCGGCTGGCAGGCGGTCGGCTACGGTTCGGTCGTGCTGGGACCGTCGCGATCCGTCCCCGACGCATTCCGCGAACTCGCCGAGAAGGACCTCTGACCGCTATTGCGGCGCGCGGATCTGCCGGTTCGCTTCCGCCGCGAGCGGATGGTTCGCATAGGTCCGGGCGAAGTCGCGGTACGCCTCGGCCGTGCCGGCGCGCCGGGCGGCGTCGTAGGCCGCATAGACCGTGGCGTCCGGATCATGGGCCAGCGGCTTGTCGTCCGGCGCGGTCCGGCGCTGCAGCCGAAGCCGGGCTTCGTCCGCCAGGGCATGCCCGGGATGCCGCGCGATGAAGCGGATCAGCGCCGCGTTCGAGCCCTGGTCGACGGCCCCGCGAAACTCCCGCGCGATCACCGCCTGCTCGTCCGGCGGCCGCGCCATGTCGGTCTGCGCCGACATCCACCCGTCCTCCCGCGGCAAGGCACCGGCAATGCCGATGCCGGTCCGCCAGGGCAGCACGGCGAACGACAAGGACAGGGCAAGACAGGTGAACACCCGACGTCGCGCTTCCATTGTCCTCGCCGCCTCGATCACACGTATCACCAATGTCCTGCCGCCTGACTTCTCCGGATCGGAACGATCCGAATTGGATCTCAAAAATATGGCAAATCCATGGGCAAGATCGGAATGAGGAATTTAGGAAATTATTCAAACTCCTTTTCTTGACCAGCATACGATCTTAAATCATACAATTCTGACTTTTGTTACGCTTCTTGACTTTATAGAAAATCAAATGCATAATTTCCCGAATAGGAAAAGATCGTTTCCATTGGGATTGCTTGCGAGAATCCGGGAGATCGGCACGAATTTTTGACCAACAAAGCCAAAATCAGGACACTTTCGCAACATCATCTCATGCCACGGTCAACGTGGGCCCGAATCTATGCGCATCGAACGCAACTTCGGAGCCTGAACGATCGTCTTCTTCAATCATAACAAGTTGCGGATTCTCACTGAAAGGTTGCGGTTCTTCACCATGTAGGGGAGACCCGATATGAAATCGTCACAAATTCCTGCATATGACGCCCTGTTTTCGGAAGCCGATCCTTTCCACGACCCCCTGGCCTGGTCGCTGCAGCGGAAATGGTCGAGCGACCTGCTGTACCATCAGACCTTCTCCGACGTGTCCCGTCTGGACGCGGTCCTGGCCAACGGCAGAACTCTCGCGGACGCCATTCGCGCGGAACTCGGCGACCGATCCGACGGGGCCGTCGTTCCTGCCCCCGTCTCGGGCGCCACGTCCGGCGCGCCGAAGCCCGAGGAGAACGGTTCGGGCGACACCACCGCGGCCGTGGTCGCCTCCGGCAACCAGCAGATCGACGGGCTGCTGAGCGGCGTCCGCTGGTCGGACGGCTTCATCACCTACAGCGATCCGGATGCGGTGAGCGACTACCAGGCCGGCCACCCCGAAGCGTTCAGCGGCTTCGCGCAGATGACGGCGCAGCAGATGATCGCCGTCCACTTCGCGCTGAACTCGGTCATCTATACACAGCCCGTCGGTTCCTTCGGCTTCTCGGTCGAGGGGTTCACCAATCTCGGCATCGATTATGCCGGCAGCGGCTCGGGGCTCGGCACGATCCGCGTCGTCAACACCACAAACCCCAGCACGGCCTATGCCTACTACCCGGCCAACCAGGTCTATGGCGGCGACGCCTTCTTCGGGCCCAGCGGCGACCTGCCGACCGCCGGCAACTACGACTGGCACACCGTGATCCATGAGCTCGGCCACGCGCTGGGCCTGAAGCACGGCCACGAGACCAATGTCTTCGGCGCCCTGCCGGCCGATCGCGATTCGCTCGAATACTCGGTGATGACGTACCGCACCTTCATCGGCGACGATTCGAGCGGCTACAACTACGAGACTTGGGGCGCGCCCCAGACCTTCATGATGCTGGACATCGCCGCCTTGCAATACATGTACGGCGCGGATTTCAGCACCAATAGCGGCGACACGGTCTACAGCTGGAGCCCGACCGACGGCGCGACCTTCGTCAACGGCAGCATCGCCATCGCCCCGGGCGGCAACCGCATCTTCGCGACGATCTGGGACGGCGGCGGCGTCGACACCTACGACCTGTCGAACTACACCACCAATCTCACCCTGGACCTCAACCCGGGCAGCCATTCCGTCTTCTCCTCGGCCCAGCTCGCCTATCTCGGCGGCGGCCCGAACGGCGGCTATGCCCGCGGCAACATCTTCAACGCGCTGCTGTTCAACGGGGATTCCCGATCCTACATCGAGAACGCCAATGGCGGCAGCGGCAACGACACCATCCAGGGCAATGCCATCGGCAACCTGCTGAACGGCAATGCCGGCGTCGACACCCTCAACGGCAACAGCGGCAACGACACCCTCAACGGCGGCGACGGGAATGACGTCCTGCTGGGTGGCGTGGGGATTGACGTCGTCAACGGCGGCGCCGGCAACGACTGGATCGAGGGCGGCTTCTCCACCGACACGGTCGACGGCGGCGACGGCGACGACGTCTTCTATGTCCGCGACGGCGAGTTCGGCGACAACACCACCGGTGGCGCGGGGATCGACACGCTCGATCTCAGCAACTACACGTCGCGCGGCTCGACCGTGAATCTCGGCACGAACACCTATGATTTCGTCGCCACCTTCGGCGGCCCCTACAGCATCTCCGGGGTCGAGAACGTCAGCGGCACCCAGCTCGCCGACACGATCACCGGCGACTTCGCCAACAACACGCTGTACGGCAACGACGGCAATGACGTCCTCTATGGCGGCTCCGGCATCGACGTGCTCTACGGCGGCGCCGGCAACGACTGGATCGAGGGCGGCTTCTCCACCGACACGGTCGACGGCGGCGACGGCGACGACGTCTTCTATGTCCGCGACGGCGAGTTCGGCGACAACACCACCGGTGGCGCGGGGATCGACTGGCTCGACCTCAGCAACTATAGCTCGATGGGCGCGACTGTGAATCTCGCGGGGGGAGGCTATGACTTCTCTCCGAGTTTCGGCGGCCCCTACACCATCACCGGGGTCGAGAACGTCAGCGGCACCCAGCTCGCCGACACAATCATCGGCGACGGCACCAGCAACACAATCGTGGCCAACGGCGGCGCGGACACCTTGCAGGGTGGCGCCGGGAACGACGTCATCTACGGCGGTGACGGCGACGACCTGATCTGGAGCGGCGCAGGCGCCGACACACTCTACGGCGGGGCCGGTATCGATACGGCCACCTATACCGACAGCATCGCCGCGGTGGCGGTCGACCTGGCAACCGGAACCGGCGCGGGAGGCTATTCCAACCTCGATACCTTGGTCGACATCGAGAATGTCAACGGCAGCCAGTACAACGACACGCTGACCGGCAACGCCGGCATCAATGTGCTGCGCGGCACGAACGGCAACGACGTGCTCCGGGGCGCGGCCGGCGCCGACACGCTCAACGGCGGGGTGGGCGTCGACACGGCCACCTACTCCGAAAGCGCCATCGGGGTCACGATCGACTTGACCGCCGGCATCGGCATCGGCGGCAACGCCCAGGGTGACACCCTGGCCGGCATCGAAAACGTCAACGGCAGCCAGGGCAACGATACGCTGACCGGGGATGGGGCCGCCAACGTGCTGCGCGGCATGAACGGCAACGACATCCTCCGGAGCAGTGCCGGTGCCGATACCATGAACGGCGACGGCGGTACGGATCTCGCCAGCTACTACAACAGCATCGCCGCGGTGAATGTGAACCTGACCTCCGGAACCGGCTCGGGGGGCTATTCCAACGGCGATGCCCTGATCAGCATCGAGAACCTCTACGGCAGCCAGTACAGCGATACGCTGACCGGAAGCGCCGGCGCCAATGTCCTGCAAGGCTACAATGGCAAAGACACGCTGACCGGCAACGGCGGGGCGGACCGTTTCGTCTACGGTTCGGTCGGCGCCAGCACGGTCGGCGCGAATCGCGACGTCGTCACCGATTTCAGCCATGCCCAGACTGACCGGATCGATCTGTCCGGAATCGATGCCAACACCGGCGTGGCCGGCAACCAGGCCTTCGCCTTCATCGGCACCGCCGCCTATACCGGTGTGGCGGGGCAGCTGCGCTTCGCCGTCTCGGGCGGCCAGACCGTCATCGCCGGCGACGTCAACGGCGACGGCGCCTCGGATTTCCAGATCCAGCTCAACGGCTCGATCGCCCTCGTGGCGGCCGACTTCGTGCTGTGAGCCAAGCTGAAGAGATCTAGGAAAGATCCGTAACTCGCGAGGCCTGAGGGGCGCATACCCTTCAGGCCTCGGTCTTGTCGGGCGCCCTCTCCCCCCCCGCCCCGCCGATCAGGTCGAGCCATTCCTGTTCGGTCAGGGTGGTGACGCCGAGCTCGCGCGCCTTGGCGGCCTTGGAACCGGCATCGGCGCCGACCACCAGGTAGTCGGTCTTGCCGGAGACCGATCCGGCGACCTTGGCGCCGAGCGATTCCGCCCGCGCCTTCGCCTCGGGCCGCGTCATCGTCTCCAGCGTGCCGGTGAACACCACGGTCTTGCCGGCCACGGCGCTCGCGGTGGCGCGCGGCCGCACGAAATCCTCGACCGTCAGCTGGGCCGCCAGATCGTCCAGCACCGTCCGGTTGTGCTCCTCGGCGAAGAAGGCCAGCAGGTCGTCGGCCACGGACGGCCCGATCTGGTCGATCGCGGTGAGGTCGCGATACGCCTCGCCGTCGCGGTCCTGCGCCGCCTCCATGCCGGCCCGCCAGGCCGCGAAGCTGCCGTAGTGCCGGGCCAGCAGCTTGGCCGTCGCCTCGCCCACCTGGCGGATGCCGAGGGCGTAGATCAGGCGGTCGAGCGGAATGGTGCGCCGGCTCTCGATCGCCTCGAACAGCTTCTGCGCGCTCTTCGGCCCCCACCCCTCGCGGTTGCGCAGCGGCGTCAGGCTGGCCTTGTCCTGCTCCGCCAGCCGGAAGATGTCGCCCGGCGTCCGGATCAGCCCGTCGGCGTGGAACGCGCGGATGTGCTTGTCGCCCAACCCCTCGATGTCGAAGGCGTTGCGGGACACGAAGTGGCGCAGCCGCTCCACCGCCTGGGCCGGGCAGATCAGACCGCCGGTGCAGCGGCGGATGGCGCCGCCCTCCTCCCGCACCGCCAGGCTGCCGCATTCCGGGCAGGTCTCGGGGAAGACATATTCCGCCGCGCCTTCCGGCCGCCGCTCGAGGATCACCCGGACGATCTGGGGAATGACGTCGCCGGCGCGCTGCACCACCACCGTGTCGCCGATGCGGACGTCCTTGCGCCGGATCTCATCCTCGTTGTGCAGCGTGGCGTTGGAGACGACGACGCCGCCGACCGTGATCGGCTCCAGCCGCGCCACCGGGGTCAGCGACCCGGTGCGCCCGACCTGGATGTCGATCGCCTTCAGCACGGTCTGCGCCTGCTCGGCCGGGAATTTGTGCGCGGTGGCCCAGCGCGGCGCCCGGCTGACGAAGCCCAGCCGTTCCTGCCAGTCCAGCCGGTCGACCTTGTAGACCACGCCGTCGATGTCGAAGGGCAGCTCCGCCCGCAGCGCCGCGATCTCGTCGTAATAGGCCAGCAGCTCCTCGGCCGTATGGCACAGCCGCGACGGCTCGTTCAGGCGGAAACCCCAGCCGGCGAAGCGCCGGCGGATCTCCTCGATGGTCTTGCCCAGCGGCGCCGACACCTCGCCCCAGGTGTAGCCGAAGAACCGCAGCGGCCGCGACGCGGTGATCGACGGATCGAGCTGGCGCAGGCTCCCGGCGGCGGAGTTGCGCGGATTGGCGAAGATCGGCTCCCCGGCCTCGGCCCGGCGGGCGTTCAGGGCGGCGAAGTCGCTGCGCTCCATGTAGACCTCGCCGCGGATCTCCAGCACGTCCGGCGCGTCGCCGTTCAGGCGCTGCGGCACGTCCTTGATGGTCTTGACGTTGGCGGTGACGTCCTCGCCCTCGCTGCCGTCGCCGCGGGTCGCGGCCTGGACGAAGCGCCCCTTTTCGTAGCGCAGCGAGCAGGACAGGCCGTCGATCTTCGGCTCGGCCATGATCGCGACCGGCCGCTCCGGATCGTCGCGCAGCTCCTTGATGAAGGAGCGGACCGAGCTCAGGAAATCGTGCACGTCCTCCGCCGTGAAGGCGTTGCCCAGCGACAGCATCGGGATGGCGTGGCGGATCTTCCGGAAGCCGCCGGCGGGCGCCGCGCCGACCCTGGCCGAGGGGCTGTCCGGCCGGATCAGCTCGGGATACAGCGCCTCCAGCTCGGCATTGCGGCGGCGCAGCGCGTCGTATTCGGCGTCCGAGATGGTCGGGGCGTCGTGCTGGTGGTAGGCGATGTCATGGCCCGCGATCTCCCTGGCGAGGGCCTCCAGCTCCACCGCCGCCTCCTCCGGCGTCAGCGCGTCCACCGGCCGGCCGCGCAGATCCTGATCGCTCATCCCCGCCTCCCTCACGCGGCGGCCCGGGCGCGCCGCAGCGCGGCTTCCGCTCGCCGACTCATCCGAAAATCCTAGCGTCTGCAGCCCGGGTCACGCGAGATCCGTTCGATCGGGCTCAGAGACCGTTTGGAAACGCGCTGGCGTGAGCTGGCTGGCGGTGGTTTCGAGAACCGGAGCGCAGCGCACATTTGGTGCGTGAGCACCGGAAGCTTCGAGTCCGCCGTCAGACGGCCGCGCCAGTAGCATTTCCAAACGGGCTCTCAGGATCGGGCGGCGAGCAGGCTGTCTGCCGCGGCGCGCGCCTCCGCCGTGATCTTCGCGCCGGACAGCATCCGGGCGATCTCCTCGCGCCGCTCCCCCGCCGTCAGCGGCGCCCCCTGGGTGACGACGCTGCCGCCGCGTTCGGCCTTGCGCACCTGCCAGTGATGATCGGCGCGGGCCGCCACCTGCGGGCTGTGGGTCACCACCAGCACCTGCCCCTGCTGCCCCAGCCGCTTCAGCCGCTCGCCCACCGCATCGGCGACCGCACCGCCGATGCCGGCATCGACCTCGTCGAAGATCATCGACGGCAGGGTGCCGGGCGTGCCGCGCTGATGCACCAGCACCACCTTGATCGCCAGCATGAAGCGCGCGAGCTCGCCGCCCGAGGCGATCTTGCCGATCGGCCCGGGCGGGCTGCCGGGATTGGCCGCGACCAGGAAGGTGACGCGGTCGAGCCCGGCCGGGCCCCAATCGGCCTCCGCCAGCCGCTCGACCTCGGTGACGAAGCGGGCCCGCTCCATCTTCAGGGGCGGCAGTTCGGCCTTCACCCCGGCATCCAGCTTGGACGCCGCCTTGCGCCGGGCCTTGGACAACGCCTCGCCGGCCTGGACATAGGCGGTACGGGCCTCGGCGGCCGCCGAGGCCAAGCGCGCCAGCACCGCCGCCCGGTCCTCGACCAGGGCCAGCCGCTCGGCGAACTGCCGGCGCAGATCGGGTAGCGCCTCAGTCTCCACCCCATGCTTGCGGGCCAGGGAGCGCAGCGCGTAGAGCCGATCCTCGAGCCGCTCCAGCTCGCCGGCGTCGAGATCGATGTCGGCGGAGAAGCGCTCGATCGCGGTCGCCGCCTCGGCCGCCTCATCCAGGGCGCGGCCCAGCTGCTCCAGGATCGGGTCGAGGCGACCGGCCACGCGGTCGGCGATGCGCTGCAGCGCCCGCTGCGCCGCCACCAGCGCCCGCTCGGCGCCGCGATCGCCGGACAACTCGGCCAGCGCCGCGGCGACGCCCTCCATCACCTTCTCGCGGTGCTGCAGCAGGGCGCGGCGCTCGGTCAGCTGCGCCTCCTCCCCCGGCTCCGGCGCCAGCGCCTCCAGCTCCTCGACCGAATGGCGCAGGAAGCCTTCCTCGGCCTGGGCACGCTCGGCCTCGGCCAGCGCCTCCTCCTGCCGCCGCCGGGCGCCGCGCCAGGCCTCCCAGGCGGCGGCGCAGGCGGCGGCGAGCGTCTCGGCGCCGGCATAGGCGTCGAGCACGTCGCGATGCGTCTTGGGATCGAGCAGCCCCTGGGTGTCGAACTGGCCGTGCACCTCGACCAGCCCGGCGCCGATCTGGCGCAGCAGGCCGATCGAGATCGGCTGATCGTTGACGAAGGCGCGGCTGCGCCCGTCGGCGCCGACGCTGCGGCGCAGCACCAGCGTGTCGTCGACCGGCAGATCCTGCCCGGCCAGGAGATCCTTCACCGGATGGCCGTCGGGCAGCAGGAACTCGGCGCTGACGGTCGCGGTCTCGGCCCCGTGCCGCACCAGCCCGGACTCGCTGCGGCCGCCGAGGGCGAGGCCGAGCGCGTCGAGCAGGATCGACTTGCCGGCCCCGGTCTCGCCGGTCAGCGCCGACAGGCCTTCGGCAAAGCCGAGCGAGAGCTGTTCGATCAGAACCACATTCCTGATCGAAAGTCCGGCCAGCATGGGATCAGAGGATCGACCCGAGGGTGCGGTCGAAGAAGTCCTTGTCGTCGGGCGGGCGGATGCCGGACCCGGTCAGCAGCACATAGGCGTCCTGGTACCAGGGATCGCCCGGGTAGTTGTGGCCGAGCACCGCCGCGACGTGCCGCGCCTCGTCCTTCAGCCCGAGCGCGACATAGGCTTCGACCAGCCGCTCCAGCGCCTCCGGCACCTGGCTGGTGGTTTGCCAGTTCTTGACCACGCTGCGGAAGCGGTTGATCGCCGCGTTGTATTCCCCGCGCTTCAGGTAGAAGCGGCCGATCGCCATGTCCTTGCCGGCGAGCTGGTCGTAGGTCAGGTCCAGCTTCAGCTTGGCATCGCGGGCGTAGTCGCTGGTCGGGAAGCGGGTGATGACGTCGTTCAGCGCGTTCGTCGCCAGCTGGGTGATGCGCTGGTCGCGCTCCACATCCGAGATCCGGTCGTAGTAGCACAGCGCCTTCAGATAATAGGCGTAGGCCAGCTCCTCGCTGCCCGGATGCAGGCTGATGAAGCGGTCCAGCGCCACGATCGCGCCGTCGTAGTCGCCGCGCTTGTAGCTGGAATAGGCCGACATCAGCTGGGCCTTGGTCGCCCAGCTGGAATAGGGGTGCTGCCGCTCGACCTCGTCGAACCGGGTTGACGCCGTCTTGAAGTCGTTGTCGTCGAAGGCCTGCTGCGCCTGGGAATAGAGCGCCTCCGGCGGCTGGTCCGCGGCCGGCTTGGCATCTTCGGAGGAGGAACCGCCGCAGGCGGTGAGAAGAACGGCCGGCAGGACGAGCCCGACCCGCGCCAAGTGGCGAAACTGCAGACGCTTGTTCACTCGATCATCGCCTTCGGTTCTGTCCGGGCCCCTATATACCCACCCCGAACGCGAATGGCGAGACGCCTTCCCGCGGGCAGACGCACGTCGCCCCTCCGCGGGAATCCAGGGAGGGGCGACGGCGGCAAGCGGAACGGGATCAGGCCGCGTTGGCGGTGGGCAGCGCAGCGGCGGCGGCCGCCGGCCGGGTCCAGGGCTCGGCCGCGGTCTCGGCGCCGAAGCTGGTGTCGTAGCACCAGGCGGTGTCGTCGGCGAACAGGGCCCGCAGCAGCTGGTTGTTCAGCGCATGGCCGGCCTTGTAGCCGTGGAAATGGCCGAGGATCGGGGCGCCGGCGAGGTACAGGTCGCCGATCGAATCGAGAATCTTGTGGCGCACGAACTCGTCCTCGTAGCGCAGCCCCTCGGCGTTCATCACCCGGTCGCCATTGACCACGATCGCGTTCTCCAGCGACCCGCCGAGCGCGAGGCCGTGGCGGCGCAGCGCCTCCACCTCCTGGGCGAAGCCGAAGGTGCGGGCGCGGGCGATCTCGGTCTTGAAGTTGCCGTTCGCCAGCCGGATCAGGCCTTCCTGATGCGCGATCGCGCGACTCTGGAAGTCGATCTCGAAGCTGAAGGTGGTGCTGGCCGACGGCGTCAGCCGGGCCCAGCGGTCCTCGGCCGCGACCTCGACCGGCCGCAGCACGCGGATGCTCCGTCGCAATGCCGGCTGGCTGACCAGCCCGGCGCATTCGATCAGGAACACGAAGGGGGCCGCGCTGCCGTCCATGATCGGCACTTCCGGGCCGTTCAGCTCGACCACCGCATTGTCGACGCCGCAGCCGCGCAGCGCCGCCATCAGATGCTCGATGGTGCCGACCGACACGCCCTGGGCATTGCTGACGACGGTGCACAGACGGGTGTCCGAGACCTTGTCCCAGCGCGCGACGATGCTGCGCCGGCCCTGGGGGACGTCGGTGCGCACGAAGACGATGCCGGTGTTGATCTCACCGGGGCGCAGCACCATGGTGACGTCCTGGCCGCCATGCAGGCCGACGCCGGTGCACTTGATCGCGGTCTTCAGCGTCTTCTGCGTCGCCGCGCCCGATTCCGCCGAGATGTGAGCCACGATGGAGATGTCCTTCGCTTCGCTTACATGCACTTCGCAGCGCAAAGTGCTGATGGAGCGCCCCTTTCGGGACGAAGGCACCCTAGCCCCCTCGGCACGCCAGAAAAAATCACACTTTGTTTCGGACTGTTACGCGCCGCATTTCCGGTTGGATCCCAGCCGGAGCAAGGGCTTAGCCGGCGACCTTGGCTCCGCCGGGCGCTGGCGCCGCGGCCCCCAGGATCTCGGCGGCCGATCGACTCGGCGCCATGGCGCCGGGGCATCGCATACCCGCTGATAGGCCAGGGCGCGCCGCAAGGCAAGGCTTGGCCGCGACAAGAAAAAGCCGCCCGCGCGAGGCGGGCGGCAAGATCAGATCGGCAGAAATCCCCACCGGCCGCGAGGGGAGCGTGCGGCCGGTGGATGAAGCGGCAGGTCCGGCCTCAGTTCGCCTGGCGGCGAAGGAAGGCCGGGATGTCGAGCGCGTCCTCGTCGCTGCGCGGCAGCGGGGCGCGGCCGGCATCGATCGCCAGGCGCTGCTGCGCCACCGGGCGCGGCGCCTCGGGGGCCCGCGGCGGCTCCGCGGCGGCGCGCGGCGCCTGCTCCTGGCGCAGGGTCGGCTCGTGATGCGCCTCCGGCTGCGGCTGCTCCTCCTCCCGCAGCAGGCCGGTCACCCGACGGAACAGGCCCAGCTTCTTGCGGCCTTCGGCCGGCGCGGCCGGGGCCGCCTCGGCCGGACGCTGTGCCGCCGCCGGCTGCGGGGCGGCCATCGGGGCCGGGCGCGGCGCCATGAAGCCGGGGCGCGCGCCCGCCGACATTGCCGGGGCCCGGGCCGCAGCCGGCTGGACCGCCGGCTCCTGCACCTCGGCCACCGCCGGCTCGGCCTGGTCCCCGGCCGCGTAGTCCGGCTCCGGCGCCGCCTCGACCGGGGCCGGGGCCGCCGGGGCCTGCGGCTCGACCGGGGCCGGGGCGACCGGCTTCGGCGCCGGCTGGGCCATGGCGAAGCGCTGCGGCGTCCCCGCCGCCGGACGCGCCGGCATCATCGGCTGCGGCGCCGGGGCGCCCGCCGGCTGCTGCGGCTTGGCGCGATCGGCACCGGGCAGCGTGGTGGTGCTGTAGGTCTGCGGCCGCGGCGCCTGGTTGACCGCCATGTCGATGCCGGTGGCAACGACCGACACGCGCACCCGGCCCTCCATGCTCTCGTCGAAGGTCGAGCCGAAGATGATGTTGGCGTCGGGGTCGACCTCGTCGCGGATGCGGTTGGTCGCCTCGTCGACCTCGTACAGGGTCATGTCGAGGCCGCCCGTGATGTTGATCAGGACGCCCTTGGCCCCCTTCATCGAGATGTCGTCGAGCAGCGGGTTCGAGATCGCGGCCTCGGCGGCACTGATCGAGCGGCGCTCGCCCTCGGCCTCGCCGGTGCCCATCATCGCCTTGCCCATCTCGGCCATCACCGTGCGGATGTCGGCGAAGTCGAGGTTGATCAGGCCCGGCTGCACCATCAGGTCGGTGACGCCGCGCACGCCCGAATGCAGCACCTCGTCCGCCATCCGGAAGGCGTCCGCGAAGGTCGTCTTCTCATTGGCGATGCGGAACAGGTTCTGGTTCGGGATGATGATCAGGGTGTCGACGTACTGCTGCAGCTCCTGCAGCCCCTGCTCGGCCATGCGCATGCGGTGCGCGCCCTCGAAGTGGAAGGGCTTGGTCACCACGCCGACCGTCAGGATGCCCTGCTCGCGCGCCGCGCGGGCGATCACGGGCGCGGCGCCGGTGCCGGTGCCGCCGCCCATGCCGGCGGTGATGAACACCATGTGCGCGCCTTCGAGATGGGCGACGATGTGCTCCATCGCCTCCTCGGCCGAGGCCCGGCCGATGTCGGGCCGCGACCCGGCGCCGAGGCCCTGGGTCAGCCCGGCGCCGAGCTGGATCCGCTTCTGCGCCGCGGAGCCCGCCAGCGCCTGCGCGTCGGTGTTGGCCACCACGAACTCGACCCCGGCCAGGTTGGCCCGGATCATGTTGTTGACGGCATTGCCGCCGGCGCCGCCGACGCCAACCACGGTGATCCGCGGCTGGAGGCTGACATCGCCCTGCGGGATGCTGAGATTGATCATGTCGATGCTCCCCTACTGTCCCCTATTCACCCTGTCCGCTTCCCACCCGTCCGGTCCGTGCTCCCGGCATCGCCCCGGATGGCCAGGCGTGCCGGGTTGACTGGTCTCTGCTCAGAGGTTGTCACGGAACCACCCCCCGATCCGGCTGAAGAAGCCGCCGCCCGAGGCGCCGCTCTCCTCCAGCCCCGGGCCCGAGCCGACCAGGTCGGCAGGCCCCGAAATGGCGTAGGCCAGGAGGCCCGTCGCCGTCGAAAAGCTCGGCCCCGCGGTCGCCTCGGCCAGGCCGTCGAGGCCCAGCGGGCGGCCCATGCGGACCTGCTTGTCCAGCACCAGCTGGGCCAGTTCGCGCGCGCCCTGCAGCTGCGAACCGCCGCCGGTCAGCACCACGCGGCGGCCGAAGGCCTTGTCGAAGCCGCTGGCCTCGAGCCGCGAGCGCACCATCTCGAAGATCTCCTCCATCCGCGGCTGGATGATCCCGGTCAGCAGGCTCTTCGGCACATGGGTCGGCTGGCTGTCCTCCTCCTCGCCGACCTGCGGCACGTCGATCACCTCGCGGTCGTCGGCGACGGACGGCAGGGCCGAGCCGTAGAGGGTCTTCATCCGCTCGGCGTGCACCACCGGCGTGGTCAGGCCGCGGGCGATGTCGTTGGTGACATGCGCGCCGCCGACCGGCAGGCAGTCGGCGAAGACCAGCCGGCCTTCGATGAACACGGCGAGCGAGGTGGTGCCGCCGCCCATGTCGATCACGGTGCAGCCCAGCTCGCGCTCGTCCGGCACCAGGCAGGCCAGGCCCGAGGCGTAGGGCGAGAGGATGACGCTCTCGACCTCGAGATGGGCCCGGTTGACGCAGCTGGTCAGGTTGCGCACCGCGCCGGTGTTGGCGGTGATCAGGTGCAGATCGATGCTGAGGGACTCGCCGACCATGCCGCGCGGATCGCGCACGCCGCGAACCTCGTCGAGGCCGTAGCTGATCGGCACGGCGTGGATCACCTCGGCGTCGGTGGCGACGCTGCCGTTGAAGGCGCGGGCGGCGCGACGCAGGTCGTTGTCGGTGACCTCGCGGCCGCCGACCGGCACCTGCAGCGACAGGCTCTGCGACGCCGGATGGCCGCCGGAGAGGTTGACGATCACCTCGTTGACGGTCTCGCCGGCCATCTGCTCCGCCGCCTGGACCGCGAGCGCGATGGTCTTCTCCGCCGCGTCGAGCTCGACGATCGCGCCGGCGCGGACGCCGCGGCTGGCCTGGTGGCCGATGCCGATCACCTGCGCCTTGCCCTCGTCGGCCACGCGCGCGATGAAGCACACGACCTTGGTCGTGCCGAGATCGACCGCGGCGACGATCGAGCCCCTCGCGCGGGTGCGGGGGCGGCGCATCGCGTTAAATCCCATGAGAGCCATCCGCGCCGCCCATCACGTCTTGTCCTTGGTCGGCGCCCGCTGCGCCGCCGCCGCGGGGGTGAGCTGGAGCACCATCCGGTCGCCCAGGCGCAGATCGACCGCCACGATGTCGCGGTCCAGCACCGAATCCTTGCGCTGCGCCTCGTCCAGCCGGGCCAGCGCCGGGGCGATGTCGCCGTCCGGCAGCTTCACGGTGACGTGGTTGTCCAGCACCAGGTCCCAGCGCCGGCCGCCGACCCGCATGGCTGAGCGGATCCGGCGGGCGATGTCCGGCGTCTTCGACAGGGCGTCGATCAGCGCCGCCGCGGTCGCGGCCGCATCGCCGCCGACCACCATCGGCAGGTCCGGGTAGTCCGCCACCGACGGCACCGGCAGGACATGGCCCTCGCGGTCGATCAGGCTGAAGCTCTGGTTGTTCTGCCACAGCGCCAGCGGCATCCGCTCCTCGATCCGCACGAACACCGTGTCCGGCAGCCGCCGCTCGACGCTGGCCGAACGGATCCAGGGGATGTCCAGCAGCTTGGCCTGGGCGGCGTCGGGGTCGAGGTCGAAGATCGGGTCGCCGCGGCCGACGCCGAGCGCCGCCATGATCACGCCGCCATCGACCGAGCGCCGGCCCTCGACCAGCACCTCCTGCACCGAGAAGCCGGCCGCCACGGTCAGCCCCATCACGGCGCCGTGGATGCCGCGCCCGGCGGCGGTCAGCGTGCCGCTGGTCCACAGCGCGGCCAGGAGGCCGAACACGGCGATGCCGCCCAGCGCCATGCCGCCCAGGCGCAGCGCCGCCGCCTGGCGCCGGGCCATCGGCTTGCGGCGCACCGAGGTGCCGCCGCCGCCGCGCCGTCGCGCGGAGTCGGGCTCGGCGCTCAGCGGGCGCATGCGGCGTCCTCCAAGAGCCATTCGCAGAGATCGGCGAAGTCGACGCCGACATGCCTGGCCTGCTCCGGCACCAGCGAGATCGGGGTGAAGCCCGGCTGGGTGTTGATCTCGAGGAAATACAGTCCCTCGGTCCCCGGCCGGGTGTCGTCCCAGCGGAAATCGGTGCGGCTGATGCCGCGGCAGCCGAGCGTGCGGTGCGCCAGCAGCGCCAGGCGCATGGCCTCCGCGGAGACGTCGTCCGGCACCTGCGCCGGCAGGGTGTGGACGGCGTGGCCCTCGGTGTACTTCGCGTCGTAGTCGAAGAAGGCGTGGGTGTGCGCGATCTCGGTCACGGTCAGGGCGCGGTCGCCCATCACGCCGACGGTCAGCTCGCGGCCGGGTACGTATTCCTCGACCAGCGCGTCGCCGTAGCCCCAGGCGGCCAGGTCGATCGGCGGCACGTTGTCGTTGGCGCGGACGATGCGGACGCCGACGCTGGAGCCCTCGGCCGCCGGCTTGACCACATAGGGCGGCTCCATCAGGTGGCGCTCGGCCACCTGCTCCGGCGGCGCCACCACGCCGCGGGCGGTGCGGATGCCGACCGCGCCGACCACCTGCTTGGTCGCCGGCTTGGACATAGCGATCGCCGAGGGCCGCACGCCGGAATGGGTGTAGGGCAGGCCCAGCATGTCGAGCACGCCCTGGATCGTGCCGTCCTCCCCGCCCTTGCCGTGCAGGGCGTTGAACACCACGTCCGGTGCCGGCCGCAGGGCGCGCAGCAGCGCGTCGAGGTCGCGGCCGACATCGATCAGCTCGACCCGGTGGCCGCGCCCGCGCAGCGCCACGGCCACGGCCTTGCCGGAGACGAGGCTGACCTCGCGCTCCGCCGACCAGCCGCCGTAGAGGACCGCAACCGATTTCGTCATCGGCCCGCCTTCGCGCGCAGCGCGTCGAGCTCGGCGGGCAGGGCGTTGGCCCAGGCGGTGATGTTGCCGGCGCCGAGGCAGACCACGAAGTCGCCCGGCTGGGCCAGGTCGTAGGCGAGCTGCGGCAGCGCCTCCGGCCCCGGCAGCGGGATCACCCGGCGGTGGCCGCTGTCGCGCAGCCCTTCGACCAGGGCCGATCGGGTGGCGCCCTCGATCGGCGCCTCGCCGGCGGCATAGACATCCGCGACCACGACGATGTCGGCGTCGTTGAAGCAGGTGCAGAATTCCTGGAACAGGCTGGCCAGGCGGCTGTAGCGGTGCGGCTGCACCACGGCGATCACCTTGTGCTTCTGGGCCGCGGCCCGGGCCGCCTTGAGCACCGCCGCAATCTCCACCGGGTGGTGGCCGTAATCGTCGATCACCGTCACGCCGCCCGACTCGCCGGTCTTGGTGAACCGGCGCTTCACACCGCTGAAGCGCGCAAGCGTTTCGATGATCTGCCCGTCGTCCATTCCCATCTCATGGGCCACGGCGATAGCGGCCAATGCATTCTGGATATTGTGTTGCCCGAGCATTGGCAACACAATATCGCGGATCATTCGGCTTTTTCCGGACTGCCTGTCCTGGAGCACGGCGGTGAACCGCGAGCCGCGCGATTCGATCGAGAAATCGACCGCGCGGACGTCGGCTTGCGGGCTGAATCCGTAGGTGACGATGCGCCGGTCGGTGACCCGCGAGATCAGCGCCTGCACCTCCGGATGGTCGATGCAGAGAACCGCGAATCCGTAGAACGGCGTGTTGGTGACGAACTGCTCGAACGCCGCCTTCACCGAGTCGAAATCGCCGTAGAAGTCGAGATGCTCGGGATCGATGTTGGTGACCACGACAATGGTCGCCGGCAGCCGGGTGAAGGTGCCGTCACTCTCGTCCGCCTCGACCACCATCCAGTCGCCCTGGCCGAGCCGGGCGTTGGTGCCGTAGGCGTTGATGATGCCGCCGTTGATGATGGTCGGGTCCATGCCGGCGCCGTCGATCATCGCCGCCACCAGGCTGGTGGTGGTGGTCTTGCCGTGGGTGCCGCCGATCGCGATCGACCATTTCAGCCGCATCAGCTCGGCCAGCATCTCGGCCCGGCGCACCACCGGGATCAGGGCGGCGCGGGCGGCCTTGACCTCGGGGTTGTCGCTCTTCACCGCTGAGGAGATCACGACCACCGCGGCGTCGCCCAGATGGGCCGCGGCATGGCCGATCTTGACGTCGATGCCGGCCTTGCGCAGGCGCTGGACATTGGCGCTCTCGGCCACGTCGGTGCCCTGCACGGAATAGCCGAGATTGTGCAGGATCTCGGCGATCCCGCTCATGCCGATGCCGCCGATCCCCACGAAGTGGATCATCCCAATGTCGAGCGGCATCTGCCTCATCGGCGGTACTCCTTAACTTACGCTCCGGTTGCGGCCGACGCGCGAAGGCCCGCCGCCTGCCCGGCGAGGGCAAGGACGAGGTCGGCGAGTCGGTCGGCGGCATCCGGATGGGCTGCGGCGCGCGCGGCGCCGGCGGCCTCCACCAGGACGGAGGGGCGGGTGTACAGGTGTTCGAGACGCGATGCCAGCACTTCCGGCGTGAGGTCCGACTGCGGCATCAGCCACCCACCGCCGGAGGCCGCGATGGCCCTGGCATTGGCGGTCTGGTGGTCGTCCATGGCGAAGGGATATGGCACCAGGATGGCGGGGCGGCCGATGGTCGCAAGCTCCGCCGCGGTCGAGGCGCCGGACCGGCAGATCACCAGCTGGGCGGCGGCCAGCCGCTCCGGCACGTCGTCGAAGAAGGTCGACAGCGTGGCGTCGGCGCCGATCGCGGCGTAGCGGCCGCGGCAGGCCTCGATGTCCTCGGGCCGGCACTGCTGCACGATCGACAGGCGGTTCCGCAGCCCGTCCGGCAGCAGCGCCACCGCGGCCGGGATCAGCTCGCTGAACACCCGCGCGCCCTGGCTGCCGCCGAGCACCAGCAGGGTCAGCCGGCCGTCCTCCGTCGGCGCCGGATAGGGCGCGTCGGCCTTGGCCGCGATCGCCGGGCGGACCGGGTTTCCGGTGACCTCGACTCGCCGGCTTTCCTGGCCTGCCGACTGCAGCGGGAAGCCGGTGGCGATGGCGGCGGCGCGGCCGGCCAGCCAGCGGTTGACCCGGCCCAGGAGGGCGTTCTGCTCGTGCAGCAGCACCGGGATGCCGGCGCGGGACGCGGCCAGCACGGTCGGGGCGGAGGGATAGCCGCCGAAGCCGACCACGGCGGCCGGCCGGTGCCGGCGCAGCACGCCGCTGGCGTCGAGATAGCCGAGACCGAGCAGGGTCGCGGCCTTCAGCTTGCCCAGCAGCCCCGGCGCCACGGTGGCGGAGCGGACGGGATCGACCGGCACCTCGGGCAGCCGGTCGCCGAAGGCGCGGCCGCGCGGGTCGGTGGCCAGGCGCACGGCATGGCCGCGGGCGATCAGCGTGCGGGCCAGCGCCTCGGCCGGGAAGACATGGCCGCCGGTGCCGCCCGCGGCCAGCAGGATGGGGCGGGCATCACTCACCGGATCCCGCTCCCGGCATGCCTGCGGGTCAGCGCCAGCACCATGCCCATGCCGTAGCCCAGCGCGATCAGGGAGGAGCCGCCGTAGCTGACGAAGGGCAGCGTCATGCCCTTGGTCGGGATCAGGTGCAGGGTCGAGGCCATGTTGATCGCCGCCTGCAGCCCGAACTGGGTGACGAGGCCGACCACCGCCAGCATGATGAACAGGTTGGTCTCGTTCATCACCCGCGACAGGCCGCGGACCACGATGAAGGCGAACAGCGCCACCAGCAGCAGGCAGAAGAACAGGCCGAACTCCTCGCCGCCGACGGCGAAGATGAAGTCGGCATGGGCGTCCGGCAGGTACAGCTTGACCGAGCCCTCGCCCGGCCCGGTGCCGAACACCCCGCCATTGGTGAAGGCCTCGATCGCGCGGTCGACCTGGTAGTTGTCGCCGGTCGAGGGGTCGAGGAAGCGGTCGATGCGGCTGCGCACATGCTCGAACAGGAAGTAGGAGCCGACCAGGCCGCCGGCGCCCATGCCGATCAGCCCGACCACCAGGAACATCGGCAGCCCGGCGATGAAGAACTGGATGAACCAGACCGCAGTGACCACCACGGTCATGCCGAGATCCGGCTGCGACAGCAGCAGAACCACGATCAGCGCGTAGAGCACGGTCGAGGCGATGTAGCCGGGAAAGCCTGGCCGGGTCTTCTGCTGCGCGAACAGCCAGGCGGCGGCCACGGCGAAGGCCGGCTTGACGAATTCCGAGGGTTGCAGCGACATGCCGGGCAGCTGGATCCAGCGGGTCGCGCCCTTGATCTCGACGCCGACGAACAGCGTGGCGAAGACCCCGAGCATCGACAGGAGCAGCACGATCGCCGCGGTGCGCCGGATCGCCGGCGGGCTCATCAGCGAGACCAGGAAGGTCAGCACGATGGCCGGCAGCAGCATCATCAGATGGCGTTCGATGAAGTAGAACTCGCCGAGATTGATGCGCTGGGCGACGGCCGGGCTGGCGGCCAGGATCAGGATCGCGCCGATGCCCATGATGATGCCGAGCAGCAGCAGCATCCAGCGGTCGACCGTCCACCACCAGCGGCCGATGACCGAGCTGTCGGCGCGATCCAGGGTCACCATCTAGAGCTCCCCCCTCTCCACCCGGACCTGCAGCCCCTTGACCGAGGCGGCGAAGGCCTCGCCGCGCGCCTCGAAATTGGCGAACTGGTCGAAGGAGGCGCAGGCCGGCGACAGCAGCACCACGGCATCGGCAGCGCCGTCCGCCTTGGCGGCCCGGTAGGCGGCCTCGATCGCGGCGTCGAGGTCGGTCGAGCGCTGATACGGCACCCGGCCCTCGAGATGCGCGGCGAATTTGGGCGCGCCCTCGCCGATCAGGAAGGCCTGGCGCACCCGCGGCAGGTAGGGGTCGACCGCTTCCAGCCCGCCCTCCTTGGGCCGGCCGCCGGCGATCCAGTAGATCGTGTCGTAGGAGCCGAGCGCCTTGGCCGCCGCGTCCGGGTTGGTGCCCTTGCTGTCGTTGACAAAGCGGATGCCGGCAACGGTGCCGACCAGCTGCTGGCGATGGGCCAGGCCGGGGAAGGTGCGGATCGCCGCGGCCAGCACCTCTTCCGGCACGCCGGCCGCCCGCGCGGCGGCCCAGACGCAGGCGGCGTTCTGGCCGTTATGGGCGCCCGGCAGGGCCGGCGCCCGGCGCAGGTCGAGCACCGCGCGGGCTTCGCCCTCGGTTGCATCGTGCAGCACGAAATCGCGGACGAAGACCCCTCCCTCGAGCGCACGCTCGGCCGAGATCGGGATCGCCCGGATCTCCGGCCGCGCTTTGGTCTTCTCGAACACCGCGCGGGAAAAGTCGTCGTCGACCCCGATCACCGCGGTGCCGCCCGGGCGGATGCCGTCGAGCAGCCGCTGCTTGGCGGCGACGTAGCCGGCCATGTCCGGATAGCGGTCGAGATGGTCGGGGGTGATATTGATGAAGACGCCGATCGACCAGGGCACCTCGGTGATGGTCTCGAGCTGGTAGGACGAGACCTCGAGCACGTACCAGCCGCCCGGCCCGACCGGGCGGAGACCGAGCGCGGCGGGGCCGAGATTGCCGCCGGCCTCGGAATCGAAGCCGGCCGCCTGGAACACGTGCTGCAGCAGCGCCGTGGTGGTCGACTTGCCGTTGGTGCCGGTGACGCCGAGGAAGCCGGCATCCGGCAGCGCCTCGGCCAGCAGGTCGATGTCGCCGACCAGGCGGCTGCCGGCCTCCAGCGCCCGGGCCACCGCCGGATGCGGCTGGGGATGGGTGCGCGGGATGCCAGGGCTGAGCATCACCAGATCGATGCCGGCCATCCCCTCGGCCGCAAAGTCGCGCACCGGCACGCCCTCGCGCTCGGCGAAGGAGCGGCCGGCGACCTTGTCATCCCAGGCCGCGACCTCGACCCCTGCGGCCTTCAGCGCCCGGATCGCGGCGGTGCCCGACTTGCCGAGGCCGAGGACGGCGACGCTGCGGCCCTTGAGATGCGAGAGGTCGATCATCCGATCACCTCAGCTTCAGGCTGGAGAGGCCGATCAGGGCCAGGATCACGGCGATGATCCAGAACCGGATCACGATGGTCGGCTCGGCCCAGCCCTTCTTCTCGTAATGATGGTGCAGCGGCGCCATGCGGAACACCCGCTTGCCGGTCAGCTTGAAGCTGGCGACCTGCACCATCACCGACACCGCCTCGAGCACGAACAGGCCGCCGATGATGGCCAGCACGATCTCGTGCTTGGTGATCATGGCGATGGCGCCGAGCGCGCCGCCCATCGACAGCGATCCGGTGTCGCCCATGAACACCATCGCCGGGGGCGCGTTGAACCAGAGGAACCCCAGCGCGCCGCCGATCAGGGCGCCGCAGAACACCGCCAGCTCGCCGGCGCCCGGGGCGTGGTGGATCTGTAGATATCCGGCGAACACGACATTGCCGGCGAGATAGGCGATCAGGCCGAAGCAGGTGGCGGCGATGATCACCGGCATGGTGGCGAGGCCGTCCAGCCCGTCGGTCAGGTTGACCGCGTTCGAGGCGCCGACCATGACCAGCATGGCGAAGGGGAAGAACAGGATGCCGAGCTCGACCATGACATCCTTGAGGAACGGGATGGCGACCGCGGTTTCCCGCACCTCCGGCGTCACCTGCAGGTACCAGTAGACGGCGACCAGCGCGATCACCCCCTGCACCACCAGCTTCAGCTTGCCGGAAAGGCCCTTGGGGTTGCGCTTGGTCAGCTTCAGGTAGTCGTCGCCGAAGCCGACCAGGCCGAAGCCGATCGTCACCAGCAGGACGATCCAGACGAAGGCGTTGCGCAGATCGGCCCAGAGCAGGGTCGAAACCACGATCGCGATCAGGATCATCAGCCCGCCCATGGTCGGCGTGCCGCGCTTCTTGAAATGGCCCTCCGGCCCGTCCTCGCGGATCGGCTGCCCCGCACCCTGCCGCGACTTCAGCCACCGGATCATCGCCGGCCCGATGACGAAGGCGATGACGAGCGCCGTCATCACCGCGGCCCCGGTCCGGAAGGTCAGGTACCGGAACAGGTTGAAGATCAGCGCCTGGTCGGCGAGCGGGGCAAAGAGGGCCGGAAGCACCGGGGACCTGTCCTTTTCAGAGGCCGTTGGCGACGCGTTTCGCCGAGGGCTGGGTGTGGGAGGCCCGGTTCTCGCGCGCCACGTGCAGATTTTCCAGCGCCTCGACGATCACGGCCATGCGGCTGCCGAGCGAGCCCTTGACCATGACGCAGTCGCCCGGGCGCACCGCCTCGGCCAGGACCGGCGCCAGGGCGGCGCTGTCGGCCGCATGGGCGCCGCGCCGGCCTTCCGGCAGCGCGTCGTGCAGCTGCTTCATGTCCGGGCCGCAGGTGAAGACCAGGTCGATGTCGCTGGCCAGCACATGCTGCTTCAGCGCCGCGTGCAGGGCCGGCGAGTCGGGGCCGAGCTCGAGCATGTCGCCGAGCACGGCGATGCGGCGCCCGTCGGGGCCGCTGTCGACCCCGCCCAGCACCTGGAGGCTGGCGGCGACCGAGACCGGGCTGGCGTTGTAGCTCTCGTCGATCAGCAGCAGCTTGCCGGCCTGGCCGCCGCGCTGCAGCTCGATCGTGATCCGCGCGCCGCGGCCGCGCAGCGGCGTGATCCGGCCCATGGCGCGGGCGGCGCCGCCGATGTTGGCGCCCATCGCCTTGGCCGCCAGCAGCACCGACAGGCTGTTCAGCACCCAGTGCCTGCCCGGGGCGGACAGGGTGTAGCGCACCGGTTCGCCCAGGATCACGGCGTCGACCGCGCTGGCCGCGGTGTGCAGCGAGCAGTCGACCAGCCGGGCGTCGGCCTCGGCATGCTCGCCGAAGCTCCAGATCCGGCCGACGCCCTGGGTCCGGGCATGGGCGACCAGGCGCGGGAAGAACGGGTTGTCGCGGTTCAGGATCGCCGTGCTCTCCGGCCCCATGCCGCGGAAGATCTCGGCCTTGGCGTCGGCGATGCCCTCGACCGAATGGAAATGCGCGGCGTGCACCGCCTCGACATTGGTGATGATGGCGACGTCCGGCTCGACCAGCCGGGACAGCGGCGCGATCTCGCCGGCATGGTTCATGCCGAGCTCGAACACGCCATAGGCGACCTGCTCCGGCATCCGCGACAGGCTGAGCGGCGCGCCCCACTGGTTGTTCAGATTGCCCTGGGAGGCATAGGCCGGAGCGGTGGCCGACAGGGCCAGCTTCAGCGCCTCCTTGGTGCTGGTCTTGCCGACCGAGCCGGTGACGCCGACGACCCGAGCCTCGCTGCGCATGCGGGCGAAGCGCGCCAGGTCGGTCAGCCCGTCCATGGTGTCCTCGACCACCAAGAGCGGCGCATCATGCGGCACGCCCTGCGGCACCCGGTCGACCATCACCGCCGCGGCGCCCTTGGCCAGGGCGTCCTTGACGTAGTCGTGGCCGTCGAAGTTCGGCCCGCGCAGCGCCACGAACAGGTCACCCGCCACGACCGAGCGGCTGTCGATCGAGACGCCGGTCGCCGCCCACTCGCCGACCTGCATCCCGTTGGTTGCGGCGGCCGCCTCCGCGGCCGGCCAGAGCGCAGGGGTGGTCATGGCGTTCGTCTCCATCGCGGGTCGCTCTTCACATCGGTCACGGCTGCGCGCGCCTGCTCCGCATCGTCGAACGGGCGTACGTCATCGCCGATAATCTGGCCGGTCTCATGGCCCTTTCCGGCCACGACCAGGACATCCTCGGGGCCGAGCCCGCCGACCGCGGCGCGGATGGCCTCGGCCCGGTCGCCGATCTCGGCGGCGCCGGGGCAGCCGGCCAGCACCTGGCGGCGGATCTCGGCCGGGTCCTCGCTGCGCGGGTTGTCGTCGGTGACGATCACGCGGTCGGCCAGGCGCGCCGCGATCTCGCCCATCAGCGGGCGCTTGGCGCGATCGCGGTCGCCGCCGCAGCCGAACACCACGACCAGCGCGCCGCGGGTGTGAGGACGCAGGGCGTTCAGCACAGTCTCCAGCGCGCCCGGCTTGTGCGAGTAGTCGACATAGACCGGGGCGCCGTTCGGGTGGCTGGCCACCAGCTCGACCCGGCCCGGGATGCCCTTCAGCTGCTCCAGGAGGCCGGCGGCAGTATCCAGGTCGGCGCCGTCGGCCGTCACCAGCGCCAGCGCGGTCAGGACATTGTAGGCCTGGAAGCCGCCGACCAGCGGCAGCTCCGCCCGATACGCCTTGCCGCCGGCGGTGAAGCGCAGGTCAATGCCGTGCGGCAGCGGCTCGGCCCGGTCCAGCCGGAACTCCCGGCCGGCGCGGCCCAGGGTCAGCACGGTTCGGCCGGCGGCACGGGCGCGGGCGACCAGCCCCGCCGCCTCCGGCACGTCGGCATTGATCACGGCGGTGCCGCCGGGCTGGAGCACCTCGTCGAACAGCCGCGCCTTGGCCGCCAGATAGGTCTCCATGGTGGCGTGGTAGTCGAGATGGTCCTGGGTGAAGTTGGTGAACGCCGCCAGCGTCACCCGCACCCCGTCCAGCCGGAACTGATCGAGGCCGTGCGACGACGCCTCCATCGCCAGCCTGGTCACCCCGGCCGCGGCCAGGTCGGCCAGCTCGGCATGCAGCGCCACCGGGTCCGGCGTGGTCAGCGAGCCGTAGCGTTCGCGGCCCGGCGCCATCACCCCGAGCGTGCCCAGGCTGGCCGCCTGGTGGCCCAGGAGGGTCCAGAGCTGGCGGGCGAAGTTGACGGTCGAGGTCTTGCCGCTGGGGCCGGTGACGGCGGCGATGGTGGCCGGCTGCTGCCCCGAGAACGCCGCGGCCCTCAGCGCCAGGCGGCGGCGCGGGTTCGGATCGGTGATCAGCGTCGCCTGTGCGCCCGGCGGCAGCACCGTACCCTCCGGCGCCAGGATCGCCGCGGCGCCGGCGGTCAGCGCATCGGCGATGAAGACGCGGCCGTCGGCGCGCGCGCCCGGCAGGGCCGCGAACAGGAAGCCGGGCCGGACGGCGCGGGAATCCGCGGTCAGCCCCTTGAGGCCGGCAGGAAGGAGCGAGGAGTCAGGAACGCCGGGCATGGCTCATCCCTCCTCGACCGCCGCCTGCTGGGCACCGCCGGCAACGGACCCCACGGGCAGCGCCAGCTGCTGCAGGATCGCCGGGTCGTTCGGGTCCTTCGGCTCGACCCCCATCATCGGCCCCATGCGGGCGATGATCTGGCCGCCCAGCGGCGCCGCGTTCCAGCCGGCGGTATTGTAGCCGTAAGTGCCCGGGATCGCCTGGGCATCCTCCAGCATGGTCATGACGACGTATTTCGGATCATAGGCCGGGAAGATGCCGACGAAGTCGGTCACCCCGGCCTTGCGGTTGTAGCCGCCCCGCACCGCCTTGTTGGCCGAGCCGGTCTTGGCGCCGACGAAATAGCCGGGAACTTCCGCCTTGGTGGCGGTGCCGCTGACGGTCACGACCCGCATCAGCGCCCGCATCGTCCGCGACAGCTCGGGCGACAGCACCCGCTTTCCCGGAACCGGCTGGGACGGGTCGCGCTTGAACAGCGTCGGCGGATGGAGAATGCCGCCATTGACCACGGCGGCGACCGCAGTGACGAGCTGGACCGGGGTGACCGCCATGCCGTGGCCGTAGGAGATGGTCATGCCGCTGACCTGGCTCCAGGGCTGCGGCACCATCGGCGACCCGACCTCCGGCAGCTCGAGCGGCGACGGCTTCGTCAGCCCGAGCCGGGCCAGGAACTCCTTCTGCCGTTCCAGCCCCGCCGCCTCGAACATGTGCACCGAGCCGGTGTTCATCGACTGGCGGAAGATCTCGTAGACGCTCCACCGGCCGGACTGCGGCTCGGCCCGGAAGTTGCGGATGGTGAAGCGGCCGACCCGGATCGGGCTCTGGTCATAGGTGGTCTGGAGGGTCGAGGTGCCACTCTCCAACGCCAGGGCGGTGTTAAAGATCTTGAAGGTGGAGCCCATCTCGTACACGCCGAGCGTGTTCCGGTTGAACAGGGCGTCCTGGGAGGCGGCGGTCGGGTCGTAGGGGTTGAAGTCCGGCAGCGAGACCATGGACAGGATCTCGCCGGTCTTGACGTCCATGATCAGGACGTTGCCGGCCGTCGCCTTGAACTTGGTGATCGCCGCCTGCAGCTCGTTCCGCACCATCTCCTGCAGCCGCAGGTCGATCGACAGCGCCACCGACTCGCCGTTCTGCAGCCGGTCGTCCAGGCTCTTCTCCAGCCCGGCGATGCCCTGCGCGTCGATGTTGGTGAAGCCGACGACATGCGAGGTCAGATTGCCGGCCGGGTAATAGCGGCGCTCTTCGTTCTGGAAGGCGAGGCCGGGGATGCCCAGCCGGTTGACCTCGTATTGCTGGGTCGGGGTCAGGCCCCGCTTCAACCAGACGAAGCGGCGGTCGGCCGACAGGTCGGCCAGCAGCTTGGTCTGGTCCAGGGCGGGCAGCACCTTGCTCAGGCGCAGCGCGGCCTCGATCGGGTCCAGCACCAGCTTCGGGTCGGCATAGAGCGACACCGAGGGCAGCGTGGTGGCCAGGATCAGCCCGTTGCGGGCGCGCAGCTCCGCCCGGTCGGCGACCGGGGCGACGGCGGAGACGGCGCGGTTGGCGAGGCTGCTGTCGGCATCGCTGCCGAAGGCCATCAGGTCGACCAGCCGCAGGCCGATGCCGGCGAAGGCCAGGCTGAACACGAGGGCGCTGATGACGACGCGCTGGCGGCCAGTCTCGATGGCCGCGGAAAGCCGTTGAGCCGGCCGAAGGGCCGGCTCCGTCTGCCGCGGTGCATTCGTCGGGAAGCCATCCAGCGCGTCGGCCGTCATCGAATTCCCCGTGGCGCCTCGAGGCCGGAGAGCAGGGCGCCGATCGGATCATCCGATGCGGCGGCCCGGGTCGGGGTCAGGGCCTGGGCCACGGCCTCCAGCGGTGCCGTGGGCCGGCGCGGCGCCACCACCGGCCGGATCGGGACATCGGCCGTCGCGACCCGGGTGACGGGAGGGGCCGAGACCGGCGGCTGCGCCGAGGGGGCCACGGCCGGGGCCGCCACCGGCGCCGGCCGGACCTCGACCGCCGCCATCTGCACCGGGGCGGCGGGCGCGGCCGGCTGGGCCGGGGCAACGGCCGGCTGGGGCGAAACGGCTGGGGTCTGGACGGGCATCGGCGCGGCCGCGGCAAGGAGGACACCGCCCTCGCCGGGCCGGTGGCCGGGCAGGGGCACGGGCCCGAAGCTGGGCAGCGCATCGACCTGGGCGACCAGCGACGCCGGCGGCGTCGTGGGCTCGCCGTCGAGCGACGGCAGCGGCATCGGGACGTCCGCCGCGCTGGCGATCATCTGCGTGGGCGCGATCGGGCGCAGCTTCGTAAACTGGTCCGTCAGCGCCTGCAAGCGCGACGGCTGGTTCAGGAACGCCCATTCGGCATGCATCACCCGGATCGAATCCTGTTCCCGCAGGATCGACCGGTTGAGGCCGCGCAGCTCGCCTTCCAGCGCCTGCACCTCGTAGCTGGTCTTGAACAGGAACGCGCTCGACGCCCCGATGAGGCCGAGCCAGATCATCGTGCCGACGCGGATCATGCTGCCACCCTCCCCCTATCCCCGCCCCCATGGCCAACCGGCGGCCAAGCCGGAGCCTCGCTGCGGATCGCCGCCCGCAGCCGCGCCGACCGGGCGCGCGGGTTGCTGCGGGTCTCGGCCTCGCCCGGCGTGACCGACCGCTTGGCCGCCAGGCGGAAGCTCGGCGCCCGGGCTTCGCCGCCGGGCGCCGCGACATGACGGGACACGCCGCCGCCGGCGCCGCTGCGCTCCGCCAGGAAGCGCTTGACGCGACGGTCCTCCAGGCTGTGGAAAGTGACCACGGCGAGCCGTCCCCCGGGCCTCAGCAGGCGTTCGGCCCCGCTCAAGCCGTGGTCGAGTTCGGTCAGTTCCTCATTCACCCACAGGCGCAGCGCCTGGAAGGTGCGCGTCGCCGGATCGATGCCGTCCTTCGACCGCGGCACCACCCGGCGCACGATCTCGGCCAGCTGCAGCGTGCGCTCGATCCGCGCCTCCTTGCGCGCGGCGACGATGGCGCGGGCGACGCGGCGCGACAGGCGCTCCTCGCCGTATTCGTAGATCACGTCGGCCAGCTCGGCCTCGGGCATGGCGTTGACCACGTCGGCGGCGCTCTGCCCATCCCGTCCCATGCGCATGTCGAGCGGGCCGTCGGCGCGGAAGGAGAAGCCGCGCGCCGGGTCGTCGAGCTGCGGCGAGGACACGCCGAGATCCAGCACCACCCCGTCCGCCTGCTCGCCGACCAGCGAGTCCATGGCGCCGAAGCGGCCCTCGACGATGCGGAACCGGCCCGGCTGCTCGGCCTCCAGGCGGCGCCCCTCCGCCACCGCCTCGGGGTCGCGGTCGATGCCGACCACCCGGCAATCGGCCGCCGCCAGCAGGCCGCGGGCATAGCCGCCGCGGCCGAAGGTGCCATCGACGATCAGGTCGCCGTCGCGCGGCGCCACCGCCGCCACGACCTCGTTCAGCAGGACCGGGATATGGGTGCCGCTCATGCCGCACCTCCGTGAGTCCCGGGGCCATTGGTGCCGGCGCGGGCCAGGGTCAGGTCGCGCGAGGCGGCCAGGCGGGCCTGCTGATGCGCCTTCAAGGCGTTCGGCTCCCAGATCTGGAAGCGGCTGCCCATGCCCATGAAGGCGACGCTCTCGGTGATGCCCGCCAGATCCAGCATGTGCCGCGGCAGGATGATCCGCCCCTCCGGATCCATCTGCAGCTGCTGCGTCTCGGAGAATTCGCGGATTTCCAGGGCCTCGCGCTCCGGCGAGTACAGGTCCATCGCGTCGAGCCGGCGCTGAACCTCGTCCATGTAGGCCTCGGTGACCCCGTCCAGGGCCTGGCGGTCCGGGGAAGGCTTCACGTTCACGACCGGGGCGCCCAGCGCCTCCAAGGTCGCGCGGAAGGGAGCGGGCACGCTGACCCGCCCCTTCCTGTCGACCTTGTTGACGTAGGTGCCCGTGAACCGAGCCATCCATCCCCCTGGCGGCGCGTCCGCCGCCTCAACACCCCCGTCGCCCACACCCCGGAAGTGGACGATCGATCCCATCCGATGGGAGTTCATGGGATATCATGGGCAACGATGGAACACAATGGGACGGACTGGTCAAATCATGGGAAATCAATGGATTTTCTGTGATCCGTGGCTTTTCTGCCGCTTTGAGGGGAGTCTTCGTCCGCCGCCGGAACAAAACCGAAGTCGGCGCGCTTCTTTCGACTCCGATCTTCGGAGCGTTTTTCTTTTGTTCTCATCTGGAGACAAGAAAAATGCGGCCCGGACGCTGTCCGGCCGCTCGACGGCGATATCGGAGAAGGCGGCAGATGGCCTGTAAGCCGGGTTCTGTCCCCGGCCCCGTATCCTTGCGGACGGCGGGCCGGGGGATGGCCATTCCTCTGGGACGACGGTCGCCCGTCGCCTCGCGCGACCAACCCGGGCGGCGGGCGGAAACGCCCGTCGGCCCATGGTTTCCCACGGGCCGGCCCGCCCCTATTCGGTCTTGCTCCCGGTGGGGTTTACCGTGCCGCGACCGTTGCCGGCCGCGCGGTGCGCTCTTACCGCACCCTTTCACCCTTACCCGGCCGGAGCCGGGCGGTTTGCTTTCTGTGGCACTGTCCCTGGGGTCGCCCCCGCCGGGCGTTACCCGGCACCGTGTTTCCGTGGAGCCCGGACTTTCCTCCCCGCCGGACCGAAGCCCGGCAGAGCGGCCATCCGGCCATCTGCTGCTGCGCAGTGTATAGGAACTGGCCGGCCGGACCGCAAGGCGGCGTCGGCCTCAAAAGCGGTTGACGAGGTTCTCCAGCATCTCCTGCCGGCCCGAGCGGGGCTTCGGCGCGATGGCGCGGGCCTCGGCGGCGGCGGCGATCTCCTCCAGGCTGTGCCCGGCCGCGGCATGGTCGGGCCGATCCCAGCCGGCGTAGCGGTCGGCGACGTGGGCGGCCAGCCGGCCGTCCTCGATCATCGCCGCCGCCGTCAGGAACGACCGGGCACAGGTATCGATGCCGCCGATATGGGCATGGACCAGGTCGTCGGGTTCGATCGACTGGCGCCGGATCTTGGCATCGAAATTGAGCCCGCCGGTGGTCAGCCCGCCGCCCTTCAGCACCTGATAGAACGCCAGAGCCAGCTGCGGCGCGTCGTTCGGGAACTGGTCGGTGTCCCAGCCGAGGAGCGGGTCGCCGCGGTTGATGTCGAGCGAGCCGAAGATGCCGAACGCGTTGGCCACCGCGATCTCGTGCTCGAAGGTGTGGCCGGCCAGGATCGCGTGGTTCTCCTCTAGGTTCAGCTTGACGTCCCGCTCCAGGCCGAAATGCTTGAGGAACCCGTAGACCGTCGCCGCGTCGAAATCATACTGGTGCTTGGTCGGCTCGCGCGGCTTCGGCTCGATCAGGATCGGCCCCTGAAAGCCGATCTTGTGCTTGTAGTCGACGACCAGCGACAGGAACCGGCCCATCTGGTCGATCTCGCGCTTCAGGTCGGTGTTCAGCAGCGTCTCATAGCCCTCGCGCCCGCCCCACAGCACGTAGTTGGCGCCGCCGAGGGCGTGGGTGACGTCGAGCGCGGTCTTCACCGTGGCGGCCGACCACGCGAACACCTCGGGATCGGGGTTGCTGGCGGCGCCGGCCATGAACCGGGGATGGCTGAAGAGGTTGGCGGTGCCCCAGAGCAGCCGGGTCCCGGTCTCCGCCTGCTTCCGCCCCAGATACTCGCCCATCTCCCGGGTGTTCGCGAGGGTCTCGGACAGGCCGGCGCCTTCCGGGGCGACGTCGCGGTCATGGAAGGTATAGAAGGGCACGCCCAGCACGCGGAACAGGTCGAAGGCGGCGTCGGCCTTGGCCCGCGCTGCCGCCATCGGCTCGCCGTGCATCCACGGCCGGTCGATGGTCGGCGCCCCGAAGGGATCGGAACCGTTCATCACCAGGCTGTGCCAGTAGCACACGGCGAGCCGCAGATGGTCCTTCAGCGGCTTGCCGAGCACGACCCGGTCCGGGTCGTAGTGGCGATAGGCCAGCGGGTTGTCCGACCCAGGCCCCTCGAATCGGATCGTCGGAAAGGATGAAAAAATCGTATCGGACATGGCGGGCTTCCTCCGGAGGAACGGGACTATTCAGGATCGAAGCCGTCCCGGCCCGATCGTCCGCCACGCCAGCAAACGTCAGTCCGATCCGGGCGGCAAGGACAAACCGCGCGTCAGGTCGGACAGACGCTCCTTCTGCCGTCCCTCGGCGTCGAAATTCGCCGGGTCGAGCCAGCGCTCGAAGGCGGCGCGCAGCCGCGGCCATTCGCTGTCGATGATCGAGAACCAGGCGGTGTCGCGGTTGCGGCCCTTGTACACCACGGCCTGGCGGAACAGCCCTTCGTAGCGGAAGCCGAGCCGGGCGGCCGCGGCGCGCGACGGCGCGTTCAGGCTGTCGCATTTCCATTCGTAGCGGCGGTAGCCGAGCTCGTCGACCCCCCGCCGCATCATCAGGAACATCGCCTCGGTCGCCATCGGCGTGCGCTGCAAGAGCGGCGAGAAAAGGATGTGCCCGACCTCGATCACCCCGTTCGCCGGGTCGATGCGGGGATAGGAGGCGACGCCGACCGCCCGGCCGGTGGTGCGGTCGATCACCGTGTGGAACAGCGGGTCGCTGCCGGCCGCCATCCTGTCGAGCCAGGCGCGGAAGCTCTCGAGATCGGAGAACGGCCCGACGCCGAGATAGGTCCAGTTGCGGCCCTCCGCGTCCCTTCCCATCGCCTCGTAGAGATCCTCGGCGTGGCGGGCGGGGTCGAGCGGTTCGAGCCGGCAGGTGCGGCCTTCCATCGGCGTGCGCGGCGGCAGCGGCCGCCTCTCCCAGCCGGGAACGGGGGCGCCTATCGGCTGGCCCAGGGGGTTGGTCAGTTCGGTGGTCATGTCGTCCCCACTTACTCGCCGGCTTCGACGGGGGCGAGGCTGGCCCCGACATTGGCCCGCAGGATCTCGTCGAAGCGGGCGTCCCTGGCATAGGGTTCGGTGCCGGCGCCGGGGGCGATGCCGGGCGGCAGCAGCGAGCAGGGCTGCAGCGCGCCGATGGTCTCCGCGATCGGGATCACCCCGGCCCAGATGCCGGCGGCGAGGTCGTCCTCGTCGTCATGCGGCGGGCCGCTGCGGATCTTCACGCTGGCCTCCTCGATCTCCATCGCGATCAGCGTGGTGGCCCGCACCTCCTTGTCGGTCGGGCGCCGCATCTCCGCCACACGGCCGGGGAACAGCCGCTCGACATAGGCGTCGAGCGCCTCGCGCTTATGCGCCTCGTCCTCGACCTTCGACGCGGTGCCGAACACCATCACCGAGCGGTAGTTCATCGAGCAGTTGAAGCCGGAGCGGGCGAGGACCAGCCCGTCGATATGGGTGGCGGTCAGGCAGACCGGCAGGCCGGTGCCCTGCCCCTGCAGCATGCGGCTGACCGAAGAACCGTGCCAGTACAGCCGGTCGCCCTCGCGCCAATAGGCCGTGGGCGTGCAATAGGGCTGGCCGTCGAGGACATAGGCGATGTGGCACACCACGCTGGCGTCGAGCACGGCGTGGACCGTGGCGCGGTCATAGGCGCCGCGCTTGGCCAGGCGCTTCAGCCGGGCGCGGGCGGAGGGGACGATCTCGGTCATGGCGATCCTCGGAACGGCATTGGCCTTCCCGATGCCGCGTTCCGCGGCATGTGGAAAGGTCCAATTCTGCGCGGCCGGCCCGACCAATCCTCAGCGGAATCCGCGCAGCACGGCCCCGAACGTTCGGGCGGCGTCATCCAGGGCCTGGGGCGGGAAGCCGGTGAAGCCCAGGATCAGGGCCCGGCGCGGCGGGGCCGCGATGTGCATCGGCGACAGCGGCCTCACCACGATGCCGCGCCGGCGTGCCGCCTCCGCCACCGCGACGTCGTCCAGCCCCGGCCGCAGATCGGCGACCAGATACATGCCGCGGTCGACCGGGGCGACGGTCAGGTCGTCGCCGGCCTCCGCCGCCAGCGCCGCCGCCAGCCGCTCGCGCCGTTCGGCGTATTCCTGGCGCATGCGGCGGATGTGCCGGGTGAAATGGCCCTCGTTGATGAAGTCGACCAGCACGTCGTCGAGGATGGTCGACGGGAAGCGGTCGGCGGCGTTGCGGATCGCGGCGAAGCGGCCGACCAGATCGGGCGGCAGCACCACGTAGCCGACGCGCAGGCCCGGGAACAGCACCTTGCTGAGGGTGCCGATGTAGATGACGCGGCCGTGCCGGTCCAAGCCCTGCAGGGCCGAGAGCGGCCGGCCGGAGAAGCGGAACTCGCTGTCGTAGTCGTCCTCGATCACCCAGCGCCCGTCGCGCGCCCAGTCGAGCAGCGCCAGCCGCCGCGGCAGGCTCATCGCCACGCCGAGGGGGTAATGGTGCGTCGGGGTGCAGTAGAGCAGCCGCGCCTCCGGCTCCAGCGCCAGGCCGGCGGCGACGTCCAGCCCCTGCCCGTCCACCGGCACCGGAACGATCCGCAGCCGGTGCTGGCGCAGGCAGGCCAGAGCCGCCGGGTAGCACGGGTCCTCGATCCAGGCCGGGTCGCCGGCCTGGGCTATGCCGCGCAGCACCAGGTCCAGCCCCTGCTGGCTGCCGGAGACGATGGCGATGCGGTCGGCGTCGCAGGCGACGGAGCGCGACACCCGCAGATACTCGGCCAGCGCCTCGCGCAGCGGCCGGTGGCCCATCGGGTCGCCATAGCCGCGCTGGCGCACGCCGATGCCGCGCAGATGGCGCTGCACCAGCCGGCCCCAGGCGCGCTCGGTGGCCGGGTGCATGCCGCAGAAGCCGGCGGCGAAGGGCACCGTCTCGCCGCGCCAGGCCGGGGCCGCGGCGGCCTTGTCGAGGCTCTTCACCGGAGCGGCGGGCTGGTCCTCCGCCTCGATCCCGGCGGCGACATAGGTGCCGGCGCCGACCCGGCCCGCGACCACGCCCTCGGCCTGCAGCTGGTCATAGGCGGCGACCACAGTGGTGCGCGACACGCCGAGCCGGTCGGCCAGGCTTCGCGTTGCCGGCAGCCTTGTGCCGGCCGGCACCACCCGGCGGGCGATCAGGTCGCGCAGCGCCAGGTGGAGCTGCTGGAACAACGGCCGCCCGTCCTCCGGGTCGAGCCCGATCTCGATCAGGTCGATCCAGGAGACCGGGCGGTCGCGGACCGGCTGCCGGCCAGCCATCGCGTCACCCCTGGCGCAGCCGTGCCACCAGGTCCGGCAGGGAGGCGATCTGGAAGCCTTTCTCCGCCGCCGCGGCGACGAGCGCGCCGGCGTCGCGACGGCCGGCCAGCACCTCGCCCGCGGCCCAGAGCAGGGTCGAGCGGGTGCCGCTGCGGCAATGCATCACCACCGGCTTCGGCGCCGCGGCCAGGGCCTGCTGCATCGCCTCGACATCGCCCGGCGCGATCGAGGAGGAGGTGACCGGGATGTGGATATAGGTCAGGCCCAGCCGCTCGGCCTCCGCCCGCGCCTGCTCGGCCGGCAGCTGGCCCGGCTCCTCGCCGTCCGGCCGGTTGTTGATCAGGGTGCGCGCACCCGAGGCCGCGATCTCCGCGATCGCCGCGCGGTCCACCTGCGCCGCCGCGTAGAGGTCGGGTGCGATCTGCGTCAGCTTGGCCATGGCTCTCCTCTCACGTGACCTGCGCCTGGGCTTCGACCACCTTGGGCCGGCGCAGGATGATGATGCCGACGCCGATCAGCGTGGCGATGCCGCCGAGCAGCAGGGTCCAACTGGCCGGCTCTCCCAGGAACAGCACACCCGACAGCACGCCGAACACCGGCACGAGCAAGGTATAGGGCATGGTCTGGTTGACGGAATAGGTGCGCAGCAGCCTGTACCAGACGGCGTAGGACAGGATGACGACGACCACGGCCTGGAAGGCGACGGCGATCCACGCCCACATGCTGGCCTGGGTCACCGCCTGCCATTGCCCGTCTTCGAGCAGCAGCGAGACGCAAAGCAGCATCGGCGCGGCGAACAGCGACATCCAGCCGTTGATGGTGGAGGGGTCGAGATCCGCCATCCGCTTCATCTGGATGTTGGCGGCCGCCCAGACGATCGCCGCCAGCACGATCAGCCCGATCGCCCAGAGGGCGGAGCTGTGCCGCGGCTCGCCGGCCAGGATGGCGACGCCGCCGATGGCGACCGCCATGCCGAGCGCCCGGCGCCAGCCGATCCTGTCGCCGAAGAACAGCATGGCCATGGCGGCCGAGGCCGGCACCTGGACCTGGATGACGATCGCCGCCACCGCCGCGTCGACATGGGCGAGGCCGGTGAACATCAGCGAGAAATGGGTCAGCCCCAGCATCACCGACAGGATCAGCACGTCGCGCCAGCGCCCGCGCGGCATGCGCACGAAGGGCACCAGCAGCAGCGCCACCAGGCCGAAGCGCAGCGCCATGAACAGCAGCGGCGGCAGCTCCGCGAGGCCGTATTTGGCGATCACGAAGTTGTAGCCCCAGATCAGCATGACGCCGAGGGCCAGCAGCAGGTCGAGCGGACGCATCATCAGGCGCCGAGCTCCTCCGCCAGGGAAGCGAGCTCGAGCCAGCGCTCCTCCGCCGCCTCCTTCTCCGCCTGCGCCGCCGCCAGCCGGGCGGTCTTCTTCGCGAAGCCGTCGGGGTCGCGGGCGTAGAGGGCCGGATCCTCCAGGGCCTTGCCGAGTTGGGCGATCTCGACGGTCAGCGCCTCGATCCTGCCGGGCAGCAGGTCGAGCTCGCGCTGATCCTTGAAGCTGAGCTTGGTGCGCGGCTTCGGGGCCGACGGCTTGGCCGCCGCGGCCGGCTTGGCGGCTTGAGCGGGCGCCGCGGCCGGCGCCGGGCGCTGGCGCAGATAGTCGGTGTAGCCTCCGACATACTCCGTAACCCGGCCCTGGCCTTCGACCGCGATCACCGAGGTCACCAGCCGGTCGAGGAAGTCGCGGTCGTGGCTGACCAGGATCAGCGTGCCCTGGAAATCCGCCAGCACCTCCTCCAGGAGGTCCAGCGTCTCCAGGTCCAGGTCGTTGGTCGGCTCGTCCAGGATCAGCAGGTTGCTGGGCCGGGCGAACAGCTTGGCCAGCAGCAGCCGGCCACGCTCACCGCCCGACAGGCTCTTCACCGGGCTGAACATCCGCGAGGAATCGAACAGGAAGTCGCCGAGATAGGAGGCGATGTGCCGCTTCTGGTCGCCGACCTGGACGTGGTCGCCGCCATGCGGCAGCAGCACGTCGCGCAGCGTCGCCTCGGGGTCGAGCGCGATGCGGGTCTGGTCGTAATAGGCGGCCTCCACCCCCGGCCCCAGCCGCACCGTCCCGGAATCCGGCGGCTCGGCCCCGGTCAGCACCTTGACCAGGGTCGACTTGCCGGCGCCGTTCGGGCCGATCACGCCGATCCGGTCGCCGCGCAGCACCCGGGTGGAGAAGTCGCGGACGATGACGGTGTCGCCGAAGGCCTTGGACACGCCCTCGGCCTCGATCACCCTCGCGGCACCGCGGGCGGCCTCGGCGATGCCGAGCGCCGCCACGCCCTGGCGGGCGATCTGCGACCGCCGCTCGGCCCGCATGGCATAAAGCGCGCGCAGCCGGCCCTGGTTGCGCTTGCGGCGGGCGCTGATGCCCTGGCGCGACCAGGTGGTCTCGGTGGCGATCTTCTTGTCCAGCCGCGCCCGCTCCGCCTCCTCCTGCGCCAGGATGGTCTCGGTCCACTCCTCGAACTGGGCGAAGGGCTTGTCCATCTGCCGCAGCACGCCGCGGTCGATCCACCAGGCGCGCTGCACCAGCGCGTTCAGGAAGGCGCGGTCGTGGCTGATCAGCAGCAGCGCGCCGCGCCAGGCCTTCAGCTCGCCCTCCAGCCATTCGCTGGTCGGCAGGTCGAGATGGTTGGTCGGCTCGTCCAGCAGCAGCACGTCGGGCTCGCCGACCACGGCGGCGGCGATGGCGGCGCGCCGCCCCTCCCCGCCCGACAGCGTGCCGGTCGGCCGGTCGCCCTTGAGCTTGCCCGCCGCCAGCACCTGGTCGACCCGCCAATGGTCATGGGCGCGGTCGGCGGGCAGGGCCGAGGCGACATAGTCGGCCACGGTGGCGTGGGCGGACAGGTCCGGCTCCTGCGCCAGATAGGCGATGCGGACGCCGGGCTGGACGAAGCGCTCGCCGCCGTCGAGGTCGATGGCGCCGGCCAGGGCCTTCAGGATGGTCGACTTGCCGCTGCCGTTGCGGCCGACCAGGCAGGCCTTGTCGCCGGCCGAGAGCGCCAGGTCGACGCCGGTCCAGAGGGGCGTGCCGCCGAAGGTGACGGCGGCGTTGCGGAGGCCGATCAGAAGGGTCATGCGCCGAGGATCCGAGAGAGGCCGCCCTTGTCGCAACTATGACCGGGCTTGGCTACCCCGGTTTGGACATACCGGACTCACGACGAAGCGGCCGGTCGCCGTGCGCTCGACCGTGAGGGTCACGCCGTAGAGCCGGGTCAGCCGGTCCGGCGTCAGCACCGATTCGACCGGCCCTGCCTCGAACCGCCCGCCCGGTTCCAGCACCGCGACCCGGTCGGCGACGGCGAAGGCGTGCTCCGGTTCATGGGTCGAGACCAGCACCGCCAGCCCGTCCGCGGCCAGGGCGCGGATGCGGTCCAGAACCATGAGGCGGTTGCCGAGGTCGAGGCTGGCCGTCGGTTCGTCCATCACCACCACCCCGGCCTGCTGGGCCAAGGCGCGGGCGATCAGCGCCAGCTGCCGCTGGCCGCCGGAGATCCGGGTCGAGTCCCGCGGCGCCAGCGCGGCGATGCCGAGGGCGCCGAGCGCCCGCATGGCGATGTCGAGATCGGCCTTGCCGGGCACGGCGAAGGCGCCGAGCGCCGCCGTCCGCCCCATCACCACGAGGTCGAGCACGGTGTAGGCGAAGTCGCCGGGATAGGCCTGCGGCACATAGGCGACGCGGCGGGCGACGGTTGCCGGCCGCAGCCGGTCCAGCGCCTCTCCGCCGACCCGGACGGTGCCGGCCAGCGGCGGGATCAGGCCGAGCAGCGTCTTGAACAGGGTGGTCTTGCCGACCCCATTGGGGCCGAGCAGGCAGGTGACGGTGCCGGCCTCGAGCGCCAGGTCGATGCCGGCGACGACGGCGGTGCCGCCATAGCCGATGGTGAGCCCTTCGGCGGACAGCGCGGTCACGGCAGCCGCCTCCGCCGGCCATGCGCCAGCAGCCAGACGAAGATCGGGCCGCCGATCGCGGCGGTCAGGACGCCGAGCGGGATCTCGATCTCGGCGGCGGAGCGCGCCAGCGTGTCGATCGCCAGCATGAAGGCGGCGCCCAGCAGGATCGCGGCCGGCAGCAGCCGGTCGAAGCGCGGGCCCACCAACAGCCGCGCCATATGCGGCACCATCAACCCGACCCAGCCGATGACGCCGGAGATCGCGACCACCGCGGACGTAACCAGCGTCGCCGCGCCGATCACCAGCAGGCGCAGCCGCGGCACGTCGACGCCGAGGGCCCGCGCCTCGTCCTCGCCCAGCGACAGCACGCCGATGCGCCAGCGCAGCAGCAGCAGGGGCACGAGGCCGACCAGCACCGCCGGCAGCACTGCCGCCACGTCGTCCACCTTCACCCCGGCCAGGCTGCCGAGCAGCCAGAAGGTGATCGCCGGCAACTGGTCGTAGGGGTCGGCCAGCACCTTGACCAGGGAGATGGCGGCGCCGGCCAGGGCGCCGACCACGATTCCGGCCAGGACCAGCACCAGCACGTCGCCGCCGCCCCGGAGCGCGCGGGCCAGGGCGCCGACCGCGGCCACTGTGGCCAGCCCGCCGCCGAAGCCGAGCAGCTGGATCGCGACGACCGGCAGGCCGAGCAGGATGCCCAGCACCGCGCCGAAGCCGGCGCCCGTCGAAACGCCGAGGATGTCCGGCGACACCAGCGGGTTGCGAAACAGGCTCTGATAGGCGGCGCCGGCGGCGGAGAGCGCGGCGCCGACCAGCATCGCCGCCAGCACTCGCGGCAGGCGGATGCGGAACAGCACCGTCTCCACCGTCGGGTCGACCGCGGCGCCGGCCAGCCGGCGCCAGAGCGCCGCCACCACCTCCTGCGGCGGGATGCGGTAGGGGCCGATGCCGGCGGCGGCCAGCGCCGTCGCGATCAGCAGGAGCGTGAGGACCAGAAGGACCGTGGCCGTGCGCACCAAGCCGGCCTCAGCCCCCGACACCGTCGAGCAGGCGATCCAGGTCGGCATCGGTCAGGTCGACCTGGTAGAACAGGCGGTAGAAGCCGCGGACCTGGTCGCGCAGGCTGCCCGGCGCCTGCTCCGGGTAGAGGGTGTGCAGCAGCCAGGTCAGGCCGATCAGCCGGTTGACCGAGGGCGGGACGTCGACGAAGCCGAAGGGCAGGCCCGGCGACAGGAACACGCGCCCGGCCTTCACCGCCGGCACCGGCTGCCAGTCCGGATTCGCCGCGACACCGTGGCCGAAGCGGCGGTCGAGTGCGATGATGATGTCCGGCGCCCAGGCGATCACCTGCTCGCGCGAGGCGGTGACCAGGCCGCCCTTGTCGCGCAGGCCTTCGACCACGTTGACGGCGCCGGCGCGCTCGATGATCTCGGTGTTGATCGAGCCGCGCGATCCGCTCTCCAGCCCTTCCGGGCCGCGGGCGAGATAGACCTTCGGGCGCTGGTTGGCCGGCACCTTGGCCAGGACGGCGTCGAGCTGGCCGAAGATCTCCTCCGCCGCCTTGGCCAACGCCTCGCCCCGCTCCGGCACGCCCAGAATGCCGGCCAACAGGCGCAGCGCCGCCGGGGTGTTGCCGAAGCTGCCGTCGATCAGCAGATACGGGATGCCGGTCTGCTGCTGCACCCGGTCGGCCAGCGAGATGTAGGTGTCGCCGATGGTGCCGAAATCGACGATCAGGTCAGGCCTGGCGGCCAGCAGCTGTTCGAGGTTCACCGTGTCGCCCCGGCCGGTGAGGCGGCCGGTCTCCGGCAGGTCGCGCACCGCGGGCAGCAGGAACGGCTTGTCCTCCGGCCGCGGCGCGCGTACCCAGCCGGTCATGGTCTGCGGCGCCAGCATATAGAGGAGGACCGAGGCCGGCGGGCCGGCGGCAAAGACCCTGGTGACGTGATCCGGGATGTCGACCTGGCGGCCGGCGGAATCGGTGACGGTGCGGGCCCAGGCCGGCGCGACAGCAAGGACCAGAGCGGCGAGCAGGGCGGCCAGGGCGCCGCGGCGGCGGAACATGGTCACGGGTCCCCCACATCGGAATCGCCCGGCGTCGGCGGGGCCAGCGGCGTGAAGGCGCAGCGGTCCGGCTTGATGTCGATCAGCGGCGTGCCGTCGAGGCAGTCGAGCCCGCGCACCAGCAGGGTTGAGCCTTCGATCCCGAGCAGCGCCACCATCGCGGTGCCGATCGGGTTGGGCCGCACCGGCGAGCGCAGCGAGAAGGTACCGCGGGTGGTGCCGTCGTCCTTCGGGCTCTGCAGCACCAGGTCGCGACGCGAGCGGTGCAGCCAGTACAGGATCTCCAGCGTCTGGTATTCGCCGACGCCGGCCAGCGCCTGATCCCAGGGCGGGAACACCTCGATCCGGCAGGTCGGCCCGTCCCGCCGGCCCTGGCGCGGGCAGTCCATGCGGTCGGTCCAGGGCGTGCGGATGCGGCCGATGAAGACGAGGCCGGCATCGCCTGCCCCGGACCATTCGACGGCGCGTTCGGCCGCCCGGATCTCGTCCTCGCGCACCATGCGGACCTCCAGCTCCCGTGCCGCTTCGTTATATAGAGCGATATACGCCGGTGGGCGAGAGGCTTGATGCCTTGGAGACCACAAGCAGCGCCATGCGGCGGCCGCAAAAGCCGGATACGACCGGCAAGGCCGAGTTCGACCCGTCAATTCCGGAGCGTCGAGGGACCGACGGCATCGCTGACGCCGTTGTGCCTCAAAGGACTTCGACAGCCATGCGCGTTCTCCTCGTCGGCAGCACCGGATTTCTCGGGAAGGCGATCCACGCCGCCCTCGCGCGTGGCGGCCATCAGGTCGCCCCGCTCGGCCGGGACCAGGGCTACGACCTCGAAGATGCCTCCTCGTTCGATCGCGCGGCACCGCGGCTTACAGGCGCCGAAGGCATCGTCATCGCCGCCGGGGATCTGACCGATGACAGCGGGAGGGCAGCCCGGATGACCGAGGGCATCGCCGCCCTTCTCGACCGGGCCGCGGCGACCCGGGTCCCCAACCTCGTGCTGATCTCCAGCATCGGCGCCCATCCCGAGGCGCCGCTCGCATCCTTGCGCGGGAAGGCCGCGCAGGAACAGGCCCTGCTCGACCATCGGCGCGGCAACCCCTCGCCCAACTGGACGATCGTCCGGCCATCGCTGGTCTGCGGGCCGGGCGGCGCGAGCTCGCGCCTGCTCGCCAGCCTCGCGAGCCTGCCGCTGCGCCCGCGGATCCGGTCCGGCCCGATCCGGCCCGTGCATGTCGACGATCTCGCCGAGGCGGTGGTCCGGCTGCTGGCCTCGCCGCGGACCGGGGAGGCCGCGGTCGACGCCTGCGGTCCGGACCGGGTCGATCTCGAAGGCTATCTCCGCGCTTTCGAGCCGGAAGGCCGGCGCGCGTGGCCGCTGCCGGTCCCGAACGGGCTGGAGCGGCTGCTCTTCCGGCTCGCCGGCCGGCTTCGCCTGCCGCTCGCCGGCGATGCGATGCTCCAGCTCCTCCGCGCCGGCGCGGATGGCGATCCCAAGGCGCTGCCCCGGCGAACCGGCGTGACGCCGAGGCCTCTGGCAGCCGCCGCGGGCGGCCTGATGCCGGCGTCGCCGGTGCTGCGCTGGCTCCTGGTCCTCGGCCTCGCGCCGTTCTGGATCTGGTCGGGGCTCTGTTCGGTCTGGCTGTGGCCGGTCGACCAGAGCGCCGAGATGGCAAGGCAGGCCGGCGTGCCCGACGCCCTCGCCGTCGCCTCGGTCTATGCCGGCGGCGTCCTCGACATCGTCATCGGCGCCGCGATGCTGCCGCGCGCGACGCAGTACCCGGCCTCTCTCGCCGCGGTCGCGGTGACCGTCGCCTATGTCGCGGTCATGACCTTCGGCGCGCCGGAGCTGTGGCTGCACCCGCTCGGGCCGGCGGCGAAGGGGCTGCCGCTGGCGGCCGCGGCGCTCGGCGTGGCCATGCTGGCCAAGGCGGACTCCCCGAGAAAGGGCTGACCCGATGGACCTCTACATGGCCCTCAAATATGTGCATGTGATCAGCTCGACGATCATCTTCGGCACCGGTCTCGGCACGGCCTTCCAGATGTGGATGGCGCATCGGCGCGGCGACGTGCGCGCCATCGCAGTCGTGGCGCGGAATGTCGTCCGCGCCGACTGGATCTTCACCACGCCCGCCGTGATCGTGCAGCCGCTGTCGGGGGCCGCGATGATGCACCTGGCCGGCTTTCAGGCCAGCGACGGCTGGCTCGCCCTCTCGCTCGGCCTCTATGTGCTGACCGGCGCGTGCTGGCTGCCGGTGGTCTGGCTTCAGGTCCGGGCCGCGAGGCTGGCGGAACAGGCCGCGGCGGCCGGGCAGCCGCTGCCGCCGGCCTATCACCGCATTCTCCGCCTCTGGTTCCTGCTCGGCTGGCCCGCCTTCATCGCCGTCCTGGTGATCTTCTGGCTGATGCTGACGAAGCCGGTGGTGTAACCGCTCCAGGTGCGAGTCGGCCGTCTTGCCCCAAGCCCGGATCTCTCACACCCCCTGCGACCTGCGCCGGTTCAAAATGCCGACGGGGCAGGAGAGCGGCGCAGCGCGATGCCTTTGCATCGGGCAAGCCGTTCGACGCACCCTGTCGGCATGTTCAACCGGCCCGAAGGGTCGCCTTGCGGCGGCCGCCTGCGGGGGCGGGCCGCTCAACCGTATGTCCCTATACGCTTTTCGCGTCCCGCCCCCGCATCCGACTCGCCGCAAGGCGACGCAGGGCGTAGGGGGTGTGAGAGATCCGGGCTAGGCCAGCTTCCGTTCGCGCCGGATGATGTCGTAGGCGGCGTTGATCCGGGCCATCTTGTCGGTGGCGACGGCGATGAAGTCGGCCGGCATGCCGCGGGCGACCAGCCGGTCCGGATGGTGCTCGCGGATCAGCCGACGATAGGCCGCCTTCAGGCTCTCGTCGTCGATCTGCGGTTCGACCCCCAACACGCCGTAAGGATCGACGTCGCAGCCGGCGCATTCCTCGGCGCAGAGCCGGTGGAAGTCGGACTGGGCGAGGCCGAACAGGCCGGACACGGCGCGCAGATAGTCGAGCTCCGCCGGCTTCACGTCGCCATCGGCCTTGGCGATGGTGAACAGGCACTGCAGCAGCTCCTCCAGCACCTCCGGCCGGTCCTTGAACATGCCGGCGAGCTGCCTTGCATAGGGTTCGAACCCGGCGGAGTCGCGGCGCGCCAGGTTGAACAGGCGCTCGACATTCGCCTCTTCCTCCGGCGGCACGCGGAAGACCTGGCGGAAGGCCGTCACCTCCGCCGCCGTCACCGCGCCGTCGGCCTTCGCCATCTTGGCGCCCAGCGCGATCACGCCGATGGTGAAGGCGATGTGCTGGGTGGCGTCGCCGTCGGCCGGCGGCTGGCCGCGATACCAGTCGACCGCATGGCCGGCCACGGCGCCCAGCAGCGCCCCGATCGGGCCGCCGATGGCCAGCCCCGCGGCCGCACCGACGATCTTGCCCCAAATGCCGCTCATCCCTCGTTCCGTCCGCCGATACGCCGCCCCTTGGCCGTCATGATAACAGGTCGCGCGGCGGAACGGAGGGGCCGCGATGACGCGGATCCTGCAGTTCAGCTGGCCTCCGCCGGGTTGCGCAGGTAGTAGCGCCGGGTCGGGAACACCGCCTTGATCGTGGCGAAATCCGCCGATCCGGCTGACCCGCCGCCGGCCGGGAGCCGCGCCGCCTGCTCGTCCAGCAGCTCGATCCGCTCTCGCGTGTCGGGATGGGTGGAGAACAGCGAGGTCGTCTTCTCCGTTCCCGGCGGCACCAGCGAATCCAGGGTCCGGAACACCGCCGAGGCCTGGCGCGGATCGTAGCCGGTAGCGCGGAACACGGTCAGGATATAGGCGTCGGCCTCGCGCTCATGCCCGCGCGAATAGCCGGAGGTGATCAGCCGGCCCATCTCCGGCGCGATCGCATCCAGCGCCGGGCCGGTGATCTCGCGCAGGCCGGAGACCTTGGCATCGATCTCGCGCTGGGCCACCTCCTTGAAGAAGTCGCTCAACCTGTCGGCGAAGCCCTTGCCGTCCAGCTCCGCCACCTGGTGGCCGAGTTCGGCATGGCCCATCTCATGCGCGATCACCGCCGCCAGCTCGGCCTCGCCGGCGACATAGCGCAGCATGCCCTTGTTGATCCCCAGCTTGCCGCCCGGCAGCGACCAGGCGTTCGGGCTGTTGTCGTCCAGCACCGTGATCTCCCAGCGGAAGCCGCGCCGGGACACCCGGAACAGCGGCTCGGCGAAGCTGCGCACGGCCGACTGGACCCTGGCGTTGGAATAGGCACCGCCCGATTGCGCGATCAGGCGCGGATACAACCCTTCGCCGAGGGCGGCCTCGTCGACCGAGGCCGCCTTGTTGTCGGAGGCGAGCAGCCGGCCGAGCGTGTTCGCCGCGCCGACCGGATCGTTGGCATAGTCCTGTGCGGTCTGGCAGCCGCCGAGCGCGAGCGTCGCGAGGCCGGCACCGGCCGCGGCGAGAAAGCCGCGGCGGGCCAGGATTGTGGATGGCGTGCTCAAGATTTCCCCCTCATTTCGTGGTCAAGCTGTGGCTGCGGTCCCAACCGGCCGGCGGCGGCGTCCGGGCATAGGCCTGCGCGCGGTCGCGGTAGAGCGCGGCGGCCGGATCGGTGCCGGCCAGCTCGGCGAAGCGCTCCGCCGCCTCGGCGAAGCGGCGGCGGTAGTAGAGGGCAAGCGCGGCGTGGACCCGCCGCACGGCCTGGACCTGCTCGGCCGTGGCATCGGCCAGCGGCGCGATCGGCTCGTACACCCGGACCGGCCGCTGCTTGCCCTTGACCGCCAGGTAGTCGAGCCGCCGCACCAGCCAGCGCCGCGGCAGGGCGCGATAGGTCGCCTCGCCGATCATCAGCCGGCTGCCGTACAGCTTGTTGGCGCCCTCCAGCCGCGAGGCGAGGTTCACCGCGTCGCCGAGCACCGTGTAGTTCAGCCGGGTCGGCGACCCGACATTGCCGACCACGGCAAGGCCGGAGTTGATGCCGGCGCGCAGGCCGAGCGGCGGCAGCCCCTCGTCGTGCATCACCACGCGGTTGTACCGGCCGAGCGCCACGAAGGCGTCCATCCCCGCGGCGACGGCGTGCTCCGCGGCGCGGGGATCGGGCAGCGGCGCACCCCACACCGCCATCACCGAATCGCCGATGAACTTGTCGACATAGCCGCCATGGCGCTCGACCGCATCGGCGACGCGGGCCAGCAGGCCGTTCACCGCGGCGACCAGCCGCTCCGGCTCCTGCTCCAGCCTCTCGCTCAGATCGGTGAAGCCGGCGATGTCGTAGAAGGCGATGGTGATCGGCCGGGTCTCGCCGGCGAGAGTCAGGGCATCGGGATTCTCGGCCAGCCGCTCGACCAGCGCCGGGGCGAGGTAGTGGCGGAAGGCGTGGACCACCCGGCGCCGGGTGCGATCCTCCACCACGAAGCGATAGACATAGACCGCGGTGTAGGTCAGGGCGAAGGCCAGCAGCAGCGGCAAGAGCGGCGGGACGATGCCGCCGCCGAGCGCCGGCAGCGAGACCAGGACTGCGGCGGCCGCCGCGGCCAGCGCGGCCAGAAGCCCCCAGACCGGCGCCAGCAGGAACAGCACCGACCCGAGCGCGGCCGAGGCGGCGCCGACCACCGCGGCCGCGATCGGCGGCGGCAGCATCTGCGGCGCCCGGCCGAGGGCGAAGGTCAGGGCGGCAATGGCGTGGATCTGCGCCCCCGGCGTGGTGCGGCGGCCCAGCATCGACACCGGCTGCGCCGGCGCCGCCGTGCAGCGGGCCGCGGGCTCGTGGTCGGCGGCCTCCTCCAGCCCGCGGCGCGGGGTGGTGTGGCGATCCTCGACGTCGAGGACGGGGCCGATGACGACGATGCGGTCGGCGAACTGCCCCCGGAAGAAGTCGAGTCGGCCGGCCTTGGCGCAGGCGGCCAGGTCTGCGAATTCGTAGATCGGCACGTCCCGCGGCCCGATGGTGAAGTCGACCAGCGTCTCGCCGTCCGGCACCGCGTGGCCGGCGCGCGACGCCAGCTCCGCCGCGAAGGTCGGGATGTCGCCGCCCTCCCGCAGCGGCAGCCGGGCCGGATACAGACGGACCACGTCGTCGCGGTCGCGCAGCAGGCTGAGCGGCCGCAGATTGGCCTCGCCGGCCGCAATCACTTGCCCCTGGTCCGGCCGCAGCGCGAGGTCGCCCGACTGGGCGAAGCCCAGCACGATCTTCCTCTCCGGCCCGAGCGCGGCCAACGCCCGCAGCAGCGGCCGGTCGTGGTTGGGCTTGAGTTCCGGCCGATCGAGCGTGGTCGGGTAGATCTCGTCGAGGCCGATCACCCTCGCCCCGCCTTCCGCCAGCCCGGCCAGCACGAAGCCGAGCTCCGGCGTCCAGGCGACCTTCGGCCGGTTCTGCAGCGGCGGGGTGCGATACGTCTCCTCCCGGATCGCCACCACGGCCACCGGCGGCCGGTCCGGCAGCGGCCGGCGGGTCCAGCCGAGCGGACGGTCGAGCCACAGCAGCAGGTCGATGCCCTGGCGCTGCAGCAGGTCGGCGCCGGGCAGCAGCAGGCCGCTGCCCAGGGCCATGCCGATGCCGAGCGCCACACCCAGGCGGCGGAGCCTTCGCATGATCGAGGGAGAGGAAGAGCCGCCGGCCGCGCGTCAGCGCAGCACCACCGTGCCGCCTGTCCCCTTGGCGCCGGGATCGACCGAGAACACGGCGGACCGGCCGCCGGCCTCGACCCGGTAGGGCACGCCGGTCTGCAGCTTCGGCGCATCGGCGGGATAGCGGAAGCCGCTGCCGCCCTGGCCCTCCCACACCGTCTGCGGCGCCGGCGCGTCGAGCATCACGACGCGGACCACGCCCTCGGCGCCCGAGAATTGCGGCCGGGCGGAGGAGACGGTGGTCTCGGCCCAGAGCTGCGCGTCGAACGGGCTTTCGTGGCGGCCTTCCGCCCCGACCAGCCGGCCGACCCCTGCCCCGGCCTCGGCCGAACGGGCGTTGACCGCGACCTGGGTGCGGCCGCAGGCGGCACTGCTGGTCTGCACCTGGCCGCCGACGACGCGGCTGGAGGCGGTGCCGACCGTGACGATGCCGCCGCGGATGGTCTCGACCGTGCAGCCGTCACCATAAGCCAAGGTCAGCCGGCCGCTGCGGCCGAGATCGATGGTCTGGCCGGGATAGACGCCGTCCGTCACCTCGACCCCGGCCGCGGAGGCGCCGCTGATCGCCGTCACCCGCGCTGACGGTTCGCTGCCGGTCACCGGGCTGGGGGCGCTGCCGGCCCCGGTACCGGCGGCTGTCGTCAGGATGTCCTGCAGCAGGCCTTCGAGCTGGGCGGAGGCGGTGGAGGGGAAAAGGAGGATCGAGAAAAGGGCGGCAGCGCATATCGCAACAAGCTTATTCATATCGGCCAATCCCGGACCTAAAATTGCATCAAATGCTGATCTGTCGTGTGCGGGAAGTCAAATGCCCCGTCTTTGTGTCGCCTTGACGGCGTCCCTGCCACGGGATTGCGGCAGCGAGGCCCCGGCGGCGCGGCCTTGCCGCGCGGCGGGCGCAGGCCTAAGGTCGACGGCCTCCGTTATGTCCGATCTTTGAACCCGATCATGGCCGCCCCCCAGTCGCCCGCCCCGCCCTCTCCGACCGCGCCGCCGCCGCGCTGAGCGCCCTGCTGGGCGACCGCTTCTCCACCGCCGCGGCGGTGCGCGAGCAGCATGGGCGGGAGGAGACCTGGCACCCGACCATGCCGCCGGACGCGGTCGCCTTCCCGCAATCGACCGAGGAGGTCGCGGCGGTGGTGCGGATCTGCGCCGAGCACGAGGTCCCGGTGGTGCCCTACGGCACCGGCACCTCGCTCGAGGGCGGCATCGCGGCGCTGCGCGGCGGCGTCACCATCGACCTGTCGCAGATGAACCGGGTGACGCGGGTCTCGGCCGAGGATCTCGACTGCACGGTCGAGGCCGGGGTGACGCGCAAGCAGCTGAACGAGCATCTGCGCGACACCGGCCTGTTCTTCCCGATCGACCCCGGCGCCGACGCCAGCCTGGGCGGCATGGCGGCGACCCGCGCCTCCGGCACCAACGCGGTGCGCTACGGCACCATGCGCGACAACGTGCTGGGGCTGACCGTGGTGCTGGCGGACGGCCGCATCATCCGCACCGGCGGCCGGGCCCGCAAATCCTCCGCCGGCTACGACCTGACCCGCCTCTTCGTCGGCTCGGAGGGCACGCTGGGCCTGATCACCGAGGGGACGCTGAAGCTGTACGGCATCCCGGAGGCGATCTCCTCGGCCGTCTGCGCCTTCCCGACCGTGGCCGACGCGGTGAACACGGTGATCGCCACCATCCAGCTCGGCATCCCGGTGGCCCGGATCGAGCTGCTGGACGAGGTGCAGATCGGCGCCAGCAACGCCTATTCGAAGCTGGACCTCGAAGTGGCGCCGACGCTGTTCTTCGAGTTCCACGGCACCGAGGCCGGGGTGGCCGAGCAGGCCGAGACGGTCAAGGCCCTGGCGCAGGAGAATGGCGGCGGCGAGTTCCGCTGGGCCACCAAGGCCGAGGATCGCACGAAGCTGTGGGAGGCGCGGCACAAGGCCTATTACGCCGGCATCGCCCTGCGCCCCGGCTGCCGCGGCATGCCGACCGACGTCTGCGTGCCGATCAGCCGCCTGGCCGACTGCCTGGTCGAGACCAAGGCCGATATTACGGCCAGCGGGCTGGTGGCGCCGATCGTCGGCCATGTCGGCGACGGCAACTTCCACACCTGCATGATCCTGAACCCGGACGACCCGGACGAGATCGCCCGGGCCGAGGCCTTCCACGATCGGCTGGTGATGCGGGCCCTGGCGATGGGCGGCACCTGCACCGGCGAGCACGGCATCGGCTACGGCAAGATCCGCTTCCTGGAGCAGGAGCACGGCGACGGCGTGGCGGTGATGCAGGCGCTGAAGCGCGCGCTGGATCCGGCCGGCATCCTCAATCCCGGCAAGGTGCTGCCGGGGAATTGATCGCTGGTTATCCGAACAGGAGCCAGAGCAGGGCGATCACCGCCGCCACGACGACGACCGCCACCACCGGGGCGTTGCGCTTCGGCCCGGCCGCGGCCTCGTGGCTGGGGGCGCCGCTGGTCGCGGCGGTCGGATAGGCCGGGGGATCGCTGGCCGGGAAGCTTTCCTCGACCGCCTCGTCGACCTTGTCGTCCGGCACCGGTTCGGCCTGGCGCGGCTCGGCAGCAGACATCGTGGCCTCCCTTGGTCGCCTTCCGTCATAACGGACCCGGCAGTGCCGAGTTCCAACCGGCCCCGCCTGCCCGTATCATGACATGATCATGCCCAGGCTGCGCATCCGCATCGACTTCGACCCCGCCGGCCCGGACCGGCAGCTCGGCCCCGGCAAGATCGGGCTGCTCGAGCACATCGCCGAGACCGGCTCGATCTCCGCCGCCGGGCGGGCGATGGGGATGTCCTATCGCCGCGCCTGGCTGCTGATCGACAGCCTGAACGGCTGCTTCCGCGAGAAGGTGATCGAGACCCGGCACGGCGGCCCGCAGGGCGGCGGCGCCGCGCTGACCCCCTTCGGGCAGTGGCTGGTCGAGCAGTTCCGCGCCATCGAGCAGGAGGCCACGGCCAGCGTCGCCCGCCGGCTGGCCGGGCTGCAGACGGCGACGGCAGCGCCGGGCGACGCCGCCGCCAGACCGGCGGAGGTCGAGGACTAACCCCGCGCGGCCTCGCGCCCGATCAGCTTCAGCCGCAGCCATTTCGACAGGGTGTCGATCAGCGCGACCACGGCCAGCACCAGGATCAGGATGAAGGCGACCTGGTCCCAGGCGAGGATCTTGATGCGCTCGGAGATCTGCAGGCCGATGCCGCCGGCGCCGACAATGCCGAGGATGGTGGCCGAGCGGGTGTTGGATTCGAAGAAGTACAGCGCCTGCGACAGGAACAGCGGGATCGCCTGCGGCAGAACGCCGAAGCGCAACACCGCGAGCGTCGAGGCGCCGGTCGAGCGCACGCCCTCGATCTGCTTCTTCTCCGCGGTCTCGATCGCCTCGGCATAGAGCTTGGACAGCGAGCCGATGTCCGAGACGCAGATGGCGAGAATGCCGGCCAGGGGCCCCAGCCCGACCGCGCGCACGAACACCAGCGCCCAGATCAGCTGGTCGACCCCGCGCAGGCCGTCGAAGAGCCGGCGGAAGCCGAAGCGCAGGACGCCGATCGGCACGATGTTGCGGGCGCCGAGGAAGCCGAGCGGGATCGCGATCACCGAGGCGAGCAGCGTGCCGATGAAGGCCATGGCGACGGTCTGGCCGAGCGCGGTGAAGATCTCGCCGTACTGCCACTCGTCCATGCCCTGCCAGGACACCATCTGCGCGGCGATGACGAACAGGCCGTTCGGGCTGACCAGCCCCTCATAGAGCCGGCCCGGCGAGAAATCGAAGGTCCAGAGCAGGTAGCCGAGATAGCCCGCGGCCAGCAGCAGCAGGGCGGCGCGGACCAGCCGCTCGCCGGGCGGCCGGCCAAAGGCGCGCGGCATCGCGGCGCGGGCGTGGTCGACGTCGATCGGGCGGATCCGGGCGAAGCGGGCTCCCATCAATGCGCCTCCCGCGGCAGGAAGAGCGAGCGCAGCCGCTCCGAGCCGAGATCGATCAGCGTCACCGCCGCAACGATCATCAGCACCAGCGCGCTCAGCTCCTCGTAATAGTTGAAGCTGACGATGTAGTAGAGTTCCTGCCCGATGCCGCCGGCCCCGACGAAGCCCAGCACCGAGGCCGAGCGGATGTTGATCTCCAGCCGCAGCAGCCCGTAGGAGAGGAAGTTGGGCAGCACCTGCGGCAGCACGCCGAAGCGCATGATCTGGACCCAGGTGCCGCCGGCGGCGCGGATGCCCTCGAGCGGCTTGTCGTCGACCGCCTCGTTGACCTCCGAGAACAGCTTGCCCAGCGCGCCGGTGGTGTGCACGGCCATGGCCAGGATGCCGGCCAGCGGCCCGACGCCGTAGGCCCAGACGAAGCACAGCGCGTAGACGATGTCCGGCACACTGCGGCAGATCTCGAGGAAGCGACGGCTGAGATGGTAGATCAGGTGGCTGCGCACCAGGTTGCGCGAGGCCGGGAAGCTGAGCAGCAGGGCCGCGGCGGCGCCCAGCACCGTGCCCAGGATCGCCATCTGCGCCGTCTGCCACAGCAGCACCAGGTAGCTGCCGGCGCGGTAGTACCAATAGGCGAAGGATCCCTGGGTCTTGCTGTCGGACAGCAGCTCGCCCCAGTGCGGCGTCGGCAGGGTGCGCTCGAAATACTCGCCGATCCGCGGCAGGCCGGCGGCCAGCTTCGACGGGTAGAACTCGCCGATACACCCGCCGGCGACGACGGCGGCGAGGAACAGCACCAGGCCGATCAGCGAGGCGCGGCGCCGCTGGCGCAGCAGCGCCCGGCGCCCGGCCTCGAAGGCCGCGACCGGATCGGCGGGTCGGTGTTCGGACAGAAAGGTCATTGAGGAATCAACCGCGGCAACTGTCTACGGCACGTCTTCCCCAGACTGTCATGCCCGGGCCTGACCCGGGCATCCAGAGACTGCCGACATCCTCTGGATTGCCGGGTCAAGCCCGGCAATGACAATGAAAGGGAGTCTGGAGTCAGGTTGGGTTCGCCCGGAGGCGAACCCAACCTACGCGGTTGATCAGCTGCGGCGCCCGGTCATCTCCGTCTCGCGCATCTTGATGATGCCCGAGAAGAAGTCGTGGTTGACCGGGGCGTAGCCGGAGCCGGCGCCCTTCTCGACCGCCTCGTAGATGTCCGGATGCTCGGTCGGCAGCTTCGACAGGAAGTCGAGCATGTCCTTGCGGAACGCCTCCGGCAGGGCGGTGCGGGTCGCCCACGGGCCGTTCGGGATCAAGGTCGACTGCCAGACGATGCGCAGGTCCTTCATGTCGAGCATCTTCTTGTCGACCATGCTGCGCAGCGCCCCGCGGCTGTAGCCCTGGGCCGGGTCGCCCTGGCCGGAGATCCAGGTCACGCCGGCGTCGTACTGGCCCTTCATCACCGCGACCACGCCCTGCTCATGCCCGCCGGAGAAGGCGGTCGAGCCGAAGAAGCTGGCCGGGTCGTAGCCCTGGTCCTTGAGCTGGAAGTTCGGGATCAGGTAGCCCGAGGTCGAGTTCGGGTCGGCGAAGGCCAGCGACTTGCCCTTCAGGTCCTCGAGCTTCTGGTACGGGCTGCTCGACTTGACGTAGAGCACCGAGTAGTAGCCGGTCGAGCCATCGTCTTCCTTCGGCACCACCAGCGGCTCGACGCATTTGCAGTCCAGCCACAGGCCGGCATAGCCCGAGGCGCCGAACTCGGCGAGGTCGAGCTGGCCCGCGGCCATGCCCTGCATGACGCCGGCATAGTCGGTGGCCGGGAACAGCTTCACCTCGACATTGAAGGTCTTCTCGAGCAGCTTCTGGAAGCCGTCGTAGCGGGCCAGCCGGTCGGCGTCGTTCTCGCCGCCGAGGATGCCGATGCGGATGACCGGAACGTCCTTCTTCCAGCTCGGATCCGCGGCCAGGGCGGTGCCGGCCAGGCCGGCAAGGGCGACGGCAGCCGTGGCCGCCGCGAGGATGGTGCGCCGCATGAACATGGGTCTTCCCCTTTGCTGAACACTTGGTTCGGCCGTCCGGCGCCGTGCCGGAAGCCGTCGGTTGGAGCTCAGACCGGAACCAGCTCGCGCTCGCCGGTCCGGGGCTCGATCGCGGTCGAGGTGATGCGCTCGTCCAGAGCCTCGCGCATGCCGTCGACGCCGTAGATCCGCTCAACCACATCCATGGTCAGCGCCTCGGGGGCGCCGTCGAAGACGACCCGGCCCTTGGCCATGCCGACCACCCGGTCGCAGTAGTGCCGGGCGGTGTCGAGCGTGTGCAGGTTGACGAGGACGGTGATGCCGTCCTCGCGGTTGATGGCGCGCAGCGCGTCCATCACGATCTTGGCGTTGCGCGGGTCCAACGAGGCGATCGGCTCGTCCGCCAGCAGCACCTCGGGCTCCTGCAGCAGGGCGCGGGCGATGGCGACGCGCTGCTGCTGGCCGCCGGACAGGGTGTCGGCGCGCTGCAGAGCGGCATGGGCCATGTCGAGCCGGTCCAGCGCCTGAATGGCGAAGGCCCGCTCGCGCTCGCCGAATTGCTTGAACAGCGACGGCAGCGTCCAGTGCTGAGAGATGCGGCCGAGCAGCACGTTGGTCAGCACGTCGAGCCGGGTGACCAGGTTGAACTGCTGGAAGATCATGGCGCAGCGGGCGCGCCAGTCGCGCAGGGCGCGGCCCTTCAGCCGAGTGACGTCGACGCCGTCGAACAGGATGCGGCCGCCGGTCGGGTCGGCCAGGCGGTTGACCAGGCGCAGCAGGGTCGACTTGCCGGCGCCGGAGCGGCCGATCACGCCGACCATCTGGCCAGGGGCGATCGACAGGCTGACGTCATCGACCGCGTTGACGGCGCGGAAGCTCTTGGTCAGGCCTTCGATCACGAGTTCGGCCATGAGGCGCGCTCCGGTGGAATCGGGGGCGGCGCGCGGCAGGAGGCCACGGGCCGTTCGGCGTGAACGGCCTAACAGAGCCCGGTTACAGTCGCGTGATCCCCGTGTTTCGTTTCGATGAACCTCCCGAGACCGCGGCACCGCATCGCGCGGGTTGACGTTCTCCCTCAAAGCGGCTTCTTTGCGCGCCAAGGCAGCAAATCATCATACGATTTGAGGGAGTAGAACGCGTTGCCCGAGTCCCGCCCGCAGACGATCGCCAAGATCACCTGGCGGCTGATGCCGTTCCTCGGCCTGCTCTATCTGATCGCCTATATCGACCGCCAGAATGTCAGCTACGCCAAGCTGCAGATGGTCGGCGATCTCGGCCTCAGCGAGGCCGCCTACGGCCTTGGCGCCTCCCTGTTCTTCATCGGCTACTTCATCTTCGAGGTGCCCTCGAATGTCATCCTGGCCCGGGTCGGCGCCCGGCGCTGGCTGGCCCGGATCATCTTCTCCTGGGGCCTGGTCACGATCGCGCTGGCCTTCACCCAGAACGCGACGATGTTCTACATCCTGCGCTTCCTGCTGGGTGCGGCCGAGGCCGGCTTCTTCCCGGGCGTGCTGTTCGCGCTGACGCTGTGGTTCCCGCAGATGTATCGCGGCCGCATGGTCGGGCTGTTCATGGCCTGGAGCGCGCTGGCCAATGCCGTAGGCTCCACCGTCGGCGGGGCGCTGCTGGACCTCGACGGCCTGCTCGGCCTCAAGGGCTGGGAATGGGTGTTCATCGCCACCGGCATCCCGGCCGTGGTGATGGGCGTCGTCACCTACTTCTTCCTGCCCGACCGGCCGGAGACGGCGACGTTCCTGGACGCCGGCGAGAAGAAGTGGCTGCACGACGTGCTGGCGCGCGAGAACGCCCGGGGCAAGACCCAGCACGGCAGCCCCTTCGCGGCGCTGCTGGACCGTCGGGTGCAGCTGCTGGCGCTGTTCTACGTCGCCTTCCCGCTCGGCGCCTACGGCCTCAGCTACTGGCTGCCGACCGTGGTGAAGGGCTTCGGCGTGTCGAACACGGCCAACGGCCTGCTCAACGTCATCCCCTGGGCCTGCGTCGCCCTGGCGCTGTGGTGGATCCCGCGCAACGCCGCCCGCACCGGCGACCAGACCTGGCACATCGTGATCCCGGCGCTGATCGCCGCGGTCTGCCTGGCGCTGAGCGTGGTGGTGCCGGGCAACGCCCTGAAGTTCGCGCTGCTCTGCGTCGCCGCCGCCGGCATCTTCGCGCCGCAGCCGGTGTTCTGGTCGCTGCCGCCGAGCTTCCTGACCGGCGCCACGGCGGCGGCCGGCATCGCCGCGATCAACTCGGTCGGCAATCTCGGCGGCTTCATCGCCCAGAACGCGGTGCCCTGGATCGGCGACGTCACCGGCAGCCAGCTGGCGCCGATGTGGTTCCTGGCCGCCTGCATGGTGCTGGGCGCGCTGATGACCTTCGTGGTCCAGGCCGCGCTGCGCCGCCACCAGCCGCCCGCGCCGCCCACCGGCCGGATGCGGCCGGCGGAATAGGCTCAGACTCCGCGGAACCGGGGCGGGCGGCGTTCGGCGAAGGCCGCCTGCCCCTCGCGGAAATCGGCGCTGCGATAGGCTGCCTCGAACAGCGCCGCGGTCTCGGCCGTGTCGCTGTCGGCGCCGGCCATGACCGCCTCGATCATCCGCTTGGCCGCGCGCAGGCTGAGCGGCGCCCGGTCGGCGAGGCCGCGGGCGTAATCCAGCGCCGCCGGCTCGGCCGCATCGTCCGGCAGCACCCGGTCGACCAGCCCGATGGCCAGCGCCTCGGCGGCGTCGAGCAGGCGGCCCGAGAACAGCATGTCCTTGGCCCGGGCGGGCCCGACCGTCGCCACCAGCCGCCGCGTGTCGGCGAAGCCGTAGGCCAGACCGAGCCGCGCCGGGGTGATGCCGAGTCGCGCCGTGGCGCCGGCGAAGCGCAAATCGCAGGCCAGCGCCAGGCCGCAGCCGCCGCCGACGCACAGGCCGCGGACCAGGGCGATGCTCGGCCGGTCCAGGGCCTCGACCGCGGCCAGTCCGGCCCGGACCGCGGCGTTGTACTGCGCGGTCGAGTCGGCGTCGGCGAAGACCGCGCCGAATTCGGCGATGTCGGCCCCGGCCGAGAAGGCCTGGCTGCCTTCCCCTTCGACGATCACCGCCGCGACCTCGGGATCGGCATCGATCTCGCGGCACAGCTCCGGCAGCGCCCGCCACATCGCGGCATCGATGGCGTTGTGACGCGCCGGCCGCTGCAACCGCAGCCGCGCCAGCCTGCCGTCGCGGAACCATCGGATCGGGGTCTCGGTCATCGCATCCTCGGCTGAGAGCGGCCGAGTGTGTCACCGCCCGGCAGGGCGCGGCAATGCCGGCGGAGGCCGGACCGCGGCCTAGGTCGTTCCGCAGATCGCGAAGGCACTCACGGTCGCGTTCGCATTGGCGTAGCCGAGGATACGCCAGGCATTGTCTTCGGGCTGGCTGCGATAGATCACGATGACGGGGATCGCCACCGTTCCGATGCCGACGGCACCCGTGTTGTACTGGATCACGCCGACGCCAGGGTTGCTGTTGAACCCGCCGCCGAGGAGGACCGAGCCGGGGACGTCGCAGGGCACCGTGATGTCGACGGTGCTTCCGGCCGACACCTGCCGATCCACGCGGATCTGCTTGTAGCCGGCGCCCCATGCCCAGCCGGGCACGACGGCCAGGATCGCGAGCGCCGGCCCGACCCCCCTGAAGATCCTGAGCATGTCCGCCCCCTCTCCACGCCGGGGCGAGGATAGAGCAGGCTTCTTTACAGCCGATATCGCGGCACGACCGGCTGCGGTCCCCGCGTTGACATCCTGGGCAGATTAGCGAGAATGAACGTTCATTCTCACGAATCGAGCCATGTCCGAGCCCATCACCGACCTCCTGTCCCGCCGCGAGGGAAAGCGCCGCCGCATTCTGGAGGCGGCGGCCGACTGCTTCGCCCGGCGCGGCTTCCACGGCACCGGCATGGCCGAGATCTGCGAGGCGGCGGGGATGAGCGCCGGCAATCTCTACCGCTACTTCCGGAACAAGGAGGCGATGATCGCCGCCCTGGTCGATGCCGAGCGCGAGGAGACGGCGGCGCTGTTCCGCGAGGTGGCGGACAGCGACGACCCGCTGGCCGCGATCATCGCCCTCCTGGAGCGCTTCCTGACCCTGACCACCGACGCCGCCGGGCACCGGCTGTGGCTGGAGATCCTGTCGGAGGGCGCGCGCAACCCGCAGATCCAGGCGGTGCTGGACCGCAGCGACGCCGAGGTCCGGCCGGCGTTGGCGCATCTGGTCGGCCGCGCCGCCGCCTGCGGCCAGGCCGATCCGGCCCTCGACCCCGACCAGGCGGCGATCTGGCTGCTCATGCTGATCGACGGCTTCAGCGCCCGGGTGGCGACCGACCCGGATTTCGACATCGCCGCCGGCATCGCCGCCCTGCCCGGCATGGTCCGCCGCTACCTGGCCCCCGGAGCCTGACCATGAGCAGACCCGTGAACCGCTGGGCGATCCTGCCCGTGGTCTCGGTCGCCCTGCTGCTGGTGGCGATCGACGCCACGGTGCTGCACATCGCCGTGCCGACCCTGACCCTCGCCCTGGCGCCGAGCGCGCCGCAGCTCTTGTGGATCATCGACATCTATCCGCTGCTGATGGCCGGGCTGCTGCCTGCCGCCGGCACGCTGGGCGACCGGATCGGGCACAAGCGGATGCTGCTGCTGGGGCTGGCCCTGTTCGGCCTCGCCTCGGCCGCCTGCGCCTTCGCCCCCGGCCCGGAATGGCTGATCGCCGGCCGCGCCTTCCTGGCCTTCGGCGGGGCGATGATGATGCCCGCCACCCTGTCGATCCTGCGCCTGGCCTTCGACGATCCGCGCGAGCGGGCGATCGCGATCGGCATCTGGTCGTCGGTCGCGTCCGGCGGCGCCGCCTTCGGCCCGGTGGTCGGCGGCGCCCTGCTGGAGCATTCCCATTGGGGCGCCGTGTTCCTGATCAACGTGCCGATCGTCCTGGCGGCATTGCCCTTCGCCGCCTGGCTGCTGCCCGGCCGGCGCGAGAGCGAGCAGCACCCGTGGGACCTGCCCGGCCTGCTGATGGCGATGGCCGGGATCATCGCCGTGGTCTATGCGGTGAAGCAGACCACCCATGCCGGCGCCGACCCGTGGGCGGCGATCGCGATCGGGCTGGCCGGCGCCGCGCTGGTCGCCGCCTTCCTGCGCCGCCAGGCCCGGGCGGCGGCGCCGATGATCGACCTGTCCCTGTTCCGCGACCTGGGCATCGCGGTCGCCCTGGCCGGGGCGATGGTGGCGATGATCATCATCGTCGGCTTCGAGCTGCTGTTGAGCCAGCAGCTGCAGCTGGTGCTGGGCCTGTCGCCGCTGCAGGCCGGCCTCAGGCTGGCGCCGGTGCCGCTGGCATCGTTCCTGGCCTCGCCGCTGGCCGGCGGGCTGGTGCACCGCTTCGGCTTCCGCGCCACCCTGGCCGGCGCCCTGGGCCTGTCCGCCACCGGCTTCGTCGGCATCGCCCTGCTGCCGCCGGGATCGGTCTCGGCCGCCACGATCGCCAGCTTCGCCGCCATCGGCGCCGGGGTCGGCGCGGCGATGACCGCGGCCTCGACCACGGTGATGAACAGCGCCCCGGCGCACCAGGCCGGCGCCGTCGCCTCGGTCGAGGAGGTGGCCTATGAGCTGGGCGGCGGCCTCGGCGTCGCCCTGTTCGGCAGCCTGATGGCGGTGCTCTACCAGCGGCTGCTGGTGCTGCCGCCGCTGCTGGAGAAAGCGGCGCCGGCGGCGCGGCGGTCGATCGGCGAGGCGCTGCTGGCGGCGGAGACGCTGGCGGCGCCAGAGGCCGGCACGGTCACGGCGGCGGCCCGGGCCGCCTTCTCCGCGACCTATCAGGGCGTGTCCTGGGTGGCGGCGGGGCTGCTGGCGGTGACCGCGGTGACGGCGCTGATCGTGCTGGCGCGGCGGCGGGCGGCAGCGCAGGCGGGTTAGCCGCCCCACGCCGCCCGCAATGCCGCAGCGTCAGCCAGGCGGCCGCCGGTGGCGATCAGCGGCTCCGCCACCGCGCGGACGAGATCGGCGTTGCCCGCGGCGATGCTGCCGTCCGGCCGGTGCAGATTGTTCTCGAAGCCGACGCGGATGTCGCCGCCCAGCAGCGCCGCGGCCAGGGCGCAGGCGGCCTCGTGCCGGCCGAAGGCGCAGACCATCCAGGAGCGGAAGCGGGGCGACTCCGGCGCCAGGAAGGGCAGCAGGTCCGCCGGCAGCGAGGTCTGGCCGGCGACGTAGCGGCCGAGGACAGTGAGCACCGGGATCTCGTCCCACGGAATTAAGCCGCGGCGCTGCATATCGTCGAGCCACGCCGCCTCCTCCGGCGCGTAGAGGATGATCTGCGGCATCACCCGTTCCCGCTTCAGCCAGGAGAGGAAATCAGCGAAGGCGGGCTCGTCGGCGGCGTCGGGGGCCAGCTCGCGCAGGGCCAGCGACACCGCCTCCGGCCGCGCCTCGCGCACCACCGCCATCTGCTCCTCCGGCCGGTAGCGGCCGAGCGATTCGCTGGTGATCTGCAGCACGAGATCGTCTCCGACCTCCGTGCGGATCGCCGCGATCGCCGCGCGATAGGCCTCGGCGTCGAGGAGATGACCTCCGTTCCGGTCGCGGACATGCGCATGGATCATCGCCGCGCCGGCATCCCGGCATTCCGCCGCCACCCGCGCCAGCTCGGCCGGGGTCAGCGGCAGCGCCGGGTGGTCCGCCTTGGTCCGCCGCCCGCCATTCGGCGCCACCGCGATCGCCACCGGCCTGCGTTCCGCCATGATCTCCCTCGATCCAATCGGATCACATTCGACAATATTGAAACACTTGTTGCACACCCTGCAACGCCTGCTATCGTCCGATCCATGGATCATGGTCCGCTCGCCGGTCGCATCGTGGACAGTTTCGAGGCCATGCCGGCGCAGCTGCAGGCGGCGGCGCGCTACGTGCTGGACCGGCCGCGCGACGTCGCCCTGCTGTCGATGCGGGAACAGGCGCGCCAAGCCGGGGTGCCACCGGCGACGATGACCCGGCTGGCCAAGCGCCTGGGCCTCGATGGTTACGATGCGATCCGGGCGCTGTATGCCGAGGCGGTGCGGTCGGGGGATCTCGGCTTCGCCGGCCGGGCCGACGCCCAGCTGGCCAGCCAGACGCTGAAGGGCGACCGGGCGCTGGCGGCGGAGATCGCCACCACCATCGCCGGGCATGTCGCCCGGCTGGCCGAGCCGGCGGCGCTGGACCGACTCGCCGCCGCCGCCGCGCGGCTGGCCGCCGCCCGCCGGATCTACTGCCTGGGGCTGCGCGCCGGGCACCCGATCGCCTGGCACCTGCATTATGTCCTGTCCCTCCTGGGCGAGCGGACCGTGCTGCTGGACGGCGCCGGCGCCACCGGCACCGACCCGATCCGCGCGGCGACGCCGGAGGACGTGCTGCTGGCGGTCAGCGTATCGCCCTACACCCGCGCCACGGTGGAGACCGCGCGCTGGGCCGCCGGGCGCGGCGTCGCGGTCGTCGCCGTCAGCGACAGCGAGGTGTCGCCGCTGGCCCAGCTGGCGGCGGAGGCGGTGCTGGTCGCGACCGACAGCCCGTCCTTCTTCCACAGCCTGGCGCCGGGCTTCGCCGTCGCCGAGATCCTGGCGGCGCTGGTCGCCGGCCGCGGCGCCGACGCGCCCGCCGCCCTGCGCCGCACCGAGGCGCAGCTGGCCGCCTTCGACACCCATCTCCGCCCCTGGTCCGCCAAGGCACAGCCATGACCCGCATCCTGCACCGCCAGATCCATGCCGCCTTCCCGACCGCCGTCGCCGGCCGGGGCATCGAGGTGATCGACGCCGACGGCCGGCGCTACATCGACGCCTCCGGCGGCGCCGCCGTCTCCTGCCTCGGCCATGGCCATCCGGAGGTGATCGCCGCGCTGCACGCGCAGCTGGACCGCATGCCCTACGCCCACACCAGCTTCTTCACCAGCGAGGTGGCCGAGCGCCTGGCCGACCGGCTGGTCGAGGACGCGCCGGCCGGGCTGAGCCATGTCTACTTCACCAGCGGCGGGTCGGAGTCGGTCGAGGCGGCGCTGAAGATGGCGCGGCAGTATTTCGTCGAGATGGGCCAGCCGCAGCGCCGCCACGTCATCGCCCGGCGCCAGAGCTATCACGGCAACACGCTGGGGGCGCTGGCCACCGGCGGCAACGAATGGCGGCGGGCGCCGTTCCGGCCGCTGCTGATCGAGACCCACCACATCGATCCCTGCTTCGCCTACCGCCTGCAGGAGCCGGGCGAGAGCGACGAGGACTATGCCGCCCGCGCCGCCCAGGCGCTGGAGGACAAGATCCTGGAGCTGGGGCCGGAGACCGTGGCCGCCTTCGTCGCCGAGACCGTGGTCGGCGCCACCATGGGCGCGGTGCCGCCGGTCGCCGACTATTTCAAGCGCATCCGCGCGATCTGCGACCGCCACGGCGTGCTGCTGATCCTGGATGAGGTGATGTGCGGCATGGGCCGCACCGGCACGCTGCACGCCTGCACGCAGGAGGGCATCGCCCCCGACCTGATGACCATCGCCAAGGGGTTGGGCGGCGGCTACCAGCCGATCGGTGCGGTGCTGCTGTCCCGCCGCCTGTTCGACGCGTTCTCCCAGGGCTCCGGCTTCTTCCAGCACGGCCACACCTATACCGGCCATCCGATGGCCTGCGCCGCCGGGCTGGCGGTGCAGGAGGTGATCCGCGGCGAGCGCCTGCTGGACAATGTCGCGGCGATGGGAGAGCGGCTGGCCCGCCGCCTGGGCGACCGTTTCGGCAACCACCCGCAGGTCGGCGACATCCGCGGCCGCGGCCTGTTCCTGGGCGTCGAGCTGGTGGCCGACCGCGCCAGCAAGGCGCCGTTCGACCCGGCGCTGACGCTGAACGCGCGGGTCAAGCGCGAGGCGATGGCGCGCGGGCTGATGGTCTATCCGATGGGCGGCACGGTCGACGGGGTCGCGGGCGACCATGTGCTGCTGGCGCCGCCCTTCATCGTCGACGGCGCGGCGGTCGAGGCCATCGTCGAGCGCCTCGGCGACGCCGTCGATGCCGCCATCGCCGGCTTGCCGAAGGCAGCCTGAGAGATCCGGCCGACCCTCCGCCAGAGAGGGCGGCCACAGCGCACGATCAGAAGGGGAGAGAGATCATGAGGCTTCAGGTCACCGCATCGCTGCTCGCGGCCGTCACCGCGGCGGCGCTGACGCTCGGCGCCGGCCCGGCCGCGGCGCAGCAGCGCTTCGTCACCATCGGCACCGGCGGGGTCACCGGCGTCTACTACGCCGCCGGCGGCGCGATCTGCCGGCTCCTGAACAAGGACCGCAAGACCCACGGCATCCGCTGCTCGGTCGAGAGCACCGGCGGCTCGGCCTTCAACGTCAACACCATCCGGGCCGGCGAGCTGGATTTCGGCATGGCCCAGTCGGACGTGCAGTTCAACGCGCTGAACGGCGCCGGGGCGTTCAAGGAGTCCGGGGCGTTCCAGGACCTGCGGGCGGTGTTCTCGGTCCATCCCGAGCCCTTCACCGTGCTGGTGCGCAAGGAGGCCGGCGTGACCAGCTTCGCCGACCTCAAGGGCAAGCGCTTCAATGTCGGCAATCCCGGATCGGGCACCCGCGCCTCGATGGAGGAGCTGCTGGCGGCGATGGGCTGGACCCTGGCCGATTTCTCGCTGGCCTCGGAGCTGAAGGCCGACGAGCACGGCCCGGCGCTGTGCGACGACAAGATCGACGGCTTCTTCTACGGCGTCGGCCACCCCTCGGCCAACATCCAGGACCCGACCACGACCTGCGGCGCCAGGCTGGTGTCGCTGACCGGCCCGGCGGTCGACAAGCTGCTGACCGAGAAGCCGTACTACGCCCGCGCCACCATCCCCGGCGGCCTCTACAACGCCAATCCGGACCCGACCGAGACCTATGGCGTGCTGGCGACGCTGGTGACCTCGGCCGGCACCGACGAGGAGTCGGTCTATCAGCTGGTCCGCGCCGTGTTCGAGAATTTCGACGAGTTCAAGGGCCTGCACCCGGCCTTCGCCCATCTCGACCCGAAGCAGATGATCAAGGCCGGCCTCTCCGCCCCGCTGCATCCGGGCGCCGAGCGGTATTACAAGGAGAAGGGGTGGCTGTAGAGGTGGGGTGTCGCCGAAGAGGAGCCCACCTTTTCTGTCATTGCCGGGCTTGACCCGGCAATCCAGAGAGCGTCGACAGATTCTGGATGCCCGGGTCAAGCCCGGGCATGACAAAAAAAGGGGCCGCTTCCTCTTCTGACGACCTCGCCAACCTCCACCTCCAACACCAACAAACAGGGAGAGGCGGTCATGACCGACACGCCGGGGCTGCAGCCCAGCGCGGAGCTGGAGCAGCTCGTCGCCGAAGCCGATACCGGCGGCCGCAGGCCGACCGGCGTCGCAGCCACCCTGCTGGCCGCCGTCGCCATCGCCTGGTCGCTGTTCCAGCTGTGGTACGCCTCGCCCCTGCCCTTCCGGCTCGGCTTCGGCGTGTTCAACGACACCGAGGCGCGGGCGATCCATCTGGGCTTCGCCCTGTTCCTGGCCTTCACCGCTTATCCCGCCTTCGCCCGGTCGCGCCGCGACCGGGTGCCGGCGGCCGACTGGATCCTGGCCGTCCTCGGCGCCTTCGCCGGCGCCTATCTGTTCCTGTTCTACCGCGAGCTGGCGCAGCGCCCGGGCCAGCCGACGACGCTGGACCTCGTCACCGCCGGCGCCGGCATCCTGCTGCTCCTGGAGGCGACGCGGCGGGCGCTGGGCCTGCCGATGGTCGGCGTCGCCCTGCTGTTCATCCTGTTCACCTTCGCCGGCCCCTGGATGCCCGAGGTGGTGCAGCACAAGGGCGCGTCGCTGTCCAAGTTCCTGCAGCATCAGTGGCTGACCACCGAGGGCATCTTCGGCATCGCGCTGGGCGTCTCGACCAGCTTCGTCTTCCTGTTCGTGCTGTTCGGCACGCTGCTGGACAAGGCCGGGGCAGGCAACTGGATGATGCAGATCTCGATCGCGCTGCTGGGCCATCTGCGCGGCGGGCCGGCCAAGGTGGCGGTGGTGTCCTCTGCGCTGAACGGCGTGGTCTCCGGCTCCTCCGTCTCCAACGTCGTGTCGGGCGGCATCTTCACCATCCCGCTGATGAAGCGCACCGGCCTGTCCGGCGTGAAGGCCGGGGCGATCGAGGCCGCGTCCTCGATCAACGGCCAGATCATGCCGCCGGTGATGGGCGCCGCCGCCTTCCTGATGGTCGAGTATGTCGGCATCCCCTATTCCGAGATCGTCAAGCACGCGCTGCTGCCGGCCGTCGCCTCCTATGTCGCGCTGCTCTACATCGTCCATCTCGAGGCGCTGAAGATCGGCAGCCAGCCGATCCCGCGCGAGCACGTGGCGCTGAAGTCACGGCTGCTGCGCACCGGCCTCGGCCTCAGCGGCACGGTCGCCGCGATCGGCCTGCTCTACTACGGCATCCTCGGCGTGCAGGCGGCCTTCGGCGGCGCGGCGGCCTGGGTTCTGGCGCTGGCCGGGCTCGTCCTCTACGGCGCCAGCCTGGCCTATGCCGCGCGCTTCCCCGACCTCGCCATCGACGACCCGGACACGCCGCTCCTGCACCTGCCCCGCGCCTGGGACGTGACCCGCACCGGCCTCGACTTCCTGATCCCGCTGGTGGTGCTGCTGTGGTGCCTGATGGTGGAGCAGATGTCGCCCGGCCTGTCGGCCTTCTGGGCGACCGCCGCCATCATCGGCATCCTGGCCACCCGCGGGCCGCTGCTGGCCCTGTTCCGGCGTCAGGACACGCGGCAGGCGCTGCGCCGGTCGCTGGCCGAGCTGGTCGACGGGCTGGGCCTCGGCGCCCGCAACATGATCGGCATCGCCGTCGCCACCGCCACGGCCGGAATCGTGGTCGGCACCGTCACCTTGACCGGGCTCGGCCTGATGATGACCGAGCTGGTCGAGGCCGTGTCCGGCGGCAACGTCATGATCATGCTGGCGATGATCGCGCTGGTCAGCCTGGTGCTGGGCATGGGCATCCCGACCACCGCCAACTACATCCTGGTGGCGACGCTGATGGCGCCGGTGGTGGTGGAGCTGGGCGCCCAGGCCGGCCTCGCCATCCCGCTGATCGCGGTGCATCTCTTCGTGTTCTATTTCGGCATCATGGCCGACATCACCCCGCCGGTCGGCCTGGCCGCCTTCGCCGCCGCCGCGATCTCGCGCGAGGACCCGATCAGGACCGGGTTCCAGGGCGCGCTCTATTCGCTGCGCACGGCGGTGCTGCCCTTCGTCTTCGTGTTCAACCCCGGCATGCTGCTGATCGGGGTCGAGAGCTGGGCCGACCTCGCCGCCATCGTCACCATCACCTTCGCCGCCGTGCTGCTGTTCTCCGCCGCCACCATGGGCTATTTCGTCACCCGGTCGCGGCTGTGGGAGAGCGCGCTGCTGCTGGTCGCGTGCTTCGCCCTGTTCCGGCCGGACTGGTGGCTCGACCGGTTCTATCCCGCGACCGTCACCCAGCCCCCCGCCACCTTCCTGGCCGAGGTCGCGGCGGCGCCGGCCGGCCATCGCCTGACCTTCGTGGTCGAAGGCATCTCGATCGAGGGCGAGGATGTGCGCAAGACGGTCAGCCTGCCGCTCGGCGAGCCGCAGCCCGACCCGGCCCAGCGCCTGCGCGCGGCGGGCCTCCGCGTCAGCACGCTGGGCGACGGGGTGACGATCACCGATGTCGGCTTCGGTTCCTACGCCCGGCGCACCGGTCTCGAGGCCGGCTACGACATCGCCGCAGTGCTGAAGCCGGCGGACCGGCCGCCGCATCTCTGGGTCTATCTGCCGGCGCTGGCGCTGGTGGGGCTGGTCGCCCTGCTGCAATGGGGACGCACCGGCGGGCTGCGCCGGACGTCCGGCGGCACCCCGCGTCAGGACGGGTTGGCGGCGAAGACCTCGGAGCAGTAGATGGTGTTGCCGCCGGCCAGAACGAAGAACACTACGTCCTGGCTGTTGGTCAGCGCCGTGACGGAGCAGGTGATCGGCAGGACCTGGTCGTCGATGGTCTTGGTGTCGTGCCGCTCCCACACCAGCTTGCGGCCGCCTTCCTTGGTGGGGGTGTCCTGATCGGGCGGGCCGAGATCGGCGATCATCTGGGCCGAGGGGTGGTCCTGGTAAGGGGCGATCCGCTTGCCGAAGCTCTCTCGCGCCGCCGCGGTCACGCTCTCGGCCGTCTCCGGCTCGGCGCAGGCGGCGAGCAGCAGGACGGCGGCGACGGCGGCCAGCGATCTCGAAACGGGCAACAGGAGTCTCCGGCCAGCGGGTGCGATCGGTCTCCAGCGTGTACACGCCAGGGACGGAGCGGTCCAGCGGAGCCTACAGCGGCTGCAGCCCGAAGCGGCCCAGCTCACCCGGCGGGAATGGCGCCACCGACAGCACGTAGACGACATGGAACGGCTCGGCCCCGCCCGACCGGAACACCGGCAGCCATGCGGGCGAGAAGCCGGCGGCCTGCGCCCGGGCAACGAAGCCTGGATCCTCGAAGGCGGACCAGACCATCAGGATCCCGTCGGCCTTGAGCGCCCGGCGCAGGGTGCCGAGGCCGTCCAGCCCGTAGAGCGCCGCGTTCGCGGCGGCGGAGAGCGGCTTCGGCCCATTGTCGACGTCGAGGAGGATGACGTCGCGGGCAGGGCCTTCAGCCGCCACCGCCAGAACATCGCCGTGCCGGATCCGGACATTGCCGAGCTGATCCCCGAGCGAGGGCGGCTTCGTCCAGCGATCGAACCAGCGGATCACCGCGTCGGACAGTTCGGCCACCGTGACGCGGCCGGCCCCGCCGAGATGCCGGACCAGGCTGGCCAGGGTGAAGCCGAGGCCGAGGCCGCCGACCAGCACCTCGGGGTCGGGGCCGCGCGCCAGCCGGGCGGCGAGCTCGCCCAGCCGGTCCTCCGACTCGTGATAGGCGCCGTTCATCAGCTCCCAGCCGTCGACCCGGATCATGTAGACGCCGCCGCGCTCGTAGAGGCCGAGCACGCTGTCCCCGAGCGCCGCGCTGTCCACATGGATCCACATCGTCCGTCCTTTCTTCCGGCCGCGGATCTTGGCCGCGACCGGCGGACGGATCAATGCGCGTCGGCCGACGGAGCCTTGCGCGGCGCCACCTTGCGCATCAGCGGCACCATCAGCGCAGCGATGGTCAGGCAGGCGCACAGCACCAGGAAGGCGTCGGCATAGGTCAGGGTCTGGGCCTCGCGCATCGTCAGCGACCACAGCTGCCGCAGCGCCGCCTCGTGCCCGCGCTGGGCGTCGCCGCCCAGGGCGACGGTCTGGGCCGCGGCCACCTTCTGCACCAGATCCACCGCCGCCGGGTTGGCCGGGGTCAGGTGCTCCGCCAGCCGCAGAAAGTGCAGGTTGGTGCGGTCGTTCAGGATGGTGGCGCAGGCGGCGATACCGATGGCGCCGCCGAGATTGCGCATCAGGTTGAAGAGGCCGGAGGCGAGCTTCAGCCGGTCCGGCGCCAAGCCGCCGAGGGTCAGGGTCACCGCCGGCGCCACCGCGAATTGCTGCGAGAAGCCGCGGAAGGCCTGGGGCAGCAGGAATTCGCGCCAGCCCCAGTCATGGGTGATCGGGGTGAAGTTCCACAGCGAGAAGGCGAAGCAGGCCAGGCCGAACATCATCAGCCAGCGCAGGTCGAAGCGCTTGGCGCACCAGGCGTATACCGGGATGGCCATGATCTGGAACACGCCGGTGGAGAACACCGTCAGGCCGATGTCGTAGGCGCTGAAGTCGCGCACCCGGCCGAGGAACTGCGGCGTCAGGTAGATGGTCGAGAACAGGCCGATGCCGGTGACGAAGGAGAAGAAGCAGCCGAGCGCGAAATTGCGGCTCTTCAGCGCCCGCAGGTCTACCACCGGCCGCGCGAAGGTCAGGCTGCGCCAGACGAACAGCACGCCGCTGACCGCCGCGATCCAGGCGGTGGCGCGGATGGTGTCGTCGCCGAACCAGTCCCAGCGCGGCCCTTCCTCCAGCGTGTATTCGAGGCAGCCGAGGAACAGCGCCATCAGCGCCATGCCGGGATAGTCGGCGCCGCGCAGCAGCGACCAGTCCGGCCTGTCGATCTTCACCAGCATCGGCACGACGATGGTGATGAACACGCCGGGGACCAGATTGACGAAGAACAGCCAGTGCCAGGAGTAGTTGTCGGTGATCCAGCCGCCGATGGTGGGGCCAAGCGTCGGCGCCAGCGAGGACAGGGCGCCGATGGTGGCGGCGGCAACCACCACCTTCGGCCCCTGGAAGAAGGCGAAGGCGGCGGTGAACACGGTCGGGATCATCGACCCGCCGAGGAAGCCCTGCAGCGCCCGGAAGGCGATCATGCTGTTGATGTCCCAGGCCCAGCCGCACAGCAGGCTGGTCAGGGTGAAGCCGGCGGCGGAGACGCTGAACAGCCAGCGCGTCGACATCACCCGCGACAGCCAGCCGGACAGCGGGATGACGATGATCTCGGCGATCAGGTAGCTGGTCTGCACCCAGGCGGTCTCGTCGACGCCGGCGGACAGGCCGCCGCCGATGTCGCGCAGCGAGGCCGAGACGATCTGGATGTCGAGCAGGGCGATGAAGAAGCCGACGCACATCACGGCGAAGGCGAAGATCTTCTGGCCCTCGGTGAGCCCGGCGACTCCCGATGGGGCTACGGCGGCGCTCATTTCCCTTCCCGCTGGTCGACATATGCCGTCACCGACAGTCCGGGCCGCAGCCGGCCCAGGGCCGACGCGTCGCCGTCGAGCAGGATGCGCACCGGCACGCGCTGCACGATCTTGGTGAAGTTGCCGGTCGCGTTCTCCGGCGGCAGCACGCTGAACTGGGCGCCGGTGGCCGGCGCCAGGCTGGCGACATGGCCGTGGAACACCTCGCTCGGCAGCACGTCGGCCGTCACCGTCGCCGCCTGGCCCGGTCGCATCTGGGCCAGCTGCGTCTCCTTGAAATTGGCGTCGACCCACAGGCCGTTGGCGGGCACGACCGACAGCAGCTGCGACCCTACTGTGGCGTAGGCGCCCTCCTGGGCGGCGCGGTTGCCGATGGTGCCGTCGATCGGCGCCCGGATCTCGGTGTAGCCGAGATTGAGCTGCGCCGTGTCGCGGTCCGCGACGGCCGCGGCCAGCGCCGCCCGGGCCTGCTGCTTCTGGGTGTCGATGACGTCGAGCTGGCGCTGCGCCGCCTCCAGCGTCGCCAGCGCCTTCTGGCCGTCGGCCACCGCCTGCTTGTAATCGGCATCCGCCTTCTGGAAGGTCTGGACCGAGGCGAAGGACCGGGCCGAGAGCTGCTGGTAGCGCACCTGGTCGTCGCGGGTGCGGACGATCTCGGCATCGGCTGCAGCGATACCGGCCTGAGCCTGGGCGATCACCGCCTGTTGCAGCCGATACGTGGAATCGAGATTGGCCAAGGTCGCATTCTGCTGCGCCACCGCGGCCTCGGCCTTGGCCAGCGCCGCGCGATAGTCGCGGTCGTCCAGCCTGACCAGTAGGTCGCCGGCATGCACCGCCTGGTTGTCGGTCACCGCCAGGGTGGCGACGAAGCCGGCGACCTTCGGTGCGATCACGGTGATGTTGCCGCCGACATAGGCGTCGTCGGTGCTCTGGAAGAAACGGCCGACCGTCCACCAGTTGTGGCCGTACCAGCCGCCACCCAGGACGAGGGCCAACGCCAGGCCGGACAGGGCCAGACGCTTCTTCGTCAGCCGCGGCTTCCGCGCCACGGGCGCCTGGACGGGGGTCGAGGTGTCGCGGTCGAGGACGATGGCGTTCACGGCATGGCCTCCTGGGGCATGAAAGCGGCGCGGGCCAGCCGGTGCCGGGTGCGCTCGTCGGCCGCGGGGCCCGGGCCGGGCCTGAACTCGCGCGGGGTCATGATCCGGCCGCTGTTCCGGTCGAACAGCACCGGGTCGGCGACGGCGCCGGTCTCGCGGTCGACCAGCTGGACGCTGGCCCCCTCCGGCGCGAAATGGCGGTTGCCCCAGGCGATCAGCGACCAGACCACGGACCGGAAGTCGCGGCCGATCCCGGTCAGCACATACTCGTCGCGCGGCGGCTTCTCGCTGTAGCGGCGCCGCCGCAGCAGGCCGGCCTCGACCCGGCTGTTCAGCCGCCGGGTCAGCATATTGGGGGCGATGCCCAGGGCCTTCTGGAACTCGTCGAAGCGGGTCGCGCCGTAATAGGCCTCCCGCAGGATCTCGATGCTCCACCATTCGCCGACCCGCTCCAGACTGCGGCCGACGGGACATTGCTGGTTGCCGAAGCTCTTGCGCTGCATGGCGATGTCTGCGCCACTATTGAATGATGATAGTCATATAATTCCATTACTATCATTTTGCAAGTGACTTTGGACGGCCGAAACGGACATGGCCGGGCACGAGGCCCGGCCATAGGCTGAACAGCGCGGTCCGACGCGGCTTGTGGAATCCTAGGCGGCCGGTCAGCTGCCCGTCTGCAGGATGAACGCCGCCGCCTTTTCACCGATCACCACGCAGGGCGCCATGGTGTTGCCGGTGGTCACCCGCGGCATGATCGACCCGTCGGCGACGCGCAGCCCGTCGACGCCGTGGACGCGCAGCCGGCCGTCGACCACGGACAGGCCGTCCCGGCCCATCCTGGCGGTGCCGGTCTGGTGCCAGTAGGTCGCCGCCGCGTCGCGGGCGAAGGCCTCCAGGCTGGCGCCTGTCAGAACACACGGCATCACCTCGCGCCGGACGAAGGGCCGCAGGGCGGCGGAGTTGCCGATGTCGCGGCAGAGCTCAATCGAACGGAGCAGCGCCGTCAGGTCGGCCGGGGCGGACAGGGTGTTGGCTTCGATCCTCAGCGGATCGGACGGGCCGGGCCCGGTCAGCTGCAGACGGCCTCGGCTGTGCGGGCGGACGATGCCGGCCAGCATCGACCAAGAGCCGGGCGGCGGCGCATGATGCGCGGTCTCCGCCGTCGTGAACGGGGCTTCGAGCTGGAAGGGCTGCAGGTCCGGCGTGTCCAGCGCCGGGTCGCTCTTCCAGAAGAAGGTCGCCTCCGCCGCATTGTTGCGGGGCACGATCGGCTCTCGGGCTTCCCACACGCACGGGACGAACAGGTGGTCCTGGAAGTTCCGGCCGACGCCCGGCAGATGCTGCACCACCCCGATGCCGGCGGGGACCAGGTCGTCCGCATCGCCGATGCCAGACTGCATCAGCACCTTCGGCGTGTTGATCGCGCCGAGGGAGAGGACGATCTCGCTGCCGGCCGCGATGCGCCGGGTCCGCCCCTCGTGCAGGATCTCGACCGCGGCCGCCCGCCGGCCATCGAACAGGATGCGGGTGACCAGCGCGCCGGTCAGCACGGTGAGGTTGGGCCGGTCCATCAGCGGATAGGCATAAGTGCGGAACACCGACAGGCGGCGGCCGTCGCGGATCCGGACATTGGCGATGGCCGCGCCGCCCTCGCCTTCCATCAGCGCGCCGTTCTGGTCGTCATAGGTCGGGATGCCCGCCGACTGCGCCCCCTCCAGCATCGCCCAGGCGACCGGGTGGGGGTCGCGCGCCGGCTCCACATGAACCAGGCCGCCCGTGCCCCGCCGCAGCGGATCCGGCGTCCCCTGCCAGTCCTCGATCCGGCGGTAGATGTCCAGGACCGCGTCATAGCCCCAGCCGGGATCACCACCAGCCGCCTCGGCGAAATGCTCCCAGTCGTTCCGGTGGCCGCGGGCCCAGACCATGACGTTGATGCTGGAGCCGCCGCCCAGCACCCGGCCCATGGAGAGTGGCAGCCGGCGCCCGTTGAGGGCGGGATTGACCTCGGCCTCGAAGCCCCAGTCCCGCTCGGTGCCGAGATTGGTGGGCCATTGCCCCGCCTGCCGCACGCTGTCGACCTCGTCGGTGCCGCCGGCCTCCAGCAGCAGGACGGAGGCCTGCCCGTCCTCCGCCAGGCGGCGAGCCACCACGGAGCCGGAGGAGCCCGAGCCGCAGACGATGAAATCGTAGCCGGGCTTCAGGGCCGAGCGCAGTCGTCCCTGGTTGGCAGCGACGGCAGCATCGTGCCAGCCGGATGCGGCGCCGAGACTGAGGAGCGCGAGGTCCTCCATGATCGTCCTTTCCTGTCGAATCCGGCGGCTGCAACGGTCGTGAACAACCACAGGCGCCTCTATCAAATTTATCAATTATATTGATTCTATCGACTCTTGAAGCCTAGAGTGGTTACGATCGTAACGGCCTGCGATCCGGGCTGGCGAACCGGTCGCGGCGCGCCCAGTTCTGGAAGCGGCTCAGATCCCGGCTGTTCGAAGCCGCGGACGACCGGATAGACGGGACAGAGAAGAAGATTGCCGAGCATGCCGACCGACATCCTGACCACCGCGCAGGCGGCGAAGCTGCTGGGCATCTCCGTCCGCACGGCCCAGTTGCTTATCGAGGGCGGGACGCTGACCTCATGGAAGACGCCGGGCGGCCACCGCCGGGTGTACCGCGCCGATGTCGAGGCCCTGGTCGCCGGCCCCGACCCGGCCCCGGCGGCATCCTCCGCCCTGGTTGTCGTGGTGGCGCCGCCCGATCGGCTGGCCGGGTACGAAGAGGCCCTGCGCGGCGTCGGGGAATGTCTGGCCGACGGCCATGACGACGTCCATGCGGCCGCCGTCGCCATCGGCGCCCGCCGGCCGGCCGCCGTGGTCGTCGATCTCGAGGATGGCGATCCGGAACGGACGGCCCTGCTGCGCAGCCTGACGGCCAACCCCGCGCTGGCCGGAACCCGTTTCCTGGCGGTCGGCCGCGCCGGCCTGGCATCGCTGCGGCAGCTGCCGGACGCCGTGCGGGAGATGCTGCGCGACCAGGCTCCGCCCCCCGGCACCGGCGATCCCGCCCCGCCCTATCCGTTGGCGGCGAACGAGAACCAGCGCCTGGCGGCGCTCGACCGGTGCGGGCTGGCGCAATCCCCGCCGGAGGAGGCGTTCGACCGGCTGACCTGGCTGGCCGGCCGCTGCCTGAACGCGCCGGTCGCCCTGCTGACGCTGCTGACTCCGACCCGCCAGGTCTTCAAGTCGCGGCAGGGGCTGGACATGACCGAGACGCCGCGCAGCTGGGCCTTCTGCAACCGCACCATCCTGCAGAAGGGGGTGTTCGCGGTCGAGAACCTGGCCCTGGATCCGGAGTTCAGGGCGAATCCCGCGGTCGCCGGCGGGCCTGCCTTCCGCTTCTATGCGGGAGCCCCGGTGGTCGACGCCGACGGCTTCGCCCTGGGGTCGCTCTGCGTCATCGACCATGTGCCGCGGATCCTGGACGAGGAGCAACGGCGTTGCCTGCTGACCCTCGCCGCCCTGGCCTCGGCCGAGGTGCAGCGGCGGGCCCTGGATACCCTGAACCGCCGGCCCGGCCGGGCCGCCGGGCGCTAGCCGGGCCGCCGTTCGGCCGGACAGCCGCATCCATCCCGGCATCCGTTTGCGATGGATCGATCGGCCCCGGCGCGACAAGATCGGCGTAATGGGGACCCACGAGATCTTCCTGCATTTCCTGACTACGGTGAAGAATCCGCTGGTTCTGGCCGCCTGCCTGCTGACCGTGATCATCAAGCCGAATCGTTGGGCCATCAGGCTGGTCACGGTCGTGACCGCGGTGGCCTGGGGGGTGTTCAGCGTGACGGTCGTCCGCCCCTCGGACTATCCGCTCCTGGCCCTGGCGATCAGGGGCGCGGCGGGCGCGCTGGTCGCCGAGGTGGCGCTGGTCCTGATCGTGCCGCTGATCGTCCTGGGCCTGGCCGCCGCGCGGTCGGTGGTGGCATGGCTGCGCCCGCGGCCCTAGCCCGACCGCGAGTCGATGCGTGCCGTTGCGCAACCCGGCCGATCCCGGCCAGAATGCCGCCGCGCCGCCTAGGACACTGCCCGCAACCCGCCCCAACGGGCGAGAGGTGACCTGTGAGTCGCGACCGCAAGCTGCATCTCGGCGCCTTCATGCGCCCGGCCAGCATCCACACCGGCGCCTGGCGCTATCCCGGCGCCACGCCGGACGCCAACTTCAACTTCCCCCTGCTCAAGCGCGCCGCCCAGACGCTGGAGCGCGGCAAGTTCGACGCCTTCTTCATGGCCGATCACCTGGCCGTGCTGAACATGCCGTTGGAGGCGCTGAAGCGCAGCCACACGGTGACGTCCTTCGAGCCCTTCACCCTGCTGTCGGCCCTGGCCGGAGCGACCGAGCGGATCGGCCTCGTCGCCACCGCGTCGACCACCTTCGACGCGCCCTACCACATCGCCCGGCGCTTCGCCTCGCTGGACCATCTGAGCGGCGGCCGCGCCGGCTGGAACATCGTCACCACCTCGAACCCGGACGCGGCGCTGAACTTCGGGCTCGAGGAGCATATGGAGCACGGCGAGCGCTACGACCGCGCCCGCGAGTTCTACGACGTGGTCACCGGGCTGTGGGACAGCTGGGCCGACGACGCCTTCATCCGCGACGTCGAGGCCGGGATCTATTTCGACCCGGCCAAGCTGCATGTGCTGAACCACAAGGGGCCGCACCTGTCGGTGCGCGGACCGCTGAACATCGCCCGGCCGCCGCAGGGCTGGCCGGTGATCGTGCAGGCCGGCGCGTCCGATGCCGGGCGGCAGCTGGCGGCGGAGACGGCGGAGGTGGTGTTCGCCTCCGGCTCCACCCTCGCCGCCGGCCAGCGCTTCTATGCCGATGTGAAGGGCCGGGCGGAGAGGGCCGGCCGCGACCGCGACCATCTGAAGATCCTGCCGGGCGCCTTCGTGGTGGTCGGCGACACGGTGGAGGAGGCGCGGGCCAAGCGGGCGACGCTGGACAGCCTGGTGCATTACGAGAGCGCCATCGCCTCGCTGTCGATCGCGCTGGGCACCGACGCCTCCGGCTTCGACCCGGACGCCAAGCTGCCGCCGATCCCGGAGTCCAACGCCAGCAAGACCGGCCGCGAGCGGGTGCTCGAGCTGGCGGAGCGCGAGGGGCTGACCGTGCGCCAGCTGGCCCAGCGCCTGGGCGGCTATGCCGGCCTGGCCTTCGTCGGCACGCCGCAGACGATCGCGGACGAGATGGAGGAATGGCTGGAATCGCGCGGCTCGGACGGGTTCAACGTGATGTTCCCCTACCTGCCCGGCGGCCTCGACGACTTCGTCGACCGGGTGGTGCCGGAGCTGCAGCGTCGCGGCCTGTTCCGCATGGAATACGAGGGCACGACGCTGCGCGACCATCTGGGCCTGCCGCGGCCGGTGAACCGGTTCTTCTGAGCGCTCCGCAGACCCCGAGAGCGGCTCCGGAGAGAGCGGCTCTCGGGACCCGGAGGCAAGGGGCGCCAGAGTCTGAAGCTCGCCTGCCGATTCGTTGATGCCCGGATTAGAAAGCTAGAAAATCCTCCGGTTCTTCATTCCCTGTCGCTAGCTTGACCACGCCCCTGGGGACAGGAAACCCGTTCCGGGCCGGGCCGGCCAATGCGCGGTTGTGATGACGGCATGCCGGCGCCTGCGGCGATCGGCCCGCGACCGGCTCGCCTCCGGCCTGCAGAAGGATTAGAACATTTAGCGAACATTCGATGGACCGGAGCCTCGGACAGCGATGAAGCACCGTAAGGGCCCCTTCAGCGAGGACCTCCGCACCGCCTTCGCGGCAGCGGGGCGCATCCCCGGCCCTTTTCCGCCGGCGGCCTCGGGGAAGAGCCGCCAGTGCCTGCGGTGAGGGAGCGCGTCCAGGACAATTGGGATGTCGGTATCCGGCTGTCCGACATCTCCTCCGGCACCGCCATCACGGCGCGGTGCGGGCGCTGCAACCGCCGGCGGAAGCTGACCGGCGGTGGCTGATCCGGCGCTTCGGCAAGGAAGCCCGGCTGCTGCGGCTGGAGCTGGCGTTGAGATGCACCGGCTGCGGCTCGGAGACGGCGTGCCGGATCGAGCTGCAGGCGGCGTCGCGGGATTGAGCGGCATAGGCAACGGCTGCGGCTTCCATGCATCGGCGCTTGCCCGTCCGCATGGGCGGACGGGATGGCGAGACGGATCGGCAATCGCGACGTCATGACGCCATGGAGCGGTTCGGCAGGCTGCAGAATCGACCCGCCCGCGGCCGAACCGATCGCCCGGTCGCCCCGTTGATCAGGGGAATCGTCAAGCGAGGTCGCCCGTGGGGCGTTCTGCCGGACTCCTGCTGCGCCGCCTGCTCACGGCCCTGTCGCTGGCCGCGGCCCTCGGCTTCGGCCTGGGCCCGGCGGCGGCACCGGCCGCGGATGCCGGGCACGACGGTGGCGCCTGTCTCGTCGCGGCGGGCTCGCAGCATCCGGCCGCCCCCGGCCATCACGGCGGCGCCCGTTCCTCCCCCTGCTGCGGCATGCTGTGCGTCCCGGCCCTGGCCGCCGACGACGCCCCGGTGCCGCCGCCGGATCTGACGCCGACCGGCGTCATCCGTCCCGCCGACACATCGGAGGAGGGCATCGAGATCAGCGGTCCCAGCCCGCCTCCACGCCCCTGATCGCTCCCCTACCCCCTGAAATCACCAGTCACGGAGCGATTCCATGCATCATCTTTCCGCAGAGATCCGCGCGTGCATCGACGAATGCACCCGTTGCCACCAGACCTGCCTGTCGACCGCGATGTCGCATTGCCTCGAAGCGGGCGGCCCGCATGTCGAACCCCGGCACTTCCGGCTGATGACCGCCTGCGCCGAGATCTGCCGCAGCGCGGCCGACGTCATGCTGACCGGGACCGAGCACCACCGGCGCGTCTGCGCCGCCTGCGCCGAGATCTGCGACGCCTGCGCCGCGGATTGCGAGCGCATCGGCGAGATGCAGGACTGCGTCGATGCCTGCCGGCGCTGCGCCCGGTCCTGCCACGCCATGGCGGCCTGATGGACGGATCTGGTGCGGACGGCGGGAGACCCGCGGAAACACCGTAAACCCTTGGAAAGACTGGGGTTCTTGGTCGCTCACTAGACGCTATTTGTAGCGGCTCTTGGTGGGCCCGGCAAGGCCCCTGGTCGAGCAACCACGCAGCCAAGGGACTAGCGAATATGCACGTCGAGACCATCGAGACCACCCCGGCCGCCCCCTGCACCGTCACCGGAGGGGATCGCACCTTCTCCGGTGCCTGCCGTAGGTGCCCCGCCTTCGCCATCGGCTGTTCACCCACCCGGCCGGGTGAAGCCCCCGATGATCGGGAGCCGACCCCCGTTGCCCCCGCCGATGACCTGAAGGCCATGCAGAAAGCCTGCGCGGGCTCCCCTTGCCTAGCCACTGGTGAAGCCCGCATCTTCGCGGGTACGTGCCGCAGTTGCCCCGCCTTCGGCCTGCGGTGCTTTCCCGCCCGCCCGGTGGTGGCCTGACCATGTGGTTCACCTTAGGCGCAATCCTGGGATGCCTCTTCGGGCTCCCGGCCGGCTATCTCATCGCCACCCTACGGCCGCCCGAGGCGCCGTAGAGGCATCGTCCGCCCACTAGTTCCCAACCCAGCAGCAGCAGCGCGCGGCGTCTTCCGCTTCGGAGGCGCCGTTCCGCATTTTCGGACCTGCCCGCTGCCACGCAGTCGGCGGCTAGATGAGGAGGTGTGATGACCGAGGGGCTAGCGCGAGCCATTCGACTTGTCAGGGAACTACGCCAGATAGACCCCGGCATGACACTGACGTGCGCCTACGTGCTGCTACTCGCGGCCCGGCATGAGGGCAGGACATTGAGCTTCTTCATCCAACAGACTGGAGCGACGAAATCGATGCTGTCCCGCTATGTCCAGGTGCTAGCCGGTGCCCGAGGCTCGGGAGCTGGCGAAGGCGGCAAGGCCGCTCCGGTCGCAGGCCACGGGCTTCTCCTCACGCGGGAGAGCGCGGATGACCGCAGGGAGCGCGAGGTATTCCTCACGGAGCGCGGGAGGGCGCTGGCGCAGACCATCGAAGAGATCATGCGGGGGAGCGGCCCGCGCCCCGAGAATGCCCCGAGAGAGTAGGCGGCCCCGGAGGCCCGTTCGGGGCCAGCGTGGCAGCCTTCGAGATCACCCCGGCGGGCCTATTCCGTTGAGCAACATTGTTACCCTACGACTTGAAACGGGCGCCGCGCCTGAGAGGGCATCCAATTACATAGCGCGCGCGGGATTACCCCCCTCCGGGGCCCTTTTCGGTGGCGTGGGGGGACGCAGATCGGCCGGGCATCATGGTCCCCGGCTGGGAGGCAGCATGATCTGCGTGAGGGGCTGGGCATCAGGGGCGCGGATTGCCTGGGTTACAGGGGCATGCCCCGCAGCGGTCGAGGGGTATGCCGAGACCATCCCGGCCCCGATGGTCGCGAAGGAGGTCGTAACGGCCACCTACGAGTACGCCCGGTAAGTCCCTGATCCCGCGGGAAGTTTCCAAATGCCGACGTTAGCCCTCGCTGCCCAGTCTGCCCGTTAGGGTATACCTCAGTGAGCACCCAGGAAGCGTTCGCAAACGTGCTCGCTAGGATTGACATCAGCCTTTCGAGCATCTATCTCTGCGAGCATAACCTCAACGAACGGGCTTGCAGACCATGACCCAGCACATCCTTTACGCTCGGGTGTCCACCGCCGATCAGACCATCTCGCACCAGAAGGCCCAGGCCGAGGCGGCGGGCTTCACCATTGACCGGGTGGTGGAGGACCATGGAGTGTCGGGTGTGAACACGGCCTTTGCTCACCGGCCGGGTGGTGCCCGCTTGCTCGACATCCTGCGGCCGGGTGACGTGCTGGTGGTGCGTTGGGTCGACCGGCTGGGCAGGAACTACCAGGACGTGACCGACACCATCCGGGAGCTGATGCGCCGGGGCGTGGTGGTGAAGACCGTCATTAACCGGATGGTCTTCGACGGGGCCACGGCCGATCCGATCCAGCAGGCCGTTCGGGATGCCCTGATCGGCTTCATGGCGGCGACCGCGCAGGCCCAGGCCGAGGCCACGAAGGAAGCGCAGCGGGCCGGCATCGAGCACGCGAAGGCGAAGGCCGAGGGCAAGTACCTCGGCCGCAAGCCGTCCTTCACCCGAGCGCAGCTTGATCAGGTGCGCGACATGCTAGCCCAAGGTGCTGGCCATAGCGCCATCGCGAAGGAGACCGGACTAACCCGTGCCGTGGTCTGGAGGATCGAGGGTGATCCGACCAAGGCCGAGGCCGCGCTTGCCGCGTGGGAGAAGGCGCCCGCCGGCTGACCGATTGACCCTGACTATGGCCCAGTACAGCCCGGCCGGTCCCCCTGAGGATCGCGCCGGGCGTCTCTTTTCGGGCGCCGTGGTGGTGCTCGCCGCTCGGCCCTGAGAGGCAAGGCGCCACCTGGGGTTCCGGGCCGTGGCGCTTCCAAACTGCCCCGTTAGAGAAGACGGGTGCCGCTGGGCTGGCTGTTCCAAACCGGCACGATAGACCCCCGGCAACAGCCGCCCTAGTTTTCCAAATCGCCCCGTAAGACCCCGGTGACGACCCGGACAGCGTCCAAACTCCTACGCTAGGGAGAGGGTGCCGCTGGTCGGGCGTTTCCAAACCCCCATGGTAGACCCCGACAGCGGTTACCTGCGGGTTCCAAACATGCACGTAAGATCCCCGAAGCGGGGACCAAGGGCCGGGCGTTCCAAATGTCCCCGTTAGCCCCGCCCCTGCAGCAGCCGGCTCAGGGGCTGGTGTTCGTCATCGTGGTGGTGACTGTCTCGCCCTCTCTGCCCTACGCGGGTGGAGGGGGCGGCGCCTTCTCTCGCAAGCCACGATGGTCACCTACGGGCACCATCCGTGTCAGGCACCCCGCCTGGATTAGTTTTTCTCCGAAGCAGGGCTCACCCAACCCCGACGCTTCCCCGACCAGTCAAGCCCGCCTTGACACGACCGATCACCGCCCGCGCCGGCACCTTCGGGCTGCCCTTCACGCCACCCTCACGAGATCCACCATGCCCAAGCCTAGCCGAGGCGAGGACGCCGCCACGCGCTCTCGTCCCTTCGAACCCTACCGGCTCCCCATAGCCGCCGCCTCACGGTCCCTGATCGAGACCTCTATCGGACTGATCGAGGGAGCCGAGGCCACCAACCGCCCGCGTAAGCGCGATAGACGGCCTGCTGATCGGAAGGCATTCGTCTCCCTGGTCACCGCCATCGTGTCCGACCTCGCTTACCGCGCCCTGGAGACGGGGGAGGATAACGCCGGCATCTGGATGACCCTGCGCCGCGATGCTCTGTGCCGCCGGTCAGATCGCTACACGCCGCCTTGGCTAGGCTCGACGCTGCCTAATCTGCTGGCCGTGATGGCTCGGCCAGACGTGGCCCTCTGCCGAATGGTGAAGGGCTCGTGGGGCGGATCTTCGGGTACGCCCGGAACGATGACTGAGGTATATCCAGGTGCGGCCCTACTCGACCGGCTGGCCGGTCTGCGGCTGTCTGACTTCGATCTGTGTCCGACGCAGGAGCTAGTGCTGTTGCGTGACGGTCGGGACGAGGACGGGAACCGGGGATCGCTGCTGGACTACCAGGACGACGCTACCACCGAGAGGCTGCGGTCTGAGGTGCAGAGCATCAACGCATGGCTGGCCGAGGCGGATATCAGCATCGACCCGGCTGCGCCTGGGGCCGACCGCATCGACACCAGCTACCGCCGCCTTCGTCGTCGCTTCACGAACAGTTCGTTCACATCCGGTGGTCGCCTCTTCGGGGGCCACTGGCAGGGCATGTCCAAGGTCGAACGGCGGGCGCTGAGGATCAACGGTGAGCCGGTGGTAGGGCTGGACTACAACGCCGCCAGCCTCCGCATGCTCTACGGCAAGGTGGGTGCCACCCTCCCGGCCGGCGACCCGTACAGCATCGGCGCCCTGGCGCAGTGGCCGAGACCAGCCATCAAGAAGCTGATTGCCGCAATGACCTTCGACAAGACGATTGTGGAGAAGTCCAGCGCCAAGACCGGGCTCCCCCAATGGCCGGATGAAGTGAGGGAGATGTTCGTTGATCCTCCGCCCCTCTGGCGGGTGAGGGCCGCAATTGAGCAAGCCCACAAGCCAATCGTTCCGCTTCTCTATAGGGGCATCGGCCATCAGCTTCAGTTCACCGAGAGCAACCTGATGGTCGAACTACTGCTGATCCTAAGAGACCGTGGGTGGATTGGTCTGCCAGTCCATGACTGCCTGATCGTTCCACAAAGCCTAGTGCCTCGCATCCGGGGGCTGATGCTGCACCTCTTCATCCTTCATACAGGTGCCGAGGGTGCGGTCGAGGTTGAGTAACTGAGGGCGAAAGCCTGGGCTGGTGAGACTACCAGCAACAACAACCTTCCTAGGGTTCTCTCTTAGGGAGGAGGACTAATAACGGCCATCACCCTCTGCATAACCTCAGGGAAGCTCTATAGGGGGTGTCGTAAAAGTCCTTGATCCACAAGGCTTTTTAGCCCCAAGCCGGTTCTGGCCACCTCGACGATCACCCATTCGGGCCGCCTCCTGTAGTTCGCGAAGCTCGCGGGGTCACCGGGAGCGGCCTTTCCCATGTCCGGCGGGCGGCCGGCCACCATTACAACAGGAGATCCCCTATGGCTATCAGCCTCCGCAACCGGGGCGACTACCACCGCTGGAACGGGACCAAGCCAACCGGGGCGCCTTCCCTCAGCACCGCCGAGGTGACCCGTACGGCCCTCCTTCCGGGCGCTGTCACGATGACCGTGAAGGCCACCGCCGAGATCCTGGCAGACGGGACGTTCGGGGCCGGGACGGCTGTGGAGTGGACGTTCTCGGATCGACCCTGCCTCTCGGACGAGACGGCGGACGGTCGTTTCTATGATGCCTTCGCCGAGGCCGTAGAGGGCGCCTGGGAGGAGGCGGTGCAGGATGCCCTTTCCCGTGTCCCGGTAAGCGCCAGGACGGACGCTCCTACTCTGGCAGCCACATAGGCACCTCAGAGCACCATCGACCGTCCTAGCGCGCAGCCCGCTAGGGCGAGCCTCGACCACCACGACACCCGACACCACCCCCAGCCCGCCCGGTCCTGCCGAGGCGGGTTTTCTCGTTGAAGGAACACGACACCAATGATCAAGGAACGCCTGACCTACACCAGCGCGCAGGCTCTGCCGAGCCAAGACCGCACCTCGCCGCTCCTCATGCCCAGCCCTTACGCCATCGATGGCGGGGAACTGATCGGCGCCGATCCGCGCACCCTCGATCCCGTCTCAATGTCGCAGGACGGTCGCCCCACCAGCCCCATGAAGGCCATTCGGGCGCACTGCCTCGGTTGCTCGGGAGGTGACGCCAGCGAGGCCCGGAAGTGCACCGCCACAGGCTGCGCCCTGTGGCCCTTCAGGATGGGCCGGAACCCCTTCTACGGGATGAAAACCGCACAGTCTGAGGGGCTGGAGTTGGACGGCGAGGACGGGGGTACATCCGCCTAGGCCCGTCCCCGGTCCCTCCTCTCCCCCCCATGAACTGACATCCGACAGGAACCGATCACCTATGACCAGCACGACCGCCCAGAGCCCGAAGTTCAAGCCCGGCCGGTCCATAAGCGCCTTGCGTCCACCGACCTTCACGACCGATGAACGCGGCAAACCCGTCGTCCTCGTTCCGCTCGCCAACGGGGCCGGCACCGCCACCCTCGACCGCGCCGATTGGGATGCCCTAGCAGCCCGTGGGGTGACCCCGAATTGGTACCTCACGGAGGTGACCAGCGGCACCTACCGCGCTTCCGTCGTGCGGGCCTACCATGCCGGCAAGGTGGTCCAGGTGGGCCGCTTGATCCTCGGCGCCACCCCGAACCAGAAGCTGGTGTACGCAGCGGCGGATCGCACCGACCTGCGCCGGTCGAACATCACCCTGAAGAAGGTCAACGCGCGGGGTGAGGGTGACGCCAGGACCGGGACGGTACGGACACGGGCAGCGTGGACCATCATTTCCAAGGACAAGCCCAAGACCAAGGCGCAGCTACAGGCCGAGCTCCGGGCGGCTGATGGTGCCGCCCATGCCGCGTTCCTGGCCGCTCAGGCCGAACGGGTCGACCGCTGGAAAGCCTGGATCGAGACCCAGGTCGCGGCCGGGCGGGATCGGGACCAGGTGACGGCCGAGGGGATGGCCCAGGCGAGGGCGGAACGGGCAGCGTATTGCGCACGGCATGGGCTCGATCCGCGGACCGGGCGGCTGCCTAGGGAGCCGAAGAAGGGGACTGCCCAGACGCAGCAGCAGCAACCGTAGCGGCCCAGCCCGCGGCCCTGTCCGGGCGGTTGAGGGGAGCGGATCGGGCAGGTTGCAGAGCACTAGGTGCAGCCGCAATCTCAGTCCCGCCCGATCCTCCCCGAGGGGAACCATGACGCGCCGTTGACGGGTTGTGGCCCAGGCCCGTCCGGTTTCCCGGAGGTGATGCTAGGCGGCCGGAAGGGGGGACCGCAACGGCGGCGAACGGCCTATTCCAGGTCGTACCGGGGGAACTGGCCAACGGCCTTGGCTAGGTCTTCTAGCGTCGGCTGTTCATACCGGTCCCCTACGGTCGCAGGGGCGTGGCCGCAGAAGGCATCCCGGATGCGCTTCTCAATGCCGGCCCTAGCCGCCCGTTGCTTGAACGTGTGGCGCCATGCATGGTTCGGGCTGATACCCTTGTCGGTGATGCCCAGGTCTCGCACCCACTCACCAAGCTTTTGCCGTGCCATCACCCACGGGGGCCGGCTGGGCTTGGTCGGATCATCAATGGCGGGGACCTTTGCCGCTGCCTGAGGATCGTAGAACAACGGGCCGGGGCCTGCCTCCTCCACGAAGGCCAAGAAGCCTTGCGCGATGACGTGGGGATGCAACGGCACCTCCCGTGCTGCCCCGCCCTTCACGGTGCCCGCCTCGGGCGTGATGCGGATGTACCAGAAGCCCTGCCGGTGCTGCTTCACATCCTCACCGCGAAGCTGCGTGACCTCCCCCGGCCGGGCGCCCGTGTAGGCGCAGAGCCAAGGCACCCAGCGCCGCGCCAATGCCTTGTGCTGGGAACGCTTCGGGCCGGGCTTCACGGGCCGTGCAGCGTCCGCCAGGGAGGCTCGGAGGATCACCGACCACTCGTCCTCACGGAATTCCCGCTCGCGCAGCTTCGGCGTCGACCTGGGCGCGGCGATGGTGATCCCCGCGAATGGATTGGTGATGACGGTCTTTCGCTTCGCTGCCCACCCGAAGACAACCGAAGCGGCCCTTAGCCATACCTCGTTGGCGACCTTGGGCGACCGCTCAGGCGTAACCAGCGTGTCCGCCCAGGCCCTCGCATCGGCTTCCGTGATGGTCCCTGCATCGCGCTCGCCATGGGCCTTGTCGAGGGCATCGAAGACAGAACGCCAGCGGTTCACGGTGGACGGGGCCGGCCGCCGTTCCTTGACCCAGGCCGCGAATAGCTTCCGGCAATCCATGCCCGCCATTTTCGCGGTGCCCTTAGCGGGCTCTTGGGGGCCGCCGGCCACTGGGATATGCGCACCTTGGGGGGCCGCTGTCGGGAACCTGCCCGGCCGCCGGTCTCGGCCGTAGTCACCGCCGGCCCGCCGCACCAGCAGGGCGAAAGCCGCTATCGCCTCCTCCTCCAGCACGTCCAGGAACAGGGCGTCGGCCGCATCAGTCAGCACCTCCCCCCGTTCGGCGAGGAAGCGTTGCGCATCTGTGATCTGGGAGACCACGGCGCGGACGTGGCGCCGCACGGCTGGCTTGGTCGTCCACCCCTGATCGGCTGCGGGGCGGTCGTTGTTCACCGGGGCGAACCGGGCGTAAGCGTCCGTGATCCTCTCGGCATGGACTTCCCAGCCTTCGGGCTCACCCGGCTCATCCTCATGCTGGGCGATGAACCAGCCGTACCAATCCCCGGCCAGGGCATGCGCTTCGCGCTTGGTCAGGTCCCGCCCGCGCCCCTCACGGGCAGCACGAAGGGCATCAATCCGGCCCGATATCTCCGCATCCCAATCCCGCAACTCGGCCACGGCCCGCGCCTGGGGGAGAGACCCAGGACGGCGAAAGCGCTCCTCACGGCCTACCCCGTGCGCCAGACGGTACGCCTCGCGGACATCTTCGGGGATCGCCTTGCGGCTGAACCAGTCGCTGTTCGGTGCTCGTCTCAGGCCGGTCATAGGGATGCCCATTTGCGGCGCCCTTTGTAGCGGTGGGCGCGACCGAACCCCTTGATAACCCTCAATCTCTTGGGCTACAACGGTTTCCTAGGGTTGATGGTGCGGACGGCGGGACTCGAACCCGCACTCCCGAGGGACGCAGATTTTAAGTCTGCTGTGTCTACCGGTTCCACCACGTCCGCACCGGGCCTCTATCGCCCGGCCCCGCCCGCCGCGCAAGCCGAATGCGGCTTGCCGGCGGGCGGATCGCCCTCCATTGTCGGAGCATGAGCGATTTCGACTGGATCCACCTGGTCTGGCTGGTCGCCGCCCTGATCCTGGTGGGGCCGGCCGTGCTGCGCCGCGGCTGGGATGGCCGCGGCCTGCTCTATCTCGCCGCCTGGCTCGGCATCGCGCTGCTGATCGGGCTGGCCTATTCGTTCTTCTCGGGATCGAGCCCGGCCGTGCCGCCAAGCGAGACCACCAGGGAGCGCACCGCCTCGGCGGCCGAGGACAGCCTTTCGGAATCGGTGCCGCGCAGCACCAGGCTGGTGCCGAACCTGCCGGCCCGGAAATACGGGTAGCTGCCGATCGAGAGCTCCGGATAGACCGCGGCGATGGCGCCGAGCCCGGCGGCGATCACGCCTTCGCCGAGGTCGCAGGTCACGGTGCGGCTGAGCACCCTGTCGCCGCCGGCCAGGGTGGGGGCGATGCCGTCGAACATGGCCTGCATGATCCGCGGCACCCCGGCCATGACATGGACATTGCCGATGCGGAAGCCGGGCGCGGCGCTGACCGGGTTGTCGATCAGCACGCCGCCCTCCGGCACGTTCGCCATGCGCAGCCGCGCCTCGTTCAGCTGGCCGGGCTCGTAATGCGCCTCCAGCCGCCGCACCGCCTCGGGGTGGCGCAGCAGGGGCACGCCGAAGGCGCGGGCGATGCATTCGGCGGTGATGTCGTCATGGGTCGGCCCGATGCCGCCGGTGGTGAAGAGATAGTCGTAGCGCGCCCTGAGCGCGTTGACCGCCGCCACGATCTCCTCCGGGTCGTCCGGCACCACCCGCGCCTCGCGCAGGCGGATGCCGAGCTCGGTCAGCCGCTCGGCCAGGAAGCCCATATTGGCGTCCTTGGTGCGGCCGGAAAGGATCTCGTCGCCGATCACCAGAACGGCGGCGGTCACGATGCGCGTCTCGGTCATGGTCCTGCCCTGGCGTGAATCCGGGCGATGCTATCGCCTGGACGCGCCGGGAGACAGGCCGAATCTAGCGATAACCGGTGGCATCGGCCGGCTTGCCGGCGTCCTGCACCTCGACGATGTAGCGCCACGCGTCGGGCTGCGACCCGTCGAGATCGGTGAAGCCGTAGACCCGCGCCAGCCGGCCGCTGGAGAGGGACTGGCCGTTCCAGCGCGCCCGGTCCGGGTCGGCCGCCAGCGCCGCCACGGCGCGGCCGGTGAAGCGCGGCGTCTCCGAGATGATGAAATGCGGCTGGACCTTCGTGGCGTCGCGCCAGGTCTCCTCGGTGACCTGATAGGCCTCCAGCATCATCTCCGACCGCATCCAGCCCGGCGTCAGCGACACAGAGGTGGCGCCGTGCGGCGCCAGATCCTTGGCATGGGCCCAGGCCATCCGGTTCACCGACACCTTGGCGAGGTCGTAGAAGGGCGACAGGCGGTAGTGGTTTGCGTTGTACTCCGCCGTGCCGTCGGTGACCTCGACCAGGAGGCCGCCGGGATGCCGGATCAGGAGCGGCAGGGCGTAATGCGCCGTGATCAGATGGCTGTGCACCCCGAGCTCGAGCAGGCGCAGGCCGTTCCGCAGGTCGTGCTCCCACACCGGCTTGTTCCACTCGAACAGCGTCTCGCCGCCCCAGAGGTCGTTCACCAGGATGTCGAGCCGCCCCTGCTCCTCGGTGATGCGGGCGACCAGCCGCTCGACCTGCTCCGGCACCAGATGATCGGTCTGGACCGCGATGCCGCGGCCGCCCGCGGCCGAGACCAGCTCCGCCGTCTCCTCGATCGTCTCCGGCCGCCGGTATTCCGAAGCCTGCCCGCGGATGCTGCGCCCGGTGACGTAGACGGTGGCGCCGGCCGCCCCGAGCCCCCCCGCGATCCCGCGGCCGCCCCCGCGGGTCCCGCCTGCGACCAGGGCGATCCTTCCGTTCAGCGGCAGCGGCATCGTCTCCTCCATCGGTTTGCTAGTTTATAAATGATCGTTTGGTTATAAAAAGGAGTCAAGCCGACTGCCATCGCATGCCCGTCCTGCGGCGCCGGCCCTCGGCGTTCCGCCGAGTCGCCCCCATATCCCGCCGGGTGGCGACCGCGCGGCGGCGGTGCTATAGGCTAGAGGCGATGCGAGACAGGACAGAAAGCGTGACCGAGGTGGAACCCCAGACCCGCGAGGAAGGCCACATCCCCCTGCATGGCGAGGCCGAGTTCGCGGCGATGCGGCGTGCCGGCCGGCTGGCGGCCGAGACCCTCGACTTCATCGCCCCGCATGTTCGCCCCGGCGTCACCACCGACGAGCTGGACAAGCTGTGCGACGGCTTCATGCGCGACCACGGCGCGGTGCCGGCGACGCTGGGCTATCGCGGCTATCCGAAATCGAGCTGCATCTCGCTGAACCATGTCGTCTGCCACGGCATACCGGGCGACCGGAAGCTGGAGAACGGCGACATCCTGAACATCGACGTCACCCCGATCCTGGACGGCTGGTACGGGGATTCGAGCCGCATGTACGTCGCCGGCGACAAGCTGGCGGTCAAGGCCAAGCGGCTGATCGAGGTGACCTATGAGTCGATGATGCGCGGCATCGCGGCGGTCAAGCCGGGCGCCACGCTGGGCGACATCGGCCACGCCATCCAGAGCTATGCCGAGGGGCACCGCTTCTCGGTGGTGCGCGACTTCTGCGGCCACGGCGTCGGCCGCGTGTTCCACGCCCCGCCCAGCATCCTGCATTACGGCCGGCGCGGCGACGGGCTGGTGCTGCGCGAAGGCATGATCTTCACCATCGAGCCGATGGTCAATGCCGGCCACTGGGCGGTGAAGATCCTGTCCGACGGCTGGACCGCGGTGACCCGCGACCGCAGCCTGTCGGCCCAGTTCGAGCATACGGTCGGCGTCACCAGGGACGGGGTGGAGATCTTCACCCTGTCCCCCGCCGGCCACACCCAGCCGCCCTATCCGGTTTCGTAGTCGGGGGCGCCGTGACCGAAGCGCCGGAGGCGACGGACCCGGTTCCCACCTACACCGGCCATCGCGACCGGCTGCGGCAGCGCTTCCTGACGGCCGGCGCCGGCGCCCTCGCCGACTACGAGATCCTGGAGCTGCTGCTGTTCGCGGCGATCCCGCGGCGCGACACCAAGCCGATGGCCAAGCAGCTGATCGCGACCTTCGGCAGCCTGGGCGCGGTGCTGGCGGCGACCCCGGCGCAGCTGGCCCAGCGCGGGGGCCTGGGCGACGGCACCATCGCCCTCCTGAAGGTGGTGCAGGCCGCGGCCGAACGGATGCTGAAGGAGCAGGTCGTCGACCGGCCGGTGATCGGGTCCTGGCAGGCGCTCCTCGACTATCTCGGCGTCGCCATGAAGTTCGGCGGCACCGAGCAGGTGCGGGTGCTGTATCTCGACCGCAAGAACGGGCTTCTGGCCGACGACGCCACCGCCCAGGGCACGGTCGACCAGGCGCCGGTCTATCCCCGCGAGGTGGCGCGGCGGGCGCTGGAGCTCGGCGCTTCCGCCCTGATCCTGGTGCACAACCATCCGTCCGGAGATCCCACCCCGTCCCGCGCGGACATCGAGATGACCAAGGCGGTGGCGCGGGCGCTGGAGACGGTCGGCGTCGCTCTGCACGACCACGTCATCGTCGGCCGCAAGGGGCATTCCAGCTTCCGCAGCCTGGGGCTGCTGTGACGGGCGCGGACGAGGTTGCACCTACGCGTGCAGTGATGATTGCCGACAGCACCGAGACTTGCGTGCGGCCGCTGCGGTCTCAGGCGGGATGCACCCGAGGGCTGTCGTCCATGAGATACTGGATTGCGGCTGCCAATCCGCCCACGACGACAAGCGAAAGCCACGCGGCCCCATAGCTGCCACTCGCGTCGAAGGCGAGCCCGCCGAGCCAGGCCCCGAGGAAGGCGCCGATCTGGTGGCTGACGAACATCACGCCGAAAAGCGCGCCAAAGTTCGTTGGCCCGAACATCGCGTTGAGCAAGCCGCTCACCGGCGGAATCACGCTCAGCCAAAGAAAGCCCATCGCGGCACCGAACAGCAGCGTGCTCTCGAACGTGGCGGGCACGAAGGCGTAGACGCTGATCGCAAGCGTCCGCAGCAGATAGATCGCAGCCAGGACCCGCTTGTTTCCGTGGCGCGCGCCGAGATGGCCCGCCACCAACGTGCCGACGGCATTGAACGCGCCGATGAGAGCGATGGCCTGAGCGCCGACCGATGGCGGCAAGCCGCAGATGGCGACATATTTGGGCAGGTGCGTCGTGACGAATATCAACTGAAAGCCGCAGGCGAAGAACGCGATCGTCATCGCGACATAGCCTGGATGGGACAGAGCCTGACGGATCGCCGCGACGGCATTCGCCTTGGGCGCCGAGGGGGCGATATCGGCCCGGGGTCGAGGGCTGAGAGCGAATGCGAAGGCGGCCATCGTGGCGGCCAGGCCGGCGAATGTCAGAAGCGCATCTTGCCAGTTCACTCTCTCGATCAGGAATTGCGCCAGCGGCGCCAGGACAAAGGTGCCGAGAGAGCCGGCCGCAGCGAGAATCGAGATGACGGCGGCACGAATCTGCGGGGCGGCAATGCGTGACAGGATTCCGACCAGGACCCCGTGCGAGGCGCCGGCCACAGCGATCCCGGTCAGCAGCCCTCCCCCGACATAGAGCCCGAACCCGGTGCCCATGCTCGTCAGCGCGAGCCCGGCCGCGAACAGGACAGCGGCCCCGATGATCACGAACGTCCCGCCATACTTGTCGGAGAGCGCGCCCATGAAGGGCTGGCCAAGGCCCCAGACCAGGTTCTGCACCGCCATGGCGAAGCCAAATGCAGCCACCGAGACAGTGCCGGCCTGGACCATCGGCTCCATAAAGAGCCCCAGGCTCTGCCTCAGCCCCATCGAGATCGAGAGGATCGCAGCCGCCGAGGCCAGCACGACGATCACGGCCGACGTCCAGTAGCCAGTGTGAGTATTGCCCGCCGATGGGGACATGATCCCTTCCTCCACGCGGTTGGAGAGCTGCGGCCACCGTATCCAGGGCAGCCTTGCGCGATCGGGGCGGCCTTGTATACTCACTGGTCGGTATACTTCTTCCGCATCGGGATGGCGCGGCGCCGTCCCGCAGGGCAACCCGCTCAACCGTCGATGGGACAACTCCCATGGCCCGTAGTGCACGAGATACGCGCCTGGAGATCCTCTCAGCTGCGGACGACCTGTTCTATGGAGAGGGCTTCCGCGCGGTGGGCGTCGATGACATCGCGGCCAAGGCCGGGATCACCAAGAAGACGCTCTACTATCATTTCCGTTCGAAGGACGAGCTGTTCGCGGCCTATCTCGAATCCAGAAGCCAACCGACATTGGAACGCTTCCAACGATGGGCGGGCGTCGAGGGTACGGTCCTGGAACGCCTCGAGCGCATATTTCGGCGCCTCGGCCGCCGTGCCGATATGCCGGAATGGAAGGGGTGCGGATTCGTGCGGGCGACGGGCGAGCTTGCCAATGCGCCCGGGCATCCGGCCATCCTGATTGCCCGTTCGCATAAGGCGAGCTTCGAAAACTGGCTTGCCGAGAGCTTGAAGGCAGAGGGCCGTGATGATTCCGCAGCGCTGGCCCAGAGCTTGATGGTCCTCATCGACGGTGCGGTCACCCAGATTCTCCTGCACAGGAAATCCGGATACGCGCATGCCGCGGCACGTGCAGCCCGAGCGCTCCTGCGGTGATGCATGGAGGTCAGCCCGGCAGGACTTCGATCGCCAGCGGCCGGGCCGGTATGCCGCCGTTGCAGGTGGACGCCGGGCAGGATGAGATCGCCACGGCGAGGTCCGTCTCGGCCCGCAGCACGATCGCGTCGCCGGCGCGGGACCGTGGCGGCACGATCACCAGCCTGCCATCGGGTGTGACCTCGACATTCATGAAGACGTTGAAGGCGGTCGGCAGCGGGTGCGGCTCGATCCCCAGCTCGCGCAGCGCCGCGCACAGATTGTCATGGCAGTTCGGGTGATGGTCCTTCACCCCGTACTGGATGCGGTACATCTCGAGGCTGCAGGGCGCGTAGAGGAAATCGTGCCGGCCGACCTGGTCCTCGACGATGGTCAGCATCGGGTTGCTGCGGTCGGACCACAGCACGTCGCCGGTCGAGAGATAGATCCTGCCGCCATAGTCGAAGCTGCGGCCGTTCGACAGCCGCTCGCTGCCGTCGAGCGAATAGGCGAGAAGGTCCCCGGTCTGCCCGCCCTCGGTGTCGATGATCCGAAGCCGCTCCCCGCGTTTGAGGACCAGCCCGGCGCCGCCCGCCGCGGGAACGAGATGTCGCTCAGCCATCCATGCCCTCCCATCGGGCTCAGCCCGGAACCGGCGCGTCCTCGCGCACCAGGCCTTCGCGCTTCAGCTCGGCCCAGAATTCGGCCGGGATCGGCGTGGCGATCAGGGCGTGGTTGCGCTCCACCTCCTCCGGCTTCACCGCGCCCGGGATCATCGAGGCGACCACCGGATGGGCCAGCGGGAACTGGATCGCCGCCGCCGGCAAGGGCACGCCGTGGCGGCGGCACACCGCCTCGATCCGGCCCACCCGCTCCAGGATCTCCGGCGGCGCCTCCTTGTAGTTGTAGCGGGCGCCGGGCACGGCGCCGGTGGCCAGGATGCCGGAATTGTACGGCCCGCCCAGCATGATGCCGATGTTGCGGCGCTGGCACAGCGGCAGGAAGTCGTCGAGCGCCGTCTGCTCCAAGAGCGTGTAGCGCCCGGCCAGCAGGAAGCAGTCGAAATCGCCGCCCTCGGCGAAGCGCATGCACGCCTCGACCTCGTTGACGCCGACGCCGATCGCCTTGACCACGCCCTCCTCGCGCAGCTTGAGCAGCGCCTTGGTGGCCCCGGCCAGCGCCTCCTGCAGCCGCTGCTCATAGGCCTCGCGCGAGCCGTGGGTCCAGATGTCGACGTCGTGGATCAAGAGGATGTCGACCGAGGAGATGCCGAGGCGCATCAGGCTCTGCTCGAAGGAGCGCATGGCGCCGTCGTAGCTGTAGTCGAACACCGGGTTGAACTCGAGCCCGCCGGCCCAGGTGCCGCGGTCGACCCCGCCGCGCCCCGGCGACACGAAGTAGCGCCCGACCTTGGTCGACAGCACGTAGCTGTCGCGCGGCCGCGGCCGCAGCGCCTGGCCGAAGCGGTGCTCGGACAGGCCGTGGCCGTAGAGCGGCGAGGTGTCGACCAGGGTGACGCCCAGCTCCAGCGCCTTGGCCATGGTCTGGATCGCCTGCGCGTCCGGCAGCCTCTGGTAGAGGTCGCCGAGCGGCGCCCCGCCGAAGCCGAGCTGGGTGACGGGAACGCCGCTCTTGCCCAGCGGGCGCGTGGCGATCGGGTCCATGGGCGGGTCCTCTCTATGCGTCTTGGGCTCAGCCGAGCCGGTAGAAGGCGATGGCGGTGTCGCGATAGAGCTGCCGCAGCTGCGCTTCCGACGCATCCGCGAGGATGGCGTCCAGCGTGTCGACCCAGCGGCGATAGCTGGAGGCCAGCTCGCAGACGGGCCAGTCGCTGCCGAACATGGTGCGGTCGAAGCCGAAGCAGTCAATCGTATGACGTATGTAGGGCTCGATCTGCGCCCGGGTCCAGCCCTCGTGATCGGCTTCGGTAACCACACCCGACAGCTTGCACCAGACATTCGGCAGCGCCGCCAGGGCCCGCATCTGGTCGCGCCAGGGCCGGTCGATGCCGTCCCGGATCCCAGGCTTGCCGATATGGTCCAGGACGAAGCGGACCTCCGGGCAGCGGCGCACCAGTTCGATCGCGGCGTCGAACTGCGGATGGAAGATGCAGAGGTCGAAGGACAGGTCGTATTCCGACAGGAGCCGCACGCCTTCGACGAAGCCGGGCCGGATGCAGAAATCCACCGCCTCGCCCTGGATCAGCCGGCGGATGCCGCGCAGCTTCGGGGTGGCGGCGTGCAGCGCGTCGAGCTCGGTCCGCACCGCCTGGCCGTCCTCGACCGCCGCCGCGGCGACGAGGGCGCCGAGCCGGGGATCGGCGAGCGCGCCGACCCAGCGCGCCTCCTCGACCCGCTGGGCCGGCGCGACGTCGACCTCGACGAAGACGTAGCGGTCGACCGCCACGCCGTCGCGCTGCCGGTCGTATTCGTCCGGCAGGTGGCGCGACTTCAGGCTGGGGGCCTGATCCATCCACGGATAGGACAATAGGGCTGGATCATAAATATGGACGTGGCTGTCCACGATCGGAAATCCGGGCACGTGAATCCTCCACGGACGGCATTTTTGCGGACTTTAGTCTAAAAGGCGGCTGATGCCATCAGGCCCGTTGCAGTCCGCCGAGAAGATCCTCCAGCCCGCCGATATCCGGCAGGCAGAGATCGGCGAGGCCGGCCAGGGTCTGGGCGGTGCCGGTTCCGCTGAGAACGCCGACACAGAGGCCGCAGCCGGCCGCGCGCCCCATCGCCATGTCGTGCCGGTTGTCGCCGACCATCAGCACGGCGCCGGGCGGCAGGCCGGTGGCGTCGCAGAAGCCGTAGACCATGCCGGGATTCGGCTTGTGGCCGTGGCCGCTGTCATAGCCGGCGATGAAATCGACCAGGTCGAGCAGGCCGAACATCGCCAGCGTCCCGCGGATCGCGACCTCGCCATCGCTCGAGGCCACGCCGAGCTTCAGCCCGCGATCGCGCAGCCGCCGGAACAGCCCGGCTGGGTCGGCGACGGTCGGCCGGATCACGGCCGTGGTCGCGCTGCGGAAGATGCGGTCCATCTCGGGCACCAGCAGGTCGAGGCCGTAGGGGCTGCCGGCGGCGATCCAGGCGGCCGCGATCTCCGGCGTCGCCCCGGCGGCGAACAGGCTGTCGGCCCGGACGACGCCGGTGTGCGGGTCGGCGCCGCCGACCTCGAGCAGGCGCAGCGCCAGCTCCGGGTCGCCCGCCGCCGCGAACAGCGCGGCCTCGCGGTTCAGCGGCAGCCAGGTCGCCTCGTAGTCGATCAGCGTGCCGTCCTTGTCGAACAGGATGCCGCGGATGTCTGCCGTGCTCATCGCGCCTCTTCCTCGAAGTAGCCGCCTTCGAGCGTGATGTGGCTGAGAGCCCGGTCCTCGTGCCGCATCCGCCAGGACAGGAGCTTCTGGGCATAGGCCAGCATCTCCCCGGCATAGGCCGGGTCGCGGCTGCGGTCCTCGAACTCGCTGGGGTCGCGCTCCAGGTCGAAGAACAGGGGCGGCAGGTCGGTGCAGTGCACGTATTTGCGCCGGGCGTCACGGATCACCTGGACGCCGCACTGATCGGAATGCAGCCGCGCCTCGCCGACCCGCTCCCGGACATTGCCGAAATCGTAGAACCAGTGCGCCGCGTCGCGCCAATCCCGCGGCCGCTCGCCCCGGCAGAAGGGCAGCAGCGATCGGCCGTCGCACTGCCGCGGCACGGGCAGGCCGAGCCAGCCGAGGATGGTCGGCATGATGTCGACCGATTCGGTGAAGTCGTCGACCTGCCGGCCGCGGCCGGCATCCGCCTCCGGCCGCGGGTCGCGGACGATCAGCGGGATGTGGGCCGACTGGTCGAAATAGCCGAGCTTGCCGAAGAGATAATGGTCGCCGAGCTGCTCGCCATGGTCGGAGGTGAAGACGATCAGCGTGTCGTCCCACTGGCCGCTGGCTTTCAGGAACTCGAACACCCGGCCGAGATGGTGGTCGACCTCGGACGCCAGCCCGTAATAGGCGGCGCGGACCGCGGCGACGCCGGCGGCGTCGAGGGCGGAGGCCGGGCCTTCGGCATGGTTCAGGAACTTGTCGAGCCGCACCGCCCGGTGCAGCCCGGCGAGGAGCGGATGCTGCGCCCCCTCCGCCGCCGCGGACGGGCCGCGCAGCGGGGCCGGCACCGAAGCCGGGTCATAGGCCAGGTGCCAGGGCGCCGGGGCGGCGAAGGGCGGGTGCGGGCAGATATAGGTCAGGTGCACGAACCAGGGCCGGCCCCGCAGCACCGCCATGTGGCGCAGCACCTGGTCGGTCATGAAGGCGGTCTCGCTGTCCTCCGCTCGCACGCGGGTCGGGCCGAAGCCGCCCGGCGCCGCCTCGGCCGACTGGTCCGGGTCGTAGAGCGGGTCCCGCCCCTCCCCCGGCGCCGGCACGTCGTAGCCCTTGGCCAGCAGGTCGGCGATCCAGGCGCGGCTGGATTCGGACAGGTTCAGCACCGGGGTGAAGCCCGGGGCCACGCCTTCGTAGCTGTGGCGCGCCGGGTCGTCCGGCGCCCGGCCGCGCGGGTCGAGCGAGGTGTCGGTGTAGCCGAACAGCAGCGGATCCCACCCGCCGCGCCGCGCCTCCAGCGCCAGATTCGTGTGGCGGGCGTCGAGCGGCATGCCGTTGCGCACGCTGCGATGGGTGTGGGGGTAGAGGCCGGTCAGCAGCGAGGCACGGGACGGGCCGCAGGGATAGGCCACGGTGTGGTGGCGCCGGAACAGCGTGGCCTCCTGCGCCAGGGCATCCAGCGCCGGGGTGCGGATGCAGGGATGCCCCACCGCCGACAGCGTGTCACCGCGCCACTGGTCGGCGGTGATGAACAGGACATTGGCCAAGCCCGAGGACTCCCGCATGCGCTCCCCTGCCCCTGCTGATAGCGCAACGGACGGCAGCGCGACATGGGAAAGAAGGCCCCGCGCGGAGAGACGCAGGGCCTTCGGCTCGGCCGTGGAAAGTCGTCAGGACGGGATGCGCAGCACCTGGCCCGGATAGATCTTGTCCGGGTGCTTTAGCATCGGTTTGTTGGCCTCGAAGATCTTGTTGTAGTCGTTGGCGTTCCCGTATTCCGCCTTGGCGATCGCCGACAGCGTGTCGCCCTTCTTCACCGTGTAGAACCTCGATTCCGGCGCCGGGGCGGCGGCGGCGAGGTCGTTCTGCACCTGGGCGACCCCGGGCGTGTTGCCGACCGCCAGCGCGATCTTCTCCGCCACCTCGGTGGAGGCGACGTTGCCGCCAACCGTCACCTTGTCGCCCTCGACCTTGATGTCGACCCCGGCGGGGTCGAGCCCCTGCGCCTGGATCTGCTTCTTCAGGTCGTCCGCCGTCGCGGCCTCGGCCTCGCCGCCGCCGAACAGCTTCTCGCCCGCATGCTTGATGAAATTGATCAGCCCCATGGCACACCCCCTGGTTGCCTGGTTGGTGCTTGCCGTCACGGGCCTCTGTCCGACCCCTGGCCGGTTGCGGAGGATCAACGGCAAGCTGGGGACAATGTTCCCAGACCCGCCGCCTGCTGTCACGCCGCCATCGCCTGCCCGCACCGGCTGCAGAACCGGGCCGAGGCCTGGTTCGGCGCCCGGCACGCCCCGCAGACGACGTTCGCGGGGCGGGAGCCGCAGGCGCCATGGGCGCAGCAATCGTCGGCCTCCGTCTCACGCGCGGCGGCATGGTCGTGGTCATGATCGTGGGCATGCTCGTCGTCTTGGCCGTGGGCGTGCGCGTGGTCGTGCCCATGGGCCTGGACGGCCGCGGGTGCGCCCGGCCGTACCGCGGGCAGCAGGCGCAGCAGCCTGAGCGCGTTCAGCGTCACCAGCACGGTGGCGCCGGTGTCGGCCAGGATCGCCATCCACAGCGAGGTCGCGCCGAACAGGGTGGTGGCCAGGAACAGCGCCTTGAGGCCGAGGGCGACGGCGATGTTCTGATGGATGTTGGCCAGGGTGGCGCGGGACAGGCCGATCAGCTCGGCCACGCCGGTGACGCGGTTGTTCAGCAGCGCCGCATCCGCCGTCTCCAGCGCCACGTCGGTGCCGCCGCCCATGGCCACGCCGACCGAGGCCGCGGCCAGCGCCGGCGCGTCGTTGATGCCGTCGCCGACCATGGCGACCGGCCCCTGCGCCTTCAGCCTGCCGATCGCCGCCAGCTTGTCGTCCGGCAGCAGCTCGGCCTCGACCGCGATGCCGAGCGTGCCGGCCACGGCCGCGGCGGCGCGGCGGTTGTCGCCGGTCAGCATCACCGGCTGGACCCCGGCCCGGCGCAGCGCCGCCACCGCGGCGGCGGCGTCCTCGCGCGGCTCGTCGCGCAGCGCGATCAGCCCGCGCGGGCCGGCCTCGCCCAGCAGCACGACCACGGTCTTGCCCTCGGCCTCCAGCGCCGCCACCCGGTCGGCCAGACCGGCCGGCAGCGGCCCGCGCTCCGCGGCATAGCGCGGCGAGCCCACCGCCAGCAGGTCGGCGCCGACCCGGCCCAGCACCGCCTTGCCGGCGATCGCCGAGGCCTCGGCGACGGCCGGCACGGCGACCTTGCGGGCGGACGCGGCCTCGAGGATGGCGCGGGCCAGCGGGTGGCTGGAGCCGCTCTCGACCGCCGCCGCCTCGGCCAGCACTTCGGCCTCGGTGCCGCCCGGCGCGACGATGTCGGTGACCTGGGGCCGGCCGACGGTCAGCGTGCCGGTCTTGTCGAAGGCGACGGCCTTGACCTTGCCCAGCATCTCCAGCGCCGCGCCGCCCTTCAGCAGCAGGCCGCGGCGGGTGCCGGCGGCGATGCCGGAGGCGATGGCCGCCGGGGTCGACAGCACCAGGGCGCAGGGGCAGGCGATCAGCAGCAGCGACAGGCCGCGATAGGTCCAGACCGACCAGTCGCCGCCGAACAGCAGCGGCGGCACCGCGATCACCAGCGCCGCCACGGCCATGGCGGCCGGGGTGTACCAGGCGCTGAACCGGTCGATGAAGCGGGCGGTCGGCGCCTTGCTGGACTGCGCCGCCTCGACCATGTGGATGATCCGGGCGATGGTGTTGTCCGCCGCCGCCCGCGTCACCCGCAGGCGCAACGCGCCGCCGGCGTTGATGCTGCCGGCATAGACCGCATCGCCCGCCGCCTTGGCCACCGGCACGGATTCGCCGGTGATCGGCGCCTCGTCCAGCTCCGACGCGCCGTCGACGATCGTGCCGTCGGCCGGCACCCGGTCGCCGGGGCGGACCAGCACGATGTCGCCGATCGCCAGGTCGTCGACCGGCACGGTCGTCAGGGAGCCATTCGCCTCGCCCCCCCTTTCGCGCTGCGCCGTGCGCGGCACCAGCGAGACCAGCGCCCTGATGCCCTGGCGGGCGCGGCCGGCGGCGACGGTCTCCAAGAGCTCGCCGACGGCGAACAGGAACACCACCACCGCCGCCTCCGACGCCGCGCCGATGGCGATGGCGCCGATCGCGGCGACGGCCATCAGTGTCTCGATGCTGAAGGGCGAGCCGGAGCGGATCAGGGTCAGGGTGCGGCGGCCGACCGGCACCAGCCCGATCAGCGCCGCGGCGACATAGGCCCATTCGGCCTCGGCCGGGACGATCTGCCCGGCGACGAAGGCCGCCGCCAGCAGGAGGCCGGTGAAGCCGACCAGCTGCGCCTTGCGCTCGCGCCACCAGGGCTTCGCCTCCTCCGCGGCCGGGGCACGAGGCGCCATGTCAGCGATCGCGGTCGGGGTGAAGCCGAGGGCGCGGATCTTGTCCTCCACGGCGCGGCCGTCCGAGGCGGCGCCCTGCGCGCCGAAGGCCAGAAGGCCGGTGGCGAAACTGACCTCGACGCCGCTGACGCCCTCGATCCGGCCCAGCGCCGTCTGCAGCTTGCCGACGCAGCTGGGGCAATCCATGCCCTCGACCCGGTAGCGGAGGGTCAGGCCCTGCCGCTCGTCATTCGCCGCTGCCATGCGACGCACTCCCTTGCCGAAAGATCCGTCGCAGGGGAAGATGGGAGCTACAGCGACTGTAGCTTCAAGAGGAAAAATCCATGTCCGCGCGCGGCGATGCGATGCCGATCGGCGAGCTGGCCCGCCGCACCGGCTGCAAGGTCCAGACCATCCGCTACTACGAGCAGATCGGGCTGATGCCGGAGGCGGCGCGGACCCTGGGCAACCAGCGGATCTACGGCCGGGCGCACAGCGACCGGCTGGCCTTCATCCGCCACAGCCGCGAGCTGGGCTTCCCGCTGGACGCCATCCGCCAGCTGCTGACCCTGGCCGACGACCCGGCCCAGCCCTGCGCCACCGCCGACCGGATCGCGCAGGAGCAGCTGGCGGCGGTGCAGGCCCGCATCGCCCGGCTGGAAGCGCTGAAGGCCGAGCTGGAGCGGATGGTGGAGCAGTGCCGGCATGGCACGATCGGCCATTGCCGGGTGATCGAGGTGCTGGCCGACCACAGCCACGGCCACTGCCTGCATGCCGACCACCTGACCGGCGAGGAGATCGAGACGGCGGCCTGAGGTCTGCGCGTAGGGCTTCCGGTCTCGACAAAACCCCCTCACCCGAAGGTGCCGAGCGCCTCCGACCTCTCCCGTGATCCCGGGTCAAGCCCGGGCAGGAGAGGCAAAACCATCGGCTCTGGACACCGGCTCTCCGCCCCACACCGTCATCGCGAGCGCAGCGAAGCGATCCAGAGCCGTGCGAACCGGCCCCTGGATTGCTTCGTCGGCTTCGCCTCCTCGCAATGACGGTGCGGGGATGCGACGCCGGCGCTCAGCTGCTGTCCGGCTTCGGGAGAGCCGGCATGGGCCGGCCGGTGTCGGGCTCGTCCAAAGGACGAGGCCAGTCGGGCTCGGGCCGAGCGGCCACGGGAACGGCGTCGGCAGGGCGGTCGGGCAGGCGATCGGGGATCTCGACCGCGGCGGCGCCGTCCCGGTCCCTCGGCAGCAAGGCCGCGTCCAGGTCGCGCCGCTCCTCCGCCGCCTCGTCCGGTTCGGGCTCGTCCTCCAGGCATTCGCTCTCGACCAGCGACTCGCGCGGTTCCGCCGGGGGCTCGCCGTCCTTCGGCCCGGCTGCCGGCGCGGCCTCGGCCGGGGCGGCTTCGGCGGCCGCCTCCTCCGCCGGCGTGCGCTCCGGCGCCCCGGCCCTGCGCTCCTGATAGCCCTCGCGGATCCGCTGGCTCATCGCGATCGACAGTCGCACCGAACGGGCCAGGCGCACCTGCGCCAGCGCGAAATCCGGCCGTGCCTGCAGGATCGGCGTCGCCAACTGCTCCGTCGCCGTCATCCGCGCCGTGCGAAGTTGGATCTCCACCAGCTCGGCCAGCGAACCCAGCGCCCATTGCGTCCAGGCCAGGTCCCTGTCGACCGGCCGGTCCTCCGTCTCGCAATCGGGGCGCTCCACGTCCATGGAACACATCATGAACATGGACAGCCGATAATACCACTGAGATCGTGTCCGGCGCCCTCGCAGGCCAAGCTTCAGCGGGGAGGACGGACAAGAATGAATGGCCCCGGATCCGGGAATCCGACAGATTGACGGCCCAGGGAGGACATCATGGATCTTGCCGTTCCGCTGCTCAGCATCCTCGGCGCCATCGTGGTCGGCGCGGCCAGCCCGGGGCCCAGCTTCGTCTTCGTCACCCGCACCGCCATCGCCCTGTCGCGCCGCGACGGGCTCGCGGCCGCGCTGGGCATGGGCGTCGGCGGGGTGGTCTATGGCGGGCTCGGCCTGTTCGGCCTACAGGCGATCCTGGCCCAGGTGGAATGGCTGTACCTGACGCTGAAGGTGCTGGGCGGCCTGTACCTGCTGTGGCTCGCCTTCGCCCTGTGGCGCACCGCGGACAAGCCGATCACGGTGCCGAAGACGGCGGAGGGCCGGCCGCGCAGCGTCCGCCGGTCCTTCACCCTGGCCGCCGTCACCCAGCTGAGCAACCCGAAGGCGGCGATCGTCTATGGCAGCATCTTCGCCGCCTTCCTGCCGCCGCAGGTGCCGGTGTGGACTTTCGCCGTGCTGCTGCCGGCGATCTTCGCCATCGAGGCCGGCTGGTACAGCATCGTCGCCCTGGTCTTCTCCGCCGACCGGCCGCGCGCCCTCTATCTGCGCTGGAAGCGCTGGTTCGACCGCGCCGCCGGCTCGGTCATGGGCGCGCTGGGCATCCGCCTGATCCTGGGGGCGGGGAAGGTGTGAGGCGAAGATGAGCGGAGAGACGCAGGAGGGCGAGGAATCGATCCCCCTTGCCCTCACGCGGGATGAAGCCGTCGTGCTTCTCGAGTTCCTGGCACGGACGCTGGACGACGAGAACGGCAACCGGCTTCGCGACGCGGTCCGGCACGACGGCGAGCTCTGGGCCCTGACGCGGCTGCAGGGCTACCTCGAGCGCACGTTGTCCGAGCCCTTCCTGGCGGATTACAAGGCCCGCATCGAAGCCGCGCGGCAGCGGCTGGTCGATAAGGGCGGACCCTGGCCTTGGGACGAAACCGAGACCTGAGCCCGGCCCCTCAGATCCGCGTCACCACGCTGATGCCGGTGCCGTCGAAGCGGTCCATCTGGGTCAGCGCCACCGCCGCCTCGTCCAGGCTGATGCGGCTGCCGATCAGCTGCTGCGGCGCCAGCGTGCCGGCCGCGATCATGTCCAGCATCGCCCGGTAGCGGAACGCCTGCATGCCGTGGCTGCCCAGGATCTCCAGCTCATAGGCGATCACCCGGTCCATCGGCACCGGCGGGCGGGCGTGGTCGTCCAGCATCAGCCCGACCTGGATGTGCCGGCCGCGCCGGCGCAGGCAGCGGATCGAGTTCATGCAGGTGGCCGGGTGGCCGAGCGCGTCGACCGAGACATGGGCGCCGCCGCCGGTCACGTCGCGGATCTCGTGCACGACATTCGCCGAGCCGCCGGCATTGACCGTCGCCGCGGCGCCGAGCCGGCGGGCGAGGTCGAGCTTCTGGTCGGTCAGGTCGACCGCCACGACATTGGCCCCGAGGGCGCTGGCGATCATGATCGCCGACAGCCCGACGCCGCCGCAGCCATGCACCGCCACCCATTCCCCGCCCCGCACCCGGCCCTGGTCGACGATGGCGCGGAAGGAGGTGGCGAAGCGGCAGCCCAGGCTGGCCGCGGTGGCCGAATCGATCGCGTCCGGCAGGGCGACCAGGTTGGCGTCGGCGAAGTCGAGCGCGACGTATTCGGCGAAGGAGCCCCAGGCGGTGAAGCCGGGCTGGAACTGCCGCTCGCAGACCTGCTGGTTGCCGCTGGCGCATTCCGGGCAATGGCCGCAGCCGGCGACGAAGGGCACGGTGACCCGCTGGCCCTCGCGCCAGCGCCGGACCTGGGGCCCGACCGCGACGATGGTGCCGGCCAGCTCATGCCCCGGCACATGCGGCAGCACGATGTCGGAATCGTGCCCCATCCAGCCATGCCAGTCGCTGCGGCACAGGCCGGTCGCTTCGACCTTCACCACCACGCCCTCCGCCGATGGCGACGGGTCCGGCACGGTCTGCACGGTCGGCGCCTGGCGGAACTGTTCGAAGACGACGGCTTTCATCGGAAGGGCCTGTGGCTGTTGTCGGCACGACCTTATCGGAACGGTCGAAAGGTCCCAACAGCGTCATGGCGAGCGAAGCGCGGCCATCCACTCCTTCAGCCGCCGCGCTTGATGATGGCAGGCTGGATGGCCACGCCCCTGCGGGGCTCGCCATGACGGTGAGAGAGACCGGGCGGGCTACGCGATCCCGAAAATCCGGTGCGTGCCCTCGACGTCGCGCAGCGGGTGGAGGCCGAGGTCGAGCAGCGGGCGGCCGCAGGCGTCGCGGAACGGTTCCGACACCAGCACCCGGCGGCGCAGGGTCTTGGTCAGCTCCTCCAGCCGGCTGGCGCGGTTCACCGCCGGGCCGATCACGGTGAAGTCCAGCCGCCGCGCCGCGCCGATATTGCCGTAGGCGATCTCGCCAAGATGCAGGCCGATGCCGAAATCGACCGCGTCCGGCCCGGTGAGCCCGCGCTCGGCATTGGTGGCGTCGACCCGGGCGCAGAAGGCCTCGGCCGCGGCCAAGGCGGCGGCGCAGGCGGTGCGGCGGTCCACATCCTGCGTCACCGGGAAGATCGCCAGCACGGCGTCGCCGATGAACTTCAGGATCTCGCCGCCTTCGGCCTCGATCGCCGCGCCCATGTCGCCGAACCAGCCGTTCAGCATCTCGACCACGTCGCCGATGGCGTGGACCTCGCTGCGCCGGGTGAAGGCGCGCAGGTCGGCCAGCCAGATCGCCGCCTCGATCCAGTCGACCTGGCCGCGCTCGATCTGGCCCTCGACGATGCGCTGGCTGGTGCGGGCGCCGACATAGGTGTCGAGCAGGTCGAGCGCGATGCGCTTCCACACCTGGCGCTCGGCATAGGGGCTGAACAGACGGGCGGCGGTGTCGAGCGCCTTCAGGTCGTCGTCGTCGAAGCCGCCCGGCTGCCGCGTGGCGAAGGACAGGAAGCGGGTGCGGCTGGTGTCCAGGAAGGGCAGCGGCGTGATCAGGTAGTCGGTCGAGCCCTGCTGCTGCAGCTCCTGCAGCAGCGGCATGTCGCTGACATCGCCGTCGAGCCGCCGGCGATACGCCCGCTCGGTGTCGTCGACGACCTTGGTCGGGCTGGTCAGATAGCCCGTGCTCTGCAGGATGCCCTGGCGCTCCCGCTCCCGGAACTCGATGGCCTCGTCGCTCCAGACCAGCATGGTGCCGCTGATCTCCGGATGCAGCACCTCGAGCCCGATATGGATGCGCCAGGCCGGGACGATGGTCTGCGCCACCCGCTCGCAGAATCCCGGGAACAGGCCCTTCAGCGGCACCGGCCGACGCGTCGCCTCGACCAGCCAGAGGCCGAGCGCCTCGAGCCCGGCGCGATGCCTGTCGGCGATCGGTCGGCAGTCCCAGTCCGGCGGCAATCCGTCTTGCATGGCGGGAGAAGAAACCCTTCGGCGGGTCGCGGTCAATCGGCGCGTGGCGCGGCGCCCCGCACAGGATGGCATCTGCCGACGGTTCCGGCCAGACCGCGCGGCCATGCCCCGCGTGCGCATGCCGTCCGTCTGCCCTGCAGCGAGGTCATGTCATCCCCGTGGCGCGCGGCCTATCCTGCCGGGGCATCGCACCGCCACCAGGAGAACAAGCATGGCTGCGCAGCGGACCGGCTCCGACCTTCTCGTCGAGGCCCTGGTCAATGAGGGCGTGGACCGCGTCTTCGGCGTGCCCGGCGAGGAGAATCTCGACATCGTCGAATCGCTCCGCCGCTCCGGCATCGAGCTGATCGTCACCCGGCACGAGCAGTCGGCCGCCTTCATGGCCGCGACCTATGGCCGCCTGACCGGCAAGGCCGGCGTCTGCCTGACCACGCTGGGCCCCGGCGCGCTGAACCTGACCACCGGCGCGGCCTATGCCCTGCTGGGCGCCATGCCGATGGTGATGATCACCGGCCAGAAGCCGATCCTGAAGAGCCGCCAGGCGCAGTTCCAGATCGTCGACATCGTCGCCACCATGCGGCCGCTGACCAAGTCGTCGCGCCAGATCGTCAGCACCGGCGCGATCCCGACCCTGGTGCGCAACGCCTTCCGCATCGCCCAGGAGGAGCGGCCGGGCCCGGTGCATCTGGAGCTGCCGGAGGACATCGCCGCCGCCCCGGCGCCCGAAGGGCTGGGCCCGGTGCCGCTGCACCCGCTGGAGCTGCCGGTGGGGAACGACGCGGCCATCGCCACCGCCGCCGAAATGCTGCGCGCGGCCGAGCGCCCGCTGGTGATGATCGGCGCCGCCGGCAACCGCCGTCACCTGGTGCCGGCGCTGTCCGACTTCGTGCGCCGGATGGGCATCCCGTTCTTCAACACCCAGATGGGCAAGGGCGCGGTCGACGGCAATTCCGGCCTCTATATCGGCACCGCCGCCCTGTCCGAGGGCGACTATCTGCACGACGCGGTGACGAGCGCCGACCTGATCCTGGCCATCGGCCACGACGTGGTGGAGAAGCCGCCCTTCATCATGGAGCAGGCGGGGCAGAAGGTGATCCATGTCGGCTACCAGCCGGCCGACATCGCCGAGGTGTATTTCCCGGACCATGAGGTGGTGGGCGACATCGGCGCCTCGCTGGCCCGCATCGCCGAGGTCTTCGGCGGGCCGCACCCGACCGCGGCCGAGGCCTTCGCCGAGCTGCGCCGCAGGATCCTGGAGAAGGTGTCGGCGGACGGCACCAGCGCGAAATTCCCGCTGCTGCCGCAGCGCATCGTCCACGACGTGCGGGCGGTGATGCCGGAGGACGGCGTCGTCGCCCTCGACAACGGCATGTACAAGATCTGGTTCGCCCGCAGCTACCGCACCCATATCGCCAACACCATCCTCTTGGACAACGCGCTGGCGACGATGGGCGCCGGCCTGCCCTCGGCCATGGTGGCGGCGATGCTGCATCCGGACCGCCGGGTGATGGCGGTGTGCGGCGACGGCGGCTTCATGATGAACTCGCAGGAGCTGGAGACGGCGATCCGGCTGAAGCTGAACCTGGTCGTGGTGATCCTGGTCGACAACGCCTACGGCATGATCCGCTGGAAGCAGGAGGCGCAGGGCTTCGCCGATTGGGGCCTGACCTTCGGCAACCCGGATTTCGTGACCTATGCCCGGGCCTATGGCGCGACCGGCTGGGACGTGAAATCCGCCGAGGACTTCGCGCCGACGCTGGAGAAGGCCTTTGCCCAGGGTGGCGTGCACCTGGTCAGCGTGCCGGTCGACTACACCGAGAACAGCCGCGTCTTCATCGAGGAGCTGCGCAGCCACGCCTCGGCGGTGGAAGCCGACTAGAGACCGTGCGTAAATGCTACTGGTGCGGCCGTCTGACGACGGTTTCTGCGCTTCCGGTGCTCACGCACCTATGTGCGCTGCGCTCCGGTTCTCGAAACCGCCGCCAGCCGACTCACACCAGCGCATTTCCAAACGGTCTCTTGAGGCGCGTGCCCGGCGGGCGACCGCGCAGGTCGATCGGGTGACGCGCAGCGAAAGCGGCGATGAACCTCAGGCGGGCGCTCGGGTGTTGTCCCCATAGGACCGCCCCAGCGACGCCCCAGGAGGGAACGGCATGTATATCGCCCGCTTCTCGTACGACGTTCAGCCGATCAACCGCCAGAGCGCGATCGACTTCATCCACCGCGAGGTCGAGGCCGCCCGGCGCAACCGGCTGAAGGCCCGGCTGCTGGTGCCGCTGACCCGCGGCCAGGGCGGGGCGGCGCTGCAGTTCGAGGTCGAGCTGACCAGCCTGGACCAGTTCGACCAGTTCCGCGAGCGCGGCGTCGGGTCGGACGAGGAGGAGACGGGCCGCTGGATGCACGCCTTCAGCGAGATCCTGGCCTCGCCGCCGACGGTCGAGCTGCTGCGCGTGGAGGACAGCCGGTAGGCGGCCCTCCTACCCGCGGCTGTCGTCCGCCTCCAGCGCATCGCCCCATCTCAGCCGCCTCGCCGTCTTCAGCTGGGCGCCGTCGCGCTTGGTCACGGTGCGCTCGACCAGCCCCTCCGGCGCGCACAGCCGCAGGTCGATGCGCGAGCCGGCGCCGCGGGGCGGGGCGATGACGCGGCCCAGGATCGGTGCGGCCGGGCGGCGCGAGACCGCGACATAGGAGAACTTCTCGTCCTCCCACGGCACCTCGCCGCCCTTGGCCTGGCGGTGCAGGCGCGAGCGGGCGACGCGCCGCGCGAAATGGCACCAGTCGGGCTCGACCAGCGGGCAAGCGCGGCCGTGCGGGCACGGCGCCACGACATGACCGCCGGCGGCGATCAGCCGAGCCCGGGCGTCGAGGATGCGGCGGTACCCGGCGGGCGTGCCGGGCTCGACGATCAGCAGGATGTCGCCGGTCGCCGCCCACAGCCCGTCGACCAGGGCATCGCGCCGGTCGGGCGCCAGCTCGTCCAGCACATAGGACAGGATGACGAGGTCGTGCGCCGGCAGTGTCGGCAGCGGCCGGGCCAGGTCGGCGGCGCGCCATTCCGCCGGCGGCACCGCGTCCCCGGCCAGCCGGGCGCCCCAGTCGCGGAAGGCGGCGCTGCCCTCCAGCAGGGTGGCGGCGGCGAGCCCCGGCCAGGTCTCGGCGGCGGCCCAGAGCGCGGTGCCCGGCCCGGCGCCGGCGTCGAGCAGGCTGGAGGGGGCGAAATCCGGGCATCGATCCGCCACCGCCTCCAGGCAGGCGCGGACGGCGGCGTAGGTGGCCGGCAGCCGGGTGGCGAGATAGGCCTGCACCGCCCGGTCGTCCGCGACATGGAAGCGGCCGTCGCGCAGCTCCGCCCTATAGCGCTGCGACAGAAGCGACGCCGCGGCCGACAGCTCGGCCAGGGCGACGCCCTCCAGCGCCCGGTCGACCGCGGCCCGCAGGGCGGCCGGCAATTCCACGGGTCAAGCCTCTCGCTTGCCCGGCCGGGCCTTGCTTTCCCTCTCCTCGGGGAGAGGGAGGGGCCCGCCCGCGCAGCGGGTGGGAGGGTGAGGGGGCAGCTCAGGCCTGGACGTCGAAGCGGACCATTCCCATCGGCTCGACGCTGGATGGGCCGGGGCACCCCCCTCACCCGAAATCGCCATGGCGATTTCGACCTCTCCCCTGGGGAGAGGTGAAGCTGCACTGTCGCGAGGCGCGTCCATCCGCCTTTTACGGGGCGAGCGCCCGCCGCACGGCGTCGGCCAGCTCGCCCTGCGGGTGGGTGGACTGCCCGCCCGACGCCAGATCCTTGAGGACGGCCGAACCGGCGGCGATCTCGGTCTCGCCGGCGATCACGGCCAGGCGGAAGCCCTTCTTGTCGGCGTATTTCAGCTGGTCGCCGACCTTCTTCCCTTCGGTGAACAGCTCGGTCGCGATGCCGGCGGCGCGCAGCGTGGTGGCCAGGCCGAGATAATAGGGCAGCTGCGCCCGGTCCATCACCGTCACCAGCACCTGGGCGGGGGTGGCGGCGCCGGGCTTCAGCAGGCCGGCGTCGAACAGGCGCGACAGCAGCCGGGTGACGCCGATCGAGATGCCGACGCCCGGCAGCTTCTGCCGCGTGTAGTTGCTGGCCAGATCCTCGTAGCGGCCGCCGGAGCAGATGCTGCCGACCTCGGGGTTCGCCACCAGCTGGGTCTCGTAGACCGTGCCGGTGTAGTAGTCGAGGCCGCGGACGATGGCGAGGTCGATGCGCCAGCGATGCGCCGGCACCTGGAAGGCGGCGAGCCCGTCGGCCACCTGGCCCAGCTCGTCCAGCCCCTCGCGGTACAGGTCGCCGCCCTCGATCGCGCGCAGATCGGCGATGGTCACCGGCCGGGTGACGAGACCGACGATCCGCTCCGCCGCCGCGGCGTCGACGCCGGCCTGGGCGGCGAGGTCGGCCACGGTGCGCTCGCGGCTGACCTTCTCGATCGAATCGATCACCTTCAGCGCCGCGCCGACGCCCTCGGCCGACAGCCCTTGGTCGAGCAGATAGCCCTGCAGCAGCTTGCGGTTGTTGATGCGGATGACGAATTCGCCGATGCCGATGCGGGCGAAGATGGCATTGATGACGCAGGGAATCTCGGCGTCGTTGAGGAAGCCCAGGCTGCCGTTGCCGATGACGTCGATATCGGCCTGGTAGAACTCCCGGAACCGGCCGGCCTGGGGCCGCTCGCCGCGCCACACCTTCTGGATCTGGTAGCGCCGGAACGGGAAGGTCAACCGCGCCGCGTTCTGCGCCACGTAGCGCGCGGTCGGCACGGTCAGGTCGAAATGCAGCGCCATGTCGGTCGAGGGATCCTCCCCCTCCCCCGCCGCCAGGCGGGACAGGGCGTAGATCTCCTTCTCGACGATGCCCTTCGCGGTCAGGATCTCGCGCCGCTCCACCGCCGCCGTCTCGATCGGGGTGAAGCCGTAGCGCTCATACTCCTCGCGGATGATGCGCAGGATATGGTCCTCGACCAGCTTCTCCTCCGGCAGCCATTCCGGGAAGCCGCTGATCGGCTGAGGCTTGATGATTCGGGTCTCGGACATGACGGTCATCTTCCAGGGGAGTGTGGCGGTTTAGCCGAAAGCACCGCCGCCGTCACCCGCGCGGAATCGGAACCGGACCTGCGCCCCGGACGTTTCGCACGGCGACCGAGATCATACGGAGAGCCCCGGATGCGTTCCTTCCTTGCCCTGGCCTGCCTGGCCGCGACTGCCGGCTGGGCGGGCACCGCTTTGGCCGCCAACATCGAGCCCGGCACCTATGCGGCCAGCGGCGGCGCCGCGATCCGGCTGCTGGTGGAGCCGACGCAGGACGGCAGCGTCGCCTTCCTGCTGCACCGGTCCACCCGCGGCGGCATCTGCCTGATGTCCGGCATGGCCAAGCCGGTGGGCGACACCATCACCTGGACCAGCAACAGCGGCGCCGCCCTGGCGATCCGCTTCGACGGCCGCGGCGCCACGATCGACACGGCCAACGCGCTGCCGAAGAACTGCGACGGCGCGCCCCGCCTGGCCGGATCCTATGTCTATGACAGCCCGGCGATCGATTTCGACCGGGCCGAGATCGGCGCGGTGCAGAGCGCCCTGAACGGGGCGGGCTATCGGCTGGGGCAGGTCGACGGGATCCTGGGCCAGCGCAGCCTGGCCGCGGTGCGGGACTATCAGCAGAAGAACAACCTGCCGTCGCCGAATGGCGGGCTGACGGTGGAGACCGTGGCCCATCTCGCCAGCGGCGGCCGCACCGTCGCCGCCACGCCGGGCGCGCCGACCCCGATCGCGCCGGCCACGCCGCCGGCCCAGGGCGATGCCGGCGCCGCCGCGCCCGCCCAGACCGACACCGCCGAGGCGACGCCGCCGAGCGCCCCCACCCCGGGCACCCCGCCGCCGCCCCTGCGCTGGCTGAACCCGATCCCCGACCGGCTGATCCCGCTGCTCGAGTCGCGCTACGCGCCGATGGTGGCGCCGGCGGTGATCAACTGGCGCGACGCGCCGTTCCAGGTGGCCGAGATGGAGCTGGACGAGAAGCCCGGCCAGCTGACCCCGGACGTGATCGTGTTCTGGAACGACGCCAAGCACTGCGACGCCAATGGCTGCCCCTGGGAGATCCTGGCCGAAGGCTCGCAGTCGCTGACCCCGGTCGCCGACGGCAAGGCGCACGATCTGGGCCTGGCGCCGAGCTACAGCGCCGGCAAGCGCGACCTGCTGATCGACGGCAACCGGCTGTTCCGCTGGACCGGCAAGGGCTGGGCGCCGGAGTATTACAAGCCGGAGAAGGTCAGGTAAGGCCTTCCCTCTTCCTGTCATTGCCGGGCTTGACCCGGCAATCCAGAAGGTGTCGACGCTCTCTGGATGCCCGGGTCAAGCCCGGGCATGACAGTAAATGAGTCAGCCCATCGACGCGCACGGGCTGCCCTGGAGGCGCCATTCCAGCTGGTCCAGCCGGTCGGCGCCCCAGAAGCCCTCGCCGTCCAGCAGGAAGAAGGGCGACCCGAACACGCCCTTCGCCAGCGCCGCGTCGGTCTCGGCCCGCAGCCGGTCCTTGACCTCCGGCCGCTGGATCGCCTCCGCCGTCTCCGCTTCATCGAGGCCGAGGCTCGCGGCGATGCGGATCACCGCCTCTGGCGCCGCGATGTCCTCGCCGCGGCCCCAATGCGCGTCGTAGAGCGCGACGGCGAGGTCGTGCGCCAGCGCCGGCCGGTCGTCGGCCAGCCACCACACGGCGCGGGACGGCGCCAGCGCCGCGATCGGCCATTGCGCCGGCAATGTGAAGGGCACGCCGAGGAAGGCGGCGAAGCGCGCCGCGTCCTGCTCCAGATACGGCCCGCGCACCGGCAGGCTGCGGATCGGCTGGGTGCCGATCCGCTTCATGATCGGACCCAGCAGCACCGGCTTCCAGGCGACGGTGCGGCCGTGGCGCGCGGCCAGCGCGTCGATCCGGGTGGCGCCGAGATAGCCGTAGGGGCTGGCGAAATCGAAATAGAACTCGATCGGCGACGGCATCCGGCCCTCCTCCCGCTATTCCCCGGAGCCTAGATCGGCGACGGATCTGCGGCCACCTTCCGTTTAGGATGGCGGAGACGAACGGACGGAACGGACGCCGCGGCATGTCGATGACACCGCCCCGGGGGGACCACAGCGCGCGCGGCGACCTGGCCACGCTGGCCCGGGTCATGCCCTATCTGTGGCAGGGCGAAAGCTGGGGCGTGCGGCTGCGCATCCTGGCCTGCGTCGCGCTCGTCTTCCTGTCCTCCTTCGCCGTGGCGCTGGTGCCGCTGCTGTTTTCCCTGGCGATCGACGCCTATACCGGCAAGGCGAACGCCTGGGCGGTCGGGGCGATGGGCATCATCTCGGCCTACGCCGTCGCCTCATGGATCGGGCGCATCCTGGGCGAGATGCAGTACGCGGCCTATGGCCCGATCGAGCACCGGCTGGTGCGGCGGCTGAGCCGCACCTTCTTCACCCATCTGCACGGGCTGTCGCTGCGCTTCCATCTGGGCCGCCGCACCGGCGCGGTCAGCGAGGACCTGGGCCGCGGCCTGTCCGGCATCCGCGAGCTGATCTACGACGTCGCCTTCCGCATCCTGCCGCTGCTGATCGAGATCGCCGCCACCTGCTTCATCCTGCTGGCGCATCTGCCGCCCTTCTACGCCCTGGTCACCGCCGCCACCCTGGCCGCCTTCGCCTGGGCCATGACGCTGGGCGCCGACAGCCTGCGCACCACGATCCGGACCATGAACCGGGAGAGCAGCAGCGCCCATGCTGTCGCCATCGACAGCCTGATCAACTACGAGACGGTGAAGTATTTCGGCGCCGAGGGCGCGATCGGCCGCCGCTACGACGAGCGGCTGGAGGAGGTGGAGCGGCTGGCGGCGCGGGGCCTGGCGCTGCGCAGCCTGAACGGCATCGCCCAGATGACCGTGCTGAGCCTGGGCCTCGCCATCCTCCTGATCCTCGGCGGCCGGGCGGTGCAGGCCGGCACCATGTCGGTCGGCGACCTGGTGCTGCTGAACACCTATTTCGTCCGCCTGGCCCGGCCGCTGGAGCAGCTGAGCCGCCTGTACCGGGTGATCCGCAACTCGCTGGGGTCGGTCGAGCAGATGTTCGCGCTGCTGGACGAGGCGCCGGAGGTGACGGATGCGCCGGGCGCCGTGCCGCTGCCGCCCGGCCGGGGCGAGTTGGCCTTCGAGCACGTCTCCTTCGCCTACGACCCGCGCCGGCCGATCCTGCGCGACGTCAGCTTCACCCTGCCGGCCGGGCGGACGGTGGCGGTGGTCGGGGCCTCGGGCGCCGGCAAGTCGACCATCGCCCGCCTGCTGTTCCGCTTCTACGACCCGTCCGACGGCCGGATCCGGATCGACGGCCACGACCTGCGCGACATCACCCAGGCCTCGCTGCGTGCCGCCATCGCCGTGGTGCCGCAGGACACGGTGCTGCTGAACGAGACGCTGTTCGACAACCTGGTCTTCGGCCGACCCGAGGCGACGCGGGAGGAGGTCGAGGCGGCGGCGCGGATCGCCCAGTTGGACCGCTTCGTCGCCGGGCTGCCGGACGGCTGGGACACGCGGGTCGGCGAGCGCGGGCTGAAGCTGTCGGGCGGCGAGAAGCAGCGCGTCGCCATCGCCCGCGCCGTGCTGAAGCGGCCGCGGCTGTTCATCTTCGACGAGGCGACGTCATCGCTGGACAGCGCCACCGAGCAGGCGATCCAGGAACGCCTGGCCGAGGCCTCGCGCGGCACCTCGACGCTGATCATCGCCCACCGGCTGTCGACCGTGGTCCATGCCGACGAGATCCTGGTGCTGGACCGCGGCCGGATCGCCGAGCGCGGCAGCCACGCGGCGCTGCTGGCCCGGGACGGGCTCTACGCCGCGCTGTGGCGGCGCCAGCACCGGGTGGCCGAGCCGGCGGCCGAATAGCAGCCCTAATCCACCTTCAGCCCCGCCGCCTCGGCGGCGTCGAGCGCGATCGCGGTCCAGTCGAGGTCGCCGCGGCCGCGGGCGATCGAACCGATGAAGCGCTCGCGCAGCACTGCGGCGAAGGGCAGCGGCACCCCCGCCTTCTCGCCCGCCGCCATGGCCAGGCCGACATCCTTGAGGCCCAGCGGCATGCGGAAGCCGGGCGGCGAGAACTTCCGGTCGACGATGAAACCGCCGTAGTTCTTGTAGATCGGCGCGGCGAAGATCGAGCTGGAATACAGCTCATGCGCCTGGCGGGCGGAGACGCCGTGCTTCTCCAGCAGGGTGAAGGTCTCCGCCATCGCCTCGATCGCCGCCGCGATCATGAAGTTGCCGCCGATCTTGACGACGTTCGCCGCCTCCGGCGCCTCGCCGAAATCCTGCACCGCCTGGCCCAGCGTCTCCAGCACGGGCCGGACCCTGTCCTTGGCCGCAGCGGGGCCGGAGACGGCAATCCAGAGCTGGCCGGAGCCTGCCGCCGGCGGCCGGCCGAAGACCGGCGACCCGACATAGGCCGAGCCGGCCTCCGCATGCGCCTTGGCGAGGTCGGCCGCGATCGCCGGACTGACCGTGCTCATCGACACGTGCACGCCGCCTTCGCCGAGGCCGGACAGGATGCCGCTGTCGCCGGTGGTCACGCCCTTCAGCGCCGAATCGTCGGCCACCATGGACAGGACGATGCCGCCCGCCGCGGCCTCGGCCGGCGTCGCCGCCCGCACCGCGCCCTTGGCCAGCAGCGGCTCCTCCGCCCCGGCGCTGCGGTTCCACACCGCGACCGGCCAGCCCTGATCGAGCAGGCGCCCGGCCATCGCCGCACCCATGCTGCCGAGGCCGACCACGCCGATCCGCGTCTTCTCCGTCATCATCCTTCTCCTCCGGGCCTTCCGCCCGGCTGACGTAGGTCGGGTTCGCGGCACGCGAACCCGACAATCAACACCCCTCGACAGAACCAAGTTGGGTTCGCCGATAGCGAACCCAACCCACGATCAGGCCGCCGCCCGCTCGACCGCCACCGCCGTCGCCTCGCCGCCGCCGATGCAGAGCGCCGCGACGCCGCGCTTGAGGCCATGGGTCTCCAACGCATTCAACAGGGTGACGATGATCCGCGCTCCCGACGCGCCGACCGGGTGGCCGAGGGCGCAGGCGCCGCCATGGACATTGACCTTGTCGTGCGGCAGGTCGAGGTCGCGCATCGCCGCCATGGTGACCACGGCGAAGGCCTCGTTGATCTCGAACAGGTCGACATCCTTCGCCGACCAACCGGTCTTCTGGAACAGCGTCTCGATCGCCCCGATCGGCGCGGTGGTGAACCAGGCCGGCGCCCGGGCGTGGCTGGCATGGCCGACGATCTGCGCCAGCACCGGCAGGCCGCGCTTCTCCGCCTCCGACCGGCGCAGCAGCACCAGCGCCGCGCCGCCATCGGAGATCGAGCTGGAATTCGCCGCCGTCACCGTGCCGTCCGGCCGGAAGGCGGGCTTCAGCGTCGGGATCTTCTCGGGCTTGGCATTGCGCGGCTGCTCGTCGGTCGCGATGCTGACCTCGCCGCCGCGGCCCTTCACCGTCACCGCCGCGATCTCGCGGGCGAAGGTGCCGTCCTCCGACGCCTTGCGCGCCCGTTCCAGGCTGGCCAGGGCGAAGCGGTCCTGCTGCTCGCGGGTGAACTGGTAGTGCTGCGCCGTGTCCTCGGCATAGGTGCCCATCAGCCGGCCGGGCTCATAGGCGTCCTCGAGCCCGTCGAGAAACATGTGGTCCAGCACCCTGCCGTGGCCCATGCGGTAGCCGCCGCGGGCGCGGTCGAGCAGATAGGGGGCGTTGGTCATGCTCTCCAACCCGCCGGCGACGCCGATGCCGATCGAGCCGGCGGCGATGGCATCGTGGATCTGCATCACCGCCTTCATGCCGGAGCCGCACATCTTGTTGACCGTGGTGCAGGGCACCGCGTCGGGCAGGCCGGCGCCGCGGGCGGCCTGGCGCGCCGGGGCCTGGCCGAGCCCGGCCGGCAGCACGCAGCCCATCACCACCTCCTCGACCTGATCGGCGGCGAGGCCGGCGCGCTGCAGCGCCGCGCCGATGGCGACGGCGCCGAGCGGCGGCGCGCGCACGTCCTTCAGCTCGCCCTGGAAGCCGCCCATCGGGGTGCGGGCCGCGCCCGCGATGACGACGGGATCATTCGCGCTCATGACATCCTCCGGTGTCTCGTTGCGGCGATGCTAGCACGACCGAACCGCCGCTGGGCGAGGACGGATCGACCCGGTAGAGTGCGCGCCGTCCTTCCCTGAGCAAGACCGCGGCTTCCATGACCGATCCCCTGCTCGGCGGCCTGTCCGCCGCCGATTTCCTGGCCCGCCACTGGCAGAAGGCGCCGCTGCTGATCCGGCAGGCGATCCCGGGCTGGAGCAGCCCGATCACGCCGGACGAGCTGGCCGGCCTGGCCTGCGAGGAGGGGGTGGAGAGCCGGCTGGTCACCCGCCGCCGCGGCAAATGGGCGGTGCGGCACGGGCCGTTCGACGAATCCGATTTCGGCAGGCTGCCGGCCAAGGACTGGACCCTGCTGGTGCAGGGCGTCGACCTGTGGGAGCCGGCGGTCGCGGATCTCCGCGACCGCTTCCGCTTCGTGCCCGACTGGCGGCTGGACGACGTCATGGTCAGCTATGCCCCGCCGGGCGGCGGCGTCGGCGCCCATGTCGACCAGTACGACGTGTTCCTGCTGCAGGGCCTGGGCCGCCGGCGTTGGCGCATCGGCGGCGCCGCCGAGGTGCGACCCGCCTGGGTGCCGGACCAGCCGCTGAAGCTGCTGGCCGAGTTCGAGCCGGCGCAGGAGTGGGTGCTGGAGCCGGGCGACATGCTGTACCTGCCGCCGGGCTGGGCCCATGACGGCATCGCCGAGGACGATTGCCTGACCTTCTCGATCGGCTTCCGCGCCCCGAGCGTGGCCGAGCTGGCCGGCCGCTTCGCCGCCGCGGTCGCCGATGCCGAGGACGAGGAGCGGCGCTATTCCGACCCGGACCTGGCCCCGCCGGCCAACCCGGGCGAGATCCCGGAGGCCGTGATCGAGCGGGTGCGGGCCTATCTCGCCGAGAAGCTGGACGACCGCCGCTTCCTGGCCGGCTGGCTGGGCGGCCTGCTGACCGAGCCGAAGGAGGAGCGCGAGGCGCCACCGCCGCGCAAGCGCCGCCCGGCCGGGGCGCTGCGCCGGGCGATCGGCAGCCGCCTCGCCTTCGTCCGCGACGGCGATGGGCTGGTCCTGTTCGCCGACGGCGAGGCGCACCCGGCGCCGGCCGGCGGGGCCGCCGAGACGGCGCTGCGCCTGTGCGGCGATGGCCGGCTGACCGCGGAGCAGGCCAAGGCGGCCTGGGCCGATCCGGCGGCGGCGGCGCTGCTGGATGCGCTGCTGGCCCAAGGAACGATCGAACCGCGCAAGAGCTGACGCGCTTTCGGCAACGGAGCGAAGCGGAAGCGCTTCTATCGGCCGGCCCGGTCAGGTAATGCTTCCTGACCAACAACACACGCGAACAGGTCGATCATGCCGATTGCAAGCCGTCGTGCGCTCCTGGCCCTGGTTCCCGTCCTCGTTCTCGCCGCCTGCGCCCCCAAGGCGGGCGGCCCCTACGACATCTTCTTCAAGGACGAGAGCGCCGAGCTGACGCCCGATGCGCGGGCGCTGGTCGCCAAGGCGGCGGCGGAGGCCAAGAGCTGGAACGCCAAATCGATCAGCGTCGACGGCTTCGCCGGCAAGGACGGCGCCCGCGACGCCCATGAGGCGCTGTCGGCCAAGCGGGCCGAGGCCGTCGCCGCGGCGCTGATGGCGGACGGGGTCCCGCCGAGCCTGATCCACCGCGTCGAGGGCCATGGCGACGCCGGCGCCATCGCCGGCGTCACCGTCGGCGAGCGCCGGGTCGAGATCCGGATCGCCTATTGATCGGGACCGCCGCAGTCCCGGACCGCCCTCCACCTGTCATTGCCGGGCTTGACCCGGCAATCCAGAAGGTCTCGACGCTCTCTGGATGCCCGGGTCAAGCCCGGGCATGACAGGAAGAGGGCAGACAGGACAGGTCAGTTCCGCGCCTTGATGGCGTCGCGGATCTCCTCCAGCAGCACCTCGCTGCGCGGCGGCGCGGCCGGGGCGGCCTCGGGCTTCCTGTAGAAGCGGTTCACCTGCTTCACCAGGATGAACACGGCGAAGGCGACGATCAGGAAGTTGATCACGGCGTTGATGAAGACGCCGTAGTTGATGGTCGCGGCGCCGGCGGCCTTGGCTGCGGCCAGGTTGGCGTAGCTCGTGCCCGACAGGTTGATGTAATACTCCGAGAAGTCGACCCCGCCGAGCAGCACGCCGATCGGCGGCATGATGATGTCGTTCACCAGCGAGTTCACGATGGTGGTAAAGGCGGCGCCCATGATGATGCCGACTGCCAAGTCGATCACATTGCCGCGGGCAATGAAGGTCTTGAACTCCTGTAACATCCGCTGCCCCCAAATCTCCGTTGGTGGCCGATGCCGGCCGCGCATAAATGTATATAGCTGATTTGCATGCGATCACAGAAAAACCTGCAAACAGCCTGACAAAACAGGGAAAAGGCCGGATTTGCGGCCTCAAGAAATCCCCGTGAATCGACTTGACTTTCGGCGCGGCAGGATCAAATTGCGCCCCCTTGCACCATCACAATGACGGGCGGCCGACCCCGCCGTCGGAACCGTCCGGGCCGGGAAGGGAAACGACCGATGCGCCTGTTCTTCTTCGGCACGCTGCAGGATCCCGACCTGTTCGCGCTGGTGGTCGGCCGCCCGATGACGGCCCTGGCCACGCAGCCGGCGACCCTGCTGGGCCGGCAGAGCCGCAAGGTGAAGGGCGAGAGCTACCCGATCCTGGTGCCGCATCCGGACGGCCGGGTCGACGGGCTGCTGGTCGAGGGCTTCACCCCCGACGAGATGGACCGGATGCAGTTCTTCGAGAGCGACGATTACGCGCTGCAGCCGGTGACCGTGGCCCTGGCCGACGGCAGCCGGGCCGAAGCGCAGATCTATGCCTCGACCGGTGTCCTCGAGGATGCCGGCGAGCCCTGGCATCTGGAGGCCTGGCAGGCCACCGAGAAGCCGCGCACGCTGCTGCATCACGAGGCGTACATGTCGCTGTACGGCAAGATGAGCAGCGCCGAGGCCGCGTCGCGCTGGCCCGAGGTCAAGGCCCAGGCCGACCGCCGCTACGCCGAGGCCCGCGCCGAACGGCATTTCGCCGAGCGCCGCCGGCCGCGCTGAGCGGGCGCCCGATTACGACACCCGTAACCCTTCCGCCGGAATCGGACATGCCCCGGTAACCGCCGGTTACGACATTGCCCCTGCCGGACACGAAGTCCGCCGCGTCTCGCAGGGGTGTTGAGGGTGAACAGACCGGATGAACCGACCGCCGCGGACCGGACGCTGCGCTGGGCCGTTTCGAAGATCGTGCAGGCCGTCATCGACGGCTTCGCCTTCTGCGCCCATGGCATGTACCCGGAACTGTTCTGCCGGGCGGACGAGCCGGCCCGCCCGGACCCGGACGCCCTGATCGACGACGCGCCGCGCAGCTGGCGCTCCGACGTCGATGTCGAACTGCACCGGGTCGTGTCGCTGCACCGGTTCAGGGGATAGCTGGCCAGATCGGCCCGGAGCGGCCAAGCTGTCTCCATGCGACTCAACCCGCATTTCTCACCCTCGTTGTACCCTGCGCCGTTGCCCCGTGCCGGCAGGGCAGGAGCCGCGCGTCGCTCGATGCGGCACATCGGGCAAGCGCGGCGACGAACCCTGCCGGCACGGGGCAACGGCCCGAAGGGTCGCCTTGCGGCGGCCGCCTGCGGGGGCGGGCCGCTCGACCGTAGTGCCGCTATGCTTTTCGCGCCCTGCCCCCGCATCCGACTCGCCGCAAGGCGACGCAGGGCGCAAGGAGGGTGAGAAATGCGGGTTTACGCCATCAGCGACCTGCATCTCGCCTCCGACGCCAGCTTCGAGCGGCTGGACGCCCTGCCCGGCCATCCCGAGGACTGGCTGATCCTGGCCGGCGACATCGCCGAGACGGCGGACGGGCTGGGCCGCGCCTTCACCGTTCTGGCCGGGAAGTTCGCCCGGCTGATCTGGGTGCCGGGCAACCACGAGCTGTGGACCCGGGCCCGCAACCCGGCCGCCCCGCGCGGCGTCGAACGCTACGAATCGCTGGTGGCGCTGGCCCGGCGGCACGGCGTGACCACGCCCGAGGATCCCTATCCGGTCTGGACCGGCCCGGGCGGCGAGCATGCGATCGCGCCGCTCTTCCTTCTCTACGACTACAGCTTCCGGCCGGCGGACCTGCCGATCGAGGAGGTGGTGGCCTGGGCGGCGGAGGAAAGCGCTGTCTGCGCCGACGAGCTGCTGCTGTATCCCGACCCCTATCCGACGCGGCAGGACTGGTGCCGGGCCCGGGTCGAGGCGACCGCCCGGCGCCTGGCGGCGCTGCCGGCCGGGCTGCCGACCATCCTGGTCAACCACTATCCGCTGCGCCGCGACCTGGTGCGGATCCCGCGCATCCCGCGCTTCAGCCCCTGGTGCGGCACGGTGCTGACCGAGGACTGGCACCGGCGCTTCCGCGCCGCGGTCGCGGTCAGCGGCCATCTGCATGTTCGCCACACCGACTGGCGCGACGGCACGCGGTTCGAGGAGGTGTCGCTGGGCTATCCCTATCAGTGGGAGCAGGCCTACGGCATCGGCGCCTATCTGCGCGAGATCCTGCCCGGCCCGCCCGAGCCGACGCCCGCCGTCAGGGTGTCAGGGCAACGTGCCGGACCGCGATGACCGGCTCCCCCTCCGGCCGGTGCAGCGCCAGCCCCAGCAGATGCCGCGGCGACGGCCGCCACTGCCGGAAATGCCAGGCGGCGCCGTCGACCGCCGGGTCGAGGAAGCGGACCTGCGGCCGTTCCGACAGCGCGTCGACCACGAAGCTGTCCAGCGCGATGGTCAGGCCGCCGCCCAGCGCCTTCACATAGGCTTCCTTGACCGTCCAGATCTGCAGGAAGGCCTCGCGCCGCCGCTCCGCCGGCACCGCCCGCACCGACGTCGCCTCCGCCGCGGCGAAGCGGCGGTCGGCGATGCGCGGCTCCACCACCCGGCCGAGCCATTCGAGATCGACCCCGATCACCGTGCCGGGCGCCGCGGCGCAGGCGACCATGCCCTCGGCATGGGAGATATTGATGCCGATCGACCGCCCCTGCTCCGGCCGGCAGATCAGCGGCTTGCCGTGGTCGCCGATGGCGAAGTCCCAGTCGCCGGCCGGGATGCCGGAGATTTCCTGCAGCAGCCGGCGCATCAGCGACCGGGCGGCGGCGAAGCGGCGGCGGTCGCCCGGCATGACGAAGCGCGCCGCCCGCGCCCGCTCCGCCGCGGTCAGGAAGGGCAGGCAGGCCTGGTAGAGGGCCTCGTCCTCCGGCACCTCGGCCGTCCAGACATGAGCGTCGGCAGGGGTGCCGGGACCGCTCATTCGACCCTCACTTCGGGTCCACGCCGCCGAGCTTGCAGATGTGCTTCCATTCCGCGTCGCTCACGGGGCTGACCGACAGCCGCCCCTGGCGGATCAGGGCGAGGCCGGACAGGGCCGGGTCGGTCTTCATCTGCGCGAGCGTCACCGGGGTCTTCAGCGGCCGCGACGCCTGCACGTCGACCATGCCGAAGCGGCCGCTCTCGTCGCTCGGGTCCGGATAGTATTCGCGCACGATCTCGACGATGCCGACGATCTCCAGCCCCTCGTTGGAGTGGTAGAAGAACGCCTGGTCGCCGATCTTCATCGCCTTCAGGTTGTTCGAGGCCTGGTAGTTGCGCACCCCGTCCCAATGGGTGCGCTTGGCCTTGACCATGTGGTCCCAGCTCCATTTGAAGGGCTCGGACTTGACCAGCCAGTGGTTCATGGCTCAGCCCTTCGGATAGACGCGGCGCCAGGGGGTGATGACGACGCTGGCCGGCAGGCCCGCCTTGCTGAACGGGTCCTCGGCGACGAAGCGCTCCGCCTCCGCCCGGTCCGCCGCCTCGATCAGCAGCAGGCTGCCGATCATGGTCTGCCCGTCGGCCGAGAGATGGGGCCCGGCCGCGATGATGCGGGCGGCATTGGCCTCGAGATAGGCGAGATGCGCCGGCCGGTTGGCGAGGCGGATCTCCAGCCCGTCCGGCCGGTCGACGGTGACGATCGAGAACTGCAAGGATTCCTCCGATACGCTGGATTGGCGACGCTAGCGGAAAGACGAGCGCTTGGGAAAGGGGCAGGATCCAGCTCGTGAAGGCTAATCGGCCTTGCGGGACCGGAGCGCTGCCAGCATCTCGCGCCGCAGGATCGCGTTAATCCGCGACTGGTATCCCTTGCCCTGCGAACGCAGCCAGGCCAGGACGTCGGCGTCGATGCGCAGGGTGGTCGAGGTTTTGACCGGCCGATAGAACCGGCCGCGTTCGGCGTTCTCCCAGAACGCCTCAGTCAGCGGGGGAATGTCGCTGGTGTCGATATCGCTGTCCGGGCGGGCGGCCAGCGCCGCGAGCTCGGCCTCCTGCGCCTCGGTCAGGGGCGGCAGGCGGGCGAGATCGACATCGTGCCTAACGGACTTCCTGCTCATAGCGTCGTCTCTCCTTCCGGTCGGCCGCCCTGGCTGAGATGATGCGAATGATCTCGATCGACTGGCCGTCCTCATCCTCGTCCCGGATCGTGTGGGCCACGAGCAGCAAGACACGTCCAGCGACCATGCCGAGCGTCTGCCAGCGCTGCTCTCCGCCCTCGATACGATCTTGGTCCGTCAACGCGAACGGGTCGGCAAAGACACGCATGGCCGTTTCGAAGCTGACCCCATGCTTGCGCAGGTTGCTGGGCCGCCTTGGCCGGATCCCATTCGAACCGGAGTCCCATACAAATTTGTTACTACAAATCTGTCGGTCAAGATAGCGGGTTTAGGCTCGCCGGGACGTCCTTCTCCGTCTCACGCCTCGCGTTTCGCCGGGCGCAGCAGCAGGCCGGCGATGGCGGTGTCGATCGCGGCGCCGCGGTTCAGCACGGCGTCGACCGCGGCGATCACCGGCGCATCGACGCCCGCCCGCGCCGCCAGCCGAGCCGCCGCCGCCGCGGTCCACACCCCTTCGGTGACCGAGCGGCGCTCGCCCAGGATCTGCGCCAGCGGCCGGCCCTGCCCCAGTGCGATGCCGAGCGAGGTGTTGCGGCTGGTGGCGCTGCAGGCGGTCAGCAGCAGGTCGCCGAGGCCGGACAGGCCCGTCAGCGTCTCCGCCCGCGCCCCGAGCGCGGCGCCGAGCCGCGCCATCTCGGCCAGGCCGCGGGTGACCAGCGCCGCCCGGGCGTTCTCGCCCAGGCCCCGGCCGGTGACGATGCCGGCGGCGATCGCCAGCACGTTCTTCAGCGCGCCGCCCAGAGCGACGCCGCGCAGATCCTCGCTCCAGTACAGGCGCAGGGTCCTGTGGCCGAGGCTGCGGGCCAGGGCGGCGCCGGCCTCGGCATCGGCGCAGGCCAGGGTCAGCGCGGTCGGCAGGCCCTGCGCCACCTCCGCGGCGAAGCTGGGGCCGGACAGCAGCGCCGGCGTCGCCTCCGGCCGCGCCTGGGCGGCGACCTGGTCCATGAACAGCTCGGTCGCGGTCTCGATGCCCTTGGCGGTGATCACCAGAGGCCCGGGTTGTGGCTGGAGTTGCCCCAGGATCGCGCGCAGATGCTGCGCCGGCACGGCCAGGACCCGCAGCCCTTCCGTTGCGGCGAGGTCGGCGGTGACCGCGATCCCCGGATGCAGCGCGATGTCGGGCAGATAGGCGGCGTTCTCGCGGCCGTCCTGCATCGCCGCGGCGCGGTCCGGGTCGCGGGCCCACAGCATCACCCTGTGCCCGGCCCCGGCGAAGCTCTGCGCCAGCGCCGTGCCCCATGCGCCGGCGCCGATCACGGCGATCCGGCGGGTCAAGCCTTGACCCCGGCGCCGATCGCCGCCGCGGCGGTGGGGTCGAGCGGCCAGCGCGGCCGCGGCGCGCAGTCCAGCCCGTCGACCAGGCCGAGGCGCAGCCGCTCCAGCCCGGCCCAGGCGATCATGGCGCCGTTGTCGGTGCACAGCTTCAGCGGCGGCGCGACGAAGGGCAGCCCGGCCTTCTCCGCGACCTCGGACAGGCGGGCCCGCAGCCGCTGGTTGGCGGCGACGCCGCCGGCCACGACGAAGGCGCCGCCGGCCGGATGCTCGTCCCGGAACCGGGCGATGGCGCGCTTCGCCCGGTCGGCCAGCGAGGCGGCGACCGAGTCCTGGAAGGCGGCGCAGAGATCGGCGACGTCCTGCGCCGCCGGCAGCTGCGGCAGATCGGCGACGGCGCGGCGCACCGCGGTCTTGAGGCCGGAGAAGGAGAAGTCGCAGTCGGGCCGGCCGACCATCGGCCGCGGCAGGGCGAAGCGCCTCGGGTCGCCGTTCTTCGCCGCGGCCTCGACCAGCGGCCCGCCAGGATGGCCGAGGCCGAGCATCTTGGCGACCTTGTCGAAGGCCTCGCCGACCGCGTCGTCGATGGTGGTGCCCCAGCGCCGGTAGCGCCCGACGCCCTCGACGCAGAGCAGCTGGCAGTGGCCGCCGGAGACCAGCAGCAGCAGATAGGGGAAGTCGACGCCGTCGGTCAGCCGCGCCGTCAGGGCATGGCCTTCGAGGTGGTTGACGCCGAGGAAGGGCAGCCCGCGGGCGGCGGCGATGCCCTTGGCGGTCATCACCCCGACGGCGACGCCGCCGATCAGGCCCGGGCCGGCGGTGGCGGCGATGCCGTCGACCGCGTCGAGGCCGATCCCGGCCTCGGCCAGCGCCCGGCGGACCACGCCATCGAGATGCGCCAGATGGGCGCGCGCCGCCACCTCGGGCACCACGCCGCCATAGGGGGCATGCTCCTCGATCTGGCTGAGCACGACATTGGCGAGGATGCGCCGCTGGTCGTCGACCAGCGCCGCCGCCGTCTCGTCGCAGGAGGTCTCGATGCCGAGCACGATCATGATCGGCCCGATATAGGCGGTCCGGGCGTGTGGCGAAAGGACCGTGGCGAAACCGACCTACGCGGCTTGCCCGCCGGGCGCGGGGCTTCTAGAAGTCGGGCCATGAGCACCGTTCTCCGCATCGGCACGCGCGGCAGCGCCCTTGCCCTCGCCCAGGCCGAGGAGACGCGGCGGCGTCTGATCGCGGCGCACCCGGCCCTGGCCGCGCCCGGCGCGGTCGAGATCCAGGCCGTCCGCACCACCGGCGACCGGGTGCAGGACCGGCCCCTGTCCGAGATCGGCGGCAAGGGGCTGTTCACCAAGGAGATCGAGGACGGCCTGCTGGACGGCAGCCTGGACATCGCCGTCCATTCGATGAAGGACATGCCGACCCGGCTGCCGGACGGGCTGATCATCGGCGCCCTGCTGCCGCGCGAGGACCCGCGCGACGCGCTGTTCGCCCGCGACGCCGCCCTGACCGGCCCGGCCAGCCTGGCCGCGCTGAAGCCGGGCGCCGTGGTCGGCACCTCCGGCCTGCGGCGGCAGGCGCAGCTTCTGGCGCTGCGGCCCGACCTGCGGGTGGTGCCGTTCCGCGGCAATGTCGACACCCGCCTGGCCAAGCTGGACGCCGGCGCGGTCGACGCCACCCTCTTGGCCCTGGCCGGGCTGAAGCGCCTGGGCAAGGCCGACCGCGTCTCGGCCGTGCTCGACCCGCAGGAGATGCTGCCGGCGGTGGCGCAGGGCGCCATCGGTATCGAATGCCGCGAGGCGGACGACCGGGTGCGCGCCCTGCTGGCCCCGATCCACGACCCCGACACCGGCGACCGGGTGGCGGCCGAGCGCGCCCTGCTGGCGGCGCTGGACGGCAGCTGCCGCACCCCGATCGCGGCGCTGGCCGAGCTGGGGCCCGGCGACGCGCTGACCCTGATCTCCCGCGTCGCCCTGCCGGACGGCAGCGAGATGCACGAGGACCGGCGCGGCGGCCATCGCTCCGAGGCGGCGCGGCTGGGCGCCGAGGCCGGCGAGGCCCTGCGCCGCCGCATCGGTCCCCATTTCCTGGCCGGATGATGACGCGCTGGCTGGTCACCCGGCCGCGGGAGGAGGCCGAACGCTTCGCCGAGGCGATGCGCGACCGTGGCCTCGACCCCGTGATCGCCCCGATTCTGGAGATCGAGCCGGTCGACCCCGGCCCGATCGACCTCGGCGACGTGCAGGCGGTGCTGGCCACCAGCCGCAACGGCATCGACGCCTTCGCCCGGCGGGTGACGCGGCGCGACCTGCCGGTGCTGGCGGTCGGCGACGCCACCGCCGAGCTGGCCCGCTCGCTCGGCTTCCGCGACGTGGCCAGCGCCGCCGGCGACGGGGCGGACCTGGCCGATCTGGCCCGGGCCCGGCTGGACCCGGCGGGCGGCGTGCTGCTGCACCCGTCGGGCGAGGACGTGGCCCGCGACCTGACCGCCCTGCTCGCGGGCTTCACTGTGCGGCGGATCGTCCTGTACCGCGCCCGGCCGGCCGCGGCGCTGCCCCCGGCGGCGGTGGCCGCCCTGGCCGACCCCGGGCTGGCGGGGGTGGTGTTTTTCTCTCCCCGCACCGCGAAGGTCTTTGCTACCCTCGCGGCCCGGGTCGAACTGACCCATCGCCTCGCCGGGCTGACGGCGGTCTGCCTGAGCCCGGCCGTCGCCCAGGCGCTGGATCCGTCGCCCTGGCGGGCGGTGCGAATCGCGGACAGGCCGGATTCGCCGTCGCTGCTGGCGCGGCTTTCCGATTTTCCCGCTGAGCAAGAGACGAGGACGGCGAACGGTATGGACCCGACCCCCGACAAGCCAGGCGAAGCAGCGGCCACCAGCCCTGACTCCCAGCAGCCGGACGACGCGTCGGCCACCTCTCAGGCTCAGCCGGAGTCCCCCGACAAGGCCGGCGATCCTGCCGCACCGCCGCCCGAGGAGGCGCTGGGCCTCCCGAGCGAAGGGCCGCTGACCCCGACCGAGCGGGTGATCGAGGCCTTCGGCGGCATCCGGCCGATGGCGGCGAAGCTGACCGTGCCAGTGACCACGGTGCAGGGCTGGAAGCGGCGCAACGCCATTCCGGAGCAGCGCCACGCCGACATCCTGGCCGCGGCCCGGACCCACGGCATCGCGCTCGACCCGGCCGAGCTGGCGCGCACCCGCCCGGCGACGCCGGAGGAAGGCGCGCCCGAGCCGGCCGAGCTGGCCGAGCCGGAGACGCCGCCCGGCCCGCCGCGCGTCGGCCCGCCGACCGTTCCGCCGCCACCCCCGGCCGAGCCGCCGGGCAACGTCGCCCGCTCGGCCTGGACCGCGGCGGCCGTCGCCATCGTCTTCGCCGCGGTCTCGGCCACCGCGCCGATCTGGTCGCCGCGCCTGTTCGGTTCCGCCACGCCCGCCCCGGCGCCGCAAGGGTCGCCGACACTGGGCGACCGCGTCGCCTTCATCGAGAAGCGCCTGGCCGACTTCCCGTCCGGCATCTCCGAGGCGATCGACGGGCTGGGCAAGCGGGTCGAGGCGCTGGAGAAGCCGCCCGGCGGCCCGGTCGATCCCGCGGCGATCGAGAAGGGCCGCGCCGAGCTGGCCGCCCGGGTCGACGCGATCCAGCAGAAGCTGGACCAGTTGGCCGGCACCGCGCCGCAGCAGCCCCAGCCGAACGTCCAGCCGCAACAGCCGCCGCAGCAGCCCGCTCCCGCCCCGGCAGCTCCCGCGCCGGCCCCGGAGGCCGTGGCGGCGCTGGAAGCCCGGATCGCGGCGCTGGAATCGGCCCAGGCCGCGGTGAAGACGCTGGGCGACACGGTCGCCACCCTGTCCGCCGGCGCCCAGGCCAACGGCAGCACCCTGGCCGCGCTGCAGCAGCAGGTCGACGCGGTCAAGGCGACGGTCGAGCGGCTGCGCAACAGCGACACCGGCGCGCAGGCCCTGAGCCTGGCCGCGGGCCAGCTGCGCAGCGCGCTGGACACCGGCGCCCCCCTGGACGAGACGCTGGCCCTGCTGCGCGGCCTGGCCCAGAACGACGCCGGCCTGGCCAACGCCGTGGCGGCGCTGGAGCCGGCGGCGAAGGGCGTGCCCAGCCGCGCCGCCCTGGCCACCGGCTTCGCCCAGGCGGCGGAGGCGGCGCGCAAGGCCGACCAGCCGCAGAGCGGCGACTGGGTCGACCGCAGCCTGTCCGTGGTCCAGGACCTGGTCACCGTCCGCCCGGCCCCGGGCGAGGTCGAGGGCACCGACACCAACGCCGTGCTGGCCCGGGCCGAAGGCCGGCTGCAGCGCGGCGACCTGGCCGGCGCGGTCGAGGCGGTCAAGGGCCTGAGCGGCCCCGCGGCCTCCGCCCTGGCCGGGTGGCGCAGCCAGGCCGAAGCCCGGCTGTCGGCGGAATCGGCGCTGCAGAGCCTGTCCGCCCTGGCGGTGCAGCGCCTGGCGGCGGCGAGCGACGCCGCGGCCGGGGACACCGGAGCCAAGCCCGCCGACACCCAGCCCCCGAAGGCGCCATGAAGCGTCTGCTGCTCTACGCCCTCAAGCTCGCCATCCTGATCGCCGTCGCGGTCTGGCTGGCGGACCGGCCCGGCCATGTCGAGATCCAGTGGCAGGGCCGGGTGATCGAGACCTCGGTCGCGGTGCTGGTGGCGGCCGCGGCGGCGCTGATGCTGCTGGCGGCGTATCTCTACCGCTTCTGGCGCTCGCTGCGCCGGGCGCCGGGACGCTTCGTCGAAGGCCGCCGCTTCGCCCGCCGGGAGAAGGGCTATCGCGCCCTGACCCGCGGCATGGTCGCGGTCGCCGCCGGCGACGCCGAGGCGGCGCGCCGCTTCGCCCGCAAGGCCGACGTGCTGCTGGACGAGCCGCCGCTGACCCTGCTGCTGTCCGCCCAGGCGGCGCAGCTGGCCGGCGACGACACCGCCGCCACCCGCTATTTCGAGGCGATGCTGCGCCGGCCGGACATGGAGTTCCTGGGCCTGCGCGGCCTCCTGAACCAGTCGCTGCGCAACAAGGACTCCGCGCCGGCGCTGGAGATGGCGCAGCGGGCCCGGTCGCTGCGGCCGGACGCGGCGTGGACCCACCGCGCCTGCTTCGACCTGGAGGTGGCGCAGCGGCGCTGGGCCGACGCCCAGCTGAGCCTCGCCCAGTCGGTCCGGGTCAAGGCGATCTCGGCCGAGGACGGGCGGCGCTTCAAGACCCGCATCCTGGTCGAGCGCAGCCGCGAGGCCGAGGAGGCGGGCAACCTGTCCCAGGCGCTGGACTTCGCCCACAAGGCGGTGGGGCTGGAGCCGGACTTCGTGCCGGCGGCGCTGCAGGAGAGCCGGCTGCTGCAGCGGACCGGCCGCGACAGCCAGGCCGCGCGCCTCCTGGAGAAGAGCTGGGGCCGCGCGCCGCATGCGGAGATCGCCCGCGCCTATGCCGCGTTGGGCCCGGCCGACGAGGGCACGCTGCTGAAGGTCAAGCGGCTGGAGAAGCTGGTGCGACTGCGGCCGGATTCGGCGACCGGCCTCCTGACCCTGGCCGAAGCCGAGCTGTCGGCCCAGCTCTGGGGCAGCGCCCGCACCCATCTCCTGAAGGCCGAGCAGGTGGCGCCGTCGCGGCGCGTCTACCGCCTGCTGGCCGATCTGGAGACGGCGGAGCGCAACGACCCGATCGCGGCGCGCAGCTGGCTGGCCAAGGCCCAGACCGCGGCGCCGGACGAGGCCTGGGAATGCGACGCCTGCGGCGCCCAGGCCGAGCGCTGGTCGGCGCTGTGCGGCCATTGCCACGGCTTCGACACGCTGGCCTGGCGCATCCCCGGCCCGGCCCGCGGCCTGGCCCTGGCGCCGGTCGAGATCGATGCCTTCCTGCCCGCGCCGGTGCCGCCGGCCGGGACCACGGCGGTCACCCCGGTTCCGGCCGCGACCGCCGGTTGACGCTGCGGCGCGCGCCCTGTATAGGGTGCCCGCCCCGCGCGCCGAAGTAGCTCAGGGGTAGAGCAACTGATTCGTAATCAGTAGGTCCGGGGTTCAAATCCCCGCTTCGGCACCATTCCTTCCCTCCTCCGACATCGACGACCCCACTCTTCTCGCGTCGTCCGGGACGACCGGCATGGACCGTCCCATGCGACCGGAACGGGACGCGGCCTGCCGCCATTGATCCGTCAGCGGCGGCCATGTCCGGCCGCCGCGGAGATTGCCGGTGGAGACGAGACATGACGTCGGATCCCGAGACGGCACGGCGAGGCCCGGGCGGCACCGCGGAGCGGCCGACGGAGGGCGAACCGGAAGGGCGGCGGGCGATCGAGAGCGCGCTCGACATCAGCCTGGCACGCGGGCCGGAGCAGGAGGGCGGCCGCCGCTCGACGCTGCCGATCCTGGTCGGCCTCCTGGTGGCGGTCGTGATCCTGCTGATCGCGATCTTCGCCTGACGCGTCCCGGTCAGGCCCGCAGGAACCGCGACAATTCGCGGGCCAGCATCTCCGGAGCGTCCTCGGCCATGTGGTGGCCGCAGCCGAGGCCGCGGCCGCGCAGGTCGCGGGCCCAGGGCCGCCACACCGCCAGCACGTCGCCGTAGAGATCCTCGAGGTCGTCCAGCAACGCCCACAGGACCAGCGTCGGGCACCCGACCTGCCGCCCGGCGCTGCGGTCCTCGGCATCGTGCTCGCGGTCGATGCCGAGCCCGGCGCGGTAGTCCTCGATCATGCCGTGGACGGTGTCCGGATCGTGGATCGCCTCGCGATAATCCGCATAAGCCTCGGCGCCCATCTGTCCGGCGGTGGCGCCGTACCAGGCGTCCGGATCGGCCAGGATCGCCCGTTCCGGCTTGCCCGGCTGGCCGAAGAAGAACCAGTGCCACCACGCCCGGGCGAAGCGGGCATTGCAGCGCTCCAGCGCCTCCAGGATCGGCACGGCGTCGAGCACGGCGAGATGGCTGATCCGGTCCGGATGGTCCATGGCGGCGCGGAACGCCGTATAGGCGCCGCGATCGTGCCCGACGACGGCGAAGCGCGGGAAGCCCAGCCGTTCCATCAGCGCGACGCAGTCCCGGGCCTTGGCCCGCTTGGAGGAGCCGGCGTGGTCGGGCGTGTCCGCCGGCTTCGACGAGCGGCCGAAGCCGCGCAGGTCCGGGCAGACCACGGTGTGGCGTTCGGCCAACAGCGGCGCCACCCGGTGCCACGTCGCATGGGTGCGCGGATGGCCGTGCAGCAGCAGCACCGGCGGCCCGGCGCCGCCATGGCGCACCCTCAGCACGGCCTCGGGCAGCTCGATCCTCTCGAGAGCGAAACCCTCGAACATCGCGGCCGCTCCTAGACCAGCTCCCGCACCGTGTCGGAGGCGACCGTCATCGCGATCTTGCGCCGGGCCGGCGTGCCGCGGGCCAGGGACGCGGCCAGATGCGCCGCCTGCTTCAGCGTCGCCTTGGCCGGCATCGGCGGCTCGTGCGGGTCGACCACCGCCTCGACCAGGGCCGGGCCGGGCGCCGCCATCGCCTCGCGCAGCACCTCGCCGCAGCGGGCCGGGTCGTCCACGGACCAGCCGGCGACGCCGAAGCCGCGCGCCACCGTGGCAAAGTCGACCGGCTGCAGCTCGCAGACATATTCCGGGTTGCCCAGGAACACCATCTGCTCCCATTTGATCTGGCCGAGGGCGTTGTTCTTGATCACCACGATCTTGATGTTCAGCCCGTATTTCACGCAGGTGGCCAGCTCGCCGATCAGCATGGTCAGGCCGCCATCGCCGATGAAGCACACCACCTGCCGGTCCGGATAGGCCACCGCCGCGGCGATGGCATAGGGCAGGCCGCAGGCCATCGAGGCGAGGTTGCCGGAGCAGGAGAACATCATCCCGTCCCGCATCGTCAGGTGCCGCGCCGCCCAGGTGGTGATGGTGCCGGAATCGGTGGCGACGATGGCGTCGTGGCGCAGCAGCCGGTCCAGCTCATGCGCCACCACCTGCGGCTTCATCGGGTGGTCCCGGCGGGTGCCGCGCTCGACCATCAGCGCGTTCCACGCCTTCATCCCCTCCTGCGCCTTGGCCCGGAAGGACCGGGCGTCGCGATGGGCCCGGCGCGGCAGCAGCTGCTCCAGCACCTTCCGCGTGTCGCCGGCCAGGCCGGCCTCGACCGGGTACCGCAGGCCGATGCGCTGCGGGTCGAGATCGATCTGCACCGCCCGCGCCTGCCCCGGCTTGGGGTAGTACTCGATATAGGGGAAGGCGCTGCCGGCGATCAGCAGCGTGTCGCAGTCCTCCAGCGCCTCCTGCGACGGCAGGGTGCCGAGCAGCCCGATGCCGCCCGTCGAATAGGGGCTGTCGTCCGGCAGCGCCCCCTTGCCGAGCAGCGGCTTGATCACCGGCGCGCCCAGCCGCTCCGCCACCGCCTCCAGCACGTCGCGGGCGGCGAGGGCGCCGCGGCCGGCCAGGATGGCGGTCTTCGTCCCCGCATTCAGGATCGCTGCGGCGCGCGCGATCTGGTCCTCGCCCGGCATCTGGGCCGGCGGGGCCCTCACGTCGGAGACATGGCCGGGGATGTTGCGCTCCGACCGCGTCCGCGCCTCGACCGGCTGCGACTGCATGTCGACCGGGATGGTGACATGGGCCACCCCGCGGCGGGCCAGCGCCGTCCGGCAGGCCAGCTCGACCGCGTTCTCGACATGGTTCGGCCCCATGATCCGGACGTTGTAGGCCGCGACGTCGGCGAACAGCTTGTCCAGCTCGACATCCTGCTGGGTGAAGGTGTGCACCAAGTCGTGGAACTGCAGCCCGGTGACCGCCAGCACGGGCTGGCCGTCCAGCTTGGCGTCGTAGAGCCCGTTCAGCAGATGGATGCCGCCGGGCCCGGAGGTGGCGAGACAGACGCCCAGCCTGCCGGTCCATTTGGCATAGGCGCAGGCGGCGAAGGCGGCCGATTCCTCGTGCCGCACCTGGATGAAGCGGATCCGGTCCTGCCGGGTCCGCAGCGCCTCGATCACCCCGTTGATGCCGTCGCCGGGAATGCCGAAGACGGTGTCCACCCCCCAGTCGATCAGGGTTTCGACCAGGACGTCGCCGGCGGTCGGGCGGGCCATCGCGCATTCTCCCGTGGCTGAGACTGAGTGGGATTCAGTTCGGCAACAGCGTCCGCGGACGGCCCGTTCCGGTCGGGGCGCAAGCGTTTTCCGGAGAATGGCCGGCACGGCCTGGAATTATCGCCGGTCCGCTTCAGATCACTGGGGAAGACGACCGGGCGGGATAGCGGAGACCCAAGCGATGGAACGGGAGCTGGAGCTGCTCGACGCCTATTGGCGGGCGGCGAACTACCTGTCGGTCGGGCAGATCTACCTGCTCGACAACCCGCTGCTCGAGGAGCCGCTGGCGATCGGGCACATCAAGCCCAGGCTGCTCGGCCACTGGGGCACGACGCCCGGGCTGAACTTCATCTACGCCCATCTCAACCGGGTGATCGCCCGCGACGACCTCGACATGATCTTCATCTGCGGCCCCGGCCACGGCGGGCCGGCGGTGGTCGCCAACACGTATCTCGAAGGCACCTATTCCGAGATCTATCCGGAGGTCGGCCGGGACCGGGAGGGGATGCGCCGGCTGTTCCGGCAGTTCTCCTTCCCCGGCGGCATCCCCAGCCACGCCGCGCCGGAGACGCCGGGGTCGATCCATGAGGGCGGCGAGCTGGGCTATGCCCTGGCCCATGCCTACGGCGCCGCCTTCGACAACCCGGAGCTGATCGTCGCCTGCGTCATCGGCGACGGCGAGGCCGAGACCGGGCCGCTGGCCGCCTCCTGGCACTCCAACAAGTTCCTCAATCCGCGGATCGACGGCGCCGTGCTGCCGATCCTGCACCTGAACGGCTACAAGATCGCCAACCCGACCATCCTGGGCCGGATGACCGACGAGAAGCTGCTGCGGCTGTTCGAAGGCTTCGGCTACGAGCCTTATTTCGTCGAGGGTTCGGACCCGGCGCCGACGCACAAGGCCATGGCGGCCACGCTCGACATCGTCGTCGACCGCATCCGCGAGATCCGGGCGGGCACGCAGGCCGACGGCCTGGCCCGGCCGCCCTGGCCGATGATCATCCTGCGCACACCCAAGGGCTGGACCGGGCCGAAGGAGGTCGACGGGTTGAAGACCGAGGGGTTCTGGCGGTCGCACCAGGTGCCGCTGTCCGGCCTCGCCGACAAGCCGGAGCACCTCGCCCAGCTCGAGGCCTGGATGCGCAGCTACCGGCCGGAGGAGCTGTTCGACGAGTCCGGCCGGCTGGTGCCGGAGCTGCAGGCGCTGGCGCCGCGGGGCGACCGGCGCATGGGCGCGAACCCGCACGCCAATGGCGGGCGCCTGCGCAAGGAGCTGGAACTTCCGGACTACCGCAGCTTCGCCCTCGACGTGCCGGGCCCGGGCGGCAGCCGCGGCGAGGCCACCCGCGCCATGGGCCAGCTGCTGCGCGACGTCATCCGGCAGAATCCGGAGACGTTCCGGCTGATGGGGCCGGACGAGACCGCGTCCAACCGCCTCGACGCCGTGTTCGAGGCGACCGACCGGGTGTGGATGGAGGACATCCTGCCCGAGGACGTGCACCTGGCGCCCGAGGGCCGGGTGATGGAGGTGCTGAGCGAGCATCTGTGCCAGGGCTGGCTGGAAGGCTATCTCCTGACCGGCCGGCACGGCCTGTTCTCCTGCTACGAGGCCTTCATCCACATCGTCGATTCAATGGTGAACCAGCACGCCAAATGGCTGAAGGTCACCCGCGGGCTGGAATGGCGGCAGCCGATCTCGTCGCTGAACTACCTGCTGACTTCGCATGTCTGGCGGCAGGACCATAACGGCTTCAGCCACCAGGATCCCGGCTTCATCGACCATGTCGTCAACAAGAAGGTCGACATCGTCCGGGTCTACCTGCCGCCCGACGGCAACACGCTGCTGGCGGTGACCGACCACTGCCTGCGCACCTATGACCGGATCAACGTCATCGTCGCCGGCAAGCAGCCCTCGCCGCAATGGCTGGACATCGATCGGGCGGCCGCGCATTGCGCCGCCGGGATCGGCCGTTGGGGCTGGGCCAGCAACGAGGGCGACGGCGACCCGGACGTGGTGCTGGCCTGCGCCGGCGACGTGCCGACGCTGGAGGCGGTCGCCGCCGTGTCGCTGCTGCGCGAGCAGCTGCCGGCGCTGCGCATCCGCCTGGTCAACGTCGTCGACCTGATGGCGCTGCAGCCGAAGGCGCAGCATCCGCACGGGCTGCCGGAGGAGGCGTTCACCGCCCTGTTCACGAGGGACAGGCCGGTGATCTTCGCCTTCCACGGCTATCCGCAGCTGGTCCACCGCCTGACCTACAAGCGCACCAACCACGACAATTTCCACGTCCACGGCTATCGCGAGGAGGGCACGACGACCACGCCCTTCGACATGGTGGTGCTGAACCAGCTCGACCGGTTCCACCTGGCCATCGCCGCGATCGACCGGCTGCCGCAGCTCGGCGCCGAGGGCGACCGGGCCCGCCGCCGGTTCCAGGAGCGGCTGGCGGAACATCACGACTATGTCCGGCAGCACGGCCGCGACATGCCGGATGTCGCCGACTGGAGCTGGCCCGCCCGCGGCACCGCGGCGCCGTTCGACTGAGATGGAGATCCTGGCCCTCAACGCCGGCTCATCCTCGATCAAGCTCGGCCTCTTCGAGGCGCGCGAGGGCCGGGCGGCGCGCCACGCCAAGGCCGTGCTCGACCTCAAGGGACGGCCGCCGGCGCTGCGGCTGGAGGGTGCTTCCGACGCCATCGAGATCGGCGTCGCGGATGCGGGCGACCTGCGGGCCGTGCTCGGCGGCTGCCTGCGCGTGCTGGACGACCGGCTCGGCCTCGACGGCCTCGCCTTGGCCGGGCACCGGGTGGTGCATGGCGGCGAGGCCTTCACCGGCCCGGTCCGCATCACCGAGCAGGTTCTCGGGCAGCTGGAGGCGCTGGTGCCGCTGGCGCCGCTGCATCAGCCGCCGGCGCTGCGGCTGATCGAGGCGATGAGCGCGCTGCGGCCCGGCATCGTCCAGACCGCCTCCTTCGACACCGCCTTCCATGCCGGGCAGCCGGATCACGTGCGCCGCTTCGCCCTGCCCCGGCCGTTGCACGATCGCGGCATCAAGCGCTACGGCTTCCACGGCCTGTCCTACCGGTTCATCGCCGACACGCTGCGCCGCGACCATCCCGAGATCGCGGCCGGGCGCGTGGTCGTCGCCCATCTCGGCAGCGGCGCCAGCCTGTGCGCCCTGCGGGACGGGATCAGCGTCGAGACGACGATGGGCTTCTCCGCCCTCGACGGGGTGCCGATGGCGACCCGGCCCGGCGCGCTCGACGCCGGCGTGCTGCTGCATCTGCTCGGCCCCGGCGGCATGGCGGTCGCGGAGGTGGAGGACCTGCTCTACCATCGCGCCGGGCTGCTCGGCCTGTCCGGGATCAGCGGCGACACGCGCGAGCTGCTGGCCAGCGCCGCCCCGGCGGCGCGCGAGGCGGTCGAGATCTTCGCCTTCCGCATCGCCCAGGCCGTCGCCGCCCTCGCCGTCACGCTGGGCGGGCTCGACGCCCTGGTCTTCACCGCCGGCATCGGCGAGCACCAGCCGGAGATCCGCGCCCGGATCTGCGGCCGGCTCGGCTGGCTCGGCGTCGCGCCCGGCGGCAGCGTCGCCGTTCTGGTGATCCCGACCGACGAGGAGCAGGTCGTGGCCGACGAGGCGCTGCGGATCCGGCCGGGCTGACGCGTCCAGGGAACCGAACCGCCGCCCGGGGAGTCACCTTCTGAAGGGCGGCCGCTCGCCGCCCAGGTCACGGCGAAGGACGGCTATGGATATCGGCGGATGGCTGTGGCTCGTGGTCGACGTGCTTCTGGTCGCGATCCTGGCCGGCGGCATGATCTACGGCACCATGCAATGGCGCCGTCGCCGCCGCAGCCCGGAGATGAAGCGGGCCTCCGAGGAGGCGGTCCGCAGGAACTATCGCGAAGGCGGCTGACGCGACGGCGCGCCCGACGCCGCCATCCTGGTCCAGCGGTGATCGGTGTGGCGGCCGGCATAGTCGCGGTCGATCTCGTCGATCAGCGCGTCAGCGCGCTCCGGCTCGACTGCGGCGAGGATGGCGTCGATCTTGGCCTCCATCCGGTCGTCGCCCTCCTTGGATTGCGGCGAGCCGACATAGAGCAGGAAGGCCAGGCCGCCGATCTGCCAGAGCAGCTGCAGGAATTCCGACTGCCAGTTCTCCAGCGTGTCGCGCGACATCTCGACGACATAGGCCGCGATCTCCGGCGCGGCCCCGTGCTGCCGCTGCTCGTCGACATAGGCGAACCAGCCGAACAGCCAGTGCCCGACCAGGGAGATGACGAAGAAGCCCAGCGTCACCCATCCATAGCCGTAGCGCTTCCAGATCGAATTCGACATCACGCTGTCTCCATCCGTCCCTACGGTGCCGCCGTGTGCAAATGCTGACGGTCTCACCCGTAATGACTTTCCGAAGACCCGTTCCGTTCCGGATGGATTCAGAAGAAGGGCCGGCGCGCTGTCGCCCTGCCCCAATTGTCCGGCTTCACAATCCCCACCCGGGGGGTCGATACTGCCGGCCTTCGAGGGAAACGACCAAAACCCACAACAGGGTAGGCAGATGACCTGGATTTCACGTTTGGCCACGGCCGCCACGGCTGCCGTCGCGATGGCCGTTGCCGTCCCGGCCGGCGCCGCGACGCTGGTCGAGACGCCGATGTACGAGCAGGATGTGGCGGCCGGCAAGCTGCCGCCGGTGGCGCAGCGCGTTCCGGAAGTGCCGTCGGTGGTCGACCTGGCGGCGGAGCAGAAGGAGCCCGGCAAGCCGGGCGGCGAGATCAGCTGGATGGCCGGCCGCGCCCGCGACATCCGGATCATGAACACCTACAGCTATGCCCGGCTGGTCGGCTACGGCCCGGACTTCAAGCTGCGTCCCGACATCCTGCAGTCGGTCGATGTCGACGGCGAGAAGGTGTTCACGCTGCATCTGCGGCCGGGCCACAAATGGTCCGACGGCCAGCCCTTCACCAGCGACGACTTCCGCTACTTCTGGGAAGACGTGTCGCTGGACAAGGAGCTGATGCCCTACGGCCCGGATTCGCGCCTGCTGGTCGACGGGGAGCTGCCGAAGGTCGAGTATCCGGACGCGCAGACCGTCCGCTATTCCTGGTCCAAGCCGAACCCGGAGTTCCTGCCGGCTATCGCGGGGGCCAGCCCGCTCTACATCTTCGCGCCGGCGCATTACCTGAAGCAGTTCCACAAGAAATACACCGACGCCGCGGCGCTGGACGCGCTGGTCAAGGAAGCCGGCGCCCGCAACTGGGTCGCGCTCTACAAGCAGCGCGAAAAGCTGATCGATTCGGCCAATCCGGACCTGCCGGTGCTGGAGCCCTGGGTCAACACCACCAAGGCCCCGGCGGAGCGCTTCATCTTCGTCCGCAACCCCTATTACCACCGGATCGACAGCCAGGGCCGGCAGCTGCCCTATCTCGACCGCGTCGTCGTCAACGTGGTCGAGGGATCGCTGATCCCGGCCAAGACCGGCACCGGCGAGGCCGACCTGCAGGCCCGCGGCCTGCGCTTCGACAACATCAGCTTCCTCAAGGCCGGGGAGCAGAAGGGCGGCTACAAGGTGCGGCTGTGGCCGACGGCGCTGGGGTCCGAAGTCGCGCTGTATCCGAACCTGAATTGCAACGACCCCGACTGGCGGGCTCTCAACCGCGACGTCCGCTTCCGCCGCGCCCTGTCGCTCGGCATCGACCGCGACGAGATCAACCAGACCGTGTTCTTCGGCCAGGCCCGGCCGAGCCAGAACACGGTGCTGCCGGAATCGCCCTATTACGACGAGACGGCGGCGACCGAATGGGCCGCGTTCGACCCGCAGAAGGCCAACGCCCTGCTGGACGAAATCGGCCTGACCAAGCGCGACGGCGACGGCATCCGGCTGATGCCGAACGGCAAGCGGCTGGAGATCGTGGTCGAGAGCGCCGGCGAGCGCACTCTCGAGACCGACATCCTGCAGCTGGTCCGCGAGAGCTGGGCCAAGATCGGCATCGCCCTTCACACCGCCCAGTCGCAGCGCGACGTGTTCCTGCAGCGGATCTTCGCCGGCGACACGGTGATGTCGGTGTGGACCGGCTGGGACAACGGCCTGATCACGCCGACGACCGTGCCCTCGCAGCTGGCCCCGGTCGACCAGAACTGGCTGCAGTACCCGAAATGGGGCCAATACGTGCAGACCAAGGGCGGCGCGGGCGAGAAGCCGGATGTCGAATTCGGCCGGAAGCTGATGGACCTCTACGACGAATGGCGCGGCACCACCGATGCGGCCCGCCGCGACGCCATCGTCCGCGAGATGATCAAGATCCAGTCGGACGAGGTGACCTCGATCGGCACGGTGCAGGGCGTGCTGCAGCCGGTCGTGGTCAAGGCCCGGCTGCACAACGTGCCGGAGAAGGGCATCTTCTCCTGGGACCCCGGGGCGCATTTCGGGATCTACCGCCCCGACACCTTCTGGGTCGACCCGTCCTGATGCGTCCGAAGCGCCCGGCCCCGGCCGGGCGCTTTCGTTCAGGCGGCCAGACGCTGTCCGATGGCCAGGCAGGCCGCACGGATGTCGTCGCGACCGGCGACCGGGCCGAAGCGCGCGGCGAACCGGTCCACATTCATCGTGAACGCATCACGGATCGACGGATCGATGACGCTGAGGCTGCCGCGGCCGAAGCCTTCCAGGATCCACATCGCCAGCCAGCCGATCTCGAGCGGCACGCCGGAGCCCAGGTTGAACAGCCCGCCAGGACGTGCCCGCACCACCTTCACCAGCGCCGCCGCGAACGCCCCGACCGGCAGGAAGTCCTTCAGCGTGAAGGGGCTGACGTCGTAGCGGATCACCCCCTCCTCGCGCAGCGACCGCAGCAGGAGGCCGAGGAAGGTGCGGCGGCCGGGCAGGTCCTCGAAGCCGAAGATGTTGGACAGGCGCAGGATGGTGAGGTTCGGGCCGAACCGGTCCTGCAGCAGCTGCTCGGTCACCAGCTTGTTGCGGCCATAGGCGTCCTGCGGCGCCGGAGTCCGGCTTTCGGCCAGCGGCTCGTCCCCGGCCGGGCCGTAGACCTTGCGGGTGCTGACCATTACGACATGCGCGTCCGCCGGCATGCGGCCGCCGCGCTGCGCCCGGCCGATCGCATCCGCCAGGATGCGGTCGCAGTCGAGCGCCGGATCATAGGCCTCGCGCTGGTAGCGGGGGTCGATCGCGAAGTTGACGACGCAGCCGACGCCGTCGAAGGTCTCGGGCCGCGCCACATCGGCCCAGGCGGCGTGGCGGAGGCCGTCGGCGCCGTGGGCGTCGACGAAGCTGCGGGCGAGAAAGCTCGATCGCCCGATCACCAGCACATCAGCCACCTCGCCCCCCTGGCCCGCGGCGCTATTGCGCCCGCACGACGGCACACAGCGCCTGCCGCCAATCGGGCTGCGCCAGCCCGAACACCTGGCCGATCCTGCCGCAATCCAGGACCGAATTCGACGGGCGCCGTGCCGGGGTCGGGTAGTCGGCGGTCGCGATCGCGTGCAGCACCGGGGCGGGACCGCCCTTCGCGGCGAAGATCGCGGCGGCGAAGTCGTACCAGGTCGTGGCCGGGGCGCCGGCGAAGTGGAAGGTGCCCCAGCCGTCGAAGCCGGGCGCCAGGGCGCGCTCGCGGATCGCCAGGATCGCCGCAGCGATGTCGGCCGCAGCGGTCGGGCCGCCGCGCTGGTCGGCGACGATCCGCAGCTCCGGCCGCTCGGCGCCCAGCCGCAGCATGGTGCGGACGAAGTTGTGGCCGTGCGCGGCGAAGACCCAGGCGGTGCGCAGGATGACGTGCCGCGGCAGCGCCGCGCGGACCGCCGCCTCACCCGCCGCCTTGCTCTCGCCATAGACCGACAGAGGCGCGATCGGGTCGTCCTCACGCCACGGCCGGTCGCCGTCGCCGCGGAAGACGTAGTCGGTCGAGATGTGCAGCAGCGCCGCCCCTGCCTCGGCGCAGGCGCGGGCGATCACGCCGGGCCCGGTCGCGTTGACGGCGAAGGCCCGGTCGCGGTCGGTCTCGGCCTTGTCGACCGCGGTGTAGGCGGCGCAGTTGGCGACGAAATCGGCGCCGCGCACGGCGTCGGCCACCGCGGCGGCGTCGGTGATGTCGACCTCCGACCGGGCGAAGGCGCGCACGGTCAGGCCCTGCGCGCGGGCCAGACCGGCCAGCTCGCGCCCGACCTGGCCGCCGGCGCCGAGGACGACGAGCGTCATGCGGCGTGCCCGAGGCCGATGCGGCTGCGCTCGCCGGCCCGCGCGCACCACTCGCGATTGGCGATGTACCAGGCCACGGTCTGCCGCAGCCCCTGCTCCAGGCTGTGCTTCGGCCGCCAGCCCAGCTCGGTCTCCGCCTTGGTCGGGTCGATGGCGTAGCGGGCGTCGTGGCCCGGCCGGTCGGTGACGTAGGTGATCAGGCTCTCATAGGGCTGCGCCGCCGGCTGCAGCTCGTCCAGGATGCGGCAGATCTGGCGCACCAGGTCGATGTTGGTGCGCTCGGACCGGCTGCCGACCAGATAGGTCTCGCCCGGGCGGCCCTTGGCGATGATCGCCCGCAGCCCGGCGGCGTGGTCGTCGACATGAATCCAGTCGCGGACGTTCTCGCCCTTGCCGTAGATCGGCAGCGGCTTGCCCTCGAGCGCATTCAGGGTGACGACCGGGATCAGCTTCTCCGGATACTGGTACGGCCCGTAATTGTTCGAGCAGTTCGACACCATCACCGGCAGGCCGTAGGTGCGGTGCCAAGCCCGGGCCAGGTGGTCGGAGCCGGCCTTGCTGGAGGAATAGGGCGAGTTCGGCTGGTACGGGCTGGTCTCGGAGAACAGGCCGGTCGCGTCGAGCTCGCCATAGACCTCGTCGGTCGAGACGTGCAGGAAACGGAAGCCGTTCCCCTTCGGCAGACCGCGCCAGTATTCCAGCGCCGCGGTCAGCAGGCTGCCGGTGCCCATGACGTTGGTGCGGACGAAGGCCAGCGGGTCGTCGATCGACCGGTCGACATGGCTCTCGGCCGCCAGATGGTAGACGATGTCCGGCCGGTGCTCGGCGAACAGGGTCCGCATGGCGTCGACGTCGCAGATGTCGGCCCGGGCGAAGCGGTGCCGGCCGGTGGCGTCCAGCCCGGCCAGATTGTCGAGGTTGCCGGCATAGGTCAGCTTGTCGATGGTGACGACGGTCTCGCCGTCGGCGACCAGTTGGCGGACCAGGGCCGAGCCGATGAAGCCGGCGCCGCCGGTGACGAAGATGGTCATGCTGCACCGTACTGGAAATGGGCGGGGGCGTCGGCAAGGCGCGGCCAGTTGCGGTCGCGGTCGTTGACGATCATCTCGGCCGGCGGGATCGGCCAGTCGATGCCGAGCGCCGGATCGTCCCAGCGGAGGCCGCCCTCGGCCTGCGGGGCGTAGCCGGCGGTGACCTTGTAGACCACCTCGGTGTCCGGCTCGAGCGTGACGTAGCCATGGGCGAAACCGACCGGGATCCAGATCCGCGCGGGTTCGGACGCGGTCAGGGTCACCCCGATGGAGCGGCCGAAGGTGGGCGAGCCGCGGCGGATGTCGACCGCGACGTCGTAGATCGAGCCGCGGATCACGCCGATCAGCTTGCCCTGGGCGTGCGGCGCGATCTGGTAGTGCAGGCCGCGCATGGTTCCGGCGGCGACGCTGCCGGCCTGGTTGTCCTGGACGAAGTCGAGCGGCAGCCCGGCGGCGCGGAACTTATCGGCGTTCCAGGATTCGTAGAAATAGCCGCGCTCGTCGGAGAACTTGCGCAGGCTGACGAGCTTGACGTCCTCGATCCCGGTCGAGATTAGCTGAACCACTCACATCCTCCAGAGAATCCGCGCTTCGGCAGCGCTGCCGCTCGACTGATCCGAGCCGCATGCCGCCTGTGATGACGTCCCAGCCTCGCAGGATTGGCATATTCCGATCCGCGGCATGGAAAGCATTTTTCTTCCGAGCGCGTCAAGACGACGATCACCGCGCCACGACAAGGCCTTCGACGTGACCTTGATGCCACAAATCTCGTGATGACGGGACCGGAACAATCCCCAGCCGCACGCGTTCTCCCGCCGAGCCGCAGATGTGACCTCCGGAAGGTGCGGCATGCACCTCGACCAGCCGGGCCATCCGACCGACAGCGTCAACCTGCAGCGAGGCGATGTGCTTGTGGACATCACCGTCGACGCCAATAATATGGTCGAATATTGTGCCGCCCAGAGCATACGCCACACCGGCAACACAATCCGTGAGTACGGTCCCGCCACAGGGGCTGGTCCGCCGTCCGGCGTCGTGACAACCGGGGACGGATCGATACTCTCGAACAATGTCACGCAATTTCAAACTCGAACCCCTCCCACACTCCTGGTATGAGTTGCCGCCTCGTGTCGTAGCGCGGCCAAACCGAATTGGTGACTGACCCATGCGAATAGCGATGATCGGCAGCGGCTACGTCGGGCTGGTATCCGGCACGTGCTTCTCCGAACTCGGACACGACGTCATCTGCGTCGACCGGGATCCCGAGCGGATCGAGAAGCTGCGCCGGAACGTCATGCCGATCTACGAGCCCGGGCTCGACGCCCTGGTGGCCAAGAACGTCGCCGGCGGCCGACTTTCATTCACCACCGACCTCAAGGCGGCGGTGGACGGGGCGGACGCCGTCTTCATCGCCGTCGGCACCCCGAGCCGGCGGGGCGACGGGCGGGCGGACCTGACCTATGTCTATGCCGCGGCGGCGGAGATCGCCGACGCCCTCACCGGCTACGCCGTCGTGGTCACCAAATCGACCGTGCCCGTCGGAACCGGCCGGGAAGTCGCGGCCATCATCAGGAAGACCCGCCCCGACGCGGATTTCGACGTGGCCTCGAATCCCGAGTTCCTGCGCGAAGGCGCGGCCATCAACGACTTCATGCGGCCCGACCGCGTGGTCATCGGCGTCGAAAGCGACCGGGCGCGGGAGGTTCTCAGCAGCATCTACCGCCCGCTCTACCTGATCGAACGGCCGATCGTCAGCACCACGCTGGAAACCGCCGAACTGATCAAATATGCGAGCAACAGCTTCCTCGCGATGAAGATCACCTTCATCAACGAGGTGGCCAATCTCTGCGAAAAGGTCGGGGCGGACGTGCACGACGTGGCCAAGGCGATCGGGCTGGACGGGCGCATCGGCCCGAAGTTCCTGCACCCGGGCCCGGGCTATGGCGGCTCCTGCTTCCCGAAGGACACCCTGGCCTTCGCGCAGACGGCGCAGGACTACGGTGCCCGGCAGCATATCGTCGAGACCGTCATCGACGTGAACGAGCGCCGCAAGGCCGAGATGACCGACCGCATCGTAGCCGCGTTCGGAGGGTCGGTCCGGGACCGGACGATCGCCGTCCTCGGCCTGACCTTCAAGCCGAACACCGACGACATGCGCGAGGCCCCCAGCCTCACCATCCTGCCCGCCCTGCTGCAGGCCGGCGCCCGCATCCAGGCGTTCGATCCCGAGGGCATGGAGGAGGCGCGGAAGCACCTGCCGCCCGGGATCACCTATGCGACCAGCGCCTATGGCGCGCTGGAGGGGGCGGACGGCGCCGTGGTCCTGACCGAATGGAACGAGTTCCGCGGCCTCGATCTCAAGCGGATGCGTGAGGCGATGCAGGGCGATGTCTTCATCGACCTGCGGAATGTCTACAAGCCCAACGAAATGGCTTCAGCCGGCTTCCAGTATCAGGGCCTGGGCCGTCCTGTTCCGACGGTACGGCCCTCCGCGGTCGCGCAAGCCGGCGCCCGCAACTAGGGGTCTCCGCGGGCTGCCGTGCTCCCCGTCCCGGCGTCGAGACGACATCGGCTGCTGTCGTCACTGCCGGGGCGCGTCGCGGATCGATGCGCCGGATCCCAGCGGAATCCGGGCGCCTCGGAATGAGTGAGCGGGAAGGCAAGACACCGGCGTCGCCCGGCCCCGCCCGTTGCCGTATCGGGGCTCGTCGGTGATCGGAAATTCCTTTTGCAGGCGCGGGAGCATCGCTTATACGTCTCAATGCGGCGCTGCGAACAACGAAACTCTTTGGGCCTGATCAGCCGATGCTCTTCAATTCACCAGAGTTTCTGTTCATCTTTCTGCCGATTACCTGTGCATTCTTCTTCATCTCGCGGCGGCTCGGGCTTTCGATCCTCAGCGTCCCGGTCCTGCTGGTGGCGTCCGTCGCCTTCTACGGCTGGTGGTCGATCGGGTACCTGCCGCTGCTGCTGGGCTCGATCCTCTTCAACTTCGTGGTCGGCATGGGGCTGGTCCGCCGCCCCAGCCGCGCCCTGCTGGCGCTCGGGGTCGGCGTCGACCTGCTGCTCCTGGGCTACTTCAAATACGCGGTGTTCGCCCAAGGGGTGGTGAACGACCTTCTGGCGGCGCAGTGGCCGGCGCTGTCGATCATCCTGCCCATCGGCATCTCATTCTACACCTTCACCCAGATCGCCTTCCTGGTCGACGCCTACCACGGCAAGGTGGACGACAGGGATCCGCTCGCCTACGCCCTGTTCGTCACCTTCTTTCCCCATCTGATCGCGGGGCCGATCCTGCACCACAAGGAGATGACGGTGCAGTTCGCGGCGCTGCCCCGCCTGCGGATCGGCAGCGACGACATTGCCGTGGGCGTCACCATGTTCGCCTTCGGCCTGTTCAAGAAGACCGTGTTGGCGGATTCCCTCGCTCTGCACGCGTCGCCGGTGTTCGAGCAGGCGGCGGCGGGTCACGCGCCGAGCTTCTTCGCGGCCTGGACGGCGACGCTCGGCTACACCCTGCAGCTCTATTTCGACTTCTCCGGCTATTCCGACATGGCGATCGGCTTGGCCCGGCTGTTCGGCATCCGCATGCCGGAGAACTTCAATTCTCCCTACAAGGCCCGGTCGATCGCCGATTTCTGGCAGCGCTGGCACATGACCCTGTCGCGTTTCCTGCGCGACTATCTCTACATTCCGCTCGGCGGCAACCGCCGGGGCAAGGCCCGCAGCTACGTCAACGCCTTCATCACCATGCTGCTGGGCGGCATCTGGCACGGCGCGGGCTGGCAGTTCATCCTCTGGGGAGCGCTGCACGGCGCCTACATCGTGGTGGCGCGCCTGTTCTCCGATTGGGCCCGGCCGCGCGGCATCCGGCTGCCGGCCGCCCTGGCCGCCGCGCTAACGTTCCTGGCCGTCATCCTCGCCTGGGTGCCGTTCCGGGCGCCGGATCTCGCCGCCGCGGGATCGGTCTACACCGGCCTGCTCGGCCTGAACGGCGTCGGCGCGCCATCGCTGCAGGCCGTGGCGTTGATCGCGGTCGGCCTCGCCATCGTCTGGGGGCTGCCGAATACGCAGCAGATCCTGGCCCGCTTCCGTCCCACCCTGGCCGCCGTCGCGGTCGCCCCGGCGCGCGGACCGCTGCTGTGGCGCCTGGGGCCTGCCCATGCCGTCGCCCTCGCCGCGGTCCTCGTCGCAGTGGTGCTCTTCGCCAATGACGTCTCCGAATTCATCTACTTCCAGTTCTGAGAGCGGCGGCCGCTATCTCGCGGTCTCCCTCGGCCTGGCCGCGGTGCTTCTGGGCGCGTTGTGCCTGCTCTCGATCAAGGTCAAGTGGTTCTCCGACCTACCCGACTACGCGCCCCTGCTCGCCTACCAGTTGGAGAAGCTGGATCGAAGCGCGGGGTTCGACACCGTGTTCGTCGGCGACAGCTCGCTCGGCAACGCCATCGATACGGAGACGTTCGACCGGCTGACCGGCCGCCGGTCGGTCAATCTGGCCCTGACCGGGCTGTTCGGCTATGCCGGCAGCTACAACATGATCCGGCGAGCGGTCGAGAAGGAGCCCGGGCTGCGGACGGTGGTCATCGTCCAGGCCGCCGACATGATGTCCCGCACCGACGATCTGCGCGGCTATGTCCTGTCGACGCCGCGGGTGCTGGATCCCGACCTGCCGGAAACCCTGCGGTGGCCGATGGCCCGGGCGTGGATCGGCGAGCTCCTCGACTGGCAGACGCTGAAGACCGCGATCCGGGCGCCGGTCCTGCGGCTCCTCTCCCGCCCGGTCCGGGACATCGTGATCGAGAACGACTATGTGAAGCAGGCCTCCAAGCGTGCCCCCTTCGGCCCTCCCCTGACGGCCGGGGATATCGTTCCCGGCAAACTCGACTTCCTGCAACGGATCGCGGAGCTGTGCCGCGCGCGGAACCTGACCTGCGTCTACGCGCACGGTCCGGTCGCTGCCGAGCTGCTCGGCCCGTCACGTGATTTCTTCAGGGAAGCCGACCGGCTGATCGAATCGACCGGGCTGCCGCTGGCCGCGCCGGAGCCGGTGCCGCTCGCATCCGAGCACATCGGCGATACGCAGAATCACGCAGCGCCGGCCTACAAGGCTGCGATGACGGCCACCTATGCGGCGATGCTGCGCCCGTTCATCGAAGCGGCCCGACCCCAGCAGGCGGAACAGGCGGCCCGGACCGCGGCCGAGCCGAAACCGTAGGCGGCCCGGACCGCGGCCGAGCCGAAACCGTAGGCGGCCCGGACCGCGGCCGAGCCGAAACCGTAGGCGCCCCGCCGGCGGCCGTGCCCGTAGGCTCATTCCCCCGCGGGCAAGGCGACCTGGCCGCTTTCGGTTGCCTGCCGTGCTCTTCGACGCTCCCGGCGATCCTTGGCTTCATACCAACGCGTCACCAGGTACCGCAGGAAACGGCCCTGAAGGCGGCTGCCGGCAAGCCGCGTCACCTTGAACAGACCGAATAGAGCCAGGGGAACCGTTAGGAAGCGTGATGCGAGAGACCTCCGGAACAACGCATCGGCCTCGTCGCTCCGGCCGGCGATCGCCAGCTCGGTCGCGCAAAGCGCCAGGATCCTGCTGCTCTCCCGATTCAGAAGGATCGACATCAGGGCTTCGAAACGGCCCGCATCGACGGGATCCGGTTCGTTCCGGCACCGGGCCTCATAGCAATGGACCGCGAGGTTCGACAGCAGGACCTGGGCGGCCCGCCGGTCCGGGCGCCCCCCTCCGACGCCGTCGAGGCGGACGAAGCGCGTGTAGAGAATCTCGGGGACGATATGAAAGCCGGTCCGCTCGGACATCCGCAGCCACAGATCCCGGTCCTGCGCCAACCGGAAGAAAGGCCGGTAGCCGCCGACGGCATCGTAGACCTGCTTTCGGAACATCACCTCGCCATGCATCAGGAAATTCGCTTCCGCGAGCTGCCGGCCGGCATCGGGGCCGACCTTCGGCATGTGCACCGTCGAGTAGTTCCGCAGCAGGTTGCGGTTCTCGACGTAGCATCCGACCACTCCGACATCCGGCCGTTCCGCCAGGACGGCGAGTTGGCGCGCGATACGATCGGGATGCGAGATGTCTCCGGAGCCGTGGATGGCAATGATGTCCCCCCTGGCCATCTCGATCCCCTTGCGGATCGAGCCGACGAAGCCCTGGTTCTGGTGCCGGATCACGGTCAGGCGTTCATCGTCGAAGGCCCGCAACCGGTCATAGGTCTCGTCGGTGGACCCGTCGTCGACGGCGATGATCTCGATATCGCGGTGGGTCTGCGACAGCAGGCTTCCGATGGAGTCTGCCACGAGATCGCCGCGGTTGTAGTAGACGGTCACGATGGAGACGAGGGTTTGCACCGGCTTTCCTTCCATCGTCACCTCTCCGCCTGAAACCGCTCAGCGAGAGATAGCTTCATGTCCGTGTCGCGCATTGCGGGCTCTTTCCGGGCAGAGGGATTCTGTCGTCAGCGCCCCTCCGCCGACGTTGAAGCGACATGCCGATCGGCTGTCAATAGATCGGGCCGGCAATTCTTGGGGAGGGACCGACCGAAGCCCTTCCCCCAAGCGCCAGCACGCTTCGGAATATTTTCGCCTTTGCTCGCCGCGGTATCCGCACCCCCTCCCTCCAAATCGCCGAGACGACGCTTCCCCGAAAACCGCAGAACCTGCGATGCGGAAACAATGACCGAAACGGGGAAACATCTGGCGCGCAGCATATCCGCCCCGAGCGCCGATCGATCGGCACAAAGCGCCCGTGGAGCGGCGCTTCCGGTCGAACGGCAAAAACTTCGAGGCCTTGACATCACACAGATCCGGGGGTTGATACGCGGCGATGCTTGTTTCGGTCCATGCGATGTCTACGAACCCCGGGAGATAACGCCATGAACCCTCATTGTCGGGCACCGGGGCACCGGGGCCGCCGTGGTCAGGAGCAGCGACAGGCTCGATGGCTCACCGGAACGCCGTTGCGTCAAACAGGCTCCGCCGTCGCCCCCATGCAGCCGGGAGATCGCTTCCGTCGACGCACCGGCGGTCGTATCGAATCGACGGTCCCGGGGTATGCGACGGGTCAGCCTGGGCGCCAGGGCGGGAATGGCGGAGGTGACTCGGCAGGACTCTCATGCGCCCGGAGGTCCGCCCGGGCTGCCGGGATGAGGGCACGCAGCCGATGCTGAGCAACGAGGGGAAAGGCCGGGATCGCCCATGATGTTGAGAAATGTCACCGCTGACGGGAATGAAATGCCACCTCCCCCTCATGGCGGGATCCAGATGGAGAGCAAAAAAATTCTAAATATCCCCATTAAAGAATTTCGCATCCTCATCGCCGTCACATCCATTATCTGGATACTGACCGCCGTTTATCTGGCAACGGCCACGCCGAAGTACACAGCTTCGATTACGATCGGATCGGCGGCGCTGGACAATCAGGGATCGGCGCCATCGGGCATATCATCGCTCGGGCTTTCCTTGCCGATATCGTTCGGCACGCCGAGCAAGCCCACCGACAAGTACATCTACATCATCTCGACGCCGAGTTTTGCCAAGCGGCTCATGGAGCGGGGCGACTTCGCAAAGCTGATCTTCGCCGACCGGTGGGACGGGAAGGAATGGACCGCGCCCAAGGGTATCACCAATACGGTCTCGATGTGGCTGAGGGAACTGTTCGGCTACCAGGCATGGGCCCCGCCGGACGAGAATGACGTCTCGAAATACCTGAACAACAATCTTGTCCTGCGGCCTGACACGAGCACCGACTTCGTCGAAATCTCCTTCGACCACAGCGACCCCAAGATCGCGGCACAGGTGCTGGAGATCATCACCAACGAAGGCGACCGTTACCTCAAGGAAGCCAATGAAGAAGCCTATCAGTCGCAAGTAGACTTCATCCTGAGAAGGATTCAGGAATCCGGGAACCTCGAAGTCACCAATGCGCTCCGCTCCTATCTGATGAACGTCGTCCTCAACAAGACGCTGATCGACGAAAGCACGAAGTATGCCGTTCGCGTCTGGGGAACGACGAGCGTTTCGAGCCTTCCCACCAAACCTCCCGTCCTCCTCGCGGCTCTTCTCGGATTCATCCTGGGGCCGATCTTGGCCTTCTCGATCATCTTCTTTGGTCGCTGGATCAAATCCGGCCGATGACGATGCGTCACATCGACAGCTCAGGTGCGGCGCAGCGATCACGCCGGGAGACGGCAGCGATCGATTTCACCGTTATCGCCTTGTTCATCGCGATTATCCTCGGCCTTGGAAATTCGATTGCCATTCTGGCACCCCAGTTGGCTCTGCTATTTATTCTCACTCTGTTCGTAATAAGAGATGCCATTAACAAAAACTTTAATATCAATATGAATTATGGTTCACTTTGCCTTCTATTTGCCATTCTGGCATCGATGATTGTTTCCACTTTTAATTCATTCTCAGACGCATCATCCGCCGCGCTTATCCAAATTAAGTATGCAATGACTTTTTTGTCGACATTGTATATTGTCTGGATATTTCACCATTGTCTATCCAACAACATACTGAGCGGCTCGGCCGTCATCAAGGCTGCGATATATGCTTTTGCGGTATACAATGTCGCAAAGCTCATCACGAATGCCCTGATAGCATTTGAAATTTTACAGATTACACTTCTTGATAGCGCCATTCGACAGACGCTCGGAACCACCTTTGTTCGAAGCAGCCTGATTTTTGGACTCATACGGATCAACTTCCCTCCCGACTTTGGGATTCCTATCATACTATTTTGCACTCTGACCGCACCGAAGCTCAACATCAATATATCGAGATTTGCTCAAATCGCCTTTACAATACTGCTTATTATTTCTGCCATCATTGCCTATTCGCGCTATATCTGGGCCGCTACGTTCATAGCAGTGCTCTTTGCGACTCTCATCGTCGGAAGGCGGCTGTTTTTTGCGTTCTCCGTCATCACCATCCTGATGGTCGGCGCCGCCGCCACCAATCAGGCTATTGTTGAGGCCGTCGAATATCGCTTCTTCTCCCAAGCTGTCGAGCAATCCGACAGCATCAGGGAGAATCAGCAATTTGCGTTGACCGAATCTCTCATCGAGGCGCCTTTCGGCAAAGGCTTGGCGACTTACGTTCCTTGGCTGGTTCGATCAAAGAACTCTCCATACAGCTACGAGCTGCAAATCCTGGCGACCGCCATGCAGTTTGGCCTGATTGGAATACTTCCCGTTCTGTTATTTATGATAAGCCTTATTTCGACAGTCAGATCCAAAGACGTTCTGGTCTGCACGGCAGTCTATATGACCTATTTCTGCTGGGTGATGACCGGATTCACCAACCCATCCCTAATCGGCCGCGCTGCCGCGATGGTGTTCGTGGTCTTCATCTGCGTAGCCCGTCTGTCTCCTCAACTGGAGTGGTCTTCAGCCAAGACGCGGGGCGTGGATGCACCTGTCCGCGGAGCCGGTTGAGGGGCCCGCCCGGCCGGGCGGGCACCGGACGGGAGCGGAGCGGACCGGGCGCTATCGGAAACGCGCCGTGGCCCGGCAGTCGGGACAACACCGGCGCCCTTGTCGGGAACGATGCTACCGCATTGCGACAGAACCGGGATTCATGCTCTTTTGCGACGCCACAATGCGGCCGGTTTTGTGCGATGTCATGCGCGGCCAGCATGGCGGATGGCTCGGGAGTTGGGGGATGATCAGAGAAAGTGCGGCATATGCGGTCCGGCCCTCGCGGCTGGAAGGCAGCGTCACCGTCAGCGGCGCCAAGAACAGCGCCTTGCGCCTTCTGGCCGCATCCCTGCTGACGGCCGAGGACGTCCATCTGACGAATTTCCCCTCCGCCCTGCTGGACGCGCAGATCCATGCTGAGATGCTGAAGGTCCTGGGGAAGACCTGCACGGTCAGCGAGACGGAGATCGTGATCCGCGAGTCGGCACCGCCCTCCTCCACCCTCGACTGGCCGGGGCGGTCCATCCGCAACACGCTCCTGATCCTGGGGGCCCTGACGGCCCGCACCGGGGCCGGCGCGGTGCCGCTTCCCGGCGGCTGCAGCATCGGCGAGACCGGCGACCGCAAATACGATCTCCACGTCATGCTGCTGGAGCGGCTGGGCGCCCGGGTCTACCAGGACGGATCGATGCTGTGCGCCGAGGCGCCGCGCGGCCTGGTCGGCACCGACATCCACCTTCCGATCCGGTCGACCGGCGCCACCGAGAACGCGATCATCTGCGGGTCGCTGGCCAGGGGCGTGACCACGATCTGGAACCCGCATATCCGGCCGGAGATCATCGACCTCATCAAGTTCCTGCGCTCGATGGGTGCCGATATCGAGGTCCTGGGCCAGCAGAGCATCGTGGTCCGCGGCCGCGACGGGCTGACCGGCACCCGGTACGACGTCCTGCCCGACAATGTCGAGGCGCTGACCTGGCTGATGGCCTCGGTGATCACGCGCGGCGACGTCGAGATCCGCAACTTCCCGATGGTGGATCTCGAGGTGCCCCTGATCTTCCTGCGCGAAAGCGGCGCCAAGTTCTACACCGGGCCGGACGGCATCATCGTCCGCGGCGGCACCCCCTATCCGGTGGAGATCAGCACCGGGCCCTATCCCGGCATCAATTCGGACATGCAGCCGCTCTTCGCCGTCTACGGCGCCTGCGCCAAGGGAGAATCCCGGCTGATCGACCTCCGCTTCCCCGGCCGCTATCAATACGCCGCCGAGCTGGCCAAGATGGGGGTCGAAAGCGAGGTCTCGGGCAACCTCCTCAAGGTGATGGGCGGCCGTCCCCTGAAGGGCGCCCGGGTCCGCGCCGCCGACCTGCGCGCCGGCGCCGCCCTGGTCCTGGCGGGCCTGGTGGCCGACGGAGAGACCATGATCGAGGATGCGTGGCAGATCGATCGGGGCTATTGCAATCTGATCGAGAAGATGTCCGCCCTGGGCGGGCGCGTCACCGTGCCGGAGCCGGTGGCCGGCTGAGCCGCCGGGCTTGAGCATGCATCATCGGCCGGCCGGCCGACGCACGGGAAGAAAGGCGACGTCATGGCCATCCTGGTGACAGGAGCCGCGGGATTCATCGGATTCCATACCGCGAAGGCCTTGCTCGACCGCGGCGAGGAGGTCGTCGGCATCGACAGCCTGAACGACTATTACGATCCGAAGCTCAAGTCGGACAGGCTGGCCCTGCTGACGGGTCGGCCGGGCTTCACCTTCCACCAGGCCGACATCGCCGACCGGTCGGCGATGGAGGCGCTGGCGGCGGGGTGGACGGGCATCCGCCGGATCGTCCATCTCGCGGCGCAGGCCGGCGTCCGCCATTCGATGGTCAATCCCTACGCCTATACCCGCTCCAACGTCGAAGGCCATCTGGTGATGCTGGAGACGGCGCGGCGGCTGGAGGTGGAGCACTTCGTCTATGCCAGCTCGTCCTCGGTCTACGGGGCCAACCGCAAGGTCCCGTTCTCGACCGAGGACCGCACGGACACGCCGATGTCGCTCTATGCGGCCACCAAGAAGGCCAACGAGCTGATGGCGCACACCTACAGCCATCTCTACCGGCTTCCCGCCACCGGCCTGCGGTTCTTCACGGTCTACGGCCCCTGGGGCAGGCCGGACATGGCGCTGTTCATCTTCACCAAGGCCATCCTGGAAGGCCGGCCCATCAAGGTCTTCAACCACGGCGAGATGCGCCGCGACTTCACCTATGTCGACGACATCGTCCGCGGCGTCCTCGCCGTCCTCGATGCCCCGCCGGGAGAAGCGGCGGCCCCTCCGCACCGGATCTACAACATCGGCAATCACCGCTCCGAGAACCTGATGCGGCTGATCGGCCTGATCGAGGCCGCGGTCGGACGGAAGGCGGTCTGCGAGTTCCTGCCGATGCAGCCGGGCGAGGTGCCGGAGACCTATGCCGACATCGAATCGATCGCGCGCGACATCGGCTTCCGGCCGACGACGACGATCGACGAAGGCGTGCCGCGCTTCGTCTCGTGGTACCGGGAGTATTTCTCCGTTCCCGCGCCGGATGCCGGCACCGGAACGGCGGCCGGGCGGAACCATGCCCATGTACGCTGACGGCGTGACCGGATCGGGCCGGGCCATGCCCGTCGGCCTGTCCGCGGCGCTGGACCGGCTCTGTCCCGGCCGCGTCCGGCGATCCGTCTCCCTGGCCGGGATCTCCCGCTGGAAGGTGGGCGGTCCCGCCGACCTTCTGGTGGAGCCGCAATCGGCCGAAGAAATCTCGGGCGTCCTGCGGCTCTGCCGGTCGGCCGGGGTGCCGCTCCTGGTCGTCGGCGACACCAGCAACCTGCTGTTCGCCGACGAGGGCTTCCGGGGCGTCATGATGCAGATCGGGCGGCGCATGGCCGCCGTCTCGATCACCGGCACCACCGTGACCGCCCAGGCCGGGGTGTGGATGCCCTATCTCGCCGCGACCGTGGGCCGTGCCGGGCTGTCGGGCATCGAGCATACGGCCGGCATTCCGGGCACGCTGGGCGGCCTCGTGATGATGAACGGCGGCAGCCAGCGCCGCGGCATCGGCGAGCATGTCAGCCGGGTCTGGACGATCGACGAGCGGGGCGAGGCCGCCATCCTCGGCCAGGCGGACTGCCGCTTCGCCTACCGCCGCTCGGCGATGCAGGACCGCTTCGTGGTGATCACGGCGGCGGAGCTGGTGCTCGAACGCGGCGACGCGCGGTCCATCCGGCGGACGATCATCGACATCATGGCGTCGCGGCGCCGCAAGTTCCCTCTGAAGCTGCCGAACTGCGGTTCGGTCTTCCTGAGCGACCCGGCGATGTACGCGACCGTCGGCCCGCCGGGGCACGCCATCGAGCAGGCGGGGCTGAAGGGGTTGCGGGCCGGCCAGGCGCAGATCTCCCCCGTCCACGCCAACTTCATCGTCAATCTCGGGGGCGCGACGGCGCGGGACATCCTGACGCTGATCGGCATCGCGCGCAGCACGGTCTTCGACCGCACCGGCTTCTGGCTGAACTGCGAGGTCCGCCATGTCGGGCCGGACGGGACCCTGCGGCCGGCGCACGAGGTCGCGGCAACGGATCGGGCGGAACAAACGTCATGAGCAGCCCCGGGCCGTCTGCCGGCAAGACCCTGAGCGAGCGCACGCTGGGCGGGATGCTCTGGATGGGCGGCGCGTCGGCGGCGCAGATGGTCATGCAGATCATCTGCCTGGCGGTTCTCGCCAGGCTGCTGACGCCCGCCGATTTCGGCATCGCCGCGGCGTCCAACGTCATCATCGCCTTCTCGATGCTGTTCTCCGACCTGGCGCTGGGCCCCGCGCTGATCCAGCGCGATTCGCTGACCGGCAGGCATGTGCGGACGGCGTTCACCGCAAGCACGCTGCTGGGCCTGCTGCTGTGCCTCGCGATCTATCTCCTGTCCGGGCCGATCGCCGGCTTCTTCCGCCTGCCGCAGGTGGAGCCGGTGACCCAGCTGCTCGGGGTCGTCTTCATCTGGCAGGGGCTGTCGACCGTCTCCGAGAATCTCCTCTCCAGGCATCTGCAGTTCCGGCGCCTCGCCGCGATCAAGATCGTCTCCTATATCCTCGGCTATGGCGCGATCTCGATCGTGATGGCGTATCTCGGCTGGGGATACTGGTCTCTGGCGGGCGGGTTCATCGGCCAGAGCCTGATCAACATGCTGCTGGTGATGGCGCTGGCCAGGCACGATGTCCGGCCCCTGCTGCACCTGGACTCGCTGATGGATCTGGCGCGGTTCGGCAGCGGCCTGTCGCTGGGCCGGATCATCAACTACCTGGCCCTGAACGGCGACAAGCTCGTCATCGGGCGGCTGATCGGCGGCGACGCGCTGGGGCTGTATGACCGCGCCTACAAGCTCGCCTCGCTGCCGGGCAGCCTGTACGAGATGGCGGCGTCCAAGGTCGCCCTGTCGTCCTTGTCGCGCGTACAGAACGAGCCGCAGCGGCTGCGGGCGGCCTATCGGCGGGGCATCGAGCTGACGGCCCTGATCGGCGTGCCGATGACGGCGCTGATGATCGTGCTGGCGCCGCAGATCATCGACGTCCTGCTCGGGCCGCAATGGCACCACACGGTGCTGCCCTTCATCATCCTGTCCGTATCCACCTTCTCGCGCCTGTCGTACCGGGTCAGCAACTCCGTCCTGTTCGCGCGGGGGCGGGTCTATACCTTCGTCCTGGTCCAGATCGCCTATGCCGCGATCGTGATCGGCGGCTCCTGGCTGGCGGCGCCCCACGGCATCACCGGCGTCGCCGCGGTCGTGACGGTCGCGATCACCCTGAACAGCATCGTGCTCGCCGGCCTGACGCTGCGCATGACCGGGATGGGTATCGGGGCGTTCCTGATGGCGCATCTGCCGGGATGCCTGATGGCGCTGGTCTTCGCCGGCATCGCCGGGGCCGTCGTGCTCGCCGTCGGTCAGGCCCTGCCCCCGGCCGCGGTGCTGGGCCTCGCCGGCGTCGCCGTCGCGGCGGCCGTCGCGGTGGTGCTGGCCGTGCCCAGCCGGGTGCTGTGGGGTGAGGACGGGCTGTGGCTGCGGGCCAAGTGCCTGGCCGTCTTCAAGGGCCGGGCGGCGGGGAACGCGCCGCTGCCCGCGGTCAAGTGACCAGGATCTGGCCCAGGGATTTCTGCCACTTCGACTTGATCAGCCCGCTGCGGATCAGGAACGCCTTCCGGCTGAGGCTCGGCATCGTCTTGATCTCGGAATAGGCCTTCACGAGCCGGCGCTGCTCCGGACGCATCCTGTCGCCGTAGAGAGCATGGAAGGCCGCGGCCTGGTCGATCGTTTTCTGCACCGAGCGGACGGCGGCCTCGCCGGCCAGGACGTCGACGAACTGGGCATAGATGGCGCCGAGGGACCAGCGCTTGGCACCGATGCTGTTGCCGCCGTGCTGGCGATACAGGATGGTCCGTTCGTCCAGAGGAACGACCGTGCCGAAGCAGGCCGCGGCCAGGGCGATCCACCAGTCGTGCATGATCGCCCGGTCCGGGATGGTGCCGACCAGGGTCAGCAGGGGCCGGTTGATCATCGCCGTGCAGCCCGTGACGCTGTTCTCGACCAGCATCTTCCGCAGCGACACCCGCTCCGGGCGGAGCTCCTGCGAGCGCCACATCGAATCCGCCACGGCCTTCAGGTCCCGGTCGACGACCCGGAGGTCCGTGTGGACCAGGACCGGCCTGTCCCGGCCGTGCGAAGCCTCCAGGGACCGCATCGCCCGCAGGGTCAGTTCCACCTTGTTGGGCAGCCAGACATCGTCCTGGTCGCAGAACATCACATAGGGCGCCGTGGCCCTGGCCATCAGCCGGGAGAAGTTGGCGCGCGCCCCATGCTCGGCCGCCGTGGCGAAGTCGTGGACCTCGAGGGACCGGAACCTGCCCCGATACCGCTCCACGACCTGGCGGGTGCCGTCCGCGGAGCCGTCGTCGCCGACGATGACGTTGATCCTGTCGTGGCTCTGGCCCAGCAGCGAGTCCAGCAGGTCGGGCAGGAATTGCTCGCCATTGTAGGTCGCCACCAGCACGTCGACTTCGGGCAGATCACTCTGAGCCGGGGAATCCATGAGCTTCTTCCGATCCAATCCGAACGGTCCGCCGCCGCGGCGTCCGCGTGCCCACCGAGACCGGGATGCCGTCCCGGCCAGCCTCTGAATGGACGAGGCATGCCAAAATACACGCATCCCCCGCGGATGCCATCCCGGGCAAGCGGCTGCGGCACGCACCGTCGCCGGCGATTCCCAAGGGATCATTGTTGCCGCTCATGCGTTTGCTCGTTGCTTGCGACTGGTGCGCAGTGGGGGAATCGGACACATGAGCGTGTTCACCAGCAGCGGCGGGATGCGCCGCCGATCGCCGGAGCGGCCTCGACATCCCGCTGCCGGGGATTCCGGGCGTGCGCGGCTCTGCCGCCGCGATCCGATCACGGCGGCGCCTCCATGCGGTCACGATCGTCCGTTAGTGGTGCGGGATCGAGCTTGCTGGCCCCATCCCGGGCGCTGCCGGAAGCTTTGAACCTCTCTAGGAATGATTTGCGACTGGATCGAGATGCAAAGTTGCCGCTATGATATTGCATTGCACAATGGAGCGAGCCGGGCATGACCCCTTTCGGCGGAGACGTTGCTTTGCCTGAGGCGGGACCGACGATCCCCGAGGATCGCGTCGCCTTGGTCATCCCCACGCTGAACGCGGCGAAGCATCTCGACGCCCTGCTGCCGGCGCTGCAGGCGCAATCGTTCCAGCCGGGGACCTTCCTCGTCATCGATTCCAGCTCGACCGACGACACGACGGCGCGGTTCCGGGCCGGCGGCGCCGAGGTCGTGGTGATCCCGAGGTCGCAGTTCGACCATGGCGGCACCCGCCAGCGCGCCGTCAACCGCCTGTCGCCGCGGATCGAGGTGGTCGTCTTCCTGACCCAGGACGCGGTGCCGGCCGACAGCGAGACCATCGCCCGCATCGTCGAGGCCTTTGCCGATCCCGAGGTCGGCGTCGCCTTCGGCCGGCAGCTGCCGCATCACGGCGCCGGGGCGATCGAGGCCCACGCCCGGCTGTTCAACTATCCGCCCGAGAGCGCCGTCCTGCGCCCGCAGGACGCCGTCGGCGCCGGGATCAAGGCGACCTTCTGCTCCAACTCCTTCGCCGCCTACCGCCGGCGGGCGCTGGAGATGGTCGGCGGCTTCCCCTCCGGCACCATCTTCGGCGAGGACGCCGCGGTGACCGGCCGGATGCTGCTGTCGGGCTGGGCCAAGGCCTATGTCGCCGAGGCCAGGGTCCACCATTCGCACAGCTACAGCATCGGCGAGGAGTTCCGCCGCTACTTCGATGTCGGCGTCATGCACGCCCGCTCCCCCTGGCTGCTGGACCGTTTCGGCAAGGCCGAGGGCGAGGGCAAGCGCTTCGTGCAGTCCGAGCTGCGCCACCTGGCCCGGCACCAGCCCTTGGCGATCCCGTCGGCCATCCTGCGCAGCGCGATCAAGCTGGCCGCCTATCACTGCGGCCGCCGCGAGGCCCGGATCCCGCGCCCGCTGAAGCGCCGCATCAGCCTGAACCGCCGCTACTGGGCCTGACCGGGCGCGGGGCGCCGCGCTGCCGCACGCCCGGTGTGGCACAGGCTCCCCTTCCCGGCCGGGCCGGGATCTGCTTTAGAGGGGCGATGAGCAAGCCAGCCCCCAACCCGTCCAACGCGGCGCAGATGGCGTCGCCCTCCTACCGCCTGCCGGAGCTCGACCAGGACTTCCTGCTCGGCGATTCCATGCGCGGCGTGCGCCTGATGCTGGAATACGCCAAGGCCGAGGAATCGCTGCGGGCCTGGGGCGTGCGCTCCACCATCGTCGTCTTCGGCAGCGCCCGCGCCACCGAGGACGGGCCCGGCCGCCACGGCCACTGGTACGCCCAGGCGCGCGAGTTCGGCCGCATCGCCTCCGAGCGCGGCGGCGCCCTGACCGACCATGGCGGCCTGCGCGACAACGTCATCGCCACCGGCGGCGGCCCCGGCATCATGGAGGCGGCGAACCGCGGCGCGGCCGAGGCCGGCGCGCCGACCATCGGCTACAACATCACCCTGCCGCATGAGCAGGAGCCGAACGCCTGGTCCACCCCGGCGCTGACCTTCCGCTTCCACTATTTCGCCATGCGCAAGATGCACCTGGCGATGCGGGCCAATGCGCTGGTGGTGTTCCCCGGCGGCTTCGGCACCTTCGACGAGCTGTTCGAGCTCCTGACCCTGCGCCAGACCGGCAAGTCGTCGCCCCTGCCGATCGTGCTGTTCGACGAGGCCTATTGGCGCGCCGTGATCGGCTTCGACGCGCTGGTCGAGCACGGCATGATCGACGCCCGAGACCTGGAGCTGTTCCGCTTCGCTGACAGCGCCGAGGAGCTCTGGTCGATCCTGGCCGAGCAGGGGCTGAAGCGGCGGTCCTGACCCGCTCCGGTCCGCGGCCTTTAGCGAAATGTTTGCCCGGATATAACGGCGCGGTAAGATCGCGCCGGCAGGCCGGCCGTCGCCGGGCCGCAACCGAACGGGGAACAGGACGATGCGGATCACACGACGCGGCTGGCTCGGCGCGCTGCTGGCCGGGATGCTGGGGGCGGCCGTCGGCTTCGGCGCGCCGGCGGGCGCCAAGGCGCAGGACGTCACGGTGTTCGCCGCCGCCAGCCTGAAGGACGCGCTGGACGCCATCAACGCCCAGTGGCAGGCCGACGCCGGGCACAAGGCGACGATCTCCTACGCCGCCAGCTCGGCCCTGGCGAAGCAGATCGAGGCCGGGGCGCCGGCCGACGTCTTCATCTCGGCCGATCTCGACTGGATGAACTATCTGGCCGACCGCAAGCTGATCAAGCCGGAGACGCGCTCGACCCTCCTGGGCAACCGCATCGTGCTGGTGGCGCCGAAGGATTCGGCCGTGCAGCTGACCATCGCGCCGAATTTCGAGCTGGCCAAGGCGCTGGGCGACGGCCATCTGGCCATGGCCGACGTCAAGGCGGTGCCGGCCGGCAAATACGGCCAGGCGGCGCTGGAAAAGCTGGGCGTCTGGTCCTCGGTCCAGGGCAAGGTGGCCCAGGCCGAGAACGTCCGCGCCACCCTGGCGCTGGTGTCGCGCGGCGAGGCCCCGCTGGGCATCGTCTACCAGACCGACGCCGCGGCCGATCCGGGGGTCAAGGTCGTCGGCACTTTCCCGGCCGACAGCCATCCGCCGATCCTGTACCCGGTCGCCGTGCTGGCGGGCAACAACAAGCCCGAGGCCCAGGCCTTCGTCGACTACCTGAAATCCTCCGCCGCGAAGCCGCTGTTCGAGAAGCAGGGCTTCACGGTGGTGGCGCCGTAGCCGGTGTTCGACTTCACCCCCGACGAGCTGACTGCGATCCTCTTGAGCCTGAAGGTCTCGCTCTGGGCCATGGCCGTCAGCCTGCCGCTCGGCGTGCTGGTCGCCCTGGCCCTGGCGCGCGGCCGGTTCTGGGGCAAATCGGTCCTGAACGGCGTGGTCCATCTGCCGCTGGTGCTGCCGCCGGTCGTGACCGGCTACATCCTGCTGCTGCTGTTCGGCAAGATGGGGCCGATCGGCTCCGTCCTGGCCCAGATCGGCATCGTCTTCTCCTTCCGCTGGACCGGCGCCGCGCTGGCCGCCGGGGTGATGGGCTTCCCGCTGATGGTCCGCGCCATCCGCCTGTCGATCGAGGCGGTGGACCGCCGGCTGGAGGCCGCGGCCGGCACGCTGGGCGCCTCGCCGGCCTGGGTGTTCCTGACCGTCACCCTGCCGCTGATCCTGCCCGGGGGGATCGCCGGCGCGATCCTGTCCTTCGCCAAGGCGATGGGCGAGTTCGGCGCCACCATCACCTTCGTCTCCAACATCCCGGGCCAGACCCAGACCCTGCCCTCGGCGATCTACACCTTCACCCAGGTGCCGGGCGGCGACCTCGGCGCGCTGCGCCTGACCCTGGTCTCGGTCGTCATCTCGATGGCCGCCCTGCTCGCCTCCGAGCTGATGGCCCGGCGCGCCGGCGTGCGGGTGCACGCGACATGAGCCTCGAGGTCGAGATCCGCCACCGCCAGGGCGATTTCGCGCTGGACATCGGCTTCCGCAGCGAGGGCCGGCTGACCGCGCTGTTCGGCCGCTCCGGCGCCGGCAAGACCTCGGTGGTCAACGTCATCGCCGGGCTGGTGCGGCCGCAGCAGGGCCGGGTGGTGGTCGACGGCCGCACGCTGGTCGACACCGGACGCGGCGTGGTCCTGCCGCCGCATCGCCGCCGCATCGGCTATGTCTTCCAGGAGGGCCGGCTGTTCCCGCATCTGGCGGTGCGGCACAACCTGCTCTATGGCCGCTGGTTCACGCCGAAGGCCGAGCGCGGCGCCGAGTTCGGCCGCGTCGTCGAGCTGCTCGGCATCGACCATCTGCTCGACCGCCGGCCGGCGCTGCTGTCGGGCGGCGAGAAGCAGCGCGTGGCGATCGGCCGGGCCCTTCTGGCCAGCCCGCGCCTGCTGCTGATGGACGAGCCGCTGGCCTCGCTGGACGAGGCGCGCAAGGCCGAGATCCTGCCCTATGTCGAGCGGCTGCGCGACGAGGCGCGGATCCCGATCGTCTATGTCAGCCACGCCATCGGCGAGGTGGCGCGGCTGGCCACCACCCTGGTGGTGCTGGCCGACGGGCGGGTAACGGCGTCCGGGCCGGTGGCCGAGGTGATGGGCCGGGCCGACCTGTTCCCGCGGGCCGAGGCCGGCGCGGTGCTGGAGGCGGCGGTCGAGGACCATGACGACCGCTGGCAGCTGACCCGGCTGCGCGTCGCCGCCGGCTTCCTGACCGTGCCGCGGCTCGAGCTGCCGGCCGGCAGCAAGGTCCGCATCCGCATCCGAGCCCGCGACGTGATGCTGGCCACCCGCCCGCCGGACCATCTGAGCGCGCTGAACGTGCTACCGGCGACGGTGGCGGACATCGCGCCCGGCGACGGCCCGACCGCCGACATCCGCCTGGACTGCGCCGGCGACGGCCTCCTGGCCCGGCTGACCCGGCGCTCGATCGAGGCGCTGGAGCTGGCGCCGGGCCGGCCGGTGCATGCGGTGATCAAGAGCGTCGCCTTCGACCGCCACACCGTCGGGGGCGCCCTGCGCGGCGGCCCGAACGGGGCGGATGCCGATCTCGAGGGCGGCTGAGGTGCTGTCAGTTTCTCAGCTCTTCGTGCAGCTCCCGTAGTGCGGCCCGGAGCGCATCGGATGCATCCAGGATATCGAGGACGCTGATCCCTCCCTTCGGCCGCCCGACCCGCCACATCTTCGGCGTCTCGTAAGCAACGGCTCCGGGTATCCCTGCGGCGAGGGTCTCGGCAAAGCCGCGGAACCGGGACTTTTCCTCGCCGATGTCCCACGGCACCTGAACGCCCCCACCGGCTTCGATGCCCAGCACGCTGAGAGTCCGGCCGCCCACGCTCATCTTGACCAACAGAACATCCTTGAGCGTCCAGAAAACCTGGAGATCCCTGCAATCGTCCAGAAGCTCCAGCAGCCGCTTCAAGGACGCTCCCGAAGCCCGCTCCAGGCCGGCCAACCACTCGGCGTGTCCCTCCACCGTTCCGGCCGCCGGCCTCGGTCCAGCCGTGACACGGGTGGCCCGGACGGCCCGAGCGGTGCCTGCCGGTGACGCAGTGTGCTGCCTTGAGGCCACGAGCCGCATCAGCCCGTCCCAGCCGTCAACGACCGGCGCACGCATCCTGGGATCGACCAGCCCCACCTCCTCGATCAGCCAGACGCTCCTCCCGAAGTTGCAGGCCTGACAAGTCGTCAGGAGGTTCATCGGATCATTGCTGCCACCCTTGGCATGAGGCACCAGGTGATCGATCGTGGCGGTCAGGGCAAAGAAGGCCGCATGCTGATCCGGATTGTTCCTCCCCCAACGGATGGCACCCGGTATCCTCGCCTCAATGGCCGGCCGTACCGTCGGCAGCACGACCCGGCATTCACAGAAGCGGCAGCGATACCCGTCGCGCGCGCAGATCGCGGCCTGGACCGACCGGCCCGGCATTCGCTGCACCACTCGCGTGACTGGGTCCGCCGGGCCCACCACCGGCCGATGCTGGTGGATCTCTTCATCGAGGCGCCCCATGATCCGCGATGCCCAATTATGGATCGCGGCGATATCCGCCCGCTGGATGCAATCGCGAGCGAGACCTTCGTTCCCCGCCAGCAAGGCATCCGCGGCTTCGCTCAGCAGATCGACGGCTTCATCCAGCTCCGGAATCGGCGCCAGAAGACAACGGCGAAGCTCCCTGATCTCGTTCATGACGCATATCCTTCCTGGTCAGGGCATTCTCGGCCGAACGGCTGGCACCCTCTCGACCCAGTATGAGCGCCGACCGTGGAAGCGTCTTCATCATTGACAATCGATATATTCGAACGAATATATCGAACAGGCCATCGGGCACTCCCCGCAGCCTCCCAGGCCGCGCCCGGTCCCGTCCCAAGCCCGGCGCGCGGCCCAGCCTTCCGGGGCGGCGGTCCTTCCGCCGCCCTTTTTTCTGGTGTACCGAGGTTTGTCGACAAACTGCATCCTGCCAGCCTATCATTCAGTGCTGACTGAAGATGCTGGGAAGGGCACGCCTTGGCACGCACGGCGAAGGTACGGGAGAACGGCGAGGCACGGCCGCGCGGCGGCGGGGTCGCCAAGGTCTACGAGGCGTTGAAGCACGATATCCTCGACCTGGTGCTGGCCCCCGGCTCCGCCCTCGACGAGACCCGCATCGCCGAGCGCTTCGGCCTGTCGCGCACGCCGATCCGTGAGGCGCTGGTGCGGCTGGCCGCCGACGGGCTGGTCGCCACCCTGCCGAACCGCAACACCATCGTCGCGCCGATCGACTTCTCCGCCCTGCCCGCCCATTTCGACGCGCTGACGCTGATGCACCGGGTCACCACCCGGCTGGCGGCGCTGCGCCGCACGGCCAGGGACCTGGACGAGATCCGCGTCCACCAGGCCGCCTTCGGCCGGGCGGTGGCGGCGGCCGACGCGATCGGCATGTCCGACGCCAACCGCGACTTCCACCTGGCGATCGCCCGCGCCGGCCGCAACCGCTACTACACCGAGCTGTTCGGTCGGCTGCTGGACGAGGGCCGGCGGCTGAACCGGATCTATTACGCCAGCTTCGACGACCACCTGCCGGCCGAGTTCGTGGCCGAGCACGAGGCGATCATCCGGGCCATCGTCGACCGAGACGCCGACCGCGCCGACAGCCTGGCCCGCGCCCATGCCGGGCAGGTGGTGCGCCAGATCCAGGGCTTCCTGGCCAGCGGCGTGGGCGGCGACGTCGCCCTCGACCCTACGGCCGAGCCCACCCAGCCCGCGTTGCCGGCCTGAGATGGCCGCGATCGCCATCATCGGCGGGGGCGTGATCGGCTGCGCCGCGGCGGCCTGGCTGGCGGCCGACGGGCACGAGGTCACGGTGTTCGAGCGCCGGCCGGAGGACCGCCACGCCTCCGCCGGCAATGCCGGCCTGCTGGCCTTCCCCGAGATCACGCCGCTGGCCCGGCCCGGCGTGCTGCGATCAGTGCCGCGCTGGCTGATGGACCCGCTGGGCCCCCTCGCCCTGCGCTGGCGCGACCTGCCGGCGCTGACGCCCTGGCTGCTGCGCTTCCTGGCCGCGGCCAGGGCGGAGCAGGTGGAGCGGTCGACCGCCGCCCTGGGCGGGCTGATGCGCTCGGCACTCGAGGACCATCACGAACTGGCCCGCCGCGCCGGCCTGTCGGGCCATCTGCGCCAGACCGGGGCGATCGACCTCTACGACACCGAGGCCAGCTTCCGCGCCGCCCTGCCGGAGTGGGAGCTGCGCCGCCGCCTGGGCGGCCACGACTTCAAGCCGCTGACGCCGGACCAGGCGCGCGAGCTGGTGCCGGACCTGAACGGCGGTTTCGCCCGCGCCGTGCTGTGCCGGGCCTATTGGATGGTCGACAGCCCTCTCGGCGTGCTGCAGGGGCTGCGCCGCACCCTGGGCGACCGACTGGTCACCGGCGCTGTCGCCGCCGTCGAGCCCGGCGCGGACGGCATCACCGTCCGGCTGGCCGACGGCTCGTCCCGCGCCTTCGACAAGGTGGTGGTCTCCGCCGGTGTCTGGTCGCGCGACATCGTCCGCGGCCTCGGCCTCAAGATGCCGCTGGAAACCGAGCGCGGCTACAACACCACGATCCCGGAGGCGCCGGTGCGCCTGCCGATGCCGGTGGTCTTCGCCGATCACGGCTTCGTCGCCTCGCCTTTGGCCGACGGCCTGCGCATCGGCGGGGCGGTCGAGTTGGCGGCGGTGGACGCGCCGGCCAACCTCGACCGCGCCCGGGCGCTGCGGCGGAAGGCCAGGGCCTACCTGCCCGCGATCCCGGAGACCGGCGGCACGGAATGGATGGGCTGCCGCCCCTCCACCCCCGACAGCCTGCCGGTGATCGGGCCGGATCCGCGCGACCGGCGCATCGTCCTGGCCTTCGGCCACGGCCATCTCGGCCTGACCCTGTCGGCCACCACCGCCCGTCTCGCCGCCGGCCTCCTCTCCGGCACCCCCGCCCCCGCCGCCTTCGGCATCGACCGCTTCCAGTGAGCACGCCATGAGCAAGAGCAGCTTCTTCTGCATCGACGCCCACACCTGCGGCAACCCGGTCCGTGTCGTCGCCGGCGGCGCCCCGCCGCTGAAGGGCGCGACCATGAGCGAGAAGCGCCAGCACTTCATCGCCGAATTCGACTGGATCCGCACCGGGCTGATGTTCGAGCCGCGCGGCCATGACGTGATGTCGGGGTCGATCCTCTACGCCCCGAACCGGGACGACGCCGACGCCGCCATCCTGTTCATCGAGACCTCGGGCTGCCTGCCGATGTGCGGCCACGGCACCATCGGCACGGTGACGGTGATGGTTGAGGAAGGGCTGGTGCGGCCGAAGCAGCCGGGCCGGCTGCGCCTCGAGGTGCCGGCCGGCATCGTCGATGCGGAGTATGAGCAGGACGCCGCCGGCCACGTCACCTCGGTGCGCATCCGCAACGTGCCGTCCTTCCTGTACAAGGAGAAGCTGGGCTTCGAGGTGCCGGGCTTCGGGCCGCTGGTGGCCGACATCGCCTATGGCGGCAACTTCTACGCCATCATCGAGCCGCAGCCGGGCTATGCCGACCTGGAGGATCTCTCGGCCGGCGAGATCCAGCGCCTGTCGCCGATCGTCCGCCAGGTGGTGAACGAGCGTTTCGACATGGTGCATCCGGAGGACCCGACCATCCGCGGCCTGCGCCATGTGCAGTGGACCGGCCGGCCGAAGCACCCGGAGGCGCATGCCCGCAACGCCGTGTTCTACGGCGAGAAGGCGATCGACCGGTCGCCCTGCGGCACCGGCACCTCGGCCCGCATGGCCCAGCTGGCGGCGCGCGGCCAGCTGAAGTCCGGCGACGCCTTCGTGCATGAGAGCATCATCGGCAGTCTGTTCCACGGCCGGGTCGAGGGCACGGCCAAAGTGGGACCGTTTGACGCGATCATCCCCTCGATCGCCGGCCAGGCCTGGCTGACCGGCTACAACACCATCTTCCTCGACGACCGCGACCCCTTCGTCCGCGGCTTCACGGTCATGTGACGGCGCCGCCCGGCCCGCTACTGTGGTCCCCGGACGACTCGCGGGAGATGGGGATGATCGACCGGGTGCTTCTGATCGGGGCCGGGCTGCACGGCATGGTGGCGGTGGCGATGGGCGCCTTCGCCGCGCATGCCATGGCCGGGGCGGCGCCGGAGCGGCTGGGCTGGGTGCACACCGGGTCGCAGTACCAGCTGGTCCATGCCGCGGCCCTGCTGGCCCTGGCCCTGCTGGGCGCGCCGGGGGCGCTGCGCTGGGCCGGCTGGGCCTTTCTGGTGGGCGCCGCGATCTTCTCCGGCGCGCTCTACCTGATGGCCTTCGGCGCGCCGCGCTGGTTCGGCGCCATCACCCCGATCGGCGGCGTGCTGATGATCCTGGGCTGGGGCCTGGCCGTGCTGGCCGCCTTCCGCCTGGCGGAAAGCTGATGCGCCAAGCGTTGGCCGGGGCCGCCGCCCGCGCTAGGGTTCGCCATGGCTGATTTGGATCTCGACGCGCGCGACCTGATCTGCCCGATGCCGGTCCTGAAGGCGCGCAAGGCACTGCAGGGTCTGGCGCCGGGCCAGGTGCTGGACGTGCTGGCCACCGACGCCGCCGCGCGCAAGGACTTCCCGGCCTTCTGCGACGCCACCGGCCATGTCCTGGTCGCGATGACCGAGGAGGCCGGCGGCGTCACCCGCTACAGCATCCGCAAGGCAGGATAGGGCATGGACACACTGCTCTTCACCCATCCGGCCTGCATCGGCCACGACACTGGCCCCGGCCATCCCGAGCGGCCGGACCGGCTGCGGGCGGTGCTGACGGCGCTGGAGGATGAAAGCTTCGCCCTGCTGCAGCGGCGCGAGGCGCCGGAGGCGACGATCGAGCAGATCGCCCGCGCCCATCCCGAGGGCTTCATCCGCCGCCTGCTGGCCGCGGTGCCGGAGAGCGGGCTGCAGCCGGTCGACGCCGACACCGTGCTGTCGCCGGGGTCCGGCGCCGCCGCGCTGCGGGCGGCCGGGGCCGGCTGCGCCGCGGTCGACGCGGTTCTGGCGGGCGAGGCGCGCAACGCCTTCTGCGCCGTGCGGCCGCCCGGCCACCATGCCGAGACGGCCCGGGCTATGGGCTTCTGCCTGTTCAACAGCGTCGCCATTGCCGCCATGCACGCCCGGCTGGCGCATGGGCTGGGGCGGATTGCGGTGGTCGATTTCGACGTCCATCACGGCAACGGCACGCAGGACATCTTCTGGTCCGAGCCCGACCTGCTCTACGCCTCGACCCACCAGTCGCCGCTGTATCCCGGCACCGGGTCGGAGGACGAGACCGGCGTCGCCGGCAACATCGTCAACGCGCCGCTGCCGCCGATGTCGGGCGGGGTCGAGTTCCGGCGGGCGATGGAGCGGATCGTGCTGCCGGCGGTCGACGGCTTCGCGCCGGAGCTGCTGCTGATCTCGGCCGGCTTCGACGCCCATGCCCGCGACCCCCTGGCCCATCTCGAGTTGCATGAAGGCGATTTCGCCTGGGCGACGCTGGAGCTGATGCGCCTGGCCGACCGGCATTGCGGCGGCCGCGTCGTCTCCACCCTCGAGGGCGGCTACGACCTGCGCGCGCTGGCCCTCTCCACCGCTGCCCATGTGCAGACGCTGATGACCGGCTGACATAGCCGTCTATTGCAATGCGACATTCACGCCCCATCTAACCGGACGCGTGTTATGCTGCACTGCAACATGACCTGAGCGACCGGAAGGAAACGCCGCATCAACCGCGAGGTCCATGATGTGGCCCTACACCATGCCTGAAGCCGACTATCTGACCGTCCCCCCGGCGCCGGACGAGACCGGGCCGCGCGGGGAACTTGCCGCCCGTACCCTGGCGATGCCGGCGCATGCCAACCCGTCCGGCGACATCTTCGGCGGCTGGATCATGTCGATGATGGACGAAGCCGGGGCGATGACGGCGATGAAGCACGCCCGGTCCCGGGTGGTCACCGTCGCCGCTACCAACATGGCCTTCATCCATCCGGTCAAGGTCGGCGACGTCGTCTGCTGCTACACCGAGGTGGTGCGGATCGGCCGCAGCTCGATCACCCTGAACATCGAGGTCTGGGTGCTGCGCTCCGGCCTGGGCGAGCGGATGAAGGTGACCTCCGCCGAATTCACCTTCGTCGCCCTCGACGAGGCCGGCAAGCCGCGCCCGATCCGCTGATCCCTATCGCGCCGGCGCCGTGACCCATAGCGCCCGCGCCTCGCCCTCTCCCGTGGCGATCGCCGCATGGCCGATCCGGGCGTCGAAATACACCGCGTCGCCGGGGCCGAGCTCGACCGGGCCGTCGCGCTCGCTGAACAGCGTCACCTGGCCGGCCAGCACATAGAGGAAATCGTCGCTGTCGTGCCGCTCCCAGTCCTCGAACGCATCCAGGGACCGGGCGCGGACGGTGACCTCGGAGGCCAGGAACGGCGCGTTGCTCAGTTCGCCGCCGAACGGGCGCAGGCGGTAGTTCGGCATCTCTGTGGCCGCGCCCTCCCCCGCCCGCACCACGATGCGGCGCCCCCGCAGGGGCGAATCGGCCGGGCCGAACAGCGCCGCCAGCTCGATCCCGAAACCCCGCGCCAGCTTCTGCATCGCCTGGAAGGTCGGGGACATCTCGCCGCGCTCGAGCTTCGACAGCGCCGAGCGCGACAGGCCGGTGCGGCCGGCCGCCTCCTCCAGCGTCCAGCCCCTCGCAGCCCGCAGCCGGCGGACGGTTTCCGCCAGGTCGATCTCCGGCGCCTGGTCCACATCCTCCGGCGGCATGGGATTCGGTCCCGTTGTTGCAGCCATCCGCTTGTCCAGCGGCGGGTATCGGCCGTCAAGCCGATTTCCACTATGATGGAATTTCCACTATAGTGGACAACGATGAGGCCGGCGTGACCGGTGGCTGTGGAGAGAGATCATGGAAGCGCTCGTGTTCGACCGGTTCGGCGGCCCCGAGGTGCTGGACTACCGGAGCCTGCCCGACCCGCCGGTGCCGCCGGGCCATGTCCAGCTGGCGCTGCGGGCGGCGGGGCTGAACTTCGCCGACCTGCACCGCCGCCGCGGAGCTTACCGCCTGGCCGGCAGCGCGCCGCACATCGCCGGCTACGAGGGCGCGGGCGAGGTGGTGGCGCTGGGCGACGGGGTCGAGGGCATCCGCCTCGGCGACCGCATCGGCTTCGCCGACGTGCCCTTCGCCAACGCCACCCGCGTGACCGTGCCGGTGGACCGCGCGATCCCGCTGCCGGACGACGTCGGCTTCCGCGAGGCCGCGGCGATCCTGCTGCAGGGGCTGACAGCGCAGTACCTGGTGGCGGACAGCGCCCCGGTCCGCGCCGGCGCCAGGGTGCTGGTCCATGCCGCCGCGGGCGGGTCGGGCAGTTGCTGGTGCAGATGGCCAGGCGGCGCGGCGCCACCGTCATCGCCCTCGCCTCGACGCCGCAGAAGGCGGCGTTCGCCGTGGCGCGGGGCGCGGATCACGGCCTGACCTATGAGGGGGATTGGGTTTCGGCGGTGCGGCAGCTCAGCGGCGGCGGGGTCGACATCGCCTATGATTCCGTCGGCACGACGCTGGCGGACAGCCTGGCCGCCCTTCGGCCGCGCGGCACGGTGGTCGCCTACGGCACTGCGGGCGGCGACCCGCCGGCGATCGATCCGCGGCCGCTGATGGAGCAGTCGAAGGCGGTGGTCGGCGGCGACCTGTGGGACCATCTCGACAGCCGCGACGGCCGGCTGGCCCGCGCCGGGGCGCTGTTCGCCGCGCTGCGGGCGGGCGAGATCGCCCTGCCGGAGATCGAGCTGTTCCCGCTGTCGCGCGGCGCCGACGCGCATCGCCGGCTGGAAAGCCGCGGCGTCACCGGCAAGATCGTGCTGGTCCCGGACGGGGCGGGCTGAGCCTCAATCCAGCGCCGCCGCGATCTCGGCCCATTCCTGCTCGAGGCTGGCCTCGGACATCGGCTTGCCGGCGCGGCGATACCAATAGCCGGCATTGCCGAGATCGCCTTCCTTGCGGTGCAGATAGGCATGGGCCCAGGCCGCGTCGGCGCCGTCCTCGGAATCGACGCAGCCATGCGCCCGGTCCCAGTCGCCCTTGGCGTCCCACCAGAGGGCGGCGAGCGGCGGCGACAGGGTCGCCGGCGGCCGGTCCTGGTCCAGGGTGCGTCTGAGGGCGGAGACATCCATCGGTCGTCCTCCCGGATGGCAAGAGGGGCACGGCGCCCCGGTGGCGCGATCTCCGCACAGTCCGCCCTGCAACACAAGCCGGCCGGCAGCCGGAATCAAAAACGAGGGGCGAAGGCCCCTCGTCTCGTCATCCATCGGACCGATCGGATCCGGGGCTGAAGCCCCGGCGTGCCGGATCAGTAGCCCTGGATCTGCATCCGCTTGCGCAGCGCCTTGCGCTGGCGGCGGACGGCTTCGGCTTCCTCGCGGATGCGGCGCTCGGACGGCTTTTCGTAGTTCCGACGCTGCTTCATCTCGCGAAAGATGCCTTCGCGCTGCATACGCTTCTTGAGGACGCGCAGCGCCTGGTCGATGTTGTTGTCGCGGACGAGCACCTGCATCGGGCAAAGGCCTTTCACTGAAAGATCGGGCGGGGTTACGCCTTTCAACCGAGAATGTCGAGTACGATTCGACGAATCTCGGCGCGGGACAGCTCTGCCTTGTGCGCCGGCTGCCTCAGCGGGGTGGTTGCCAGCCGCGGCGTCGGGCGACGCGGGCGGCGGGGCATGGTCTTGATCTGTACGCTTTTCATGTCTGTTCTTTACGGTTCGGGCCCTTGGGGCCTCGTTGCACTCAATATCGCTCAAGCCGCGAGGCCCGGGCCATCGGCCCGCCTGTCTCGGCGCAAAGCACGATCGACAGGCGGAATGCCTGCCTTATCGTTCGGATCATGGTTGGGAGAGGGATCCGGGGCCGTTCCTCGGAACGGCGGCGCGGATCGTGTCGAAACCGATCTCGGACCTCCATATGGGGCAATCGCGCCCGGTTTGCAAGCCACCGATGAAAAACAGCCGACCGGCGGAGGTGACAGCGGCCCGTTTCGTTCCCACATCGAAATCATCTCGGCGGCTGACACTGGGGGGCGAAATGCGCTTCGGCATCGTCGGATTCGGCCTGGTCTTCACCCTGCTCCTGCCGACGGCGCCCGCCGCGGCCCAGGACCAGCCGGTCGACCTCGAGCTGGTGCTCGCGGTCGATGTCTCGCGCTCGATGGACGACGACGAGCAGGCGCTGCAGCGCGACGGCTATGTCAGCGCCCTCACCCATCCCGAGGTGATCGACGCCATCACCTCCGGCGTCCACGGCCGCATCGCCATCACCTATGTCGAATGGGCCGGCGCCGGTTCCCAGGCCGTGATCCTGCCCTGGCGGCTGATCGACGGCGCCGCGGCGGCCCGCACGGCGGCGGCCGACCTGTCCGAGAGCTTCGGCACGGTGATGCGGCGCGGCACCTCGATCTCCGGCGCGCTCTTGTTCACCGTCGGGCTGTTCGACAACAATGGCTTCGAGGGCCTCCGCCGCACCATCGACATCTCCGGCGACGGGCCGAACAACGCCGGGTGGCCGGTGGCCGGCCCGCGCGAGATGGCGCTGGCGAAGGGCATCACCATCAACGGCCTGCCGATCATCCTGAAGCGCGGCGGCTTCGGCGGCCTGCCGGAGCCCGAGATGCTCGACGCCTATTACCGCGACTGCGTGATCGGCGGCCCCGGCGCCTTCACCGTGCCGGTGCGCAGCACGGCCCAGTTCGCCGAGGCGATCCGGCGCAAGCTGGTGCTGGAGATCGCCGGCAACGCTCCGGGGGCGATCCCCGTCGCCTTCGTCCCGGCCCAGTCCGGCGACACCGACTGCATGATCGGCGAGAAGACCCGGCCGCGCTGGCTAGACCAGGACCAGCGGTAGACGGACCTATCCCTCCACCACCAGCCGGTAGCCGACCCCGGCCTCGGTCGCGATCAGCCGCGGCCGGGCCGGGTCGTCGCCCAGCTTCTGGCGCAGCTGGCCGACATAGACGCGCAGATACTGCATCGCGTCGATATGGGCCGGGCCCCAGACCTCGCGCAGGATCTTCTGGTGCGTCACCACCCGGCCGTGATGGGCGGCCAAGAGGCGCAGGATCTCGAACTCCTTCTTCGACAGGCGGATCTCCCGCCCCTCGAAGCGCACCCGGCGGTGCGGCACGTCGACGGTCAGCGGCCCGGCCTCGATCACCGCCTCCGCCGCCGCGTCCTCCTGGCCGCCGCGGCGCAGGGCGGCGCGCAGCCGGGCGGTCAGCTCGGCGATGCCGAAGGGCTTGGTGACGTAGTCGTTGGCGCCGCGGTCCAGCGCCTCCACCTTCTCCGCCTCGCCGGCGCGGACCGACAGCACGATCACCGGCACCGCCGACAGCTCGCGGATCCGGCTCAGCACCTGCTGGCCGTCGATGTCGGGCAGCCCGAGGTCGAGGATCACCAGGTCGGGCCGGTCCTGCACCACCCGCTCCAGCCCCTCGGCACCGTTCGCCGCCTCGATCGGGGCGTAGCCGTCGGCAGCCAGGCTGATCTTGAGGAAGCGGCGGATCTGCGGCTCGTCGTCGATGATCAGGATGCGCGGTGCGGGACGGGTGTCGGGCGTCGTCATGCTGGCGGTCCGAGATTTAAAGCCGTCATGGCGAGCCCCGCAGGGGCGTGGCCATCCCAGGGGCCGGTGCGAGCCGCCCTGGATGGCCACGTCGCTTCGCTCCTCGCCATGACGGAGAAGAAGGGATGGAGGGGGACAATCCCGAGCGGTCGCATCACACCCCCATCGAGGTGCCGGGCAGGGCCGGCGCCGCCAGGTCCGGCGGGAAGGTGACGGTGAAGACGGCGCCACGCCGGTCGCCGCGGTTGCCGGCCGTGATCCGCCCGCCCATGGTCTCGACGAAGCCGCGGCAGATGGCCAGGCCCAACCCGGTCCCCGCCTGGGCGCTGTCGCCCTGCTGGATGCGGTGGAACTTGTCGAAGATCGCCTCCAGCTTGTCCTCCGGGATGCCGTCGCCCTCGTCCAGCACCCGGATCGCCAGCCCCTTCTCGTCCCGCGCCGAGACGGTGACGGTGGTGCCGGCGGGGGCGTATTTGGCGGCGTTGTCGATCAGGTTGACCAGCACCTGCTCCAGGAGGATCGGGTCCAGCAGGTACAGCGGCAGGCCGGGCGCGACGTCGAGCACCAGCCGGTGCCGGGCGACCAGGGCGCGGCTGCGCTCCGCCGCCGCGCCGACCACGTCGGCCACCTCGGTCGCCTCCAGCTTCGGCTGCAGCACGCCGGATTCGAGCCGGGTCATGTCCAAGAGGTTGCCGACGAAGCGGTTCAGCCGCTCGGCCTCGTCCTCCACCGTCTCCATCAGCTCGGTCCGGGCCGCCGGATCCAGCGTCGCGTCGTAGCGGCGCAGGCTGGAGATGCCGCCGATAATCGAGGCCAGCGGCGTGCGCAGGTCGTGGCTGATCGAGGTCAGGAGGGCGGCGCGCAGCCGCTCCGTCTCCGCCACCACCCGGACCTCGTCGACATCCTTGGCCAGGCGCACCCGCTCGATCGCCACCGCCGCCTGGTCCATCAGCGAATCCAGGAGGCGCTGGTCGTCGGGGCTGAGCAGCGGCCCCGGCTGGTCGCGGTCGATGCCGATCACGCCGATCTGGGCCGAGGCGGTGCGCCAGGGCAGGAACAGCCATTTGCCGCCGGGCAGCGTGTCCGCCCCTCGCCCCGCCGGCCGGTCGTTGGCCCAGCTCCACTGCGCCGCCGCCCGCTCGGGCTCGTCGATCCGGTCCTCCGGCGGATAGCCCGCCACCACCTGCAGCGAGCCGTCCTGCGGCATCAGGATCACCACGCGCAGCTTCAGCATCGCCGCGATCTGGTAGGCGGCGGCCCAGAGCAGGTCGTCGGCCGAGGCGATCGCCGCCAGCTTGCGGCTGAACCCGTAGAGCTCCGCCGTCGCCCGGGCCCGCGCGGCGGCCGCCCGGGCCTGCAGCCGCGCCCGGCTCTGCAGGTTCGAGGTGACGACCGCGACGACCAGGAAGAACACCAGCGTGGTGACGTTCGACGGATCGGCGATGACCAGGCTGTACAGCGGCGCCAGGAAGAAGAAGTTGACCGCCAGCACGCTCAGCAGCGAGGCGAAGATCGACGGCCCCAGCCCGTAGCGCGCGGCGCAGAACAGCACCGGGATCAGGAACACCAGCGCGATGCTGTTGGTGGTGGCGACGAAGGCGACCAGATGGGCGGCCGCGGTGGTGGCCGCGACGCCGACCGCGGCGACCAGATAGGGCCGCAGGTCCAGGCCGGCATCGGCCGGGCGGGTCTGGATCCGCTCCTCGCCGGGCTGGACCTCCTCCCCCGCCATGACATGGACCGAGATCGATCCCGCCTTGCGCACCAGCTCGTGCACCACCGAGCCGTGCAGCATCTCGAACCAGCGCGGCCGGTCGGACTTGCCGATGACGATCTGGGTGATGTTGTTGCGCCGCGCATAGGTCAGGAGCTCGGCGACGATGTCGTTGGCCGGGATCGTCACGGTCTCGCCGCCCAGCTTCTCCGCCAGCAGCAGGGCGCGGGCGATCCGGTCGCGCTCGGCCTCGCCGAGACGATGGTGGCGCGATCCTTCGATGTAGACGGCGACCCACCGCGCCCCCAGCCGGTCGGCCACGCGCCGGGCGTAGCGCACCAGCGCCTCGCTGTTCGGCGCCTCGCTGACGCAGACCATGATGCGGTCGCCGGCGGCCCAGGGGCCGGTGATGGCATGGGCCCGCATATAGCCCAGCATCTGGTCGTCGACCCGCTGGGCGGTGCGGCGCAGCGCCAGCTCGCGCAGCGCCGTCAGGTTGCCGGGCTTGAAGAAATGGTCCACCGCCCGCCGGGCCTGGTCTCGGATATAGACCTTGCCCTCGGCCAGCCGCTTCTGCAGGTCCTCCGGCGTCAGGTCGATCAGCTCGATCTCGTCGGCGCCGTCAATCCAGGAATCGGGCACCGTCTCGCGCACCCGGATGCGGGTGATCTGGGCGACGACGTCGTTCAGGCTCTCGACATGCTGGATGTTCAGCGTGGTCCAGACGTCGATGCCGGCGGCCAGGATCTCCTCGACATCCTGGTAGCGCTTGTCGTGCCGGCTGCCGGGGGCGTTGGTGTGCGCCAGCTCGTCCACCAGCACCAGGGCCGGCTTGCGCGCCAGGATGGCGTCGAGGTCCATCTCCTCCAGCATCCGGCCGCGATGCTCGGCCCGGCGGCGGGGGATGATCTCGAAGCCGGCGACGAGTGCCTGGGTCTCGGCCCTGCCATGGGTCTCGACCACGCCGATGACGACGTCCAGCCCGTCGCGCCGCCGCGCGGCGCCCTGGGACAGCATCTCGTAGGTCTTGCCGACGCCGGGCGCCGCCCCGAGGAAGATCTTGAGGCGGCCGCGGGTCTTCGCGACCGCCTCGAGCAGAGCTTCCGGCGAGGGACGATGATCGTCGTCGGACCGATCGGTCAGTGACATCGGGCCAGAATGACTAAGGCGTCTTCAGCCCGTCCAGCGCCATGTTGAGCTGCAGGACGTTGACCCGCGGCTCGCCGATCAGCCCCAGCAGCCGGCCGCTGGTCGCGGCCTGCACCGCCTGGCGCACTTGGTCGGGCGGCAGGCCGCGGGCGGCGGCGACGCGGGCGACCTGCAGCTCGGCATTGGCCGGGCTGATGTCCGGGTCGAGGCCGGAGGCCGAGCTGGTGACCATGTCGGCCGGCGGGTTGCGGATGCCCTGCGCCGCCAGCGCGTCGACATCGCCCTTCACCCGGTCGGCCAGGGCCTGGCTGGTGGGGCCGAGGTTGGAGCCGGCCGAGTTGGCGGCGTTGTAGGGCTGCGCGACCGACTTGGTCGGGTCGTTCGGGTCGGTGCCCGAGGTCGCCGAGATGCGGCCGTGGAAGTACTTCTCGCTGGTGAAGTCCTGGCCGATCAGGGCGGCGCCGATGACGGTGCCGTCGGCGCGCTTCACCAGGCTGCCATTGGCCTGGCCGGGGAACAGCCCCTGGGCGACGCCGGTCATGGCGAAGGGGTAGGCGATGCCGGTGAGGATCGTCAGCAGGACGACCATCACCAAGGCGGGTCGGATCTGGTTCAGCATGGTGGCCTCACGCCAGGCCTAGGGCGGTGACGATCAGGTCGATCGCCTTGATCCCGACGAACGGGATGACGAGGCCGCCCAGGCCGTAGATCAGAAGGTTGCGCCGCAGCAGCGCGGCCGCGCTCAGCGCCCGGTAGCGGACGCCGCGCAGCGCCAGCGGGATCAGGGCGATGATGATCAGCGCGTTGAAGATGATCGCCGACAGGATCGCGCTCTGCGGCGAGTGCAGATCCATGACGTTGAGCACCCCGAGCTGCGGGTAGAAGGCCAGGAACATCGCCGGGATGATGGCGAAGTACTTGGCCACGTCGTTGGCGATCGAGAAGGTGGTCAGGGCGCCGCGGGTGATCAGCAGCTGCTTGCCGATGCCCACCACCTCGATCAGCTTGGTCGGGTCGCTGTCCAGGTCGACCATGTTGCCGGCCTCGCGCGCCGCCACCGTGCCGGTCTGCATCGCCACGCCGACATCGGCCTGGGCGAGGGCCGGGGCGTCGTTGGTGCCGTCGCCGCACATGGCGACGAGGCGCCCCTTGCCCTGCTCCTCGCGGATCAGCGCCAGCTTGGCCTCCGGCGTCGCCTGGGCCAGGAAGTCGTCGACCCCGGCCTCGGCCGCGATCGCCGCGGCGGTCAGCGGGTTGTCGCCAGTGATCATGACGGTGCGGATGCCCATCCGCCGCAGCTCGGCGAAGCGCTCGCGGATGCCGCCCTTGACCACGTCCTTCAGGTGGATGACGCCGAGCGGCCGGCCGTCCTTCGCCACCGCCAGCGGCGTGCCGCCGGCCTTGGCGATGCGCTCGGTGATCTGCTCCAGCTCCTTCGGCATGGCCAGGCGCGGGTTGCCGGCCATCTCGCGGACATGGGCGATGACGGCGTCGACCGCGCCCTTGCGGATGACCGAGCCCTCGACGTCCACGCCGCTCATCCGCGTCTGCGCGGTGAAGGGCACGAACTGGGCGTGCATGCGGCCGACCTCGCGGGCCCGCAGCCCGTACTTCTCCTTGGCCAGCACCACGACCGAACGGCCCTCCGGCGTCTCGTCGCTGAGGGAGGAGAGCTGGGCGGCGTCCGCCAGCTCGGCCTCGGTGACGCCGGGCAGCGGCACGAACTCGGTGGCCAGGCGGTTGCCGAGCGTGATGGTGCCGGTCTTGTCGAGCAGCAGCGTGTCGACATCGCCCGCCGCCTCGACCGCGCGGCCGGACATGGCCAGCACGTTGAAGCGCACCAGCCGGTCCATGCCGGCGATGCCGATGGCGGACAGCAGCGCGCCGATCGTGGTCGGGATCAGGGTGACGAACAGCGCCACAAGCACCACCACCGAGATCGACCCGCCGGCATAGGCGGCGAAGCTGGGGATGGTGACCGTGGCGAAGACGAAGATGATCGTCAGGCCGGCCAGCAGGATGTTCAGCGCGATCTCGTTCGGCGTCTTCTGCCGCTGCGCGCCTTCGACCAGCGAGATCATGCGGTCGAGGAAGGTCGACCCCTGGGCCGCGGTGATGCGCACCTTGACCCAGTCCGACAGCACGCGCGTACCGCCGGTGACGGCCGACCGGTCGCCGCCGGACTCCCGGATCACCGGGGCGGACTCGCCCGTGATCGCGCTTTCGTCGACCGAGGCGATGCCCTCGATCACCTCGCCATCCGACGGAATCAGGTCGCCGGCCTCGACCAGCACCAGATCGCCCTGGCGCAGAGAGAGGGCCGGCACCGGCTCGGTGTCGCGGCCGGCGGCGTCGCGCAGCCGCTTGGCCACGGTGTCGGTCCGGGTGCGGCGCAGGCTTTCCGCCTGGGCCTTGCCGCGGCCCTCGGCCACCGCCTCGGCGAAGTTGGCGAACAGCACGGTGAACCAGAGCCAGAGCACGATCTGGATGGTGAAGCCGATGCCGGCCGCGCCGGCGGCGATGTCGCGCAGCAGCAGCACCGTGGTCAGGGCCGCGACGGTCTCGACCACGAACATCACTGGGTTGCGCCACATCACGCGCGGGTCGAGCTTGCGGATCGCGTCGAACGCGGCCGGGCCCATGATCTTGGCGTCGAACAGCGACGCCGGGGTATTTGAGGTCTTCATGACGGACGGATCCGATCAGAACAGGGTGCCGGCGGAGGCGGCCAAGTGGTCCACCACCGGGCCCAGCGCCAGCGCCGGGAAGAAGGTCAGGCCGCCCATGATCAGCACCACGCCGATCAGCAGGGCGACGAAGAGCGGCCCGGTGGTCGGGAAGGTGCCGGAGGACGGGGGCAGGCTGCGCTTGGCGGCGAGCGATCCGGCGACGGCCAGCATCGGCACGATCATCAGGAAGCGGCCGATCAGCATCGCGAAGCCGAGGGTCACGGTGTAGAACAGCGAGGTCGCGGTCAGGCCGCCGAAGGCCGAGCCGTTGTTCGCCGTGCCCGAGGTGTAGGCGTACAGCACCTCGCTGAAGCCGTGCGGCCCCGGGTTGAGGATGCCGGCCAGGCCGGCCTGGGTCGACACCGCCAGCGCGGTGAAGCCGAGCATCGACGCCGGCAGGATCAGGAGGGCCAGCATGGTCATCTTGACCTCCTTGGCCTCGATCTTCTTGCCGACATATTCCGGCGTGCGGCCGACCATCAGCCCGGCGACGAAGATCGCCTCGATCACGAACAGCAGCATGCCGTACAGGCCGGCGCCGACGCCGCCGATGATCACCTCGCCCAGCATCATGTTGACCAGCGGCACCATGCCGCCGAGCGCGGTGAGGCTGTCGTGCTGCGCGATGATCGCGCCGCAGGACGCCGCGGTGGTGACCACGGCGAACAGGGCCGACAGCGCCTCGCCGAAGCGGACCTCCTTGCCCTCCATGTTGCCGAGGGTGGTGTCGACGCCGAGCGAGGCCAGCAGATGGCCGCCGCCGGCTTCCTGCCAGTAGGCGACGAAGACGCCGGCCAGGAACAGCACGCCCATGGCGGCGAAGATCGCCCAGCCCTGCTTCTCGTTGCCGACCATGCGGCCGAAGGTGTTGGTCAGGCCGGCTCCGATCGCGAAGATCAGCAGCATCTGCACCAGGTTCGACAGCGCGGTCGGGTTCTCGTAGGGATGGGCCGAGTTGGCGTTGAAGAAGCCGCCGCCATTGGTGCCCAGCATCTTGATCGCCAGCTGCGAGGCCACCGGCCCCTGGGCGATGGTCTGGTGCGCGCCCTCCAGCGTGGTGGCGTCGACAGTGGTGCCGAGGTTCTGCGGCACGCCCTGCCAGACGAAGAAGATCGTGGCGACGACGCAGATCGGCAGCAGCACGTAGAGCGTGGCCCGGGTCAGGTCGACCCAGAAATTGCCGATGGTCTGGGCCGAGCGGCGGGCGAAGCCGCGCACCAGCGCGATGGCGAGCGCGATGCCGGTCGCGGCCGAGACGAAGTTCTGCACCGTCAGCCCGGCCATCTGCACCAGGTAGCCCATGGTGCTTTCGCCGCCATAGGACTGCCAGTTGGTGTTGGTGACGAAGCTGACCGCGGTGTTGAAGGCGAGGCCCTCCGGCACCGCCGACATCCCGGCCGGGTTCAGCGGCAGCACGTCCTGGAAGCGCTGCAGCGCATAGAGCAGGACGAAGCCGGCCAGGCTGAAGATCAGCATGCCGAAGGCATAGCCGGTCCAGTGCTGCTCGCGGTCCTCGCGCACGCCGGCGGCGGCGTAGAACAGGCGCTCGACCGGGAGGAGGACGGGAGAGAGGAAGGTGCGCTCGCCCGCGAAGACCCGGGCCATGTAGCCGCCGAGCGGGCGCGTGATCAGGATGACGATCGCGCAGAACAGCGCGATCTGGATCCAGCCGTTGAGGGTCATGGCCGTCTCAGAACTTCTCGGGGCGGACGAGGGCGTAGACGAGGTAGCCGAGCAGCAGCGCGGATACGATGCCGCCGAGGATGAGATCGAAGGTCATCATCCCCTCACAGCCGGTCGCAAAGCAGCACATAGCCCAGGCCGACGGCGAAGAACGCCGCGGCCAGGGCGAGCATCAGGACGTCGAGCACGAAGTCTCCTTTCCGCAGCTGGCCTGCGGACTCGTGTGATCGGCGCGGATCACACACCCGGAGCGCATAAAAATTCGATCGGGATTTACGGCCGGCGGGAGCGACCAGAGCCGTCTCCAGGATGCCAAAAACCGTCATTGCGAGGAGGCGGAGCCGACGAAGCAATCCAGGGGCCGGTGCGAGCTGCCCCTGGATTGCTTCGCTGCGCTCGCAATGACGGCGAGTCTGGCGTCGTGAAAAGATCTCTCAGGCGAGGGTGAGGTAGATCTCGGCCTCGATCACCCAATCCGCGCTGATCCTGCGCCATTTGGCGGTGTAGGTGCCGGAGGCGAGCGGCAGGCCGCCGGCGGCGGTGACGCCTTGCCAGCGCCCGTGCTCCAGGGCTATGGGCTCGACCGGCGAGACCAGGATGGTGTCGGGGGTGCGGGTGTAGATCGTGCGCAGGGACGCGGCGAATTCGCGTTCCCATGCCGCGAGTTGGGCCTTGCAGCCGGAGATGACGGCGCTGTCCGTGCCCGTGACCAGAATGGCGTCCTGGGCCAGAATCGGACCGATGGCCTTGAGGTCCGCCTTGGCCAGAGCGCGGTTGAAGGCCTCGCGCCGCTGGCGGATGGCGTGATCGGCGGCATGAGTCATCGTGAGGTGTCCGGCAGGAGGATCGATCGCCTGGATATTGCCGCCGAGCGCAACGGAGGTCGACGCCCCACTTTGCGGACTCTATGAGTCCCAAATGTTTTGAAAATCCCTGTCATGGCGCTGGATGGCTTCCTGAAGCGTGAAAAACCACTCACAGCGTTCCGACAAGTCTTCTTCCATCAGAAGTTCTACCAGGTTGCAGTCCTGCCATGCCTGCAATCGAGGGTCTAGTGGCAGATCGAAGAAGTCTGCCGCGAGTACGCAATAGCCCTTCTGAGATATGTTCTCAAAGCAGGCATAACGAACCGACTTGGTGGCGTTGACTCGCCGCCAGACCTGGATTGCTCGGTAGAGATTTGACATGCGAGAGCGGCAATGCCGCTGGCTGATCGCTGACGCCGATTGTTATGGCCGAAGTTCCGGGCCTTGTCACTGTCTCTGGTCGCTTCCGTTTTCCACCCTTTTCAGCCAGATGGCGGGATGTCCGCTGGTCAGCGCCCCGTCGACGGCCGGGCTACCCAGACCAGCCCCTGCCAAACGGCGCCGTCATAGGTTGCGGTGAAGTCGCGCGCCGGATCCCTGTGCAGGCCCAGCCGCGCCATCACCGCTTGCGACCGCTGGTTGTCGGGCGCGGTGAAGGCCAGGATCTCCGGGAAACCGAGCCGGCCGAACCCGTCCTGCAGCGCCGCCCTCGCGGCCTCGGTCGCATAGCCGTGCCCCCAGGCCCGCCGCGCCAGCCGCCAGCCGATCTCGACGCCGGCGCCGAGCGGATGGCCCGGCCCCAGCGGCATGATCCCAGCATAGCCGAGGACCTCTTCCCTCAAGGTCTCGACCGCCCAGCGGCAGACGCCGTGCCGATCGAAGGCGGCGCGATAGCGGTCGAGCTTGGCGTCGCTGCCCGCCCGGTCCAGCGGCCCGCCGAGGTCGCGCATCACCTCCGGGTCGGCGGTCAGGGCGGCGAAGGCGTCGCGGTCATCCTCGCGCCAGGGCCGGAGCCGGAGCCGCGGCGTGGCCAGGATCATCCGTCAGCCCCGCAGCCGGTCCAGCGCCATCATCGCCCCGCCGGCCACCAGGCCCCAGAAGGCGGCGCCGATGCCGAACAGCGACAGGCCGGAGACCGTGGTGACGAAGGTGACGACGGCCGGCAGCCGCTCCTCCTCCCGCGCCAGCGCGGTCGACAGGGCGCCGCCGAGGCTGCCCAGCAGCGCGAGGCCGGCCACCGCCTGGATCAAGAGCGGCGGCGAGGCGGCGATGAAGGCGGCGGCGAAGCCGGCGAACAGGCCGATCACGAGATAGGCGGTCCCCGCCACCACCGCAGCCGGCCAGCGCCGCGCCGGGTCGGGATGGGCCTCGGCCGAGGCGCACAGCGCCGCGGTGATCGCCGACAGGTTCACCGCATGGCCGCCGAACAAGGCCGTCAGCGCGCTGGCCGCGCCGGTGGCGACGAACAGCGGCCCGACCGGCGGCCGGTAGCCGTTGGCGTTCAGCACGGCGAGGCCGGGCACGTTCTGCGACGCCATGGTGACGATGAACAGCGGCACGGCGATGCCGATGATCGCGCCGGTGGAGAAGGCCGGGGCGACGAAGACGGGCTCCGGCCACAGATGGGCGAAAGCGCCCGGCGGCACCGCGGCGGTCAGGCCGATCAGCGCCAGCGCCGTCACGACAGCGGCGGGCACGGCGTAGAGCCGGGCGAAGCGCCAGGCCAGGGCCCAGACCAGCAGCACCGGCAGGGCCAGCATCGGCATGGCGCCCACCGCCCGGGCCGGGGCCAGGCAGAGGTCGAGCAGCACCCCGGCCAGCATGGCGCCGGCGAGCGGCGTCGGGATCGCCGTGACCAGCCGGCCGAAGGGGCGCCACAGCCCGGCGGCGACCACCAGGGCGGCCGCCGCCAGGAAGGCGCCGACAGCCGCCGGGAAGCCGCCCGCCGGCACGCCGGTGGCGATCAGCAGCGCCGCGCCGGGGGTTGACCAGGCGATGCTGATCGGCAGCCGCGAGCGCCAGGACAGGAGGATCGCCAGCAGCCCCTGGCCGATGCAGACCGCGAGCAGCCCGGAGGCCGCCTGGACCGGGGTGGCGCCGGCCGCCGTCAGCCCTTGCAGCACCACGGTGAAGGCGCTGGCGAAGCCGACGATGGCGGCCAGGAGGCCGGCCGCGACCGGCTGCAGCGCCGAGCCGCCGCGCGGCGCCATCGTCTCGTCGCCTGGCGCGCCGTCGAAGGTGGAGGTGGTGTCGGTCCGCATCGCCGGCCTCTGCAACGGGCCGGGGGCACGGCTGCCGCCCGGCGGCTGCCCAAGCTAAAGGCAGTCGCCCGCCTCCGGAACCGATCAATTGTCGGGATACAAGCGGGGCTACCGCGCGACGGCCGGTCGGTCGGGCTCCGGCCCCTCGCGACAGATCCGGTTGCGGCCGCTCGTCTTGGCGGAGTAGAGCGCCTTGTCCGCCCGGGCATAGAGGCCGGCGACCGTGTCCCCTGGGTGGCCCTCCGCCAGCCCGGCGGAGAAGGTGTAGGCGAGGTCCCCGCGGTCCGGCACCGGCCGGGCCGTGCGCACCGCGGCCAGCATCCTCTCGACCAGCAGGACCGCCTGCCCGATCGAGGTGCGGGGCAGCACCAGCAGGAACTCGTCCCCGCCCATCCGGCCGAAGCAGTCGGACCGGCGGACCATGCCGCCGATGCGCCGCGCGAAGTCGCGCAGGATCAGGTCGCCGATCTGGTGGCCGTGCCGGTCGTTGACGGGCTTGAAATGGTCGATGTCCAGCAGCGCGACGCAGCCGGGCCCGCCGGCCCCGGACGACGGCCGGTGCAGCATCTCCTCGATCCGCTCGGTGACGAAGCGGCGGTTGGCGATGCCGGTCAGCTCGTCGGTGTAGGACGCCTTGACGGCGAAGTCCCGGTCCTGGCGCACCGCCCGGCCCTCGACCCGCGTGCCGGTGATGTTGCTGGCGATGCACAGCATCCAGCCATCGGCCCGGACGCTTTCCGTCATCCACAGCCAGCGGCCGTCGACTAGATCGGTTTCATAGGCCCGGAAGCCGCTCTTCCCGCGGCGGGACTGCGTCGATGTCAGCCACGCCTCGAGATCCTCCGTCCGGAGGACCGTGCCCCGGCCGGCGGCATGGTTCCGGCGCATGATCTCGGACCAGAGCGGGGTCTCGGCCTCGTCGATGAAGAAGGCGGCCCGGAAGGCCCGGTTGGCGTAGCGCAGCCGGTCGAACTCGTCGTAGGCGGCAACCAGAACCGGCGTTCCATCGAACATCTGAACGAGGGTTTCGAGAACGCTGTCCATGATGCCGCATCATGACCGAGATCCGGCCGCGGGGCGAGCGTGGTCGAGGCGCGACGATACGGCTTGCGGATGAGGATGGCGAGGAGGATCGTAGGATCCGGAGCCCTGCCGTCGAAGGGCGACGGCGTCCCACCGGGGAGTACGGATCATGCGGAATCCGGCAGTGGCGTTGCTTTCGATGGTGGCGGCCGGCGTCGTCCTGGCCGCCTGCTCGTCTTCCGACGTCCCGGGCGACAGCTTCAACCTGTCGGTCCACAACCCGACGCCTTCGGCCCAGGCCCGGACCGGCCCCACGGCGGAGCCCGGCGAGGATCCCTACAACCGGACCGTGCCGCAGCCCTGAGAGACCGTCTGGAAATTCTACTGGCGCGGCCGTCTGGCGGCGGACTCGAAGCTTCCGGTGCTCACGCACCCAATGTGCGCTGCGCTCCGGTTCTCGAAACCACCGCCAGCCGACTCACGCCAGCGCATTTCCAAACGGTCTCTGAGGCCGCTCACTCCATTCTGCGGCGGAACATCCACGCCGCGGCGCTGAGCGTCACCAGGGCGATCAGCGCCAGCGGCACGGTGTTGTGCAGCATCTCCTCGGCCGGCAGCCCCTTCAGGAACACGCCGCGGACGATGACGATGAAGTAGCGCAGCGGGTTGACGAAGGTCGCCGGCTGCAGCCATTCCGGCATGTTGTCGATCGGCGTGGCGAAGCCGGACATCAGCGTCGCCGGGATCATGAATAGGAACGACCCGAGGATCGCCTGCTGCTGCGTCGCCGACAGGGCGGAGATGAACAGCCCGATCCCGATGAGGGCCAAGAGGTAGAAGAACACGCCCGCGTAGAACATCCCGAGCGACCCGCGCAGCGGCAGGCCGAACCAGACCAGCGCCGCCAGCAGGTAGAAGCTGCAATGGGTGAAGCCGATCAGCAGCGACGGGATGGTCTTGCCCAGCAGGATCTCGTGCACCCGCAGCGGCGAGACCAGCAGCTGGTCGAAGGTGCCCAGCTCCCGCTCCCGCGCGATGGTCAGGCCGGTGACGATGAGTCCAATCAGCACCGCGATCACGGCGATCAGGTTCGGCACCATGAACCATTGCGTGTCCAGCGCCGGGTTGAACCAGAAGCGCGGCACCGCGGCGTCCGGCTGGTCCGCCACGCCGCTGGGGCTGGCCGCGTCGGCCGCCATGCCGGCGACGATCTGCGACAGGTAGTTGCCGGCGAGCTGCGAGGCGTTGGAGCGGCGGCCGTCGAGGATGACCTGCAGGTCCGCCGGCCGCCCGGCGGCGACGTCGCGCGAGAAGCCGGGGCCGACCTGCACCGCCGCCAGCACCTGCTGCCGGTCGATCGCTTCCCGCAGCGCCTCCGGCGTCTCGACCGCGAGGATGCCGCGGAAGTACGGCGAGCCCTCGACCCGCCGCACCAGCTCCTGGCTCCAGGCGCCGCGGTCGCGGTCCAGGAGGGCGAGGTCGACATTCTTCACCTCCATCGTCGCGGCATAAGCGAAGACGAAGAGCTGCAGGATCGGCGGCACGATCAGGATCATCCGGCCGCGCGGGTCGCGCAGCACGGCCAGCAGCTCCTTGACCACCAGGGCCTTCAGGCGGCGCCACATGTCAGGCCAGCCTCTTCCGGGTCAGCCGCGCCGCCAGGGCCAGCAGGATCGCGCCCTGGAGCAGCAGCACGGCCATGTTGCGCAGATACAGCGGCCAGATGTCCCCGGCCAGGAACACGGTCTGCAGCGCCGGCACGTAGTAGCGCGCCGGCAGGATATAGGTGATCCACTGGATCGGCCGTGGCATTGAGCCGATCTCGAACAGGAAGCCCGACAGCAGGAAGGCCGGCAGGAACCCGGCCACCAGCGCCAGCTGCGACGCCAGGAACTGGTTCTTCGTCGCCGAGGAGATGAGGAGGCCGAGCCCCAGCGCCGGGCACAGGAAGGCGGCAGTGACCAGGTAGAGGGCCCCGACCGAGCCGCGGAACGGCACCCCGAACAGGACCACGGCGACGAAGGCGCACAGGGTCAGCGACGCCAGGCCGAGCAGGAAATAGGGCAGCACCTTGCCGGCCAGCAGCTCCGCCGCCGTCACCGGCGTCGCCATCATCGCCTCCATCGTGCCGCGCTCCCACTCCCGCGCCACCACCAGGGCGGTCAGCAGCGTGCCGATCATGGTCATGACGATGGCGATGGCGCCGGGGACCAGCATGTTGCGGCTGACCAGCTCCTGGTTGAACCAGACGCGCTGCTCGACATCGATCGGGGGCGCGCCGTCGGCGCCCTGCCCCGCCGCCCGCATCGCCCGCCAGCTCGACAGCACGCCCTGGGCGTAGGCCATGACGAAGTTGGCGGTGTTCGGGTCGGTGCCGTCGACCAGGATCTGGATCTGCGGCGCGCCGCCCGGCCGCGCCGCCTCGGCGGCGAAGCGGTCCGGGATGACGATGATGCCCTTGACCCGGTTGGTCACCAGGTCCTCGGCGAACTGCCGCCGGTCGGTGCCGATGCGGGCGTCGAAATAGCGGGAGGCCTGGAAGCTGGCGGCGAGGTCGCGCGCCTCCGGCCCCGGGCTCTCCACCGCCACGCCGACCCGGGTGTGGTCGGCATCGAGCGACAGGGCGTAGCCGAACAGGAACAGCAGCAGCACCGGCAGCACCACGGCGATCAGCAGGCTGGACGGGTCGCGCAGGATCTGCCGGCTCTCCTTCCGCAGCAGCGCCCCGAACCGGCGGAGACGATCGGCGCGGGAGGGGACGGCAGCCTCGTGTATGGCGGCGGTCATGGCTCGCCCCCGGAATAAGCGGTGCGTGTATTTTTGCGTGACGATAAATACGCCTCCGGCGTATATATCGATGTGTGGATATCGACTTCGATCCCGTTAAGAACGCGGCCAACATCGCCCGGCGCGGCCTCGACTTCGCGGACGCAGCCCTGATGTGGCGAGAGGGACCGGTAGTCGAGATCGAAGACGACCGGAGCGACTACGGCGAACTTCGGATGATTGCTGTTGGAAGGGTGCGGGGCCGGGTCTGTGTCGCGGTCTACACCGATCGCGGTCCGGTCCGCCGGATCATCAGCTTCCGCAAGGCTAACAGGAGAGAGATCAATGCCTACCAAGCGTGGGCGGCCCAGCAGGAGTGACTGGGCCCGTGTCGACGCGACCTCGGACGACGAAATCGCAGCCCAGATCGTCGAGGACCCCGACACCGCACCCGACATGGCCGACGCCATCGCTGCCCGGACAGGGCGGGCGGAGCCGCCGGAGATCGACGTTGCCGCGACACGCCGGCGCCTCGGCCTGACCCAGCAGGCCTTCGCCGACCGCATCGGCGTCGGCAAGCAACTGGTCGCGGATTGGGAGCAGCACCGCAAGCGCCCGAGCGGCCCGGCACGGTCGCTGCTAGTGATCGTCGACCGGCTCGGCTGGGAGGCCTTGAACGCGATCCGGTGAGAGGAAGGGCCCATCACGCCGCCTTCCTCTGCGCATCCGAAGCCTCGACCAGGGCGATGAAGGCGTCCTCCATGGTCGGGTCGGGGCGGTCCCTGCCCGCCACCTTGGCCTTCAGCTCGTCCGGCGATCCCAGCGCGATCGAGCGGCCGCGATAGATCAGCGAGATCCGGTCGCAGTACTCGGCCTCCTCCATGAAATGGGTGGTCACCAGCACGGTCACGCCGCGCTCGACCAGGCCGTTGATATGGGTCCAGAACTCGCGCCGGCTGATCGGGTCGACGCCGGAGGTCGGCTCGTCCAGGAACAGCACCTCGGGCTCGTGCATCACGGCGCAGGCCAGCGCCAGGCGCTGCTTGAAGCCGAGCGGCAGGGTGCCGGCCGAGCGCGACTGCACCTCGCCGAGCGCGAAGATCTCGGTCATCAGCCCGATCTGCCGCCGCGCCCGGCGCCGGTCCAGGCCGTAGACCCCGGCGAAGAAGTCGAGGTTCTGGGCGACGCTGAGATCGCCGTAGAGCGAGAACTTCTGGGCCATGTAGCCCAGCCGGTTGCGCGCCTCGGCGCTGTCGCGGCGCAGGTCGAAGCCGGCCACCCGCCCCTCCCCCGCCGTCGGCTTCAGCAGGCCGCACAGCATCTTGAAGGTGGTCGACTTGCCGGCGCCGTTGGGGCCGAGCAGGCCGAAGATCTCGCCGCGCGGGATGTCGAAGCTGATATCGGCGGCGGCGGTGAAGTCGCCGAAGCGCTTGGTCAGGCCGTGCGCCTCGATCACCGGGCCTTCGCGCGGCGGCAACGTCTCGCGCGCCTCGGCCAGCTTCGACCGGCCGCCGGGGCCGCCGCCGAGGATGTCGATGAAGGCGTCCTCGAAGCGCGGCGCCGCCGGGCCGATCGCCGCGGCCGGGCCGGCCTCGTCCGGCGGGGACGGCTGCGCGGCGTCCTTGGTCACCAGCCGGATCGCCGTGCCCTGGATCACGCCGTCGATCACGCCGGGCCGGGCCAGCACGGCCGCCAGCACCTGGCGGCGCCGGCCCTCGATCCCGGTCAGCCGGAACACCCGTCCTTCGACCCGCCCGGTCAGCCCGCCCGGCTCGCCCTCGTAGAGCAGCTTGCCCTCGTTCAGCAGCAGCACCCGGTCGCATTTCTCGGCCTCGTCGAGATAGGCGGTCGACCAGACCACGCCGATGCCCTCGCGCGTCAGGTCCTGCACCATGCCCCACAGCTCGCGCCGCGAGATCGGGTCGACGCCGACGCCGGGCTCGTCCAGCAGCAGCAGGCGCGGCTTGCGCAGCAGGGCGCAGCCGAGGCCGAGCTTCTGCTTCATGCCGCCGGACAGCTTGCCGGCGAGGCGGCCGGTGAAGCGCTTCAGATCGGTGAAGGTCAGGATCTCGTCGAACACCGCCGGTCGCTCCGCCTGCGGCAGGGCGCGGAGATCGGCGTAGAGGTCGAGGTTCTCCTGCACCGTCAGGTCCTCGTACAGGCCGAAGCGCTGCGGCATGTAGCCGATCGCGGCCTGGATCGGCGCCGGCTCGGCCCGGCTGTCGTGGCCGAGCACGGTCAGCGCCCCCTCCTCCGGCCACATCAGGGCGGTCATCAGCCGGATCAGCGTGGTCTTGCCCGCCCCGTCCGGCCCGACCAGCCCGGTGATCCGGCCGCCGCCGATCGCCGCGGTGATGGCGTCGAGCGCCGGCCTGCCGGGCCCGAAGCGCTTGGTCACCCCGTCGATCCGGACCAGGTCCGGGGGGACCGGAGCGGGATCAGGCTTGTTCATCGGCGCGACCGCTCCCCCTCACCCTCCGATCGCCAACGCGACGGGCCCCTCCCTCTCCCCGAGGAGAGGGAAAACCGTGCGCGGCCCCGCTTCACCTCTCCTTGGGGAGAGGTCGAAATCGCGACAGCGATTTCGGGTGAGGGGGCGACTCCGGCCTGTCCGATCGCAGCCATCTCATCCTTCCCTGGGCACGCGCACGGTCACCGGCATGCCCTGGCGCAGGGCCGGGTCGGGCTCGTCGACGATGATCCGCAGGCGGTAGACCAGGTCGGTGCGCAGCTCCGGCGTCTGCACCGTCTTCGGCGTGAACTCGGCGACCGGCGAGACGAAGCCGACACGGGCGCGATACGGCCGGTCCGGCCTTGTGTCGGTGACCACCTCGACCTCCAGCCCCGGATGGACCCGGCCGAGATCGGGTTCCGCGACATAGGCGCGGATCCAGACCGGCCTGGTCAGCGACAGCACATAGGCGACGCTGCTGGGCGCCATGATCGCCCCCGGCTCCGCCACCCGCGACAGGATGATGCCGTCGGCCGAGGCCTTCAGCGTGGCGTCGGCCAGCGAGGTCTCGGCGGTGGCGAGGTCGGCCTGGGCGGCGGCGAGGTTGGCCCGGCCGGCGGCGATATCCTCGGCCCGGCTGCCCTCCAGCAGCAGCGCCAGCGCCTGGCAGGCGGAGTCCAGCCGGGCCTGGGCCATGTCGCGGTCGGCCTGGGCCTGGTCCAGCGCCGATTGCGGCGTGTTGCCCTTCTGGCGCAGCTCCTGGGCGCGCGCGAAGGCCAGCTTCGCGTTCTCCAGATCGGCCTCGCGCTCCGCCACCGTGGCGCGGCCCTGGGCGATCTCGGCCGCGCGCGGGCCGGCGATCAGCTTGTCGAGATCGGCCTGGCGCGCCGCGACATCGGCCCGGGCGGCGGCGACGCTGTCCTGGAACGGCCGGTCGTCCAGCCGCGCCAGCACTTGACCTTCGGTCACCGCCTCGCCCTCCTCCAGCTTCATCTCGACCAGCCGGCCGGAGACGCGGAAGCCGAGCTCCGCCTGGCGGATGTCGACATTGCCGTAGAGCGTCAGCGGCCCGTCCCCCGCCTCGCGCCAGCCCAGCCGGCCGGGCAGGTCGAACCACCAGGCGGCGGCCACGGCGGCCGCGATCAGAACGAGGACCGCGATGCGAATGCGGGTTCTCATCGCTGCGTCTCCGCCGCGATGCCGCGCAAATAGATGTCGAGATGCCGGTCGATGAAGACGCCGAGGTCGAAGCTCTCGTCCTGGCGCGCGAAGGTGCTGCCCCAGATCACCGCCATCAGCAGCGGCGCGATCAGCAGCCGGGCCGCGTCGGCCGGATCGACCGGCCGGATCTCGCCGGCGGCGATGCCGCGTTCGATCAGCCCGACGACGGTGCCCAGCATCCGGTCGATCACCGTCGCCCGCCAGAACTGCGCCAGCTCGGGAAACTGCGGGGCCTCGGCGATGATCAGGCGGGGGAACTGCCGCAGCGGCGACCCGGCCACGGTGCGCATGATGGCGCGCAGCAGACGGGCGAGAATCTCCGGTGCCGGCGTCCCCGGCTGCGCCGTCTCGCCGATCAGCCGCTCGACATTGGGCAGCACCGCCTGGCGCACCAGCGCCTCGAACACCGCCTGCTTGCTGGGGAAGTAGAGATAGACCGTGCCCTTGCTGACCCCGGCACGGGCGGCGATGTCGTCGATCCGCGTCGCGGCGAAGCCCCGCTCCACGAACAGCTCGAACGCCGCTTCCAGCAGCTCCGCCGGCCGCGCCTCCTTGCGCCGTCTCCGCACCGCCTGGGCCATGACCGGTCCGCTCGCCTTCGTTAATGACTGACCAGTCAGTTATTAACGAAAGAGGAGCGGGAGTCAAGGACTGCGTCGCCCGGGCCCTTGCCGACCGTGGGAAGACACGATCGCAGTAGTATTATCGGTTGGGTATGTTCATGATATGTTCCATGAGCGAGACGCAGACCGTGCAGGCATCGGAGGCCCCGCCCGCTCCCCGGGAGGAGCGGGCGGCGCGACATCTGCGCCTGCTCGCCCGGATGGCCGAGATCCAGATGGACATCGCCGAGGCCGCCCGCACCGAGGCGGTGGAGGCGCCGCAGCCCGGCATCGACTACTGCCAGCGGATCGCCGTCGTCGCCCGGTCGCTGCGCCTGACCCTGCTGCTGGAGGACAAGCTCTCCCGCCCGCCGGAGGAGCGGCCGCACGAGGCCGCGATCCGGCGGGCCGAGAGATCAAGGTCGCGGCTTCGGGTGACCATGGCCATGGGGGCGGCGGTGACCGACGGCGCCGAGTTGCCCGAGGCCACCCGGCGTTTTGCCGGGATGGCCGAGCGGCTGGAGCGGCCGGAGCTGGCGGAGCTGGTGGAGACCAGCCCGGCGCCGGTGGCGGTGGCCCGGCTGTGCCGGATGTTCGGCCTGCCGGAGGAGGCGGAGCGCTGGCTCGATCTGGGCGATGCGGCGCTGGCGGAGATGGCCGCCCGGCCATCGGCCGGCACGGCGGCCGCCCCGGGCGCGGCGCCCGCCCCCGGCCCGGCCGAACCCGTCGTGGACCAGGCCGGGACCCGGCGCCGGCTGCGGGTGATCATGGCGCTGGGCGCCGCGATCCGGGCCGGGACGGGGGACGAGGCGGAGAGCGACCGGCGCTTCTTCGAGATGGCCGGGCAGATGGACCGGCCGGATCTGGCGGCGATCGCCGACAGCTGCCCGGCGGCGGAGGCCGTGGCCCGTCTGTGCCCGGAATTCGGGCTGCCGCCGGAGCAGGCGGAACGCTGGGTGGCGGAGTCGGACCTGTTCCTGGCCACGATGGACCTGCCGCCAGAGGACCCGCCCGAGCCGCCCGACACGGGGTGACGCCGCGGCCCGATCTGCCGTCCGCCTCGACCTGTGCTTTCCACACTCCCCCTCCCCTTGCGGGAGGGGGAGTGTGGAAAACACGGGTCAGTTCGGGCGATCGAATTCCGAATAGGTCCCGGTGCCGCCACAGCCCGCCGGACGGGACCGGGCTACTGGCCGATCTCGTCCAGCTCCGGCGGCAGCGCCCCGGACTCGATGACCCATGCCGTGCCGTCGAGGCGCGCCACCGCCTGCCCGCTGCGCGTCTCGCCCTTGTCGGTGACGGCGAAGGTCAGCGTCATGCGGCCGGCGGCGGCTTGTCGAGGTCGTAGCGGCCCTCCACCGCGACGATGTCCTTCTCGTCTTCCGCCGCGCCGCCGTTGCCGGCGCCGATCCGCAGCGGCTCGGCCGCGCTGATCCGGTCGTTCTCGATCAGGAACAGGTTGAGGTCGGTGAAGGAGAAGCCCTGATAGACCGCGACGCTGCGGACCGCCAGGCCGTCGCGGCCGCCGAACCTGACCGCCGACAGCTCCCCCGGATTGCCGTAGGTGCCGACATCGGCGAAGTCCGGGATGGCGGTGACGAAACCGGGGCCCTCCAGTCCCGGGCGCGACGGGTCGGGCCGCAGGATGTAGGCGGACAGGCGCGCGGGCTCGCTATGGCCCATGCCGCCGACGCGGCCGCGGGCCATGACCAGCAGGTCGAAGCCATCATAGCTCAGCGCCTGCACCGGCCACAGGCAGTCCACCCCGTCATCGGTGTCCTTGGCCATGGTGTAGGACGAGTTCAGCGCCGCCTCGACCAGGACGCCGAGCATCGCGTCGTCCCGCATCATCCCGTCGGCCTCCGGGCACAGGACCGGCGTCGTCTCCGCCGGCGCCGGCAGGGCGGCGGTCGCGATCATGCCGGCCGCCAGGGCCGCAAACAGAAGTCTCATGACAGATGTCTCCCCTTTCCGCCCCATCTGAAGCCGGGAATCGCGGCGGCACCATGGCGGCCGCGACCGGCCGGGGGCGGCGGGTCTACACGGTCATGCGCAGCGGCGGCATCACGGCCTGGTCCCGCCCCTCCTCCACCGCGTGGCAGGCGACCGTGGCGTCGCCGGCGGACAGCGGCTGCGGCACCTCGCGCCGGCAGCGGTCGTTCGCCAGCGGGCAGCGCGGATGGAAGGCGCAGCCCGGCGGCGGGGCGATCGGGCTCGGGATCTCGCCCTCCACCATCTTGCGCGGCCGGCCGGTCATCTCCAGGTCCGGCAGCGCGTCCAGCAGCATGCGGGTGTAGGGGTGGCGGGGCGCCCGGAACAGCGACCGGGCGGGCGCCAGTTCGACCATCCGGCCGAGATAGACCACGCCGATCCGGCTGGCCATGTGCCGAACTACCGCCAGGTTGTGGCTGATGAACAGATAGGTCAGGCCGTACTGGTCCTGCAGGTCGCGCATCAGGTTCAGGATCTGGGCCTGGACCGAGACGTCGAGCGCCGAGGTCGGCTCGTCGCAGACGATGAACTCCGGCTCCGACGCCAGCGCCCGGGCGATGCAGATGCGCTGGCGCTGGCCGCCGGAGAACTCGTGCGGGAACTTGCGGCCGTCGCGCGGGTCCAGCCCGACCCGGCGCAGCAGCTCCGCCACCTTCTCCGCCGTCTCGGCCTGGGACGAGGACAGGCCGAAGGCGCGGATCGGCTCGGCCACGATGCGGTCGACCCGCCAGCGCGGGTTCAGGCTGGCATAGGGGTCCTGGAAGATCATCTGGATGCGCCGGCGCAGCTTGGCCAGCTGCGCCTTCTTCGCCGGGTCCGACAGGTCGACGCCGTCGATCAGCACCGCGCCGTCGCTGGGCTGCAGCAGCCCCACCGCCAGCCGCGCGATGGTCGACTTGCCGGAGCCGGATTCGCCGACCAGCGCCAGTGTCTCGCCCCGGGTGATGGTGAAGCTGACGTCCTGCACGGCTTTGAGGGTCAGCCGCGGCGCCCCGCTCAGCAGCCGCGCCAGCCAGGGCTGGGACAGGTCGAAGCGGCGGCTCAGCCCCACGACCTCGACAACGGTCTTGGCCGTCATGCCCGTCCTCCCTCCACCAGCCAGCAGGCGGCCGCCCCCGGCCCCGCCCCGATCAGCTCCGGCCGGTCCTGCCGGCAGCGGTCGAAGGCCATGCTGCAGCGCGGGTTGAAGGCGCAGCCGGCCGGGATCGCGTCCAGCCGGGGCATCGCGCCCGGGATCTGCTGCAGCCGCTCGGCATCGCCCGCGACCGTCGGGATCGATCCCATCAGCCCGACCGTATAGGGGTGGTGCGGCTGCTTGATCACGGTCCTGACCGGGCCGATCTCGGCGATCCGCCCGGCATACATCACCGCCACCCGGTCGGCGGTCTCGGCGATCACGCCCATGTCGTGGGTGATCAGCATCACCGCCGTGCCGCGCTCCCGGCACAGCCGCTTCAGCACCGCGATCACCTGGGCCTGGACCGAGACGTCGAGCGCCGTGGTCGGCTCGTCGGCGATCACCAGCTCCGGCTCCGCCGCCAGGGCCAGGGCGATGACCACCCGCTGGCGCATGCCGCCGGAGAATTCGTGCGGATAGCTGTCGATCCGCTCCGCCGCCGCCGGGATGCCGACCTCCTCCAGCAGCGCCACCGCGCGCCGCCGCGCCGCGTCGCGGCCGAGCGGCAGATGGGTGGTGATGGTCTCGGTCAGCTGCCGGCCGACGGTGTAGAGCGGGTTCAGGCTGGTCAACGGGTCCTGGAAGATCATGCCGATGCGCCGGCCGCGGATCCGCCGCATCGCCTCGGGCTTCAGATTGTCGATGCGCTCGCCCTTGAGGCGGATCTCGCCGCCGGCGATGCGGCCGGGCGGGTCGATCAGCCCGATCACGGCGGTGCCGGTGATCGACTTGCCGGCACCGGATTCGCCAACCACGCCCAGCACCTCGCCGGGGGCGATGTCGAAGGACACGCCGTCGATCGCGGTCAAGAGGCCGCGCCGGGTGCGGAACTGGACCTTGAGGTCGCGGACGCTGAGGGTCGTCGCCGTTTCAGTGCTTGGCATGGCCCTCACCGCAGCTTCGGGTTCAGGGCGTCGCGCAGCCAGTCGCCCAGGAGGTTGACCGACAGCGCCAACACCGCCAGCGCCACGCCGGGGAAGATCGTGATCCACCACTCGCCGGAGAACAGGAAGCGGTTGCCGATGTTGATCAGCGTGCCCAGCGAGGGCGAGGTCGACGGCACCCCGACGCCCAGGAAGGACAAGGTCGCCTCGGTGATGATCGCCAGCGCCAGGTTGATGGTGGCGATCACCAGCACCGGGCCCATCACGTTCGGCAGCACGTGGCGGAACATGATGGTCCAGTCCGACAGGCCGATCAGCCGGGCCGCCTGGACGTACTCCTTGCACGATTCGACCAGGGTGGAGCCGCGCACGGTGCGAGCGTACTGCACCCAGTAGGACAGGCCGATGGCGACGACGATCACCCCGATCTGCAGGTCGGTGCCGCCGCCCTTGCCGACCAGCGCCAGGGCGATGCCGTTGATCAGCAGCGCGATCAGGATCGCCGGGAAGGTCAGCTGCACGTCGGCGACACGCATGATCACCGCCCCGACCCAGCCGCCGCGATAACCGGCGACGAGGCCGAGGGTGACGCCGATCAGCATCGCCAGCGCGACGCCGGCGAAGCCGACGAACAGCGAGATCCGGGTGCCGTAGAGGATGGCCGAGAACAGGTCGCGGCCCTGGTCGTCGGTGCCGAGCGGGAATTGCGGGTCGCCCTGCGCCTCGAAGGCCGGCGGGATCAGCGAGTTCATCAGGTCGAGGCTGGCCGGGTCGAACGGGTCCTGCGGCGCGATCAAGGGGGCCAGCACCGCCCCCGCGAGCATCAGCAGGGTGACCAGCAGGGCCAGGATGGCGATCGGCGAGCGGCGGAAGCGCCAGGCGAGGTCGCTGTCGAGCAGGCGTCGCATCGGCTCACGCCCCCACGCGGATGCGCGGGTCGACCGCGGCGTACAGGATGTCGACCACCAGGTTGATGGTGACGAAGATGAAGGCGCTGAGCAGCAGGTAGGCGGCCATGATCGGGATGTCGACATTGGCCACCGCCTGGATGAACAGCAGGCCCATGCCCGGCCACTGGAACACCTGCTCGGTGATGATGGCGAAGGCAATGATCGAGCCCAGCTGCAGCCCGGTGATGGTGATGACCGGGATCAGCGTGTTCTTCAGCGCATGGCCGAAATGGATCGCCCGGTCGGTCAGGCCGCGGGCGCGGGCGAAGCGGATGAAGTCGGTGCGCATCACCTCCAGCATCTCGCCGCGCACCAGCCGCATGATCAGCGTCATCTGGAACAGGCCCAGCGTGATCGCCGGCAGGATCAGCGAGCGCATGCCGGACAAGGTGAGGAACCCGGTGCTCCACCAGCCCAGCCGCACCACCTCGCCGCGGCCGAAGGAGGGCAGCCAGCCGAGCTCGACCGAGAACACGAAGATCAGCAGGATGCCGATCAGGAAGGTCGGCAGCGACACCCCGACCAGTGACGCGCCGAGGAACAGGCGCGAGATCCAGCGCTGGGGATAGAGGCCGGTGAACACCCCCATCGGCACGCCGATCAGCAGCGCCAGCAAGGCCGAGGTCAGCGACAGCTCCAGCGTCGCCGGCGCGCGCTCGCCGATCAGGCCCGAGACCGGCTGCTTGAACTGGTAGGAGTTGCCGAAGTCGAACTGCACGGCATGGCCGACATAACGGGCGAACTGCACGATCACGGGGTCGTTCAGCCCCAGGCTCTCGCGCAGCGCCTCGCGCTCCGCCTCGGTGGTCTCCTGCCCGACCATCTGGTTGATCGGGTCGCCGACGAAGCGGAACATGGTGAAGGCCAAGAGGGCCACCACCAGCATCACCAGGATCGCCTGCGCCACGCGCGTCAGGATGAAGGCCAGCATCATACCCCGCTGTCGTTGAGGAAGACGGGGCGGCGGCTCAGCGCCGCCGCCCGGCGGGTCCCTAGTTCTTCTTGATCCAGTCGAAGATCAGCCAGTTGTCCGGCCGCTGGACCACGGTGAACTTCTTCGACACGCCCCAGGACAGCGCCTGCTGGTGCAGCGGCAGGTAGCCGACATCCTGGTTCAGCAGGATGTCGTAGGCCTGGGCGATCAGCTCGTCGCGCTTGGCCTTGTCGCCCTCGACCGAGAAGGCGTCGACCAGGGCGTCGACCTTCGGGTTGCAGTAGCCGCCGTTGTTCGAGATGCCGACGCCCGGCGCCCGGCAGCGCACCAGGTTGTTGAAGACGCTGAGCGAATCGTAGCCGTCCGGGGTCCAGCCCAGCAGGTAGAAGCTGGTGCTGTGGCCGCCCGGCTCGCCGATCTGGGTGAAGTGCTTGGCGCGGGGCTGGGCGTTCAGCGTCACCTTCACACCGATCCGGGCCAGCATCGACACCACGGCCTGGCAGATCGCCTCGTCATTGACGTAGCGGTCGTTCGGGCAGTCGAGCGTGATCCCGAAACCGTCCGGGTAGCCGGCCTCGGCCAGCAGCTTCTTCGCCGCCTCCGGGTCGTAGGGGTGGCGCTTGAAGTCGCCGGCCCGGTCGAACAGGGCGGGCGAGATCATCAGCGCCGTCGGCGTCGCCTGGCCGCGCATGATGCGCTGGGCGATCGCGTCCTCGTTGATCGCCTGGTAGAAGGCCAGGCGCACCCGCTTGTCCTTCAGTGGGTTCTTGCCCTTGACCGTGGAGTACAGGAGCTCGTCGCGGTCCTGGTCGAGGCCCAGGAAGATGGTGCGCAGCTCGGGCGCGGTCAGCAGCGCCGTGTCGGCGTTGCCGGAGACCCGGTCCTGGTCCTGCACCGGCACCGGGTCGACCCAGTCGACTTGGCCGGACAGGAGGGCGGCGACGCGGGTGGCCGAGGACGCGATCGGCGTGAACTCGACCCGGTCGATGTTGCCCTCGGGCTTACCCCACCAGTTCGGGTTGCGCACGAACACCGTCTTCACCCCGATCTCATGGCTCTCGACCATGAAGGGGCCGGTGCCGTTGGCGTGCAGCACGGCGTAGCCGGGGTTCTTGTCGGCGGTGGAGGACGGTGCCACGGCGTTGTTCGCCTCCGACCACTCCTTGTCGAAGATCGGCCAGGAATCCCAGGTGCCGTTCAGCAGCGGATTGGGCTTGGTCAGGATGAAGTCGACCGTGTGGTCGTCGACCTTCACCGCCTTCATGTCCGACGGCACGCGGCCCTTGATGTCCGAGCCCGGGGACCGCAGCCGGTCGAGCGAATACAGCACGTCGTCGGCGGTGAAGGGGTTGCCGTTCTGGAACGTCACGCCTTCGCGCAGATGGATGCGCCATTTCAGCCCGTCGTCGGTCACCTCCCAGCCCGTGGCCAGGGCCGGCACGATCTTCATCTGCTGGTCGCGCTTGGTGAGCCCCTCATAGACGTTGCTCATCGTCGCGGTCGTGAAGGTCTCGTTGTACTGGTACGAGTCGAGCGTGTTCAGGTTGCCCTGGAAGGCGAAGCGGAACACGTTCTCCGCCCGCGCCGAGGCCGAAGCCGCCAGGATCGCGGCCCCGACCAGAAGCCCGGCCGCGGCCCACCGCAGCGGCGCGGGGGCCGCCAGGGCCCGGGATCCCAGGCCTGAAGATCGGTGTCTGCCTCGCTGTCTCACATCCGCCATCGCTGCCTCGCTGGTTCTTGGTTGCAGGACGCCGGGCGGTCGGTGCCCGGCCGGATCCAAAAGGGTCGAAGGCGCGGCCGGTCGCGGCCACGATCTCAAACGCCGGTCGGCGTGACTGGTTACCTCCCCGGCCCGATGATTGCCCGACTTTTGCTCCGGGTCGAGCCGGTTCGGGAATCGATGCCCAATTCCCAGGCAATCGCCGCCCGTCCCCGACGGCAGATCCGGCCCGTCATCCCCGATTTCCCCGTCCGTCCCCTTCCGTCCCGGCAAGCCCCAGCAACTGCCGTGCCAAAGGCGCCGGTCTGCGATGCGGCCGCGCCGGACAGGGCCGCAGCCGGCCGGCTTGCACCGCCTCCGCCTTGGCCCTAGGGTACGCCGCTTCTGTCCTGGAGAATTGCGCCGGTGCGCTATATCAGCACCCGGGGTCACGCCCCCGCCCTTGCCTTCGACGATGTGCTTCTGGCCGGCCTCGCCCGCGACGGCGGGCTGTATCTGCCGGAGACCTGGCCCACCCGCCCGGCCGAGGAGTGGCGCCGCCTGCGCGGCCTGCCCTATGCCGAGTTGGCCACCGAGATCATGCTGCCCTTCGTCGAGGGATCGCTGACGAGGCAGGAGCTGGCGGCGCTGGCGGCCGAGACCTATGCCGGCTTCGGCCACCCGGCGGTGGCGCCCCTGGTCCAGCTCGACCACGACCTGTGGCTGATGGAGCTGTTCCACGGGCCCACGATCGCCTTCAAGGACTACGCCCTGCAGCTGCTGGGCCGGCTGTTCGACCATGTGCTGACCAGGCGCGGCGAGCGGGTGATGATCGTCGGCGCCACCTCGGGCGACACCGGCTCGGCCGCGATCGAGGCCTGCCGCGACCGCGCCGCCATCGACATCGTCATCCTGCATCCCGAGGGCCGCACCTCCGAGGTGCAGCGCCGGCAGATGACGACCGTGCTGTCGCCCAATGTCCGCAACGTCGCGCTGAAGGGCAGCTTCGACGACTGCCAGGACATGGTGAAGGCGATGTTCGCCGACGCCCCGTTCCGCGACGAGATGCGCCTGTCGGCGGTGAACTCGATCAACTGGGCCCGGATCATGGCCCAGATCGTCTACTACGCCGCCGCCGCGCTGGCGCTGGGCGCCCCCGACCGGCCGGTGGCCTTCGCCGTGCCGACCGGCAATTTCGGCAATGTCCTGGCCGCCTATGCGGCCCGGAAGATGGGCCTGCCGATCGCGAAGCTGGTGGTCGGGTCGAACCGAAACGACATCCTCGACCGCTTCTTCAAGTCGGGCGAGATGAAGATGGACGGGGTGGTGCCGACGCTGAGCCCGTCGATGGACATCCAGATCTCCTCCAACTTCGAGCGGCTGCTGTTCGAGCTGTGCGACCGCGACGCCGAGCGGCTCAGCGCGCTGATGGCGGAGTTCCGCGGCACCGGCCGGTTCGGCGTGACCCCGGCGATGCACCGGGCGGCGACCGAGCTGTTCGCCAGCCACCGCCTGGACGACGAGGGCACGCTCAGGGTGATCGCCGAGACCCGCGCCGCGACCGGCCAGACCATCGACCCGCACACCGCCTGCGGCCTGGCCGCCGCCCGCGCCCACCCGGCCGGCCCCGGCATCCCGATGGTGGTGGCCGCCACCGCCCATCCCGCCAAGTTCCCGGACGCGGTCGAGCGCGCCACCGGCTGGCGCCCGCCGCTGCCGCCGCACCTGGCCGACCTGTTCGAGCGCGAGGAGCGGCTGACCGTCCTGCCGAACGAGATCAGCGCGATCGAGGGCTTCGTCCGCCAGGCCCGCACCAATGGAGGGCCGGCCTGATGCCGACCCGCGAGAGCACCCTGTCGAACGGGCTGCGCGTCGTCACCGACCCGATCGACACCGTGGAGAGCGCCTGCGTCGGGCTGTGGGTCGGCGCCGGCACCCGGCACGAGACCGCCGAGGTCAACGGCGTCGCCCATCTGCTGGAGCACATGGCCTTCAAGGGCACGCGCCGGCGCAACGCCCAGGACATCGCCCAGGAGATCGAGGCGGTGGGCGGCCATCTCAACGCCTATACCAGCCGCGAGAACACGGCCTATTACGCACGCATATTGAAAGAGGATGCGCCATTGGCGCTCGATATCCTCGCCGACATCCTGCAGAATTCGGTGTTCGACGAGGCCGAACTGGGGCGCGAGCGCGCCGTGGTGCTGCAGGAGATCGGCCAGGCGATCGACACGCCGGACGACATCATCTTCGACCAGTTCCAGGAAGCGGCCTATCCGGACCAGCCGATCGGCTGGCCGGTCCTGGGCACGGCCGAGATCGTCGGGTCGCTGCCGCGCGAGGCGATTGCCGGCTATATCGGCCGCAACTACGGCGCCGACACCATGGTGCTGGTCGCCTCCGGCAATGTCGACCACGACCGGCTGACCGAGCAGGCCGAGCGGCTGTTCACCGGCCTGCCGGCCAGGGCCGAGGCGCGCACCGCCCCCGCCGCCTATCAGGGCGGCGAGCACCGCGAAGAGCGCGACCTGGAGCAGTTGCACCTCGTGCTGGGCTTCCCGGGCCTCTCCTATTCCGATCCGGACTTCTACGCCGGATCGGTGCTGTCGACGCTGCTGGGCGGCGGCATGTCCTCGCGGCTGTTCCAGGAGATCCGCGAGAAGCGCGGCCTGGTCTATTCGATCTACTCCTTCACCAGCGCCTATCAGGATGGCGGCCTGTTCGGCATCTATGCCGGCACCGGCGAGACCGAGGTGCAGGAGCTGATGCCGGTGCTGTGCGGCGAGATCGGCCGGGTGATCGGCGACGCGGCCGAGGACGAGGTCGCCCGCGCCCGCGCCCAGATCAAGGCCGGGCTGCTGATGAGCCTGGAATCGACCATGGCGCGGGCCGAGCAGCTGGGCCAGCAGATGCTGATCTTCGGCCGTCCGGTGCCGGCGGAAGAGGTGGTGGCGAAGATCGACGCGGTCGACGCCGCCGCGGTGCGCCGGGTGGCCGAGCGGGTGTTCCGCACCGCCCCCACCCTGGCGGCGCTCGGGCCGGTCGGCCGGCTCGAGAGCTACGACGCGATCCGCGCCCGGATCGGCTGACGGCGTTGAGCGGGGCGGCGGTGATCGGCTTCTTCCGAACGGGGCTCGGCACCCTTCCGCCGGTCCGGATCGAGGGCCGGCGGACCTATCTCCGGCCGCCGCGGCTGCGCGACTGGCGGCCCTGGGTGGCGCTGCGCGGCGACAGCCGCAGCTTCCTGACCCCGTGGGAGCCGACCTGGCCGGAGGACGCGCTGAGCCGCGCCGCCTATCTGCGCCGGCTGCGCCGCCAGATCTACGAATGGCGGCAGGACGAAGGCTACGGCTTCCTGATCTTCGAGCGCGACAGCCGGCAGCTGGTCGGCGGCATCGGCTTCTCCAACGTCCGCCGCGGCGTCGCCCAGTCGGCCTCGATCGGCTACTGGATCGGCGAACGATTCGCCCGGCAGGGGCTGATGACCGACGCCACCGCGGCGGCGGTGGCCTTCGGCTTCAACCAGCTCGGCCTGCACCGAATCGAAGCGGCCTGCCTGCCGCACAACGAGGCCAGCCAGAAGCTGCTGCTGCGCCTCGGATTCACCCGCGAGGGCTATGCCCGCGCCTATCTCAAGATCGACGGAGATTGGCGGGATCACTTGCTGTTCGGGCTGGTCGACACCGAGTTCCATCCGGGGCCGTGACCATGCGGCTTGATGCCGTTCTTCTGCGCGCCTAGGTTCAGGCAAAATTATGGCGGAACGCGGCACGTGGCATTGGACTGGGACACCCTCTCGCGCACCCTGCGCCCCGAGAACAGCCCCGGCTTCCTGCTGTGGCAGGTCGCCAATCAGTGGCAGCGGCTGCAGCGGTCGACCCTGGAGCCGCTCGGCCTCACCCACGTCCAGTTCGTGCTGCTGGCCGGCCTCGCCTGGCTGAGCCGCAAGGAGAACGACGTCACCCAGGCCCGGCTCGCCGCCTTCTGCAAGACCGACGCGATGATGACCAGCCAGGTGGTGCGGTCGCTGGAGGCCGGCGGCTTCATCGCCCGGGCGCCGCACCCGACCGACAGCCGGGCCCGGCAGCTCAGGGTCACCGCCAAGGGGGCCGAGGTGCTGAACGCCGCCATGCCGCGGGTGCGCGAGGCCGACGCCCAGTTCTTCGGCGCGCTGCAGGAAAGCCAGGGCTTCGTCGAGCAGCTGCGCCGGCTGTGGGCCAGCGGCGCCAAGCGCGAGCCCTGAGCGCTACGCGAGGAACCAAGCCGGAACCAGGAACACCAGCGGCGCGAACAGCGCGATCCGCATCCGCGGCAGCGCCACGCCGTTGCGCTCGAGCAGCTTCAGCTGGATGTGCAGCGCCAGGAGCAGGGTGCCGGCGAAGACCAGGGCCGCCGTCGACAGGGTCAGAAGCGCCAGCGCCTTCAGCAGCGCCAGGGCTGCGACCATCAGCCCGGCGCAGCCCAGCAGCCACATCGTCGCCTGTTTCGAGATCAGCGCGCGGTTGACCCGCAGCTCGACATGGGCCAACGACACCCACCAGATCGTCTGCATGCAGACGATGGGCAGCAGCCGCGACATCTCGGGCAGATGGGCCCGCCAGCCCGGAAGCAGCTCGGCGCCGAACAGCTCGAAGCCGGCGAGGATCATCGCGGCCCCCGCCATGGTCAGCGCCAGCAGGGCCAGGTAGAACCGGTCGAACCATTCGGCCGAGGCCTCGTACAGCGCCTTGAAGAACGCGGTCACGATCAGCTGGTGGACAAGGAAGATCGCCGCCGAGATGCGGAAGCAGACCGCGTAGACCGACACCGCCTCGACCGTCAGGAAGAACCCGACCAGCACCCGCGAGCTGTTGACGATGGCGAAATAGACCAGCGAGTTCACCATCATGAAGAAGCCCATCCGCCGCGCGTCGGCATGGGCGGCGAAGAAGCGGGGCCGGATGGTGCGCACCAGGCCGGCCAGGGCGAACAGGGTGAGCCCCAGCGAGACGGCGCCGCAGCCGAGGATCACCGCCCATAGCGGCACCTGCCGCAGGGCCGCGAAGGCCAGCGCGCCGACGATCAGGAAGACGTAGAGCGCCAGATTGTCCGCCACCAGGATGCCGAAGCGGCGCCCCATGGCGCGGTAGTAGACGCTGGCGGCGACCTGGGCCCCGGCGCCGGCCATGGCGACGCCGGCGAAGGCGGGCAGAAGCGGGCCCGAGGCGGCCCAGGCGATCGCGGCGGCGCCGAGGCCGATCAGGCCGATCGAGGCGACGACGAAGAACAGCAGGTCGAGGACGCGGTCGTCCTTGCGGATCAGCACCAGCTGCGGGATCGCGCCCGGAATGCCGAGGCTGAGGATCTGCGCCCCGATCACGCCGATGCTGAGCCCCAGCTCGGCCGTGCCGTAGTCCTGGATGCTCATGACCTGGGACAGCAGCAGCGGCCCGAAGAAGGCGGAGCCCTTGCCGAGCGCGAAGGCGAACAGGAACAGCGCCGCCCTGCCGCCGGCCGCCCGGACCCGGGCGAGAGTCGTCGCCAACGCCATGGCCGGGGAGCGGCTCATGACGGCCCCGAGATCACCATCCGGGTCAGGCCCGGAGATAGACGCGGTTGACGTAGGGATCGAGCGTCAGGCCCGGCGGCACCCGGCCGGCATCCACGATCGGGCGCGGCGGGCCGTACAGGATCGGGCCCTGGCAGTAGACCACCTGGAAGATCAGCCGCGGCGTCTGCCGCGCCGGCAGGCCGCGATGGAAGCCGAAGGTGTTCTCCAGGAAGCTGGTGCCGGCGGGCCCTTCGAACTGGACGAAGCGCTCGCGCCCGAAGGCGCCCTCGACCTCGGCGTCGGAGTAGCGCCGGATCGGCATCAGCCGGTCCTCGCGGTGCGAACCGCGGACATAGATGTGCGGCCCGGCCCCGGCGTCGACATCGGTGAGATAGACGAACAGCTTGATGAAGCGCCAGTCGTCGTAGTCGCGGTGGAACAGCTCGGCGTGCTGGGCCTGCCCGTCGCCGGCGATCGACCACCAGGCGGCCATGTAGCTGATCGTCGGCTTGCAGCCGAGGGCCGCCTGCACCGCCTCCAGCACCGCCGGGTCGTTGGCGATGGCCAGCGCATGCGGCGCGTTCACCACCACCTCCGGCCGGAAATGCGCGACATGGGTGCCCGGCGGCGCCTGGTCCGGCGCCTGGAAGGTGCCGTGCTCGGGCTTGTAGGGGTTGAAGGACGGGTGCCCGGCGAAGTGACGGCGCATCTCCTCGACCCGATCCGGCGTCATCAGCCAGGGCGTCATGGCGAAGCCGTCGCCGGTCAGGGCCGCGGCGGCCCCCTGGCCCTCCGCCGACCCGGCGACCGGACCGCGCCCGATCCGGCCGGCGATCCGATCGGCCACCCAGTCCCGCCACGCGACGCGCTGGAACCGGCGCTGCACCAGGAACCGGGTCATCCGGCCGGCCTTGGCCGCGTGTTCGGAAAGGGCTGCCATCAAAATCTCCCCGCGCCGAGCGCCGTCACGCCGTCGACGGCGGCCCGGGACGGAACGCCCGCCCCGGGCCGCCAGCGGTCAAATTCCGCTGCGAGTCCTATACCGGCGGTCTCGGCGCGCACCAAGAATGATTTTCATCTCGGTGCGGACCGCCGGCAGCGGTCACTCGGCGGCGCGGTAGATCTCCCCGCCGCCATCGCGGAACCGCGCCGCCATCTCCTCCATCCCCGCCTCGGCCGAGGCACGGATCTCCTGTGTGATCTTCATCGAGCAGAATTTCGGCCCGCACATCGAGCAGAAATGCGCCGTCTTTGCACCTTCCGCCGGCAGCGTCTCGTCGTGGTAGGCGAGCGCCGTGTCCGGGTCGAGCGACAGGTGGAACTGGTCGCGCCAGCGGAACTCGAACCGGGCGCGGGACAGGGCGTCGTCGCGCAGCTGCGCCGCCGGATGGCCCTTGGCCAGGTCGGCGGCATGGGCCGCGATCTTGTAGGTGACGACGCCGGTCTTCACGTCGTCGCGGTCCGGCAGGCCGAGATGCTCCTTCGGCGTGACGTAGCAGAGCATGGCGGTGCCGAACCAGCCGATCATCGCGGCGCCGATGCCCGAGGTGATGTGGTCGTAGCCCGGCGCGATGTCGGTGGTGAGGGGCCCGAGCGTGTAGAACGGCGCCTCGCCGCAGGCTGCCAGCTGCTTGTCCATGTTCGCCTTGATCTTGTGCATCGGCACGTGGCCGGGGCCTTCGATCATGACCTGGACGTCGTGCTCCCACGCCACCTTGGTCAGCTCGCCCAGCGTCTCCAGCTCGGCGAACTGGGCGGCGTCGTTGGCGTCGGCGATCGAGCCGGGGCGGAGCCCGTCGCCCAGCGAGAAGGCCACGTCATAGGCCCGCATGATCGCGCAGATCTCGCGGAAATGGGTGTAGAGGAAGCTCTCGCGGTGATGCGCCAGGCACCACTTCGCCATGATCGAGCCGCCGCGGCTGACGATGCCGGTCACCCGCTTCGCCGTCAGCGGGATATAGGGCAGCCGCACGCCGGCATGGATGGTGAAGTAGTCCACCCCCTGCTCCGCCTGCTCGATCAGCGTGTCGCGGAAGATCTCCCAGGTCAGGTCCTCGGCCACGCCGCCGACCTTCTCCAGCGCCTGGTAGATCGGCACCGTGCCGATCGGCACGGGGGAATTGCGCAGGATCCATTCGCGGGTTGTGTGAATGTTGCGGCCGGTCGACAGGTCCATCACCGTGTCGGCGCCCCAGCGGATCGCCCACACCATCTTCTCCACCTCCTCCGCGATCGAGGAGGTGACGGCCGAGTTGCCGATATTGGCGTTGATCTTCACCAGGAAGTTGCGGCCGATCGCCATCGGCTCGGATTCCGGATGGTTGATGTTGGACGGGATGATCGCCCGGCCCCGTGCCACCTCGTCGCGCACGAATTCCGGCGTGACATAGTCCGGGATCGCGGCGCCGAAGCTCTCACCGTCGCGGGCCGCCTGCTCCCTAGCCCGCTCGCGGCCGAGATTCTCGCGGATCGCGACATACTCCATCTCCGGCGTCACGATGCCGGCGCGGGCATAGGCCATCTGCGTCACCGCGGTGCCGCCGCGGGCCCGCAGGGGGCGCCGGTCGCCGCGCGGGAACTCGAACAGGTTCGCCGCCTCGCCGGGGCGGCGGCCGTCATCCTCCGGCCGCACGGTGCGGCCGTCATAGGCCTCGACATCGCCGCGGGCGGCGATCCAGCCAGCCCGCAGCGCGGGCAGGCCGGTGCCGATGTCGATCAGCGCCGCCGGGTCGGTGTAGGGGCCGGAGGCGTCGTAGACGCGCAGCGGCGGCTCGCCGGATTCGGGCGACAGCACGATCTCGCGCATGGCGACGCGCAGGTCGGGGTGGCGCTCACCGGGAACATGGACCTTGCGCGACGCCGGCAGCGGGCCGGTGGTGACGGTTGTGGGGATGGCGTCCTTGGGCATCCACGGCCTCCTCGATCGGACGGATTGAGGGCGTGCCAAGGACGGAAAGCTGGAAAGAGAGCGGCTGAGCGCGCATGTGGTTCCATTCCCTACGCCGGCACGACCCGGATCAGGTTCGAAGGGTTCCCACGTCGCGAATGGTGTGGTGTCTCAGCTCCCTACCGGAGCTCCCCTCGGAACGCCCCGATCAGAGCGCGCCCGGGGAGGGGATGTCAAGCCGGGCCGTGTGCCGGGGCGGTCCATTGGCCACGTCCGGCCCTCATGCCATGATCGGCCCGGACAAAGCTGGGGTTCAGGTGGGGATGTCTTTGCGGGGTGGCCTTGCAGTCGCGATCCTTGCCGTACTGGCCGTGTCGCCGGCCCGGGCCGGCCCCTCCTACCAAAGCCCGGAGGTGGGCTGCCCGCCGCAGGACGACGGGGCCAAGGTCCGGCGGTTCGACTCGCTGGAGGCCATGCCCGAGCCGATCTGGCGCAGCATCGCGGCGGCGCTCGAACCCGGGGAGCCAGCAGATCGCCTGCGTGCGGAGCTGCCGGACATCATCGCGCCGCGGGACGCCAAATGGCAGCTCACCGATTCCGTCGAACCCGGAAAGCCGCTGGCTTGGCGCCGCTTCATCCGCGGCTTTTCCGTAGAGACCCGGTCCCACCCGAGCCTGCCTCCGCGAAAGGTCTGGTACGTCTGGCTCGAGCATGGCGGCATGGCCTACACGCGTTCGGTCTCGATCTTCAAGGAAGGCCGGACCATCAAACCCGTCGCTCTCTTCCGAGGACATGAAGATACGCTGTGCTCTCTTCAAGCCTCGTTCCAGGCCCTCCCGTTTGACGTCTACAAGCTCTGACGCTCCGAGCTGGCCGCAACGGCCCGGCATCGACGGCAAAGACAGGGAAAGCCGTCTCGTCTCGATCTTGACCAGAATCCTAAAAATACCTACATTCCAACAAATTGGGGTGATTTCCTGATTTATTGGGCGAGGAGGCAGATGCTGCGACATGCCTGGGTGCTGTCGATCGCGCTGGCCCTGACCGCCTGTGGCGGGGGGCGCGAGATCGTGCGCAACCCGACCGGCAGCGGAGTCGCCCGCTACGTCACCGCCAACGCGCCGGAGGAATGCGTGCCCTATGCCCGCGCCGTCTCCGGCATCCAGATCCGGGGCGACGCCTGGACCTGGTGGGACCAGGCCGACGGCGTCTACGGCAAGGGCAGCGAACCGCGCTCCGGCGCCGTGCTGGTGCTGGGACGGTCGGACCGGCTGAGCTCCGGCCACATCTCGGTGGTGGTGGCGGTGCGCAATTCGCGCGAGATCACCGTGTCGCACACCAACTGGGGCAATGACGGCCCGACCCGGCGCCGGATCTACCGCGAGCAATCGGTGATCGACGTCTCCAGCGACAACGACTGGACCGCGGTCCGGTTCTGGAACCCCGACACCGGCGCCTATGGCGGCATCTACGAGGCGGACGGCTTCGTCTATCCCACGAATGCCTGAGGCCGATCGCGAGCCTCTCGACGACCGCAAGGCGCTTCGGCTATAAGCCCGCGCGCGACTGCGGCACGGCCGCGGCGCTTCGGACGTTTCATCCCATGACCCTGCCCCTTCCCATCCCGGATCCACGGGCCCGCCGGCGCCTGGAGATCGGCCTTGCCCTGCTCGCCGACGGCCAGCCGGCCGAGGCCGCCGACGCCATCCGCGCCGCGGTCGAGATCGACCCCGGCGACGTCGAGATCCATTACGCGCTAGGCCAGGCGCTGGAGGCGGCGGGCGGCGACGCGGCCGCGGCCTATCGCGCGGCGCTGGAGCTGGATCCGGACGACCGGATGGGCGCCGCCGTCCGGCTGGCGCTGATCGGCGCCGCCCCGGTGCCGGCACAGCTGCCGGAGGCGCATGTCCGCACCCTGTTCGACCAGTACGCCCCGCGCTTCGACACGGCGCTGGTCCAGGCCCTGCGCTACCGCGGACCGGAGCTGCTGCGCCAGGCTGTCGACCGGGCCGTGCCGGAGGGCAGCCTCGACATCCTCGACCTCGGCTGCGGCACCGGCCTGGCCGGCATCGCCTTCGCCGACCGCCGCCGCCGGCTGGACGGCATCGACCTGTCGCCCGGCATGATCCTGCAGGCGATGGCGCGCCGGCTGTATGACCGGCTGGAGCCGGGCGAGATCGTCGCCACCCTGGCGGAGTGGCCGGGGCGGTACGACCTGGCGCTCGCGGCCGATGTCGCGGTCTATATCGGCGATCTCGCGCCGCTGCTCGCCGCCACCCGGCGGGTGCTGCGGTCGGGCGGCCTGTTCGCCCTGACACTGGAGGCGCAGGAGGACGGCGAGGGCTGGCGCCTGGGCGACCATCATCGTTACCAGCATTCCGCCGCCTATCTGCGGACCGCCGCGGCGCAGGCCGGCTTCGCCACGGCCGAGATCGAGTCCGCCTGGACCCGCACCGAGAACAAGGTGCCGCTGCCCGGCTGGGTCGCGGTGCTGCGGGCGGCATGAACTATCGCCACGCCTTCCACGCCGGCAACCAGGCCGACGTCCTGAAGCATGTGGTGCTGGTGGCGCTGCTGGAGGCACTGCGCGGCAAGGCCAAGCCCTTTTCCGCGCTGGACCTGCATGCCGGCGTCGGCCGCTACGCCCTGGCCGCCGAGGCGTCGAAGACCGGCGAATATGTCGACGGCATCGCCCGGATCGAGCGCGAGACCGCGGCCCCGGCCGCGGTCGCCCGCTATCTCGATCTGGTCCGCGCGTTCAATCCCTCCGGCCGGCTGGAGATCTATCCCGGATCGCCACGGCTGATCCGGGCGCTGATGCGGCCGGAGGACCGGCTGACCCTGGTCGAGCTGCATCCCGAGGACAATGCCAGGCTGCGCGCCGAATTCGCCGGTGATGGCCAGGTCGCGATCCACCACCGCGATTCCTGGGAGGCACTGCGCGGCCTGCTGCCGCCGCAGCCCCGGCGCGGCCTGCTGCTGCTGGACCCGTCCTTCGAGCAGCCGGACGAGCTGGCGCGGCTGGCCCGCGGCATCGCCACCGCCCATCGCCGCTGGCCGGAGGGCGTGATCGCCGCCTGGTACCCGATCAAGGACCGGCCGCCGGTCGACGCCATGCTGGCGGCCCTGCCGCCCCTGCCCCGCGCCTGGGCGGCCGAGCTGACCGTGTTCGACACGCTGTTCCCGGCCCGGCTCAACGGATCCGGCCTCGTTCTGGTCAACCTGCCCTGGGGTGTCGAGGAGACGCTGCGCGAGGCCCTCGCCTGGCTGCAGCCCCGCCTGGCCCGCCAGGGCGGCGGCTGGCGGCTGGAACCGCTGCCGGGGTGAGCGGAATCCGGCTCGCCGACGGGGCGCCGCCACGTTAGGCTTCCTCCATTGCGAGAGGGAGAATTTCACGATGCGATTGTTCGGGCTGGGCGTCCTTCTGGCGGCCCTTTCGGCCTGCACTGCGCAGGCGCCTAGATTGGTCGTGCCGACGGTGGCGGCGACCCCGGCGGCAATCCATGCCGCTGTGCCCTTCCAGGCGGTGGCTCCGGCCGGCTATTGCCTGTCGGACGAATCCGACACCTTCGGGGCCCAGACGATGCGCGCCGTCGCCAAAAACCTGGAGCCCGAGGACACCCTGCTGGGTGTGTTCCGCCCCTGTGGCGAACCATCGTCGCCGACCGCCAGCGCTGTGGTCGATCGTTTGGTGCTCGTCGCCTCAGCCCTGCCGCCGGCATCGACCGATGAGGCGGCGATCATGGACCGGCAAATGTTCCTGACAATGATGGCCAACCCAAAGGTGTCCGCGCTGATAGGCGAACGAGCGCTGGACCGGACCTCGAATCCATCGTCGCGGGAGTTCCGCATGGCCCCAGGAGGGTTCCAGTATCTCGGCGCGGATGATTTCGGCGTCTACAATGGCTTCGCACTCGCGCCGATCGAGGCTGCAGGCCCGCTCCGCCGCTCGCAGGCCGTGCTCGGCATGAGCATGACCGGCGATCATTCCTTAGTGGCAGTCGGCGTCAGCGTCGGCCTGGGGGCGGAGCCCCATGGCCGGAAGGTGCTGCAGCAGGCGGTATCCGAACTCCTGCGCGGCACCATCATCGCGGCGGAACGGCCGGCCCGGGCGAGGCCGGCCTCACCGGAGCGGCCTGCCTCGGGAATGCCGGCGCCTGCGTCTCGCACCGCACCGGCCGGGACAGACCTGACGACCTGAGGCGCTCCGCCGCGAACTTGCTCCATGCCGATTCCGCCATGGAGATGCGTCCCTTCGCGGATAGGAATCCCCTGTCGACAGGTTCACAGTCCTGTGGATCGCAATCCGGAGACGGACCATGTCGACAGCAGACCGTTCGCGCGAGCGCGGCGCCGCAGCGTCTTCCGGCGACGAGGGCTCCGTCGTCGGCAAGACCTTCCTGATCGCGCTGTCAGCCGCGATGGGTGGCTTCCTGTTCGGCTTCGACACCTCGGTGATCAACGGCGCCGTTGCCGCGATCCGCGACTGGTCCGGGGCCGGCGACGTGCTGCTCGGCTTCTCGGTGGCCAGCGCCCTGCTCGGCTCGGCCGTCGGCGCCTGGTTCGCCGGACCGGTCGCGGACCGGCACGGCCGGATCGCCGTGATGCAGCTCGCCGCGCTTATCTTCCTCGTCGGCTCCGTCGGGTCCGGGCTGGCCTGGGACATCTGGGCGCTGACGGCGCTGCGCTTCCTCGGCGGCATCGCCGTGGGGGCAGCCAGCGTCATCGCCCCGGCCTATATCGCCGAGGTCTCGCCGGCCCATATCCGCGGGCGGCTCGGCTCGCTGCAGCAGCTGGCGATCGTGGTCGGCATCTTCGTCGCCCTCTTGTGCGACTATACGCTGGCGGCGGCGGCCGGCGGCGCCAGCAACACGCTGTGGCTCGGGCTCGAAGCCTGGCGCTGGATGTTCATCTCGATGGCGGTGCCGTCGGTGATGTACGGGGTGCTGGCCGGCATCATCCCGGAATCGCCGCGCTTCCTGGTCAGCAAGAAGCGCGTCGCCGAGGCGGCGGAGGTGCTGCGGCGCTTCGTCGGCAATCGGCCGCCACCGCGGGTGAAGATCGCCGAGATCGAGAGCAGCATCGACCTGGAGAAGCGGCAGTCGCTGCGCGACCTGCGCGGCCCCCGCCTGGGCCTGCTGCCGATCGTTTGGACCGGCATCCTGCTGTCGGTGTTCCAGCAGTTCGTCGGCATCAACGTGATCTTCTACTACTCCTCGGTGCTGTGGCAGGCGGTCGGCTTCACCGAGGCGGATTCCCTGATCATCACCGTCGCCACCTCGGTCACCAACATCCTGACCACGCTGGTGGCCATCGCCCTGATCGACCGCGTCGGGCGCAAGCCCCTGCTGCTCGTCGGCTCCGCCGGCATGACCCTGGCGCTGGGGACCATGGCCTATCTCTTCGGCACAGCCCCGACCGAGATGGTCAACGGCGCCGTGACGCCGGTGCTGGACGGGCCGGCGGGAGTCGTCGCCGTCGCCGCCGCCAATCTCTATGTCGTGTTCTTCGGGGTCAGCTGGGGGCCTGTCGTCTGGGTGCTGCTGGGCGAGATGTTCAGCAACCGCATCCGGGCCTATGCCCTGGCGGTGGCCGCGGCGGCGCAATGGGCCGCCAACTTCGTCGTCTCGGAGACCTTCCCGTCCCTCGCCTCCGCCGGCCTCGGGCTGGCCTACGGCCTCTATGCGGCCATGGCCCTGCTGTCGTTCCTCTTCGTCAGCCGCGCGGTCCGCGAGACCCGCGGGCGCGAGCTGGAGGAGATGGGGTGATCCGGTCCCACGACGACACGTGACGGCCGGAATCGCTGGCCAAGTTTCGGAGCGCTGCCGGTGGGTTTGCGTCCGGGAGGGATCCGGATCATATATCCGGATAGACAGCGCGAGGATCGGCGATGGGCAGTGCCGCTCAGAAGAAGGCGATCAGGAACCACCGCGCACGTCTTGAGCGGCGCGGCCTTGCACGCTTCGAGATCATGGCGCCGGATGCGGATCGCGAGCTGATCCGGGCGCTGGCGCGCCGGCTGGCCGAGGCAGGCCCGGAGGCGGAACGAGTGCGAGCGACCGTGCAAAGGGCCGTGGCCAGCGAGCCGCCGAAGACCGGTGGCATTCTTGCAGCGTTGCGGCGCTCGCCGCTGGTCGGTGCCGATCTCGACGTCGGCCGCCCCCGTGAGGAGGGGCGCGGGATCGACTTGTGACGCGCTACCTCCTCGACACGAACATCAGGACTTCGCCGGCCTGCCGATCGTCAACCCTCTCCGGGGAGAAGGTTGACGCGGTTGTGGACCAAAAGAGGCCTCAAGCCTCTTTCTTCTGCCGCTCGATCTTCTTCCGCTCGTTCGGGTCCAGCACCTGCTTGCGCAGGCGGATGGTCTTCGGCGTGACCTCGACCAGCTCGTCGTCGTTGATGTAGGTCAGCGCCCGCTCCAGCGTCATCTGGATCGGCGGGGTCAGGCGAACCGCCTCGTCCTTGCTGGTGGTGCGGATGTTGGTCAGCTGCTTGCCCTTCAGGACATTGACCTCGAGGTCGTTGCCGCGGGTGTGCTCGCCGATGATCATGCCCTGATAGACCTTGGCCTGCGGCTCGATCAGCATCGGGCCGCGATCCTCCAGGTTCCACAGCGCGTAGGCCACGGCCTCGCCCTGGGCGTTCGAGATCAGCACGCCGGTGTGGCGCGAGGCGATCGCGCCCTTGTGCGGGGCGTAGCCGTGGAAGATCCGGTTCAGGACGCCGGTGCCGCGGGTGTCGGTCAGGAACTCGCCCTGATAGCCGATCAGGCCGCGGGTCGGCACCAGCATCACCAGGCGCTGCTTGCCGCCGCCGGACGGCCGCATCTCCAGCAGCTCGCCCTTGCGCTCGGACAGCTTCTGCACGACGACGCCGGAATGCTCCTCGTCGACGTCGATCGTCACTTCCTCGATCGGCTCCAGCACCTGGCCGGACTCGTCCTTCTGGAACACCACGCGCGGCCGGCTGATCGACAGCTCGAAGCCCTCGCGGCGCATGGTCTCGATCAGGATGCCGAGCTGCAGCTCGCCGCGGCCGGCGACCTCGAAGGCGTCCTTCTCGGCGGTCTCGGTGATCTTCAGCGCGACATTGCCCTCGGCCTCGCGCAGCAGCCGGGCGCGGATGACGCGGCTGGTGACCTTGTCGCCCTCGGTGCCGGCCAGCGGGCTGTCATTGACCGAGAAGGTCATGGCGATGGTCGGCGGGTCGATCGGCTGGGCCGACAACGCCCCGGTCACCGCCGGGTCGCAGATGGTGTCGGCGACGGTCGCGGTCTCCAGCCCGGCGATGGCGACGATGTCGCCGGCCTCGCCGATGTCGATCGGCTGGCGCTCGATGCCGCGGAAAGCCAGCACCCGGCTGATGCGGCCGGTCTCGATGGTCTCGCCGGTGCGCGACAGCGCCTTGACCGTCTGGTTCGGCTTGACCGAGCCGGACAGGATGCGCCCGGTCAGCACCCGGCCGAGATAGGGGTTGGCCTCAACCGTGGTGGCCAGCATGCGGAACGGCTGGTCGGCCTCGACCTTCGGCGCCGGCACATGCTTCACTACCAGGTCGAACAGCGGCGCCATGTCGGTCCGCTCCGCCTCCAGGCTCTCCGCCGCCCAGCCCTGCTTGGCCGAGGAGAACAGGGTCGGGAAGTCGAGCTGCTCGTCATTGGCGTCGAGCGCCGCGAACAGGTCGAACACCTCGTCATGCACCTGGTGCGGGCGGGCGTCCGGCCGGTCGCATTTGTTGACCAGCACGATCGGCCGCAGGCCCAGCTTCAGCGCCTTGCCGGTGACGAACTTGGTCTGCGGCAGCGGCCCCTCGGCCGCGTCCACCAGCACCACCACGCCGTCGACCATGTTCAAGATGCGCTCGACCTCGCCGCCGAAATCGGCGTGGCCCGGCGTGTCGACGATGTTGATGCGGACATCCTTCCACACCAGCGAGGTGCATTTCGCCAGGATGGTGATGCCGCGCTCGCGCTCCAGGTCGTTCGAGTCCATGACCCGCTCGGCGACCTGCTGGTTCTCGCGGAAGGCTCCCGACTGGCGCAGCAGCACGTCGATCAGGGTGGTCTTGCCATGATCGACATGGGCGATGATGGCGATGTTCCGGATATCCATGGTCCGTCCAGGGGGCGGGAGGGCGGGAAGCGTGCAGGCAAAACAAAGGACGGCGGACGGGTCGCCTTACGCAACGCCCCAGCCGCCGTTGCGGCGCAATATAGGCGGATCGGCGCCAAGTGCAAGCGGAGCGCAGCAAATCGTTGAAAAGTCGAGAGAGAATTTAAGGCAACGAAACGCGCATGGTATGTGTTCCCATCACGGCACAACCGAAGCGCGAGCGGCGGGCAGCACCACGAACGCGCGGCGAAGGGGGATCGCGGGATTGCGGGCAAGACTGGGCAAGTTCGGGTGGCTCGGCCTCCTCGCGGCACTGGTTCCGTCGGCGGCCCTGCTGGCCCAAGACGAGGCGCCGGCCACCGAAGGCGAGGCGGCGACCGAGGCGGCGCCGCTGCCCGACGAGCTGCCCTATGCGGCGACGCTGGAGCCGATCCCGGACGAGAACGCGACCGCGGCGCTGACCGGCGCCTCGAACCTCTTGAAGCTGCAGACCAGCCCGCCCTCGGGCCCGGTCGGGCTGGTCCGCCGCGCGCTGGCCGACCGCGACCGGCTGTACGGCGCGCTGGGGGCGCTGTCGTATTACGGCGGCGAGGTCCACATCACCATCGACGGCGCAGACCTGGACGACCCCGGGCTGATCGACCGGCTGACGGCGCGGCGGGGCAAGGATCCGGTCAAGGTCTCGATCAAGATCGATCTCGGTCCATCTTATAAGTTCAAGACCGTGCGGCTGACCGACACCCAGGGGTCGGACCAGCTGCCGCTGGTGATCGACCGGGCGCCGCTCGGCCTCGATCCCGGCAAGCCGGCGCTGTCGGCGACGATCCTGAGCGCCGAGGGCGCCATGGTGGCGCAGATGAACGACCAGGGCTATCCGCTGGCCAAGGTGCCGTCGCGCGACGCGGTGGTCGACCATGCCGACCGGACCATGGACCTGACCGAGTTTCTCGATCCCGGACCCAAGGCCGGCTTCGGCCCGGTCACGGTGGAGGGCGAGGAGACGGTCCGGGAGAGCTTCATCCGCAGCCGCGTGCCCTTCGTCACCGGCCAGATCTATTCGCCGCAGCAGGTCCAGGACCTGCGCAAGGACCTGGCCGATCTGGGCGTGTTCAGCAGCGTCCGCGTCACCACCGCGGACCAGGTGGACGCCCAGGGCAATGTCCCGGTGACGATCGCGGTGCAGGAACGGCCGCTGCGCTTCATCGGCTTCGGCGCCAAGTACGAGACCAATTACGGCGCCGGGGTGAACGCCTATTGGGGCCACCGCAACCTATGGGGCGGGGCCGAGCAGCTGCGGATCGACGGCGAGGTCAGCGGCCTCGGCTACAACAATGCGACCGAGCCGAACTTCAAGTTCGGCGTGTCCCTGAAGGTGCCGGGCTTCCTCGACCGCAACACCACGCTCGACAGCAAGGCCGAGGCGGTGCGCGAGGTGCTGGACGCCTACACCAGCACCCGCGGCCTGGTGCAGAGCATCGCCACCTACCACTACACCAAGCAGATCGATCTTCTGGCGGGCCTCAGCTTCGAAACCGGCCATGTCGAGAACGAGGAGGGCGAGTGGGACTACACCTTCGTCGGCATCCCGCTCGGCGCCAAGATCGACACCACCGACAACCTCTTGAACCCGACCAAGGGCTACCGGGCGCAGCTGTCGCTGACCCCCTACCCGACCTTCCTCGGCTCCTCGGTCGACATGATCGTGGCCAAGGCGCTGGGGTCGGCCTATCTCGACCTGTCGGGCGGCGATGGTGACATCGTCCTGGCCGGGCAGCTGGGCATCAGCAGCATCGCCGGGCCGGACATCGCCGACGTGCCGCCCGACAAGCGGCTCTATGCCGGCGGCGGCGGCACCGTCCGCGGCTACAAGTACCAGAGCATCGGTCCGCTGGATAAGAACGACAACCCGACCGGAGGCTTGAGCTCGATCATCGGCAGCCTGGAGCTGCGCTACAAGATCACCGACACGATCGGCATCGTGCCGTTCTTCGACGCCGGCGGCGTCTACGAGAAGAGCGTCCCCGACTTCGGCACCGACTTCCAGTACGCGGCCGGGCTGGGCGCCCGCTACTACACCGGCATCGGACCGATCCGCGCCGACATCGCCATTCCGCTGAACAAGCGCAAGAGCGACGACAGCTTCCAGCTCTACATCAGCATCGGGCAGGCCTTCTGATGCGCGCGCTGCGAATCCTCCTCATCCTCCTCGCGGTCGTGATCGGCCTGCCGGTCGCGCTGCTGCTGATCGTCTTCGCGGCGGCGCAGACCGGGCCCGGCAAGCGGCTGATCGCCGACCAGGCGGGCAGCCTGGCGAGCTCGCCCGAGATGCAGGTCTCGGTCGGTTCGATCGAAGGCTTCGTGCCCTTCGACATGACCGTGCGCGACGTCGCGGTGTCCGACCCGGCCGGCAAGATGGTGACGGTGGACTGGGCCCGCCTCGCCTGGAGCCCGACGGCGCTGCTGCGCCGCACCTTGCGGGTCGACGCGGTCGAGGCCGGCACGGTTACGGTCGACCGCCTGCCCGCCGGCGGCGCCGAGCCGGAGCCGGAGCCGAGCCCCGGCGGCTTCTCGCTGCCGCGGCTGCCGGTCGACATCCGGCTCGACCGACTGAATGTGGAGCGGATCGCGATCGGCCCGGCCGTCGCCGGAATGGCGGCGACGCTGAGCGTAGCCGGCGATGCCCAGCTGGGCGACCCGTCGCAGGGCTTGGCGACCAACCTCGCCGTCCGCCGGCTGGACGGCGCGGCCGGCGACATCACCGCCCGGCTGGCCTTCATCCCGTCGACCGAGCAGCTCGACGTCGCCGTGTCGGTGCAGGAGCCGCCGGGCGGGCTAATCGCCAGCATGGCCCAGTTCCCTGGGCAGCCGCCGGTCGACCTCAAGCTGAACGGCACTGGCACTCTGCGCGACTGGCGCGCCACCCTGTCCGGCAAGGTCGGCGACCTGGGCGGCGTCGAGGGCCAGGCTCGGATCGAGCCGGGCGAGGGCCGCCGCCGTCTAACCGTCGATCTGAATGCCGATGCCGCCCGGCTGGTCCCGGCCGCGCTCGCCGCCACCGCAACCCCGTTGCTGCAGGGCCGAACGACGCTGCAGGCCGAGGCCGAGATCACCGATGCCGGTCCGATCACCATCCGGCAACTCGACGCCACGGCCGCGGCCGGCAGCGTGTCGGTGACCGGCAGCGTGAACCCGACCGGCAACCAGGTGGATCTCGCCTACAAGCTGCAGGCCGGAGCCGCCGCCGGCTTCGCCACCCTGCTGCCGCCCGGCACCGGCTGGGACTCGCTGGCGGTCGACGGCACCGCCAGGGGCGCGCTGGACGCGCCGGTCGTCGCCGCCACGATCCGCGGCTCCGGGCTGCGCCAGGCGCCGTACGGCGCCGGCACACTGGCGGTCGATCTGACGGCGACGCCACAGGGCCCGTTCTCCGACCCCGAGGCCCCGATCGGACTGCGCGTCACCGCCTCCGCCGACGGCCTGGCGCTCGGCGACCCAGTGCTCGAGACGGCGACGGGCCACACCCTGCAGTTCAGCTTCGACGGCAGCGTCACCCAGTCGGGCAAGGCGGTGATCGACCGGCTGGAGACCCGGCTGGACGGTGCGGTGCTGACCGCCAGCGGCCAGGGCGACGCGATGGCGCCGTCCGGCGCCGGCACGCTGCACCTGACCTATGCCGATCTCGGCCGCTTCTCCGGCCTGGTCGGCCAGCCGATCTCGGGCGCCCTCGACCTGACGGTGAAGCCGGCGCTGGCCGCCGACGGCGCCGCCACCCTGGACTGGAACGGCACCATCGCCGAACCGAAGGCCGAGGCGACGCCGACCGCCGCCGTGCTCGGCCGCGAGGCGACGCTGACCGGCCGGATCGAGCGCGACGCCGGCGGCAAGATCACCGTCTCCGGCATCAGCGTGAAGGGCGAGAAGGCGTCGCTCGACGCCGCCGGAACGCTGGACGGCGAGGCGATCCAGGGCACGATCAAGGCGGCGCTCGGCTCGCTCGCCGCCGTCGCCCCCGGGGTCGAGGGCGCGGTGTCGGTCGATACCACCCTGTCCGGCACTATCGGCGCCCTCGGCGTCAAGGGCCAAGTCGTGGCCGAAGGGGTGAAGACCGCCGGCCATGCGGTCGAGCACCTGACCGTCGATATCGACGCCGCCGGGCTGCCGTCCGCCCCCGCCGGCACGGTCAAGCTGGCCGGCACGGTCGACGGCAAGCCGGCCACCGGCAACATCGCGCTGGCCCAGGGTCCGAACGGCGGCTTCGACCTCAATCCGCTGGTGCTGGACGTCGCCGGCATCAAGGCCGACGGCAATGCCGCGGTGGCCGCGGACGGCAAGCCGGTCGGCGGCACCGTCCGCCTCGCCGTCGCCGATCTCGGCGTGGTCGGCGCCTTCATCGGCCAGGCGCTGCGCGGCCAGCTCGACGCCACCCTGTCGCTCGATCCCACGGCTGGAGCCAAGATCGACCTGACCGCCCGGCGCGTCGCCTATGCCGACACCGCCCAGCTCGGCGAGATCCGGCTGACCGGAACCGTGCTCGACCCGATGGCGGACGGAAGGCGCATCCAGGACGGCCGGCTGCTGATCACCAACGCTACCGCCAGCGGCACCCCGATCAGCCGGGCCGAGCTGACCGTCGCCGGCACGATGCAGCAGCTGGCGCTGAAGCTGCAGGCCGCGACCGGCTACGGCACCGCCGACATGGCGGCCGATATCGGCCTGAACGGGGGCGAGACCGTGGTCGGCCTGAAGAGCCTGGCGATCCGCCAGTCCGGCCAGTCGGTCACCCTGTCGAAGCCGGCCACCATCCGCGCCGGCGCCGCCGGCGTCGACCTCGGCACCATCGACCTCGCGGTCAGCGGCGGCGGCACCGTCAGCCTGTCGGGCCGGGCCGGAGACGCGCTGGACCTGCGCGCCCGCATCGCCCGGCTGCCGCTCGGCCTGGCGTCGATCGCCAGCCCCGGCCTCGAGCTGCAGGGCCGGCTGGACGGCGACGCCACCATCACCGGCAGCGCCGCCGATCCGGGCGGCAAGTTCTCGCTGAAGGTGTCCGGCGCCAAGATGGGCGGGCTGAACACCGCCGGCCTGCCCACGGTCGACGCCACCGCCGACGGCACGCTGGGCGGCCGGCGCGTCGCCGTCACCAGCCGGGTCACCGCCGGGCGCGCCCGGCTCGACCTGCAGGGCGCGGTGCCGCTGGGCGGCGGGCCGCTTTCGGCCTCGGCCAAGGGCCAGGTCGAGCTGGCGATGTTCAACGACTTCCTGGCCGCCGGCGCCGACCGCATCGGCGGCCCGCTATCGCTCGACATCAGGATCGAAGGCACGCCCGACAGGCCGCAGGCCTCGGGCACCGTCACGCTGCGCAACGGCAGCTACCAGAACTCCGAATACGGCGTCCGGCTGCAGAACATCGACGCCACGGTGACCGGCGCCGGCGACAGCTTCCGGCTGAGCAGCCTGTCGGCGAAGACGCCGGGGGGCGGCACCATCAGCGGCAGCGGCAGCGTCACCCTGGGCGCGGGCGGCAGCATGCCGATCGACGTCCGGATCCAGACCAGCAACGCGCTGCTGGTGTCCAGCGACCTCGCCACCGTCCATGCCGACAGCGACCTGACGATGTCCGGCGACCTGTCGGCCGATTCCCTGCTCAAGGGCTCGGTCAAGCTGCGCCAGGCGGTGATCCAGATCCCGGACAGCTTCCCGGTCTCGGTCACGCCGATCCCGGTGCGCCAGATCAATGCGCCGCCGGAGATCGCGGCCCGGCTGAAGGACCAGCAGCCGCCGCCCGCCGCCCGCCAGGCATCGGCCCGGGCGCCGCGCCGGGCGGAGCCGCAGAAGCCGCCGTCGCAGATCGGCCTCGACATCACCGTCGAGGCGCCGAACCAGCTCTATGTCCGCGGCCAGGGCATCGATGCCGAGATGCAGGGCCAGATCCACGTCGTCGGCACCACCTCGACCCCCGACATCCAGGGCGGCTTCGAGATGCGGCGCGGCGCGATCTCGAAATTCGGCCAGCGGCTGGATTTCGAGCGCGGCCGCATCACCTTCGACGGCGGCGTGATGACGGATCCGCGCCTCGACTTCCTGGCCTCGTCCCGGGCCGGCGACGTCGTCGCCCATATCCTGGTCGGCGGCTACGCCTCCAAGCCGGAGCTCACGCTCAGCTCCACGCCCGAGCTGCCGCAGGACGAGGTGCTGTCGCGCCTGCTGTTCGGCCAGGCCACCGGCCAGCTCAGCCCCAGCCAGGCGATCCAGCTGGCCCAGGCGGCGGCCGAGCTGGCGGGAGTCGGCGGCGGCGGCACCGGCCTGCTCGGCGGCATCCAGAAGTCGCTCGGCCTCGACCAGCTCGACTTCAACACCGATGCCTCCGGCGGCTCCGCGATCGGCCTCGGCCGCTATCTCACCAAGGGTGTCCGCGTCGGGGTCGAACAGGGAATCGATGCCGGCAGCACCCGGGCCACGGTCACCATCGACGTGACCGACAACATCAAGGGCAAGGCCGAGGCCGGCGGCGACAGCGGCGGTGCCGTCGGGGGGACGGTGGAGTGGGACTACTGAGAAGATAGGCCGCGACTCTCTGTTGCAACCTTGAATTGCAGGTTCAGCGACTCGGGGCGCCTTCTCTTCGACATGGACGGGGAAATTGCCGTGTCGCCCGTCCATCGCCGTCATCCGCCGGATGGCATGCGTCAAAAGTTGCATAAAATACGAAAGTTTTTTTAACTAACTCGGATGTTATATTCCTCCCGCTTGTCTGGAACATCTTTCTTGGCAGGCATCATTTTTGATCCCCAGAAGGGCCCAAGCGGAAGGGACGACGCAGATGGCGCTTGAGAAAGCCCCGATGCCGAGGGGTGTCGACCAGCCGTTCGACGACAATCCTTGCGAGACGATCTACGCCGAAGACGCCGGCCAGATCATGGAGCAGCGCTGGTACAAGCGGTTCAGAGACGGCGCGGCCGGCTGTCTCCTGCATCGCGACGGAGCGCCGGCGCGCGTCGAGTATCACCGGAACGGCGCGGTGCGCCGCGAGGACTGGTTCCAGGCCGGGCGCTATCACCAGACCGCGAAGCCGGCAGTGACCGTCTACCACCCCGACGGCACGCCGAAATTCGAGTGGTGGTTCGTGGCCGACGAGGCCCATCGCGAGGACGGTCCGGCCTACATCCACTACGGCCGCGACGGCAGCCGGCTGGAGCGCTGGTACCGGTACAACCAGCGCCACCGGACCGACGGGCCGGCGGTGGTCGAGCGCGACGCGCACGGCGCAATCCGCAAGGCCGAGTGGTGGCTCGGCGGCAAGGAGGTCACCGCCGCGGCGGAGGCGTTCCTGGCCGAGACCGGGGCACAATGGCCGTTCGACGCCCGGACCGAGACCGGCTTCCTGGAGCGGGTGCTGCCCCGCGCCGCATAACGCGGCACGTCAGCCGGCAGTCTTCCGCTTCGGCTCCGCACCCGCGGACAGTTCGTCCCGCGGGATCGCCACCGCCCCTTCCGGCAGGTGCTGGCGCAGGAACTCGGCCAGCATCTCGATCTCGCCGCGCCGCGCCGCCCCGCGGCGCCACACCAGCCCGATCCGCCGCGACGGCGGCGGCGCATCGAAGGGCCTGAGCGCGATGTCGCTGTCGGCCGTGGTCGGCGCGGTGCAGGCCAGCGCCGGCAGCAGCGTGATGCCGATCCGCCCGGCCACCATCTCGCGCAGCGTCGACAGGCTGGTGGCGCCGAAGGCGTCCTCCTGCGTCCGTGCCGCGCTGCGACACACCTCCAGCGCCTGGTCGCGCAGGCAGTGCCCGTCCTCCAGCAGCAGCAGATGCTCGTCCGACAGGTCGGCGGGCGTCACCCGGTTGACGCGGGCCAGCCGGTGCCCGGTCGGCACGGCCAGCAGGAACGGCTCGTCGAACACCGGCAGCGAGTCCAGCTTCGGATCCTCCACCGGCAGGGCCAGCAGCGCCGCCTCCAGCTCGCCGCGGCGCAGCCGTTCGACCAGCCGGTCGGTCAGGTCTTCCCGCAGATAGAGGCGCAGCTCCGGATAGGTGCGGCGCAGCGTCCGCATCAGCCGCGGCAGCAGATAGGGGCCGAGCGTCGGGATCACCCCGAGCCGGAAGTCGCCGGCCAGCGGCGCCGCCTGGTCCCGGGCGGCGAGCAGCAGGTCCTGGGTCTCCGCGAGAATCCGCCGTGCCCGGGCGACCACCGCCTCGCCCAGCGGGGTCAGGATGATCCGCCGCTTCGACCGCTCGAACAGCGGCCCGCCCAGCATCTCCTCCAGCGCCTGCACCTGGGCGCTGAGCGAGGGCTGGCTGACATGGCAGGCGGCGGCGGCCCGGCCGAAATGCCGCGTGTCGGCAACGGCGACGACGTAGCGGAGCTGCCGCAGGGTGATCGGTTGGTTCATAGGATCAACCTATCATAATCCTCGGAACAATCGATTGGATTGTGGGAATCCGCTTTGCTATCTGCTTGCTGCAGCGCGAAATCATTTCCGCTGCACCGCAAACACGAAGCCTACGACAGAACCCACGGAGCCTCTCCAGATGCCCATGCTGACCATCGGCGACACCTTCCCGGATTTCTCGCTCCAGGCCGTCGTCTCGACCGACCCGAAGAACGCCTTCACCCAGATCGACCGTGCCGCCAGCAAGGGCAAGTGGAAGGTCGTGTTCTTCTGGCCGAAGGACTTCACCTTCGTCTGCCCGACCGAGATCGCGGCGTTCGGCAAGCTGGCCGGCGACTTCGCCGACCGTGACGCGCTGGTCTACGGCGTCTCGACCGACAGCGAGTTCGTGCACCTGGCCTGGCGCCAGAACCACGCCGACCTGAAGGAGCTGCCGATCCCGATGCTGGCCGACATCCGCAAGGATCTCAGCCGCTCGCTCGGCATCCTCGAGAAGAGCGAGGAAGTCTGCCTGCGCGCCACGTTCATCGTCGACCCGGACAACATCATCCGCTTCGTCTCGGTCAACGACATGTCGGTCGGCCGCAACCCGCAGGAGGTCCTGCGCGTGCTCGACGCGCTGCAGACCGACGAGCTCTGCCCCTGCAACTGGCAGAAGGGCGAGGAGACCCTGAAGGCCGCCTGATCCCCGGCCCTTCCTTCGCGCGGCCGGTCCTCCCGCGGACCGGCCGTCGCCTTGTCTGACACCCGATACCCGCCGGAGCCCCCATGTCGATCGATACGCTGAAGGCCGCCCTTCCCGACTACGCCAAGGATCTGAAGCTCAACCTGTCCTCGGTCCTGACCCCGCCCGGCGTGACCGCCCAGCAGATCTGGGGCTCGGCCCTGGCCAGCGCCTATGCCTCGCGCAACGCCACCGTGATCAAGGCGATCGCGGCCGAGGCGGCGCAGCACCTGTCGCCCGAGGCGCAGGGCGCCGCCAAGACCGCGGCGGCGATCATGGGCATGAACAACATCTATTACCGCTTCACCCACCTCGTGTCCGAGAAGGACTACGCGACCATGCCGGCGCGGCTGCGCATGAACGCGATCGCCAATCCGGGCATCGACCAGGTGGATTTCGAGCTGTATTCGCTGGCGGTGTCGGCGATCAACGGCTGCGGCATGTGCATGGACAGCCATGAGCAGGTGGTCGCCAAGAAGGGCGTCGGCAAGGACGTGGTCCAGGCCGTGATCCGCATCGCCGCCGTGATCCACGCCGTGGCCGCCACCCTGGATGCCGAGGAGAAGCTGGCCGCCTGACGGCCCGCGCTCCGGCACGACGCAAGGCCCGCCCCGGTGGCGGGCCTTTTGCTATTCGGCCGCCAGCCGGTCGAGCGGGATGCGGCGCTGCCGAGTGGAACGGTCGGCCAGCACCATCGGCATGCCGTCGGAGCAGGTCTCGACCCGCGCCTCGACGCCGTAGACCCGGCGCAGCATCTCCGCCGTGACCACCGCGCGCGGCTCGCCGCAGGCTGCGACGCGGCCCTCCTGCAGCACCAGCACCCGGTCGGTGAAGCGCACCGCCTGGTTCAGGTCGTGCAGCGCGATCAGCACGCACAGCCCGCGGCTGCGCGCCAGGTCGCGGATCAGGGTCAGCACCTCGACCTGGCGCTGCAGGTCGAGCGCGCTGGTCGGCTCGTCCATCAGCAGGATGCGCGGGTCGCGCACCAGCGCCTGGGCGATCGACACCAGCTGCTTCTGGCCGCCGCTGAGCTCGCCCAGGTTGCGCATGGCGAGGTCGTCGATCTCGAGCAGCCCTAAAGTGCGGGTGACGGCGTCGAGATCGGAATCGTCGACCCGCCAGCCGGCGCTGCTCTTGCGCGCCAGCAGCACGGATTCGAGCACGGTGAGCACGGCGTTCACCGCCGTCTCCTGCGGCAGGTGGCAGGGCCGGCTGGGATCGCCCTGGGCCCAGCTGCTGGCCGGCCGGCCGTCGATCAGCACCTCGCCCGGGCCGCCGATCAGCCCGGCGATGCGGCGGAACAGGCTGGACTTGCCGACCGCGTTCGGCCCGATCACGGCGGTCACCTCGCCGCCCGCCATCACCGGGGTGGTAATGCCGTGCAGCACCGCCCGGCGGCCATAGGCGACCGAGACGTCGCGCAGTTCGAGAGTGACGGGGTTCATTGCCATGCGCGGCGCCGGCTGGTCAGGATCAGGCTGAAGAAGAAGGGCACGCCGACCAGGGCGGTGATCACGCCGATCGGGAAGATCACGCCGGGCACGATCGACTTCGACACGATCGAGGTGGCGGACAGCATCAGCGCGCCGGCCAGGGCCGAGGCCGGCAGGAAGAAGCGCTGGTCCTCGCCGATCAGCATGCGGGCGATGTGCGGCCCGACCAGGCCGACGAAGCCGATGGTGCCGACGAAGGCCACCGGCACCGCGGCCAGCAGGCTGACCGCCAGGATCGTCTCGAGCCGCAGGCGGCGGACGTCGATGCCGAAGCTGCGGGCCTTGTCCTCGCCCAGGCGCAGCGCCGTCAGCTGCCAGGCCCGGCGCGCCATCAGCGGCAGCAGCACCACGAGCACCGCGGCCGTGACCGCGAGCTTGCCCCAGCTGGCCTTGCCCAGGCTGCCCATGGTCCAGAACACCACGGCGGCCAGCGCCTGCTCCGACGCCACATATTGCAGCAGCGACAGGAGGGCGTTGAAGGTGAAGACGATGGCGATGCCCAGCAGCACCACCGTCTCCATGGTCACGCCGCGGCGCTGGCTCAGCGCGTGCAGCCCCAGCGACGCCACCAGGGCCATCAGGAAGGCGTTGACCGGCACCATGATGTCGGTCAGGGCGGGGATCAGCGCCACGCCGAGCACGATGGCCAGCGCCGCGCCGAAGCTGGCGGCGGCGGAGATGCCGAGGGTGAAGGGGTCGGCCAGCGGGTTGTTCAGCACCGTCTGCATCTGGGCGCCCGCCACCGCCAGGGCGGCGCCGACCACGACGGCCATCAGCGCCACCGGCAGGCGGATGTCCCAGATCACCACCCGCAGCGTCGCCGGCACGTCGGAAGGCGAGAGCAGGGCCGACACCACCTCGCCGACGCCGTAGCGCGCCGGGCCGATACCGATGTCGAGCACCAGGCTGACCAAGAGCGCGGCGGCCAGGGCGGCCAGCAGCAGCAGCTTGCGCCGGGCCAGGCCGCGATAGGCGGCGCGGCCGGCGCGCAGATGGGTGTCGATCGGGGTCGGGACGGCGTGGTCCACCATGCTCAGCCTTTCAGCCCGCCGGGGTCAGCGAGACCCAGTAGCCGGGCCGGTACGGGATCGGCAGGAAGCGCTCGTGCAGGGTGCGGAACGTCGCCTCCGGGTCGAGGTCGGCGAACAGCTCCGGATGCAGCCACTTGGCGATCTGCTGCACCCCGACGAACTGGTACGGGCTGTCGTAGAACTGGTGCCAGATGGCGTGGACGCGGCCGTCGGCCACCGCCTTGACGCCGGTATAGGCCGGGCGCCGCACCAGCGCCGCCAGCCGCTCCTTCGCCCTGGCCTGGTCGGCGTCGGGACCGAGCCCGACCCAGCCGCCGTCCGGCACGAACTGGGTCCAGTTGGCCCCCGTGACGAGGACGACGTCCGGGTTGGCGACCGTCACCTGCTCCGGGTTCAGCACGCCGAAGGCGCCGGGGATCAGGCCGGCGGCGATGTTGATGCCGCCGGCCATCCGCACCATGCGGCCGAAATTCTCGTCACCGAAGGAGGCGCAGCATTCCGCGCCCCAGCCGGTGCCGGCGGCGCGCTCGATCATCACCTTCGGCTTCGGCGCGTCGGACTTGGCCAGGCGGTCCTGCACCAGATCCAGCTGCTGCCGGAAGAAGGCGATGAACTCCTCGGCCCGATCCTGCCGGCCGAGGACCTGGCCGAACAATCGCACGCTGGGTTCGGTGTTGGTGAAGGGCTCATCCCGGAAGTCGATGAAGACGGTGGCGATGCCGGCGCCCTCCAGCGTCTTGATCAGACCGGATTCCTCGGCCGCCGGCTTCTGGCCCAGCAGCAGGAACAGCACATCGGGCTTCAGCGCGATCGCCTGCTCGGTGTTGAAGGTCCCCTCTTCAGGGTCGCCGATATCCGGGATGGCATCGATGCCGGGGAACTTCGCCTGGTAGAGCCTGTAGGTATCGAGGTCGGAGCGCTCGAACTCGTCCTTCCAGCCGGCGATGCGGCCGATCGGGTTCTCGCGGTCCAGCGCCGCGACGATGTAGATCTGCCGCCCTTCGCCGAGCAGGATGCGCTCGACATTCTTCGGCACCTCGACCGTCCGGCCGGCCAGATCGGTGACCGAGATCTTGTCCTCCGCCGCCAGCGCCGCGCCGGCGCAGAGGCTGAGCGCCGCCGCTGCCAGGAACCGGATCATCGAGCCCATGCGCACCCCCGTCTTGATCGGGGGTTGGGTACCATGCGGATATTGCGATTGCGAGTGCTTTTCAGTCTCGCCCGACGAGGCTGCAGCGGGGCGCGGCTCTCTGGCATGCTGTCGCCGCAGCCCCGGAGTCGCGATGATTCAGCTGTCCCGTATCCGCCTCGATCCGATCCATGTCCGCCAGGCGGTGCGGGGCGCGGTCGCGGCCGTCGCCGCCTATGCCCTGGCCGAGGCCTTCGGCCTGCCCAAGGGCTACTGGTCGGTGCTGACCGCCGTGATCGTGATGCAGGCGACGCTCGGCGCCACGCTGAGCGCGACCATCGACCGGCTGCTCGGCACCATGCTCGGCGCCGCCTTCGGGGTGGTGGGCGCGGTGCTGTCCGGCCCTTCGGCGCTGCGCACCGGCGCGGTGCTGCTGCTGGTGATGCTGGCCACGGTCTATATCGCCGCCCGCCGGCCCAGCCTGCGGCTCGGCTCGGTCACCGCGGCGATCGTCATGCTGTCCGACCCGAGCCATGCCGATCCGCCGGGCGCCGCCTTCCAGCGGGTGGCGGAGATCGGCCTGGGCACCGTGGTCGGGGTGCTGGCCGCCCTGCTGATCCTGCCGGCCCGGGCCGGCGACCATCTGCGCGACACCGCCGCCGAGTTGCTCGGCCAATGCGCCGCCCTGCTGGCCCTGATCGCGGGCCGGCTGGCCGGGTCGGGGGAAGACCCGACGGCGCTGAACCAGCGCATCCGCACGCTGCTGCGCAAGGGCGACGGCCAGATCGACGAGGCGCGGCGGGAGCGGCGCGGCGCCATCCCAGACCATCTCGACCCGGCGCCGATCATCCGCACCATCCGCCGCCTGTGGCACAGCGAGATCATCCTGGTCCGCGCCGCCCAGGCCCCGCTGTCGCCGCCGCTGCAGACGGCGCTGGGGGCGACGCTGGACCAGGCGGTGATGGCGGCGAGGAAGCGGATGACCGCTCTGGCCGCGGCGCTGGAGGCGAAGGCGGCGCCGGGCGACGGCAGCGCCCTCGACCAGGCCGTGGCGGCGCTGCAGAGCAGCGTCGATGCGCTGCGGGGCGCTGGCGGGGACGGCCTCGACGGCCGCGAATTCGGCCAGGCCTTCGCCATCGCCTTCACCTTCGCCCAGCTCCGCGACAACCTCGCCGACCTGGCCGAGCGGCTGCGCGAGCAGGCCGGTGCAAGCGATGTGCCGCAGGACTGACCGTCAGTTCCGCAGCACGTTCGACAGCTCGCGCATCTGGGTGCGGGCGCGCAGCAGGAAGAAGCCCTGCACCGCCAGGTGGTTGGGCTGGAACATGGCGTCGGCGCGGCCGTTCATCACCACCAGCGGCCGCAGCTCCGCCGCCTCGCGCAGGTTGTCGACCATCTCGTCCCAGATCTTGGTCGCGCCGGACTGGGCGATCACCCCTTCGAAGTCGCGGCCGAGCGCCCGCAGCACCAGGAAATAGGCGTAGAGCCGGCCCTTGGTGGCATAGAAGATGTCGTCGGCCCGGGTGTCGATCAGCCAGCCGCGGCTGGCCTCGATGTGGTCGGCGATCACCGAGGATTGCGAGCCGAGATCGGCGGCGAAGCGGTCGATCGTCTGCAGCAGGTTGTCGGCCCGCCGCTCGAACGGCGCGGTGCCGGCGGCGACCCGGTCGTTGTAGCTGCGCAGCGCCCGGGCAGCGGCGCGGTACTGCGATTCCGACGACGCCGTCGGCGCCCAGGAGGTGCTGAGGTCGAACAGCCAGATCGTGCCGGGATAGCGCAGCAGGCCGGTGGCGCGGTCGAGATCCGGGTCCATCTGCGACGAGCCGCGCGAGCGGCCGATCTGGTCGCCCATCTCGGCGGTGAAGCGCGACAGGGCGTAGACGATGCCCTGCTGGTAGTTCGGCATGTTGTCCAAGAGCCAGCCGGGCAGGAAGAACGGGTCGTTCGCGGTCCAGCGATGGGCGCCGCCAGTCTCGCGCTCGATCAGCGCGGCGGCGATCTCGACCGCCTGGCTGCCATTGGCCACCGGCGCGGCCACGGTGAAGTCCGGGTCGTCGTCGATCGCGTGCACGACGAAGGCGCCGACCGCCATGTAGAGCACGAACAGCACGATGAGCCCGCCAATGCCCCAGCCGAGCGCCCGGGACCAGCGCCGGCCGCCGGACGGCGGCGGTGCGGCCGGCGGGACGCCATCGCCGGTCGCCCTGCGCCGGAACAGCCCGCCCAGCCGCGCGCGCCAGCCGCGACGGGCGGGCGCCGGATCGAGGTCCTCCTGGAAGATGTCGTCCGGCCGTTCGCTCACCTGCCCCTCGCCCGCTGGTGGTCCCGGCGACAGAATGGCGATGGCGGCAACTTCGTGCCAGTCCCCGCGTCAGCCGTGCGGCACGACGGTGATCATGATGCCGGCGAAATGCAGGGCGCTGCCGGCCAGGACGAACAGGTGCCAGATCATATGGTTGAAGGGCAGCCGCTCCCACACATAGAACGCCACGCCGACGGTGTAGGCGACGCCGCCGGCCACGATCCAGCCGACCGCGGCGCCGCCGAGCGACGACCAGACGGGGCCGATGGCGACCAGGATCAGCCAGCCCATCCCGAGATAGAGCGGCAGCGCGACATGCCGGCCGTAACGGCGCCAGGTCAGGCGCAGCGCCACGCCAGTGACGGCCAGGGCCCAGATCACCGCGAACAGCGTCCAGCCCCAGGCGCCGCGCAGGCCGAGCAGCAGGAACGGCGTATAGGTGCCGGCGATCAGCAGATAGATCGAGGCATGGTCGAGAAGGTTGCAGATATGCTTGAATCGCGCCGTGCGCGCCGCATGCAGCAGGGTGGACGACACATAGGTCAGGACCAGCGTCACCCCGTAGATCGCCAGGCTGGCGATCTCGAGCACGCCGCCGTAGAGGCTGGCCAGAATCACCAGGACCACCAAGCCCGCCACGGCGAGGGCGGCGCCGATGCCGTGGGTGACGGCGTTGGCGATCTCTTCGGCCAGGGTCTCGGTGTGGTCGACGATCCCTTCGGTCATGGCGTCAGTCTAGCATCGGATCCGGTGGCGGCCATGCGGCACGATCATCCGGCGCACCGGCCCCCTGGTGGCCGGAACAGCCACAACGATAGAGAGCAAAAGAATCGAATTTTGAGCAATATTGAATAGATCGTCGGCTATACTTTTTGATCTTCCAAATCCGCTTGTCAGATTTCGTTTCGTTTGCAATGGTGAAAACAGATTCGAATCTAGGGACCGGCGCATTGCCGCCCGATCCATAGATTTCGATTTTTCGAAATCGAATAATCCGCGGAGGCGAACTTGCATCCAACGCCTGCAGCCGATCGTGCGGTATGCCCTTCGTGAGTTCGCGCGCATCCCGTTGAGAACGCTGGAGCATCCCGGTCACGGGACGTGGTCGATCCGGCCCTGAGGGCAGCTTTTCGCCCCTCCCCATCATGGCGAGGAGGCGAAGCCGACGTGGCCATCCAGGGACCCCGGCCTCGAGAATTGCGCCGCTGGATGGCCACGGCCCTGCGGGGCTCGCCATGACGGATCGATGATCTCGGCATCGAACATTTCGACGTGTCGACACCCAACCCAATCAAAAGGAATCGATCGTGGGGGAATCCGAAACGACAGGATTATCGGGGCGCATACGGCAAACGGCCCTTCGCTATTCAAGGCAGATCGCCCTGGCGCTGTCCGTCGCGATAGCGGGCGCGTCCCCGGCCCATGCGCAGGACCTGGCGGCCCGGGCCGACCAGACCGCCTTTGGCGGCCGGATCGGCGTGCCCCTCCAGCAGGGCGACTTCGTCTATCTTCCGGCCGGATCCACCATAACGGCATGGGACTACCGGACTCCAGAAGCGCCCCGGCTGGCCGGCGACACGCGCCGGCAGCCGCTCGCCGGCGTCATCACCGGGATCGCGTCCCGCGGCCGGTATCTTTACGCGAGCTGGCAGCGACAGGACGGCAGCTCCGGCTTGGCCATCTATTCCCTCCTCGATCCGGGCCGTCCGAGGCTGATCGACGGCGGCCTCCTCCGGAAAAGTGCGTCGCCCGAGGCCATCACGGCGATCTCGATCGACGGCGATTATCTGTATGCGTTCGACAGTCAAAGAGGCCTGGTCGTCCACTCCCTGGCGGATCCGCTCTACCCCAGAGCCGTCCGGGTGGTCGAGGCCGGTCCCGCCGATGTGGTCGGCATGGCCGGCAGCCGCATCTTCACGGCCGGCCGGACCTTGTTGGGCGACACCCTGCTGCAGGTCTTCGACAACAGCCGGAAGAATCTTCCCAAGACAGTGACCAGCGAGAATCTGGACGGCTTCGACAATTTCCGCCTGCAGTTCTCCTGGCCGCTGGCGGTGGGATTCGGGCTGGGCGTCAACCTGTACTACCTGCCGCCCTGGGGCGGCCCGCCGCTGCTGTGGGGGAGTGCGGCGCCGGGCGAGGCTCTGTTCAACGGCTTCATCGCCGGCGACAAGGCCTATGGCTTCGGGGCCTCCGGCGTCAGCATCTGGAGTCTCCGCCTGCCGGTCCGCCGGGTCGGCCATGTCGATTTCGGCAATGCCTTCGCCGCGGAGACGACCGCGGTGCAGGGCCGGTGGGGATGGGTCGCCACCAGCACCGACCAGCTGGCCCTCTTCGACACGGGCAAGACGGCCCGCCTGGCCAGCGTGGTCGACACCATCGGCGGCGCCGATGTCCGGGACGCGGCCATCATCGACCGCACCCTGGTCCTGCTGCAGAACACCTACGGGCTGAGCGCGGCCAGCGACGGCGACCTGACGCCGGCGGGACGGTTCGATGCCGACCTGCCGAAGGCCAAGCAGGCCCGCGCCTTCGAGGACATGTCGGTCGATGGCCGGCGGGCCTATCTGGCGGCCTGGGGCTATGGGCTGATCGTCGTCGATCTCAGCAATCCGTTATCGCCGCGCGAGCTGGGGCGCCTGCCCGCCGAATTCTCCTCCGCGATCGCGGGGAAGGGCCGGCATGTCTATCTCGGCACGGCCACCAACGGGGGCTCGATGACGTCCGTCGACGTGTCGAACCCTGCCCGTCCGGTCGTGCGGGCCGCAGTTCCGGTGGACACCCGCGTCGAGCGGCTGCAGTTGGCCGGAAGCCTGCTCTTCGCGGCCACCGCGCCGGACGCCGCGGGCGGTCCTCCGGGTGGCCTGCGCATCTTCGATGTCAGCAACCCCGCGCAGATCAGCGAGATCGGCCGCTACACCGATGATTGCGAATTCGCCAGCGATCTGGCCCTCAGCGACGATGCCAGGACCGTCCATCTGCGCTGCTCGACCGGCCTTCACATCGTCGATGTCAGCCTGCCGGGCCGGCCGGCCCGCCTCGGCCTCTACCCGGCCAGCCAGGGTGGCCGGGCGGTCGCCCTCGGCTCCGGCACGGTGTTCATCGCGGCGGACGGCGATGTCGAGGAGGTCGATGTGCGCAATCCGCGCCAGCCGACCCTGCTGAACCGGTATCGCCTGCCGGCGGAGGCACAGCGGCTGCGGGTGATGCCCGGCCGGCGCCTGTTCGCGTTCACCGGGCCGGGCGGCCTGCAGATCATCAAGCTCTGACGAGCCGTTTCACACCGTTATTGCGAGGAAGCGCAGCCGACGAAGCAATCCAGGGGCTGGTTCGCATCGGCTCCTGGATTGCTTCGCTGCGCTCGCAATGACGGTGTTGGGAATTGCCAAAGGGCTTTCCCAGCGGCCTGTCTCGCGCTCAGGCGCGCCAGAACGGCTTGCGGACCTCTTCCTCGACATCGCTGTGGCTCAGGCCGACATCGGCCAGGACGTGGTCGTCGAGGCTGGACAGGTGGCGGCGCTGACGCTCGCGGTCCTGCCAGTCCAGAAGCCGGTCGACCAGGCGCAGGACCAGGCCCCGGGAGGCGATGGCGTCGCGAGAGGTGGTGAGCTGGATTCCGGTGGCGGACATCACGGTTCTCCTTCCTTTCGAGGTCGGCTGGTCCCGCAGGGGAAGCATCCGCCTCGCCGTGATAGTTGCGCCTTCGTTCTCGTTTCGACAAACGAGGCTTTCTCGTGCTATGGCTTAGAAAAACTATCGCTCGAACGGCTCGGTCCGATGGCGCGCCGCTTGCCCCCGCTCAACGCCCTGCGCGCCTTCGAGGCCGCCGCCCGCCATCTCAGCTTCGTCGACGCGGCCGACGAGCTCGCGGTCACCCCCGCCGCGGTCAGCCATCAGGTCAAGGCGCTGGAGGCGCATCTCGGCCTGCCCCTGTTCCAGCGCCTGGCGCGCGGGCTGGAGCTGACCGAGCAGGGCCGGACCCTGGCGCCGCAGCTGACCCGCGGCTTCGACCGCCTGGCCGAGGCGGTGGCGCGGGTGCGGACCGACGAGGCCCAGACCGTGCTGTCGGTCACCGTGCTGCCCTCCTTCGCCGTGCGCTGGCTGCTGCCGCGGCTGGGCGAGTTCCGGCGTGCCAATCCGGGCATCGAGATCGAGGTCCGGGCCCAGCACCAGGCGGTGGATTTCCGGCGCGAGCGGGTCGACATCGCCCTGCGCTACGGCCGCGGCGGCTGGCCCGGACTGCATGTTGAGCGCTTCCTCGGCGACGAGGTGTTCCCGGTGTGCAGCCCGAAGCTGCTCGACTGGCCGCACCCGCTGCTGCGGCCCGAGGATCTGCGCCACCACACCCTGATCCACGACGTGCTGACCGGGGACGACGAGCCCTGGGTCACCTGGCAGCACTGGCTGCTGCATTTCGGGCTCGACGACATCGACCACCGCCGCGGGCCGCGCTACAGCGACAGCCACATGATGCTGGAGGCGGCGGCGGCCGGCGAGGGCGTGGCCCTCGGCCGCAGCTCGATCATGGCCGACGACCTGGTGCGCGGCCGGCTGATCCGCCCGTTCCCGGACAGCCAGGTGGCCGACTACGCCTATCATTTCCTGTGCCGAACCGACGCCATCGACCGCCCGGCGGTCCGCGCCTTCCGCGATTGGCTGATTGCCGCGGCAGCGGAATGAGGGCTCTGCATAGCAGATTATATATAAAATTTTATCAAAATTGATTGAACCTCTCGAGAGGTGCTGGTAGAGGCGTCCGCTGCTGCATCGACGCTCTGGACCGGAGCCTGCCCGCATCGGCGGCGGCCCGGTCTCCTCCGAGGGGGTGCTTTGTCCAAGCGGCCGTTTTCCCCACACATCGCGGTTCCCCTGATCTTCGCGGCGATGCTGGCCGGCCAGGCCGGCTCCGCCAGGGCGGAGGACTATGATTCCCTGATCCGGGCGGCACGCGCCGGCCAGTATGAGCCGGCATTGGCGATGCTGCGCACCCTGACCCACGACTCGCCGGGCAATCTGCGCGCCGCCTATGACCGCATCGCCATCACCGGCTGGGCAGGCCGCGACGCCGAGGTGACCGAGGCCTATGAGGCGCTGCCGCGCGGGGCGGCGCTGCCCCTGGACCTGCAGGAGGTGGTGGCGAAGGCCTATCGCAACCGGCAGCGCTGGGACCGCGCCCTGGCGCTGTATCGCGACGGCCGGCGGCGGGCGCCCGGCCAGGCGGCCTTCCGCCTCGGCGAAGTCCTGGTCCTGGCCGATGCCGGCCGGGCCGAGGAGGCGATCCGTCTGGGCCAGGCGCTGGTCAGCGGCCAGCCGCGCGATGCCGATGCGCGGCTGGCGCTGGGTTACGCCTATGCCCGGGCCGGGCACTCCTTCGATTCGCTGGCCGAGACCGACCGGGCCGTGGCCCTGGCGCCGCGGCGCGAGGATCTGGCGCGCGAGCGCATCTTCGCCCTGGAGCGCGCCGGCCTGCCGCAGGCCGCGCTGCGCGACGCCGACCGCCGGCCCGGCCTGCTGGCGGCGGAGGACAGACGCCGGCTGGAGGGCGACGCCGCGGCCGAGCTGGTGCGCCTGGCGCCGTTGCCGTCGCGTCGGGAGGCGGAGCGCTTCGCCGTGGCCGACCGGGCCATCGCCATGCTGGACGACCAGATCGCGCGCTGGCGCGCCGAGGGCGACGCGGCGGCGAAGGATGTCATCCGAGCCCGCCTCGACCGCATCGGCGCCCTGCAGGCACGGGCGCGGATGCAGGATGTCGTCGACGAGTACGAGGCGCTGCGGGCGGAGGGCGTCGACGTGCCGCCCTACGTGCTGAGCGACGTGGCCTCGGCCTATCTCTATCTGCGCCGGCCGGAGATCGCGCGCGACCTGTACCGGCAGGTGCTGGCCGCGGGCACCGCCGAGGCGACGCCGGAGGATGAGCTCGGGCTGTTCTACGCCCTGGTCGAGAGCGAGCGGATCGAGGAGGCGCAGGTCTGGATCGACGCGGTCAATGCCCGCCGCCCGGTCTGGCTGCAGCCCAGGGGCCAGGCCGACAAGACGCCGAACGACCGGCGCCTCGACAGCGAGGTCGCCGCCGCCAACGCCCGCTATTTCGCCGACGACCTGCCGGAGGCGGAGCGCCGCTTCCGCGCCATGACCGACGCCGCGCCGAACAATGTCCAGCTGCGCGCGGGCCTGGCCGAGATCTACGGCGCCCGCGGCTGGCCGCGCCGGGCCGAACAGGAGCTGGCGATCGCCCAGACCGAGGCGCCGCGGGCCCTGTCGGTCGAGGTCGCGCAGGGCGAGACCGCCCTGCTGCTGCGCGAATGGCGCCAGGTCGAGGTCCTTGTGCAGGACTTGGTCGCCCGCTTCCCGGAAAATCCGGACGTCCGCCGCCTGGCCCGGGAGTGGGAGGTCCACACCATGGCGGAGTTGCAGATCAAGGGCGACCGCGGCGTCGCCGGCAGCACCCCCGTCTCCGGCGGCGACGACCTGTCCGTCGAGGCCGTGCTGTACTCGCCGCCGATCGCATACAACTGGCGCGGCTTCGCCGGCCTCGGCCGGGCGGCCGGCGCCTTCGACGACGGACATGCGGAATTCACCTGGGGCCGCGCCGGACTCGAATGGCGCAGCCGGGACCTAATCGTCGAGGGAGAGGTCTCGGGAAACCGCTATGGCCACGGCACCAGGGTCGGCGCCCGCCTCGCCGCGACCGTCGACATCGACGACGAATGGCAGGTCGGCGCGACGGGCGAGATCCTCTCGCGCGACACGCCGCTGCGGGCGCTGGAGGAGGGCATCGGCTCCGACCGCGTCTCGGGCTTCATCCGCTGGCGCCAGGACGAGCGCCGCGAGATCGGCCTCACCGTCGGCAACGCCTGGTTCGGCGACGGCAACAACCGGACCACGGTGGCGCTGGACGGCCAGCAGCGGATCTATACCGCGCCGCACTTCAAAGCGGATCTCAAGCTCGACCTCGCGGCCTCGTTCAACAGCGAGGGCGGCGACACCGACTACTTCAATCCCAAGGCCGATCTCGCGGCGCTGCCGCAGCTCGAGCTGCAGCACATCCTCTACCGCCGCTACGACACGGTCTGGCGGCACTCGCTGACCTTCGGCGCCGGCCCCTACTGGCAGCAGGATTTCGGCACGGGCGTGATCGCGACGGTCGGCTATCGCCAGGAATTCGAGACCGACAACGTGTTCCAGATCGGTGCCGGCATCTCCGGCAGCTATCGGCCCTATGACGGCGACTACGAGACCGAGCTGCGCGTCAATTTCGACCTGACCTACCGGTTCTGAGGGCAGCCCTGATGCCTCGCTTTCCCCGCCTCGCCGCCGCCCTCGGCCTGATCCTGGCGCTGGCCGCCTGCAGCCGCGACATCCCGCGCTTCGTCCCGCCGGCGGAGCGCCAGGCGCCGGCGGCCGAAGCGCCATGGACGCCGGGCGCGGTCCTGGCCATCGCCTATCACGATGTCGAGGATTCCGATCCGGACCAGACCTATCTCAGCGTCCGCACCGACCACCTGGTGCAGCAGCTGGCCTGGCTGCGCGAGAACGGCTACCGCGCCGTCTCGGTCGACGACCTGCTGGCCGCCAAGGCCGGCCGCAAGCCGCTGCCGGAGCGGGCGGTGCTGCTCAGCTTCGACGACGGCTACGCCAGCTTCTACGACCGGGTCTTCCCGATCCTGAAGGCCTATGGCTGGCCCGCGGTGTATGCGCCGGTCGGGTCCTGGATCGACACGCCGGCCGGAAAGCCGGTCGATTTCGGCGGCACGGCGACGCCGCGCGGCCGCTTCGCCAGCTGGGCGCAGATCCGCGAGATGTCGCAGTCCGGACTGGTCGAGATCGCGGCACACAGCCAGGACCTGCACCGCGGCATCCCCGCCAATCCGCAGGGCAACACCCAGCCCGCAGCCTCGACCCGCCGCTTCGACGCCGCGACCGGACGCTACGAGAGCGACCCGGCCTATGAGGCGCGGATCGCCGGCGATGTCGAGCGGGTCGGCGCCCGGATCCGGCAGGCGACTGGCAGGGCGCCGCGGGTCTGGGTATGGCCGTACGGCGCTGCCGGCGGCACGGCGCTGCGCATCCTCGGCGACCATGGCTACGAGGCCGCTCTCACCCTTGACGACGGCGTCGGCACGGTCGACGGCCTGATGAACTCGCCCCGGCTGCTGGTGGCGGGCGATCCCCGGCTCGTCGGCTTCGCCAACAGCGTGGTCGGGCGCGAGAGCCGCCCGGGGATGCGGGTGATGCATGTCGACCTCGACTATGTCTACGACCCGGACCCGGCCCAGACCGACCGCAATCTCGGCGAACTGGTGCAGCGGGTCGCCGACATGAAGATCACCACGGTCTTCCTGCAGGCCTTCTCCGACCCGGAGGCCGACGGGCTGGTCCGCTCGGTCTATTTCCCCAACCGCGTGCTGCCGGTCCGGGCCGACCTGTTCAACCGCGTCGCCTGGCAGCTGCGCAACCGGGCCAAGGTGCAGGTCTATGCCTGGATGCCGGTGCTGAGCTTCGACCTCGACCCCGCCCTGCCGCGGGTCGAGCGCTGGGATCCGGCGACCGGCCGCGCCGCCGTCGACCCGGCGCAGTACCGCCGGCTGTCGCCCTTCGACGCCGAGGCGCGGCGGCGGATCGGCATGATCTACGAGGACCTGGCGCGACAGGCGGGGTTCGACGGCATCCTGTTCCACGACGACGCCGTCCTGTCCGATTTCGAGGATGCCGGGCCGGCGGCGCTGGCCGCGTACCGCGCCGCCGGCCTGCCGGACACGGTCGCGGCGCTGCGCGCCGACCCGGAGACCCTGCGGCGCTGGACCCGGTTCAAGAGCCAGGCGTTGACCGACTTCACCCTGGAGCTGGCGGCGCGGGTCCGCGCGATCCGCGGTCCGAGCGTCAAGACCGCCCGCAACATCTTCGCCGGCCCGGTGCTGGAGCCGGAGAGCGAGGCCTGGTTCGCCCAGAACCTGGACGATTTCCTGGCCAGCTACGACTGGACGGCACCGATGGCGATGCCGCTGATGGAGAAGGTCCCACCCGGCGAGGCGGGGGCCTGGCTGGACAGGCTGGTCGACGCGGTGGCGGCCCGGCCCGGCGCCCTGGACCGGACCGTGTTCGAGCTGCAGGCCGTCGACTGGCGCGCCAGCCGGGACGAGCGGCGCTTCGTCGATGCTGCGGTACTGGCGGACTGGATGCGGCGCCTGCAGCGCCGGGGCGCCCGCAGCTTCGGCTACTACCCGGACGACTTCGCCGCCGGCAAGCCGAACCTGCCGACGATCCGGCCGGCCTTCTCCAGCGAATGGTTCCCATTCAGATGATCGACCGCCTGCTCGCGCTCTTCGTGCTGGCGGTGGTGGTCGGCGGGCCGCTCGGCTTCGCCCTGGTCACCGCCGGCGACGTGCTGCTGAACTTCGTCTTCTTCTACCCCCTGTTCATGTCGGGGATCTGGATGACCGGCGGCCTGTACTTCTGGTGGCATTGGGAGCGGCACTGGCCGAGCCACGAGATCGCGCCGGAGCTGCCGGGCACGCCGCTGATCTCGATCATCGTGCCCTGCTTCAACGAGGGCGCGAATGCGGAGGAGACGATCCTGGCCGCGCTCGGACAGGCCTATCCGGCGATCGAGGTGATCGCCGTCAACGACGGCTCGTCGGACGACACGGGCGCCGTCCTCGATGCGCTGGCGGCGCGGCACGACCGGCTGCGCGTGATCCATCTCGCCCACAACCAGGGCAAGGCGATGGCGCTGCGCATGGGGGCGCTGGCGGCGCGCAGCGACTATCTCGTCTGCATCGACGGCGACGCGCTGCTGCACCCGAACGCCGCCGCCTATCTGGTGGCGCCGATGCTGACCCTGCCGCGGGTCGGCGCGGTCACCGGCAATCCGCGGATCCGCACCCGGTCGACCCTGCTGGGTCGGGTCCAGGTCGGCGAGTTCTCCTCGATCATCGGGCTGATCAAGCGGTCGCAGCGCGTCTACGGGCGGATCTTCACCGTCTCGGGCGTGGTCGCCGCCTTCCGGCGCAGCGCCCTGCACCGCGTCGGCTACTGGAGCCTCGACATGGTCACCGAGGACATCGACATCAGCTGGAAGCTGCAGCGCGACCACTGGGCCGTTTTCTACGAGCCGCGAGCGCTGTGCTGGATCCTGATGCCGGAGACCCTGGCCGGGCTGTGGAAGCAGCGGCTGCGCTGGGCCAAGGGCGGGGCCGAGGTGTTCCTGAAGAACCTGCCGACGATCTGGGGCTGGCGCCAGCGCCGGATGTGGCCGCTGGTGGTCGAGTTCTGCCTCTCCTCCGGCTGGGCCTTCGCCTATGGCCTGTCGATCCTGTTCTGGGCGGCCGGCCTGTTCGTCACCCTGCCACCGGGCATCCATGTCGAGACGCTGGTGCCGCCGGAATTCACCGGCATGGTCCTGGCCCTCACCTGCATTGTCCAGTTCACCCTCGCGATCCTGATCGAGCGCCGCTACGAGACGGGGCTGCTCCGCGCGCTGGGCTGGATCGTCTGGTATCCGCTGGCCTACTGGATGCTCAGCCTCTTCACCACCCTGGTCGCCCTGCCCAAGGTCGCGATCGGCCGCCGCCGCCGCGCCCGCTGGACCAGTCCGGACCGCGGCCTCCGCCCCCTGCCCCCGCCATGATCATCGACGTCCGCCACCAGCGGTCCCTGCCCGCCCGGCTGCTCGACCTGCTGCTCACCGCCCTCGCCTGGGCCGCCTTCATCACCATCTTCCTGCGCGGCGCCGACGCGCTGTTCGACGGCTCGCACCAGGGGCCGCGGCCCTGGCTGCCGGAGGCGCTGCGCACCCTCGGCACCCTGACGGTCTATCTGATCATCGCCGCGGTCAACGCCGCCATCCTGCTCGGCTGGGCCTTCTACAACCAGTGGCGGTTCCGCGGCCGCGACCGCCGGCGCGCCGCCCCGTCCCTGAGCGACGCGCAGATGGCCCCGCCCTTCGCCGTGCCCGCCGGTCTTCTGGGCCGGATGCGGGCGGGCCGCCGGCTGGTGATCCACCACGACGCCGCAGGCACGATCACCGCGGTCGACGACCGTCCGGCCCTCAAGGTCGTGCCGCTGGAGCGGGAAACCACCTCGTTTCAGTGAAGAATTGCTTTGACCGTTTGGTCAGCTTTTCCACATTCTCCGTTCATGGCCTCGGCGCCCTGGCCCTCGCGGCGCTGGCGCCCCATGCGCATGGCAGATATGTTCTGACACTCGGTTCGACAGGGAGCGTCTTCCAACAATGAAAAAGCTTCTCTCCGCCCTCGCCCTCTCCACGGCGCTCGTGGCCGGGGCTGCCTTCGCCGACGAGGTGAAGCCGGCAGTGGTCTTCGACATGGGCGGCAAGTTCGACCGCTCCTTCAACGAAGGCATCTACAACGGTTCGAAGAAGTGGTCCGACGAGACCGGCATCAAGATCGCCGAGTTCGAGGTCACCAACGAATCCCAGCGCGAGCAGGCGCTGCGCCGCATGGCCGAGAACGGCGCCAACGTCGTCATCGCCGTCGGCTTCGCCCAGGCCCCGGCGCTGGAGATCGTGGCCGACGAGTTCCCGGACACCAAGTTCGCGATCATCGACGCGGTGGTCGAGAAGCCGAACGTGCAGTCGATCGTGTTCAAGGAGCAGGAAGGCTCCTTCCTGGTCGGCGTGCTGGCGGCCCTGGCCTCGAAGACCGGCACGGTCGGCTTCGTCGGCGGCATGGACATCCCGCTGATCCGCGCCTTCGGCTGCGGCTACGTCCAGGGCGTGCGCTATGCCAATTCCAGCGCCAAGGTGCTGGAGAACATGACCGGCACCACCCCGGCCGCCTGGAACGACCCGACCAAGGGCGGCGAGCTGGCGCGCAGTCAGTTCGACCGCGGCGCCGATGTGGTCTATGCCGCGGCGGGCGCCACCGGCCTCGGCGTGCTGCAGGCCGCGGCCGACGCCAAGAAGCTGTCGATCGGCGTCGACAGCAACCAGAACCACCTTCATCCCGGCTCGGTCCTGACCTCGATGCTGAAGCGCGTCGACGTCGCCGCCTACGACGTGTTCAAGAGCGCGCAGGACGGCAGCTGGAAGCCGGGCGTCAAGGTGCTCGGCCTCAAGGAGGACGGCGTGGGCTGGGCGCTGGACGACAACAACGCCAAGCTGATCACGCCGGAGATGAAGACCAAGGTCGACGCGGCGGCCAAGGGCATCATCGACGGTTCGATCCAGGTGGTGGACTACCGCACCAACAACTCCTGCCCACAGTGACGGCGGCGTCCGATCCGCAATGGACAATGATGGCGTGACCCGCGCCGCGACGGTCGGCGGCGCCCCCACGGGGGCGCCGTCGGCCATCGAGCTGCGCGGCATCAACAAGAGCTTCGGCCCGGTCAAGGCCAACCAGGACGTGTCGCTGACGATCGCCCCCGGCACGATCCATGGCATCATCGGCGAGAACGGCGCCGGCAAGTCGACCCTGATGTCGATCCTGTACGGCTTCTACGAGGCCGACAGCGGCGAGATCCTGGTCGACGGCCAGCCGCGGCGCATCACCTCCTCCAGCGACGCGATCGCCGCCGGCATCGGCATGGTGCACCAGCACTTCATGCTGGTGGAGCCGTTCACGGTGCTGGAGAACGTGATCCTCGGCGCCGAGGGCGGCGCGCTGCTGGCCGGCGGCAAGGCCCGGGCGCGGGCCGAGCTGCAGCGGCTGGAACGCGAATACAGCCTGGAGGTGCCGGTCGACGCCGTGGTCGGCGACCTGCCGGTCGGGCTGCAGCAGCGGGTCGAGATCCTGAAGGCGCTGTACCGCGGCGCCGACATCCTGATCCTGGACGAGCCGACCGGCGTGCTGACGCCGCAGGAGGCCGACCACCTGTTCCGCATCCTCGCGGCGCTGCGGGCCCAGGGCAAGACGGTGATCCTGATCACCCACAAGCTGCGCGAGATCATGGCGATCACCGATGCGGTGACGGTGATGCGGCAGGGCCGCGTCGTCGCCAATGTCGCGACCCGGGAGACCAGCCGCGAGCAGCTGGCCGAGCTGATGGTCGGCCGCAAGGTGCTGCTGCGCGTCGACAAGACCCCGGCCAGGCCGGGCGAGACCCTGATGGAGGTGCGCGGCCTCGACGTCGTCGACGGCCAGGGCGTGCGCCGGGTCAAGGACGTGTCCTTCGCGCTCCGGGCCGGCGAGATCGTCGGCATCGCCGGCGTGTCCGGCAACGGCCAGTCGGAGCTGCTGGCCGCCCTCGCCGGCATGGTCCGACCGGCCAAGGGCGACATCGCGGTCGGCGGCACCGCCCTGTCGTCGCTGCCCCATGTCGATGCCGGGACGCTGCGCCGGCTGGGCGTCGGCCATGTGCCGGAGGACCGCCACCGCGAGGGGCTGGTCACCGCCTTCAGCGCCGCCGAATGCTCGATCCTCGGCCACCATGCCGACCCCGCCTATAACGGCGCGGTGATGACCGACGGCCGCAAGGTGGTGGCGCATTGCGAGCGGCTGATGCAGGACTACGACGTCCGGCCGCCGAACCCGCATCTCAAGGCCGCCAACTTCTCCGGCGGCAACCAGCAGAAGATCATCGTCGGCCGCGAGGTCGAGCGCGACCCCAAGGTGCTGCTGGTCGGCCAGCCGACCCGCGGCGTCGACATCGGCGCGATCGAGGCGATCCATCGCCGCCTGGTGGCGCTGCGCGACAGCGGCAAGGCGATCCTGCTGGTGTCGGTCGAGCTGGACGAGATCCGCTCCCTGGCCGACCGCATCCTCGTCATGTTCGACGGCATGATCGTCGGCGAGGTCGCGGCCGACGGCGCCACCGAGCAGTCGCTGGGCCTGATGATGGCCGGCGTCCAGCAGGAGGCGGCGGAATGAGCGCGTTCGGCCGTCCGGCCGACGTGCCGCGCTGGGTGTCGATCGGGCTGATCCCGGCGGTCAACCTGGTCCTGGCCTTCATCGCCGCCGGGCTGGTGGTGCTGGTGATCTATTGGGGCCAGTACGCAGATGGCACGCTGCCGGGGGCAGAGTATTTCTACACCCCGGTGCGCGCGGCGGGCCTTCTGCTGAAGGGCGCCTTCGGCAGCTTCCCGAACTGGAGCTACACGCTCTACTACACCACCAACTTCATCTTCGCCGGCCTGGCGGTGGCGGTCGCCTTCCATGCCGGCCTGTTCAACATCGGCGCCGAGGGCCAGGCCTATGTCGCCGGGCTGGGCGTCGGCCTCGTCTGCCTCTATCTCGACTTCCTGCCCTTCATCCTGGTGCTGCCGCTGGCGATCGTCGCTGCGGCGCTGTTCGGCGCCGCCTGGGCCTTCATCCCGGCCTATCTGCAGGCGAAGCGGGGCAGCCACATCGTCATCACGACGATCATGTTCAACTTCATCGCCTCGTCGCTGATGGTCTATCTGATGGTCCATGTGCTGATCGCGCCGGGCCAGCAGTCGCCGGAAAGCCGGGCCTTCGCCGCCGGCACCGTGCTGCCGACCATCAGCGAGGTCCTGGCCTGGTTCGGCATCCGGATGCGGCGGCTGCCGCTGAACCTGTCCTTCCTGTGGGCGCTGGCCTGCTGTGTCTTCGTCTGGATCTTCGTGTGGCGCACCCGCTGGGGCTATGCGCTGCGGACGGTCGGGTTGAACCCGCGCGCGGCGGTCTATGGCGGCATCTCGGTCGCGGGCATCATCATCCTGGCGATGTGCATCTCCGGCGCCCTGTCCGGCTTCATCGCGCTGAACGAGATCATGGGCGTGCAGCGCCGTATCCTGCTGAACTTCGTCGCCGGGGCCGGCTTCGTCGGCATCGCCGTGTCGCTGATGGGCCGCAATCATCCCTTCGGCATCATCTTCGCGGCGCTGCTGTTCGGCGCCCTCTACCAGGGCGGGACGGAGCTGAACTTCGACATGCCGGAGATCACGCGCGAGATGGTGGTGGTGATCCAGGGGCTGGTGATCCTGTTCGCCGGCGCGCTGGAGAACCTGTTCCGGCCGCGGATCGAGGCCCTGTTCCGGCGCCGCGGGCCGGCGCTGCAGGCGGCGAAGGGGACGACGTCATGACCCTGCTCGACGTCATCGCCCTGCTCGACGCCACCATCCGCACCTCGACGCCGCTGGTGCTGGCGGCGCTGGCCGGCCTGTTCGCCGAGCGCGCCGGGCTGGTCGATATCGGGCTCGAGGGCAAGATGCTGGCCGCGGCCTTCGCCTCCGCCGCCACCGCTGCCGCCACCGGCTCGGCCTGGGCCGGGCTGGGCATGGGCGTGGTGGTGTCGGTCGTGCTGGCGCTGCTGCACGGCTACGCCTCGATCACCCACCGCGGCAACCAGGTGGTCTCCGGCCTCGCCATCAACATCCTGGCCTCGGGCCTGACGGTCACGCTCGGCATCGCCTGGTACCAGCGCGGCGGCCAGACCCCGCCGCTGGAGGGCGACGCCCGGTTCCAGCAGATCGCGCTGCCGCTGGCCGACACGCTGCGCGAGGTGCCGGTGATCGGGCCGATCTGGTCCGAGCTGGTCTCCGGCCATTCGGTGCTGGTCTACGCCGCCTTCCTGGCGGTGCCGCTGGTGGCCTGGATCGTCTACCGCACCCGCTTCGGCCTGCGGCTGCGCGCGGTGGGCGAGAACCCCGCGGCGGTCGACACCGCCGGCATCTCGGTGACGGCGCTGCGCTACCAGGCGATGGTGCTGACCGGCATCCTCTGCGGCCTCGCCGGCACCTATCTGTCGGTGGCGCAGAACGCCTCCTTCGGCCGCGACATGACCGCCGGCAAGGGCTATCTCGCCCTCGCCGCGCTGATCTTCGCCAAATGGAAGCCCTGGCCGGTGATGCTGACCTGCCTGCTGTTCGGCCTGCTCGACGCGCTGGAGGCGCGGCTGCAGGGCACCGTCATCCCGGGCTTCGGCGAGGTGCCGGTCCAGCTCATCCAGGCGCTGCCCTATATCCTGACGGTGGTCCTGCTGGCCGGCTTCATCGGCCGGGCGACGGCGCCCAAGGCCAGCGGCGTGCCCTATGTCGAGGAACGGTAAGTCATGACCGATCCCGGCTTCGAGGCGCTGTTCCGGGCCGCGAACGCGGCCCGTGCGCATGCCCATGTGCCCTATTCGCATTTCCCGGTCGGCGCCGCGATCCGCACGCCGGACGGCCGCATCCATGCCGGCTGCAACGTCGAGAACGCCGCCTATCCGCAGAGCCAATGCGCCGAGGCGACGGCGATCGGCGTCATGGTCGCGGCCGGCGACACGGCGATTGAGGAGATCGTGGTGATCGGCGGCGAGGCCGGCGACACCCTCTTGTGCACGCCCTGCGGCGGCTGCCGGCAGCGCATCCGGGAGTTCGCCCGGGGGCACACGAAGATCCATGTCTGCGGGCCGGAGGGGCTGCGCATGACCACGACGCTCGACGCCCTGCTGCCGCATTCCTTCGGGCCGGAGAACCTGCAGGACTGAGGCCTCAGAACGGCGCTGGCGTCCGTCCGCTTCCCGTCCTAGTAAGAACCAACCGTGTCCAAACGGATTCGCCCGAGGGTCGCCATGTCCGAGTTCGTCGTCGCGCCGGCCGGCAGAGGCTGACATGGCGCTGCTGCCGCAGGAGATCATCCGCCGCAAGCGCGACGGGGCCGTGCTCGGCGACGCCGAGATCGAGGCGATGGTGCGCGGCGCCGTGGACGCCAGCGTCACCGACGCCCAGATCGCCGCCTTCGCTATGGCGGTCTTCTTCCGCGGCATGACGATGCCGGAACGGGTGGCCTTCACCCGCGCCATGGCCCGGTCCGGCCGGGTGCTGGACTGGTCGGCCGCCAATCTTCCGGGCCCGGTACTGGACAAGCATTCGACCGGCGGCATCGGCGACAAGACCAGCCTGATCCTGGCCCCGATCGTCGCCGCCTGCGGCGGCTTCGTGCCGATGATCTCCGGCCGCGGCCTGGGCCACACCGGCGGCACGCTGGACAAGATGGATTCGATCCCGGGCTATGTCAGCCAGCCGGAGACCGAGGTGCTGGACCGGGTGGTGCGCTCGGCCGGCTGCGCCGTGGTCGGCGCCACCCGCGACATCGCCCCGGCGGACCGCCGAATCTACGCCATCCGCGACACCACCGGCACGGTGGAGTCGATCGACCTGATCACCGCCTCGATCCTGTCGAAGAAGATGGCCGCCGGGCTGGGCGGGCTGGTGATGGACGTCAAGTTCGGCACCGGCGCCTTCATGAGCGACATCGGCGATGCCCGCGCCCTGGCCCGGTCGATCGTCGACGTCGCCAATGGCGGCGGCCTGCCGACCGTCGCCCTGCTGACCGACATGAACCAGCCGCTGGGCCGCGCCGCCGGCAATGCCGTCGAGGTGCGCGAGGCGATCGACCTGCTGACCGGCGGCCCGAAGGACGCCCGGCTGTGGGAGGTGACGGCGCGGCTGACCGCGGAGCTGCTGGTGATCGGCGGCCTGGCCGCCGATGCCGAAGCGGCCCGGGCCAAGGTCGAGCATGCGCTCGCCAGCGGCGCCGCGGCGGAGCGCTTCGGCCGCATGGTCCGGGATCTGGGCGGCCCGACCGACATCCTGGAAAAGGCCGACGACCACCTGCCGGCGGCGCCGGTGGTTCGCCCGATCGCGGCGGAGCACGACGGCGTCGTCGCCGCGGTCGACGCCCGCGCGATCGGCGTCGCCATCGTCGCGCTGGGCGGCGGACGCACCCGGCCGGAGGACGGCGTCGACCACGCCGTCGGCCTGACCGAGATCGCCGCGATCGGCGAGGCCGTCGGGCCGAATGGCCGGCCTCTCGCGCTGCTGCACGCCCGCGACGAGGCCTCGGCCGCCGCGGCCGAGGCGGCGATCCGCGCCGCCGTGACCGTGGCCGATACCGCCCCGGCCCAGCCGGCGCTGGTGGCCGAGCGGATCGCCTGAGCATGGGCGCGCAGGCAGTCGCCGCGCCGCCGCAGGCGAAACAGTCGGCGGCACAGGGCATCGCCCTCTATGCCGGCGGCGTCTTCGTCCTGTGCGTCATGGACGCCATGATCAAATGGCTGTCGGCCGGCTATCCGATCGCCCAGATCGTGTTCTTCCGCGCCACCATCGGGCTGATCCCGACGCTGGTGATGCTGTACCGGCCGCCGGGGCTGCAGGCGCTGCGGACCCGGCGGGTCGGGGCGCATCTGCTGCGCGGTCTGGTCGGCGTCGTCGGCACCTTCGGCTTCTTCTGGGCCTTCGCGGTGATGCCGCTGGCCGACGCCTACGCCATCGGCTTCGCCGCGCCGATGTTCATCACCGCGATGTCGGTGCCGATCCTGGGCGAGAAGGTGGGGATGCGGCGCTGGCTGGCCGTGCTGGTCGGCTTCGCCGGGGTGCTGATCATGATCCGGCCGGGCGGCGAGGGCAGCAGCTTCGGCGGCGGCGCCGCCGTCGCCCTCCTGGCCACCGCCGCCTACGCCCTGTCGATGGTGCTGATGCGCCTGTACAGCCGCACCGAGACCAACGCCTCGATGATCTTCTATGCCACCATCGTCATCGTCGTCGTGGCCGGGGTGCAGATGCCGTTCGTCTGGGTGACGCCCACCTGGGAGGACGCCGGCCTGCTCGCCGTGCTCGGCCTGCTCGGCGGCATCGGCGCGATCATGATGGCCCAGGCCTATCGCGTGGCCACGCCGTCGATCGTGGTGCCGTTCGAATATACCGGCATGATCTGGGGTGTGGGCCTGGGCTTCATGCTGTGGGGCGACGTGCCCGATCTGTGGATCTGGGTCGGCTCGGCGGTCGTCATCGCCAGCGGCCTCTACATCCTGCACCGCGAGACACGCGCCAAGTCGCCGCCCGCGGGGGCGATCGACCCGGCCGGCGAAAGCGGGGTTCCGGCATCATGATAGAGGTTCGCTGATGCTGCCGAAGGCGGAGCTTCACCTGCATCTGGAGGGCGCGGCCGGCCCGGACCTGGTCCGCCGCCTGGCCGACCGGCACGGCATGGCCTTGCCGGCGGAGCTGTTCAACGCCAAGGGCGAGTTCGCCTGGACCACCTTCCTGCACTTCCTCAAGGTCTACGACCTCGCCAGCACGGTGATCAGAACCGAGCAGGATTATCGCGACGTTACCTACGAATACCTCAAGGCTTGCGCGGCCGAGGGTGCGATTTATGTCGAGCTGATGTCCTCGCCCGACCATGCCGCCGCGGCCGGCCTGTCCTATCAGGGCCATCTCGACGGCATCGTCCAGGGCATCGAGGATGCGCGGGCCGAGACCGGCATCGAATCCCGCATCATCGTCACCTGCGTCCGCCACCTGGGGGCGGAGCGCGGGGTCGAGGTCGCGAAGCTGGCGGCGAAGCACCCGCATCCGCTGGTCACCGGCTTCGGCATGGGCGGCGACGAGGCCGGCTTCCCGCCGCGGCTGTTCGCCCAGGCCTTCCGCATCGCCCATGACGAGGCCGGCCTGGCCTGCAACGTCCATGCCGGCGAGGCGGCGGGGCCGGAGAGCGTGTGGGCCGCGCTGCGCCTGCCGGTGACCCGCATCGGCCACGGCGTGCGCTCGATCGAGGACCCCACCCTGGTGCGCGAGCTGGCCGACCGCGGCACGGTGCTGGAGGTGTGCCCGACCAGCAACATCGCCACCAAGGTCTATCCGGACTATCGCGCCCATCCGCTGCGCAGGCTGATGGAAGCCGGGGTGAAGGTGACGCTGAACAGTGACGACCCGCCCTATTTCGCCACCACCATCGGCCATGAATACGCTGTGGCGGAGCGGCATTTCGGTCTCGACGAGGCCGCCCTGCGGCAGGTCACCCGCACCGCGCTGCAGGCCGCCTTCGTCGACGAACCCACCCGGGCCAGGCTTCTCGCCAGGCTCGAGTCCTGATCCCAACCCGAAGGAAGAAAGAGGATTCCATGACCATCAAGCGCATCGGCGTCGGCCCACGCATGAGCCAGGCGGTGATCCACGGCGACCGCGTGTTCCTGGCCGGCCAGGTCGCCGAGAACCCGATCCCGGACGTGACCGAGCAGACCCGCCAGATCCTGGCGACGATCGACGGCCTGCTGGCCGAGGCCGGCACCGACAAGACCAAGCTGCTGACCGCCAACATCTGGCTGGCCGACATCGCCGATTTCGCGGCGATGAACGCGGCCTGGGACAAGTGGGTCTCGCCCGGCAACACCCCGGCCCGCGCCACGGTCGAAAGCAAGCTGGCCGGCCCCGAATACCGGGTCGAGATCCAGGTCACCGCGGCGATCTGATCGCAACGGCCTTCAAAGGACCGTCATTGCGAGCGCAGCGAAGCAATCCAGGGCCATTTGGTGTGGCCCCTGGATTGCTCACATGAGGAGTGTATGGGTCAAGGGGGGGCGAGAGGTCTTTCGTTGTTGCTGGCGGCGATGGCGTGACCGATGGCGCGCGCAGATCAAGTCAAGGCCGGCCCGCAGGGGCGCCGCGAAGCGGCTTGGTCTTGACGTGATCGAGCGCGCCATCAAGCTGGTGCGGTCGGCAGCACCGGAGCGGAGGGCCGTGGCGATCCCTGGGTCGAGCCGGTGCGACGATCTGGGTTGCCGGCCAGATCAAACTCACATTCGGTCGTCGCGCGAGGCGACAGCACCACGCTTCCGCTTGCGGCGGGCAGGCTCGAGAGGACGAGACCAGTCTTCGTTGCGGCGATGAGCCATGCAATCCATCGGTTCGTCCACCCGGATCGGCCGAGGCTGATCGGGCCTCGGCGGAACGGCTGGGCGGCGGCCTGTGGTCAGGCCGTCTTGATCACCGCGCCCTCGATGACGACGCCGGCTGTGACGTACTTCCACAAGGCCACCAGAAGCTTGCGCGCCAGGGCGACGATGGCGCGCTTGCGGTCGCGCTGGCCACGGGCCTGGAACCAGCGTGCCAGGGCCGACTGCGGCTGGTGCCGCAGCCACAGCCAGGCGAGCTGGATCATCACGGTGCGCAGCCGCGGATTGCCGGCCTTCGACACACCCTGCTCATGCATGATGCTGCCGCTGCGCCACGGCGTCGCCGCCAGCCCCGCATAGGCGGCCACCTGGCGGCGATTGGCGAAGGATCGATAGAAGCCCTCCGACCAGAGAACCGCCGCAAAGGTGGCGCCGATCCCCCGCACTGCCGACAGCATCGCCACCGGCTCCGAGGCGGCCGTCTCACCGGCGCCGGTCTCGGCCAGCACGGCCTCCTGCTCGGCCTCGACCCTCTTGATCTGGTCGACCAGCAGCTCGAGCCGGTCCAACTCGCGGCTGATCTGCGCCGTCAAGTGCGGCGGCAGCGCCCGCCCGTCGGCCGTGTGCAAGGCCGCAAGCCGCTCCCGCCGGTCGCGCCGCTGCGGCGCGTAGTCGGTGATACCCTGCGCGAACAGAAGCCCCTTGATCCGGTTCACATGCGTGGTCCGCTCACAGATCAGCGTCTGGCGTTCGCGGCACAGCCGGCGCCGATCCTCCTCTTCCGGAGAGGGCGCCACCACCATGGCGCAGACCCGCGGCTCGCCGCGCTTGTAGGCCAGAAGCGCCCGCAGCAGCGCCTCGCCGTCGAGCCGGTCCGTCTTGGCCCGCCGGCGCCGACGCGGCGCCGCAATCGACGCCGGATCCACCACGTGGCTCTCGATCCCCTCCCGACACAGAACCCGGTGCAGCCAGAACCCGTCCAGCCCAGTCTCCTGAACGGTGATGATCGGATAGCTCCGGCCCGTCCGCATCGCCGCCTTGCGCCTGAACTCTGCAAACAGCGCCAGCAGCCCCGCGACATCGCCCGCCCCGACGCTGTGCTTGGACATCTTCTCCCCGCCGCCGGGCGACAGTGAGGTGATCAGCCAACTCGAACGGCTCAGTTCCAATGACACAAAAATTGCGCCAATCTGTGTCCGGATAGCGGCCTGTCCCTCGCAAGGTTGATCGAGCATCGGTCGTCTCCAGGGTGAGTGGGATAGCAACCTCAGCCTGGGCCGACTCCTGGCCGCTATCCACCCTCATGGAATCTTCGTCGGCTTCGCCTCCTCGCAATGACGGTTCTTTTGCAGCGCCCTCACTCGATCGCGGACAGAAACCGGTCCAGCCGCAGGCCGGCAGGCCAGGTCCAGACCGGCTGCGAGGCGCGGCCGAGGTCCCAGGACGCGACCACGACCTCGGCCTTGCCGACCAGGTCACCGACGGGCAGCAGGCCGACGCCACCCGCGCTGACCGGCAGACGGCTGTCGGCCGAGTTGTCGCGGTTGTCGCCCATGACGAAGAGATGGCCGGGCGGCACCGTCACCTCCGCCATCTCGTCCAGAGGACCGCGCGCATAGAGCTTGAAGATCGGGTGGCTGACGCCGCCCGGCAGGGTCTCGACCGCGCGGATGGCGATGGCGGTCGTGCCGTTGCCGCGCTCCACCCTGCCCTCGCCGTCCGGCCGCAGCCCCGCCGGCTCGCCGTTGATCCAGAGCCGCCCGTCGCGCATCGCGATGCGGTCGCCCGGCAGCCCGATCACCCGCTTGACCCAGGTCTGCGACGGGTCGCCGGGCCAGCGGAAGACGACGACGTCGCCGCGCGCCGGCAGCCGGCCCAGAACCCGGCCGCTCTCCGGCACGGTCAGGCCGAAGGGCAGCGACGCGGCGCTGTAGCCGTAGCTGAACTTCGCCGCCACCAGCTCGTCGCCGATCTGCAGCGTCGGCTCCATCGAGCCGGAGGGCACATAGAAGGGCTCGGCGATGGCGGTCTTGCCGGCGGCGATCACCAGCAGCAGCGCCGCCAGCTCGCCGGCGCCGCGCAGCCAGCGCCGGGCGCCTCCGTTCCTCGATGCCGTGTCGGCCGCCATGGCACACCTCCGATGCCGCGACCTTCGCGCCGCGTCCGGCTTCCGACAAGTTACGAATGGGACATGATCAGCCCGGCTCGAGGCCGGTGAGCTGCGCGCTCAGGCGGCGCAGCTTTTCCCGGGCCACCGGGTCCTCGGCCTGCGCCAGCGGCCGGGCCGGGCGCTGGCCGCTGTAGTAGACGCCGTTCTCGCCCTCGCGCTCGGGCGAGACCGCCAGCGCCAGGATCGCCTCGCCGCCCTCCTCGACCGTGCTGATCGGGTGCGTGCCGCTCTGCCGCACCATGGTGGTATCCATATAGGTCGCCGGATGCAGGCAGGTGGCGGTGACGCCGCTGCCGCGCAGCTCCTCCGCCAAGTCGAAGGTGAACAGGATCTGCGCCAGCTTGCTCTGGCAATAGGCGCGGATGCCGCTGTAGCCGCGGGTCAGCATGACGTCGTCGAAATCGATCGCCTGCTGCCCGGCCGAGGCGACATTGACGATCCGGGCCGGCGCGCTGCGCCGCAACGCCGGCAGCAGCAGCCGGGTCAGCAGGAAGCCGGCGAGGTAGTTCACGGCGAAGCGCAGCTCGTGCCCGTCGGCGCTGGTCTCGCGCCGGTCCGGATCCGGGCCGGTGCCGATGCCGGCATTGTTGATCAGCACGTCGAGACGGTCGTGCCGCGCCAGCACGGCCTCGGCCAGCCGCCGCACCTCGGCCAGCGAGGACAGGTCGGCCGGCAGGAACTCGGCACTTCCACCCTCGGCCTGGATCGCCTCCAGCACCGCCCGGCCGCGCTCCTCGCTGCGGCCGTGCAGCAGCACATGGGCGCCGTCGGCGGCCAGCCGCCGGGCGACCCAGCGGCCGACGCCATCGGTCGAGCCGGTGATCAGGATGGTCTTGCCGTGCAGGTCCATGGTGCGGGCTCCTTCCTCTCGCCCCCAGGAGATGGGGGCGAGAGGAAGGAGCGAACAGGACCGCAGATGCCCGCTATTCGTCCCAGGAGGCGAGGCCGAGCAGCTTCTCGCCGAGCGGGGTCAGGCGGGCACGCTCGTAGCGGGTTTTCTCCCATTCCCGCGGATCACCGGGGAAGGCATAGCCCTTCGGCGGCTCGCGGTCGCGCCAGGACTGGATGCGCCACTCGCGCAGCTCGGCGTTGCCCTCGTCCGCCGGGGTCATCGAGATGTACTGCGCCATCCGCACCCGGTCCTGCGACCGGTTCGGCCGGATGCCGTGGGCCAGCAGACTGTTGAAGATCAGGAGGTCGCCGGCCTTCATGGTGATGTTCTTGATCTCGAAGCCGGTGGTGTCCGGCGCCCAGGGGTTGCGGTCGGCCGGCTGGGTCTCGCGCCAGACCTCCAGTGTCCGGAACAGCTCCGGCACGCATTGGAAGCCGCCCATCTCCGGATCGGTGTCGACCAGCGACAGCACGCCCTGGCAGTTCACCGGCAGCGGCGTCAGCGAGGTGTCGGCGTCCCAGTGGATGAAGCCGTTGAAGCCGCGCGCCTGCCGGTTCGGCGGGTTCAGGTTGGCGCGGTCGATCGTGACCCACAGGCGCTCGGTGTCCCAGATGTCGACGAAGGCGTCGTAGACCCGCTGGTGCTGGCGGTTGTCCCACAGGAATTGATGGTTGTAGATCTCGACCATGCCGCTGTTGTTCAGCTCCTTCATCGCATGGTCGCGCAGCTGGGGCTTGGTCCAGCTCTCCGGATCCGCCGGGTCCATCTCCTGGAACTCCCACAGCAGGTCGCAGGTGCGGCGGATGTTCTCGGCCGGGACGGCGTTCGGGACGACGACATAGCCCCAGGTGATCCAGTGCTGCCAGTCCTCGGCGGACAGGACGCGCAGCGGCAGCGTCTTCTCGATATCCTTGAGCTGGGTGTCGAAGGCGTAGGAGACCGAGGCGTTGCCCGGCCGGTTATCCCCGTACTGATAGCGGTCCATCGTGGCGTTTCCCCTGAGCAGTGCGGCGGCGGTCCGCCGTCCATGTCCGGGACTGTAGCGCCGTTCGGTTGCGCCATGTTGGCGCCGCATGCCAAAAACTGATACTGGAGTCGCGTCCGGCCAAGTGCGGGCCGTCATTGCGTATCAGTTCTGGCCATGCAGCCGATCTTCGAGAAGGTGACGGTGCCGGGGGATGCGTCCTGGACGCTGCTGAACCGGCGGCTGGACGACGCCATCCCGTTCGAATGGCACTACCACCCGGAATTCGAGCTGACGCTGACCCTGAACAGCCGCGGCCAGCGCCATGTCGGCGACCATCTCGGGCAATACGACGACGGCGACCTGGTGCTGGTCGGCCCCAACCTGCCGCACACCTGGTGCTCGCGCGAGCGGATCGACCCGGCCCGGCCGCACATCGCCCTGGTGATGTGGTTCTCGCCGGACTGGGCGGCACGGCTGGTGGGCTCGCTGGCCGAACTGCGGCCGGTCGGGCGCATCCTCGACGAGGCCGGACGCGGCCTCGCCTTCTCCGCCCTTGCCTCCGCATCGGTGCGGCCGGCGATCGAGGCGATGCCGGAGCTCGACCCCGCCGGTCGGCTGCTGCGGCTGATCGAGGTGCTGACCGTCCTGGCGCGGGACGAGGGCCGGGCGCCGCTGGCCGCCCCGGCGCCGCTGCCGGCCGCCGTGGCGGCGCCGGAGCAGGCGCGGATCGACCGGGTGCTGAACCACATCCATGCGCATTATCGCGACGAGATCCCGATCGCGGCGCTGACCGGCCTGGCCTGCCTCAGCCCCTCGGCCTTCCACCGCTTCTTCCGCCGCCACACCCGTCTGACCGTGTCGCGCTACGTCGCCCAGCTGCGCATCGGCCAGGCCTGCTCGCTCCTGATCAACAGCGACCGGCCGATCGCCCATGTCGCGGACGAGGTCGGCTATCAAAACATCGCCAATTTCAACCGCCAGTTCCGGGCGCTGAAGGCGATGACCCCGCGCGAGTTCCGTCGGAGCTTTCGGGGGTGAGGCGGCCTGTCCGTGATGCGGCTGTCGCCAAAGGGCGGAAAACGGTACTTTTTAGTCGCGGCCACTTCTCTTTCGAATCTGCACGGCAATAGCTGCAGAAACTCCCAGTGCCATACCGATTAAGCCCAGGTCGGATGCGATCGGATACTGATCCCCCAACACCGATCCGCTGAGTCCGATTGCAAGCCCTCATCATGACGAGGCGAAGCGGGTCTCGCCAGAATAGTTTCCGCGGCGGCGGTAAAATTTTTTGTGGGTTCGTACCGCCCATAATGGCTTCTCGTAATGCTGCCTGTTTGTCGCGAGCTTAGCATGAGAATTGGACCAAAAGACCGCTCCCATCGGCTCTGCATGCGCTCGCTCCGTCAATCGGCAAAGCCGTGGTGACGCTTGGGGTCGAAAGCGGCCCAAGTCGGCACAGCTGCCCCTCACCCAATCGCCTTCGTCATCTCCAACCAGGTCGGCCGGTCGTAGCCGGGATGGGCGTGCAGCGCGCCCTCGGCGAAGCCGAGCGAGGCGAAGAACCGGCGGTTGCCGTCCAGCGCCAGGCGGACGCCGAGCGTCAGCCGCCCCCCGCCCAGCCGCCGCGCCTCCGCCTCGGCCGCCGCCATCAGCGCCCGGCCGACGCCGCCGCGGCGATGCGCGCGGGCCACCGCGACCCGGCCGATATAGATGTCGCCGCCGTCGCGCCGCTGCAGGAACAGGCAGCCGACCGCCGCGCCGCCCACCTCGGCCACCAGCCCGTGCTCGCGGTCCAGCAGCGCCGCCACGCTCTCCGCCGTCTCGCGCACCGCGCTGGGCGGCGGGTCGAGCCGGTCGATGTAATCCGCGAAGGCGCCGCGGATCAGCGCCACCACCGCCGCGATCTCCACCGCGTCGCCGCGCATCGGCCGCACCGTCACGGCCACCCCGCCGCCGCCCTGCCCCGTCTTCGCCATCGAAAAGCCCCGAGTCGCCTGCCCCAATATGCAGTGCCAGACTGCGGCCGGCGGAGACAGCCCCGCCCAAGGCAGATTCGAAGGGGGAGACCATGACTCATCGCGTGACAGCGGGCGTCGCGACCTTGGCCGCACTGCTTGCGGCGGCGCCGGCCTGGGCCCAGAGCGGCAACCGCGGCCTGCAGACCGTGACCGACGGCGCCAAGGTCACCGGCCACATGACCATCGACTTCAACTCGCGCAGCGTCCGCAACAGCAACGGCCTCGACGTCTACAGCATCGAGAATCTCACGGTCGCGGACCTGATGGCCTATTCCGGCTCGGCCCAGCGCAAGCCGGAGGACACCATCACCTACAGCCTCAAGATCGACGTCAACAACCCGCAGAACCCGAGCCAGGTGGCCAAGGAAGTGGCGATCCTGCGCGGCGAGACGCCGATCGACGAGGGCGGGCGCTACCAGCCCGAATCCGGCAATCTGCGGCTCGACATCGTCAAGGGCCAGCAATCCAGCGGGAAGTTCGGCGGCGTCATCCAGGGCCGCGAGGTGACCCGCTGGTGGGAGCTGGGCGAGCAGATCAGCCGCGCCTCCAAGGCCGCCGACAAGCTGTATTCCCGCACCGTCAACGGCAAGGTGGTGACGATCCAGGTGAAGAACCCGGACCCGCTGTCCTTCCAGGGGCTGGTGCTGGCGCCGGGCCCGTTCTCCTTCCTGCCGCAGACGCGGGTGTCGGGCAATCTCGACTACGATTACGAGCTCGGCAACTGGCTGACCGACAACAACGGCATCACCTTTCAATACGCCGTCGGCAACCAGGCCTACACCGACAAGGTCACCGGCTCGATCCGCTATGTCGAGGAAGAGGGCAACTTCACCGACGCCAAGGGGCAGAGCCGCAACTACACCGGCTATTACGACTACAACCTGCGCTTCAACGAGCCGGTGGTGAAGCCGGAGGAAGCCTTCTTCGGCGGCGAGAACAAGGATGCCGATGTCGAGGCGTTCTTCGGCACGGTGGAGCAGGACCAGGCCGGGCTCTACGGCCGCGTCTACTACCTCGACAGCGAGGATGGCTGCCGCCGCGAGAAGAACGAATCCGGTCAGATGGAATGCATCGGCCCGACCCGGTCGGAGGTGTATTGGGACCTGAAGCCGGTGAAGCTGACCTACAGCCAGCTCGGCAACTGGTTCAAGCTCGAGCCGCTGATGATCGGGCCGTTCAACGACGAGTGAGCCTCGCTTCTTCCTTCCCTGTCATTGCCGGGCTTGACCCGGCAATCCAGAAGATGTCGACAGTCTCTGGATGCCCGGATCAAGCCCGGGCATGACAGCTTTAGGGGCGCGAAAGGCTACCCCGGCAGCGCCCCGCCGCCATGGCCATGGTCGCCGCCATGCGTCTCGTCGCCGGCCGAGGACACCTCGACCTCGCGGAAGCGCACCCGGTTCTGCCGCGCCACGGTGGCCCGGCGCAGCTCATCCAGCCGGGTCTCCGGCATGGCGATCGGGCCGATCAGTATGTTCGGGGCCGACTGGTCGCGCGTGGTCAGTCCGACCGTGCCCAGCCCCAGCACCAGCCAGTGCAGCGGCCGCGACAGCGAGAAGTCGCGCACCCGGAACAGCTCCACCTCCTCGCGCTTCCGCACCAGGAAGCCTGAGCGGATGATCAGCCGCTCGCTGGTGAGCTCGTAGCTGGTCAGCCAGCGCCAGGCGGTCCAGACCAGGGCCAGAACGATCGGCACCGCGGCCAGCGGTCCGCCGACGAGGCCGAGCAGCACCGCCAGCACGATGGCCGGCACCCAGATGTAAAAGGTCGCGCGCAACGCGGTGCGGATCTTCCAGATCACGGTCTCGCCGGCGGCCCCGGTCGGAGTATCCTGGGCGGCGTCCCGGGTGGTCTCGGCCATCATTGCTCCCCTTGGCTGATGCCGGAGCGAAGGGTACGGTCGAACGGCACGGCCGTCCATCCGCGTCCGCCGGCACAGGAGAGACGATGAGCTGGCAACCGACCCGCGATCCCGCCGTCGGCGAGACGCCCTGCCCCTTCATCGAGACCGTGGTGATCCCGCGCACCGCCGACATCGGCGGCTTCGAGGTGCGGCGCGCCGTGCCGTCGATGCAGAAGCGCTCGGTCGGCCCCTTCGTCTTCGTCGATGAGATGGGCCCGACCCTGTTCGGCGCCGGCGAAGGCATCGACGTGCCGCCGCACCCGCATATCGGCCTGGCCACCGTGACCTATCTGTTCGCCGGGGAGCAGACGCATCGCGACAGCCTGGGCACCCGCCAGCTGATCCGCCCCGGCGACGTCAACTGGATGACCGCCGGCAGCGGCATCGCCCATTCCGAGCGCACGCCGCCGGCCCTGCGCGCCAGCGGATCGACCCTGTTCGGGGTGCAGACCTGGGTGGCCCTGCCCGCCCCCTATGAGGAGGTGGCCCCTAGCTTCGCCCATCACGGCGTCGACGACCTGCCGGTGATCGAGGATGCCGGCAAGTCCGTGCGGCTGATCGTCGGTTCGGCCTATGGCGCGCGCTCGCCGGTCGCCACCTTCTCCGAGACGCTCTATCTCGACGCGGCGCTGCAGGCCGGGGCGGTGCTGCCGCTGCCGGCCGAGCATGAGGAGCGGGCGGTCTATGTCGTCTCCGGCAGTGTCCGGATCGGCGGCGACGACTTCCCGCCGCAGCGCCTGCTGGTGCTGCGCCCCGGCGACATGGTCGAGGTCCAGGCGCTGGAGGAGACGCGCCTCCTGGTGTTCGGCGGCGAGCCGCTCGACGGCCCGCGCAAGCTGTGGTGGAACTTCGTCGCCCGCAGCCGCGAGCGCATCGAGCAGGCCAAGGAAGACTGGCGCGAGGGCCGCTTCGGCACCATCCCGGACGAGACCGAGCGGCTGCCGCTGCCGGAGCGGTGACGGTGCTGATAAACGATGATCCGACCCTTACTGGGTCAGGGTCAGTTCCGCGGCTTGGCCCGGCCGGACATCGACCTCGCCCCAAATGGCGTCGCCCACGGCCGGGTATCCCACCGGGAAGATCACGGCGATCACAGCAATCCAGCGACCGGGCTTAAGATTCTCTATGGTGAAGCGGCCGTCCAGATCGCATACGGCCGATCGCCCGATGCCGTGGTCTCGCAAGCGGGTGATCTCGGAGCTGTCCGTATCCCAACCGCGTCTGAGGGACATCGCCCACTCGCGGGTGTATGCCGTCGCGGGCGTGATGATGACCAGCTGACGCGCACAGGGGACGATGCGGCGACCGCGGTCACGCAGGAATCCCTGACCCAGGATCGCGCCGTCGCCCGGCCCTGCATATGCCGAATACTCCGCTGGATCAAAGCGTTGCGTCATCTTGTGGTTGCAACCGACCAGCACGACGGCCAGCAGCGACAGGATCGCGAACCCGGCGAAATTGAGTCTCGTCAGCAAGATGCCCCCCATGCAGCGCGCCAACTCGCGATTATTGGCCTGCCGTAGCGTCCTGCGCCAGATGCTCCACCAGCCGCCTGGCATGAACCGGCAGGGCGTCGAGGCGGCGGACGCAGATCGACAGGCGGCGCAGCGCCCAAGGATCGGACAGCGGCACTGCCCGGACCGCCATGCTGCGGCGGCAGCGCCGCGCCGCCGTCTCCGGCACCACCGCCAGGCCGACGCCCTGCTCCACCATCCTGCATACGGCGTCGAAGCCGCCGAGCCGGACCCGCAGCTTGAGCGGACGGCCGGCCCGGGCGGCGTGGCGGGCGAGATGGTCCTGCAGCGCGCTGCCGGGGCTCAGGCCCACGAAATCCTCGCCCAGCGCCTCGGCGAAGGCGATGCGGCGGCGGGCGGCCAGCGGGTGGCCGCGCGGCACCGCCAGCACCAGCCGGTCGATCCGGAACGGGATGCGCTCCAGCCCTTCGACCCCGCCGCCCTCGGCCATGTCCGCGACGATGCCGAGATCGGCCAGCCCGGCGGCCACCGCCTCGACGATGGCGTGGCTCGGCCGCTCCTCCAGGTCGATGTCGATGCGGGGATGGGCGGCCAGCCATGCGGCCAGGGGCTCGGGCAGGAACTCGGTCACCGCCGCGGTGTTGCCGAGGATGCGGACATGGCCCTTGAGGCCGCGGGCATAGTCGCCGAGCTCGCCGCGCAGCCGCTCCATCTGCTGCAGCACCAGCCGGGCGTGGTGCAGCACCGCCTCGCCGGCCGGGGTCGGGGCCACGCCGCGCCGGCCGCGCCGCAGCAGCGCCGTGCCGGCCGCCGCCTCCATGCCGCGGATGCGGGCGCTGGCCGAGGCGAGAGCCAGGCTCGCCCGCTCGGCGCCGGCGGTGATGCTGCCGGCCTCGGCGACATGCAGGAACAGGCGCAGATCGGTCAGGTCGAAGCGCATCGGCACCTCCTCCGACGGAGCCAGCCTTCGCCCTGGCCGAAGGCTGGCTCCGTCCTTCCCACATTGTCGCCGGCGGCGGCTCCGAGCAAGCTCCGGCCATGACCGACCCGCTGCTGCTCCTCGTCGCCCTCACCTTCCTGCTCGCCGGCTTCGTCAAGGGCGTGGTCGGGCTCGGCCTGCCGACGGTGGCGATGGGGCTGCTCGGCCTGGCCATGGCGCCGGCCCAGGCCGCGGCACTGCTGGTGGTGCCGTCGCTGGTGACCAATCTCTGGCAGCTCTTCGCCGGGCCGCGCTTCGGCGGGCTGCTGCGCCGGCTGTGGCCGATGATGGCCGGGATCTGCCTTGGCACCTGGGCCGGGGCCGGCCTCTTGACCGGCACTGGCGCCGGGCGCGCCACCACCGCGCTCGGCGCGGCGCTGGTCGTCTACGCCGCGATCGGCCTGGCGGGTCCGCGCTTCTCGGTGCCGCCCCGGGCGGAGCGCTGGTGGTCGGCCCCGGTCGGCGCCGCCACCGGCCTGGTCACCGCCGCCACCGGGGTCTTCGTCATCCCGGCAGTGCCGTTCCTGCAGGCGCTGGGGCTGGAGAAGGAGGACCTGGTGCAGGCGCTGGGCCTGTCCTTCACCGTCTCGACCCTGGCGCTGGCCGCCGGCCTGGCGCGGGACGGCGCCTTCCCGCTGGCGGCCGCCGGCACCTCGCTGCTGGCGCTGGCGCCGGCGCTGCTCGGCATGGCCGCCGGGCAATGGCTGCGCCTCAGGGTACGGCCGGAGGTGTTCCGGCGCTGGTTCTTCCTCGGGCTGCTGCTGCTCGGCCTCGACCTGGCGCTGCGGCCGCTGCTGTGACGCCGCCTGTCACAGGGGCAGGTTGTCGTGCTTCTTCCAGGGGTTCTCGAGTTTCTTGTCGGCCAGCATCGCCAGGGCCTTGCAGATCCGGCGCCGGGTGTTGTGCGGCATGATCACGTCGTCGACATAGCCGCGCGCCGCGGCGACGAAGGGGTTGGCGAATTTCTCGCGGTACTCCTCGGTTCGCGCCGCGATCTTCTCGGCATCGCCGAGATCGGCGCGGAAGATGATCTCGACGGCGCCCTTCGGCCCCATCACCGCGATCTCCGCCGTCGGCCAAGCGTAGTTGACGTCGCCGCGCAGATGCTTCGACGCCATCACGTCATAGGCCCCGCCATAGGCCTTGCGGGTGATCACCGTGACCTTCGGCACCGTCGCCTCGGCATAGGCGAACAGCAGCTTGGCGCCGTGCTTGATGATGCCGCCGTATTCCTGGCTGGTGCCGGGCAGGAATCCCGGCACGTCGACGAAGGTGACGATCGGGATGTTGAAGGCGTCGCAGAAGCGGACGAAGCGTGCCGCCTTGCGGCTGGAATCGATGTCCAGGCAGCCGGCCAGCACCATCGGCTGGTTGGCGACGATGCCGACGGTGCGGCCCTGCATCCGCGCCAGGCCGATGACGATGTTGCCGGCGAAGGCCGGCTGCAGCTCGAAGAAGTCGCCCTCGTCCACCACCTTCCCGATCAGCTCCTTCATGTCGTAGGGCTTGTTCGGGTTGGCCGGGATCAGGGTGTCGAGCGACATCTCCGGCCGGTCGGCCGGGTCCTCGGTCGGACGGATCGGCGCCGGGGCGCGGTTCGAGGATGGCAGGAACCCGACGAAGTCGCGCAGCCGCAGCAGCGCCTCGACATCGTCCTCGAAGGCCAGGTCGGCGACGCCGGACCTGGCGGTGTGGGTGACGGCGCCACCGAGATCCTCGGCCGACACCACCTCATGCGTCACCGTCTTCACCACGTCCGGGCCGGTGACGAACATGTAGGAGCTGTCCTTCACCATGAAGATGAAGTCGGTCATCGCCGGGGAATAGACGGCGCCGCCGGCGCAGGGCCCCATGATCAGCGAGATCTGCGGCACCACGCCCGAGGCCAGGACGTTGCGCTGGAACACCTCGGCATAGCCGCCGAGCGAGGCCACGCCCTCCTGGATCCGGGCGCCGCCCGAATCGTTCAGGCCGATGACCGGCGCGCCGACCTTCATCGCCTGGTCCATGATCTTGCAGATCTTCTCGGCATGCGCCTCGGACAGCGAGCCGCCGAACACCGTGAAGTCCTGGCTGAAGACGAAGACCAGCTTGCCGTCGACGGTGCCGAAGCCGGTGACCACGCCGTCGCCCGGCACCTTCTGCTCGGCCATCCCGAAATCCGCCGAGCGGTGCTCGACGAACATGTCCCATTCCTCGAAGGAGCCGGGGTCGAGGAAGACTTCGAGACGCTCGCGCGCCGTCAGCTTGCCCTTGGCGTGCTGGGCCTCGACCCGCTTCCTGCCGCCGCCGAGGCGCGCCGCCGCGCGCTTCTTCTCGAGCACCTCAAGGATCTCGCGCATTCTCCCCCCGCGGATGTCCGCAAAGCGTCATCCGCCTGCAATAGCACGCGGCGGGAGGATGGGCGAGATCGGGGCTTGCCAGCCGCTAGGCCTTGGGTCCTGATATCGTCTGACATTCCCGCGAGGACCAGCCATGAAGATCGACCCGATGATCGCCGGCTTCGCCGACGAGCTGACCGAATGGCGCCGGGACATCCACGCCCATCCCGAGCTGGGCTTCGAGGAGCACCGCACCAGCGCCCTGGTGGCGGAGCGGCTGCGCGCCTTCGGCTGCGAGGTGGCGACCGGGATCGGCAGGACCGGCGTGGTCGGCACGCTGAGGGTCGGCAACAATCCGCGGGCGATCGCGCTGCGCGCCGACATGGACGCGCTGCCGATGCAGGAGGCGAACGGCTTCGGCCACCGGTCGCGGACCGCCGGCACCATGCATGCCTGCGGCCATGACGGCCACACCACCATGCTGCTGGGCGCGGCCCGCTATCTGGCGGCGACACGCAACTTCGACGGCACGGTGCACTTCATCTTCCAGCCGGCCGAGGAGGGCCGCGGCGGCGCCCAGGCGATGATCGCCGACGGGCTGTTCGACCAGTTCCCCTGCGAGGCCGTGTTCGGCATGCACAACTTCCACACGCTGGAGGCCGGCCGGGTCATGGTCCGCCCGGGCGCGACCATGTCCGGCGGCGGCATCTTCGACATCGAGATCGCCGGCCGCGGCGCCCATGGCGCGCTGCCGGAGACGGGGGTCGACCCGGTGCTGATCGCCGCGCATGTGGTGACGGCGCTGCAGAGCGTGGTGGCCCGCAACGTCGCCGCCCTCGATTCCGCCGTGGTCAGCGTCACCCAGATCCATGCCGGCGACGCCTACAACGTGATCCCCGACACCGCCGTGCTGCGCGGCACCTTCCGCGCGCTGCGGATGGAGGTGCTGGAGGCGCTGAAGGCGCGGATCGAGACGATCGCCCGCGACGTCGCCGCCGCCTTCGGCGGCCGGGCCGAGCCCAAGGTGCAGATCAAGGTCATTCCCGTGATCAACGACGACGCGGAGACGGCCTGGGTCGCCGAGGCCGCGGTGGAGGCGTTGGGCGCCGATGCGGTCGACGGCGACGGCGCCATCGTCATGGCGTCGGAGGATTTCGCCTACATGCTGGCGGAGAAGCCGGGCGCCTTCCTGTTCATCGGCAACGGCAAGGGCAGCGTTCCGGTGCACAACCCGCATTACGACTTCAACGACGAGATCCTGCCGGTCGGCGCCACGCTGTGGTCGCGGCTGGTGGAGACCCGGCTGAAGAAGACGGGGTGAGCGTCACCGGCCGTCGCCGCCGGTGTCGCCGTGCGAGGCGCGGATCTCCAGGATCTGCACCTCGGTCGGCAGCTCGATCAGGAACTCCGCGTCCCGGTCCAGATGGTGGATCCGGGTCGGATCGCTGCCGGTGAACCGCGCCATCGCCTCGACGCTCTCCCAATAGGAGATCGTCATGAACTCGGAGTGGGTGTCGCGGTCCTCGCGGAAGGTCTGCACCCCCAGCGCCTTCTCGATCAGGGGTTTGATCCCGACCTCGTAATTGTAGGCCTCGTACTCGTCGGCCCGCTCGGGCCGGGTGCGGCCGCGCCAGATCCGGGCGATTGCGGGTCGCTTGGCATTGTCGCTCATCGTCTCCTCCTCAAGCGCCGTGCACGCGGCCGAGAAAGTCCCGCGCGAGGTGCACGATCTCGTCGAGATTGGTCTCCAGCGCCCAATGACCGCCGTCGAGCAGGTGGAACTCCGCTCCCGGCAGATCGCGCAGATACGCCTTCGCCGACGCCTCGGGCATGTAGCCGTCCTGCGGGCCCCAGGCGATCAGCGTCGGCGGGCGGTGCTCGCGCAGATAGGCCTGGTAGCGGGGGAACCAGCCCAGATTCTCCTTCAACCCTTCCATCAGCCCGACCGCGATCTCGCGGCGCTTGGGCGTGTCCATCAGCGGCCAGTGCAGCGTCCACAGATCCGGCGGGATGCGCTCGGCGAGATCGTCGCGGACGTCGTTCAGGAACTCGTCGCGGAAGCCTTCCTCGCTGCCCGCCGCGACGAGCCTGGCGCGCGCCTCGGCCGTCGGGTGGGCGAAGTAGTCCGTCAGGAAGGCGTATTTCGGGCCGAGCGCGTCCTCGTAGATGTCGCCGTTCTGGACGATCAGCGCCGCGATGCGGTCCGGCCGCCGGATCGCCAGGCGCAGGCCGATCTGCGAGCCGTAGTCGTGCAGGTAGAGGGCGAAGCGCTCGAGCCCCAGCACCTCGACCAATCGCTCCAGGAATCCGGCATAGCCGTCGAAGTCGTAGGCGAAGCCTTCGGGCGTGTCGCTGTGGCCGAAGCCGGGGAAGTCCGGCGCGACCAGGCGCCAGCGATCGGCCAGCGCCGGCATCAGATTGCGGAACTGGTAGGAGGAGCAGGGATAGCCGTGCGGCAGCAGGACGGCGGGCGCATCCTCGCGCCCGGCTTCGCGGGTGAAGATCCGGATCCCGTCGATCGTGACAAAGCGGTGCCGGACGCTCCGGTCGGCATTGGCGGGTAGGATCATGGCTCCGTCTCCGTGATGAGGGGGACGAGGCGCGGCCGTCGGGACGGCGGCGCCGATGGCCAAGAGCTAGGCAGCCGCCGCGGCGCGCGCTTGCAAAAACGTGCTCAGTTGGGTCAGTCCGGCGGATCGCAGCGTCCGGCGCAGTGCGCTCGGCGTCTTCCCGAACACCTTGCGGAAGGATCCGGTCATATGGCTGTGATCGGCAAAGCCGGTCCGAACGGCCAGGGCGCTGAGATCCGCGGCACCCCCGGCCAGCTCCTCCAGCGCGACCGCCAGGCGCAGCCGCAGCCGGTACTGGCGGATCGTCATCCCGGTCTCGCGCCGGACCAGCCGGGCCAGGTGGAAGGGCGAGCACGCGGCGGCGGCCGCCACGGCGTCGATGCCGCGATCGGCCGCCGGCGCCGCGGCGATGAAGGCCCGCGCCCGGTCGACGCGCCGCCGTGCCGGCGCCCTTCGATCGTCCCGCGCCAGGCCGAAGTCTCCAGCCACCGCCCGCACCAGGCCGAGCGCCGCCTCCTCGGCCGCCAGCCGGTCCCCGGCCTCGGCCGCGACCGCGGCCATGACCTGCAGGGTGAGGGTCTGGGTGCCGGGGCGGAGATGCGTGCCGAGATCGCGCGCCAGGGGCCGCGGGCCGAAGGCCTCCTCCAGCAGGGCCGGGCCGAACTCGATGCAGGTCGACCGGTCCGGCACCTCCCGGTCGTAGGGATGGCTGAGACAGTAGCTCTCGCCGCCGCGGTAGAGCAGCGCCAGGCCCGGCTCGGCCAGCGCCGTGGTCCCGCGCGCGTGGTAGGCGTGGACGCCGCGCCGGACGATGGTGATCGACGAATGCCGGCCGCAGCGCTCGCAGCCGCGTCCGGATCTCGGCGCGTGGCACGCCACATCCGCGATCTCGATCAGCGGCGAGGAGAACAGCACACGCGAGGTCGCAGCCATGACGCGTCCGGGCCTGTTGAGCACGAGAGGACAGCCACTGGCGGGCCGGTCCTCTGCCCTTCAGATAGGTCGCGCCGCCGGACGCTCCAGTCAGCGCATTGCCAGTTCGACCAGCCGCGCCGCCGCCTGCAGTTCGGCCCTGAGCGCCGCGCGCCGGGCCGCCGCCTCGGCATCCTCGCCCCAGCGCTCGATCTGGAAGCTGGCGTCGAGCTCGGCCAGCTCGAAGGCCTCGTCGGCGTCGATCCGCCCGGCCAGGAGGGCGAGGCCCAGCACCAGCGAGCCGGTCAGCGCCGTCGCCTGGTGCAGCGCCGTCAGCCGCCAGTCATCCTGCGCCGCCACCGCCGCGCGCAGCGCCGCCAGGCTCGATTCCGGCTGAGCCTGGTGGACGATGCCGGAGGTCGCGGTCAGCGGCGCGTCATGCGCGGTCATCGCCCAGTCGAGCAGCGGCTGCCAGGCAGTGGCCTGTCGCTGGGCCAGCGCCGCCGGCGCCTCGGCCCGGTAGCACAGCAGGTCGGTGCCGCCATAGGGAGCGATCGTGTCGATGATCAGCTGCCGGTTCGGCGCGACCTTGTCGATCGCCGTCGCGGCCAGCTGCATCAGCGGCATGGTGGACGGCACCACCTCCTCGGTCTGCGCCTCCCACTCCGCCGCCACCGCCTCGGCCAGGGCCCGGCTGGGCAGGACGAACTCGGCCTTGGCCGGGCTCTTGATCGGCTTGCCGTCGAGGGCGATGCCGAACCCGCCGCCCGCCGGCACCACACCCACCGTCTTGTAGAAGCGCTTCATCGTCCGGCCCCGTTGCTCTCCGCCCGCGCCGATATCGGCAATCGCGGCCGACGATGCAACCCGGACCTTCCGTCGAGGCCGCGGGAATGCTACCGCGGAGCCGCGATGCAGCTCGACCTGGTCAACACCTCCATCATCCTCGCCGTCGCCCTGGCGGTGGTCGCCGCCATGGCGGTGATGGACCGGCGCCGCCCGCCGCCGGGCGAGGTGCGGCTGTTCCCGGTGATCCCGGTGATGATGGCGGCGGCGCTGGTGGTGATCCTGATGCTGGCGCATCTGGTCTCGCTGCTGACCGGGCAGCCCTTTCAGGGGCGCGGGTTCTAGCACCGGATGTCCCGTCGCGCCGCGCCGTGTTAGGAGTGCGGAGCGCGACGAAGGGGAGGACCGATGTACACGCTCTACGCCACGCCCGGCACCGGCTCGACACTCAGCGAGATCATGCTGACCCTCGCCGGCGTACCCTTCGCCATCAAGTCGGTCGACGTCTTCGACAGCCCGGCCGACCGCGAGATGCTGCAGCGCCTGAACCCGCTGACCCAGGTGCCGGTTCTGGTCCTGCCCGACGGCACGGTGATGACCGAGAGCGGCGCGATCACCCTGCACCTCGCCGATGTCGCGCCCGACGCCGGGCTGGCCCCGCCGGCCGGCCATCCGGACCGCCCCGCCTTCCTGCGCCGCCTGGTGTTCATCGTCGCCGCCCTGTATCCGACCTGGGCCTATGGCGACGACCCCGGCCGCTGGGTCACCGGCGACCAGGCGAAGGCCGAGCTGCGCGCCTCGACCGACGAGCACCGCAAGGTGCTGTGGCGGCAGATGGAGGCGGCGGCGGGCGCCCCCTGGTTCCTCGGCGGCACCCGAACCGCCATCGACATCTACGTCGCGGTGATGAATCGCTGGCGGCCGCGCAGCGAATGGTTCGCCGCCGAATGCCCGAAGCTGTCCGCGATCGCCGGCCGGCTGCGCGCCGACCCGGCCCTGGCCGAGGTCTGGCAACGAAACGAAGGCTGAACCGTTCCTCCCCCGATCCCCGACCTGACCACCGAGGGCCGTGACGTGAAGAAGCTGATCAACAATCCGCGCCATGTCCTGCGCGAGATGCTGGAAGGATTCGTCGACCTGCATGCCGGCCTGGCGCTCCTGGAGGAGGAGGCGGTGGTGGTCCGCGCCGACCTGCCGGTGCCGGCCTCACGCCCGGTCGCGCTGCTGTCCGGCGGCGGCAGCGGGCACGAGCCGGCCCATGCCGGCTATGTCGGCCCCGGCCTGCTGACCGGCGCCGTCGCCGGCGACGTCTTCACCTCCCCCAGCGTCGACGCCGTGCTGGCCGGCATCCGCGCCGCCGCCGGCCCCTTGGGCGCGGTGCTGGTGGTCAAGAACTACACCGGCGACCGGCTGAACTTCGGCCTGGCCGCCGAGCTGGCGCAGGAGGAAGGCATCCCGGTCGAGATCGTGGTGGTGGCCGACGACGTGGCGCTGCGCGACACGGTCGAAAAGGATCGCCGCCGCGGCATCGCCGGCACCGTGCTGATCCACAAGCTGGCCGGTGCCGCGATCGCCGCCGGCAAGCCCCTGGCCGAGGTCGCCGCCCTGGCCCGCGCCGCGGCAGCCGATCTCGGCACCATGGGCGTGGCGCTGGGCGCCTGCACCGTGCCGACCGCGGGCAAGCCCGGCTTCACCCTGGGCGAGACCGAGATCGAGCTGGGCCTCGGCATCCACGGCGAGGCCGGGGTGCGGCGCGGGCCGCTGCAGCCGGCCGACGAGCTGGTGGCCGAGATGCTGGAGGCGATCGTGTCCGACCGCGGCCTCGGCCGCGGCGACCGGGCGGCCCTGCTGGTCAACGGCCTGGGCGCCACGCCGCCGATGGAGCTGTCGATCGTCGCCCGCGCCGCCCTGGCCGACCTGGCCGGGCGCGGCATCGCGGTGGAGCGGGCCTGGGCCGGCAACTTCCTGACCGCGCTGGACATGCCGGGCTGCTCGCTGAGCCTGCTGAAGCTGGACGACGAGCGGGTCGCCCTCCTGGACGCACCAGCACAGGCCCCGGCCTGGCCCGGCGGCGGCCGGATCGGACCGAAGCGGCGGATCCGCGCGCCGGAGCCGGCGCCGGCGGCCCAGGCCGACGCCGCGCCCTCGCCGCTGGCCCCGGCGCTGAAGGAGGCGGGGCTCGCCGTGGCCGACGCGCTGGTCAAGGCCGAGCCGCACCTCACCGATCTCGATTCCCGCGCCGGCGACGGCGATCTCGGCGCCAGCATGGTACGGGCGGCGGAGGCGATCCGCGCCCTGCCCGACGCCGCCTGGGCCGACCCGTCGCGGGCGCTGGCCGCGATCGGCGACGCGCTGCGCCGGGCGATCGGCGGCAGCTCCGGCCCGTTCTATGCCACCGCCCTGCTGCGCGCCTCGCGGCGGCTGTCGGGTGAGCCGGTGCCCGCCCCGGCGGCCTGGGCCGAGGCCTTCGCGGTCGCGGTGCAGGCGATCGCCGAGCTGGGCGGCGCCAAGCCGGGCGACCGGACCATGCTGGACGCGCTGCACCCGGCGACGGAAGCCTTCTCGGCCGCGGTGGCCAGCGGCAAGTCGCCGGCCGAGGCCTGGGGCGTCTGCGTCGCCGCGGCCGCCGCCGGCACCGATGCCACCGCACGGATGCTGCCGCGGCTGGGCCGGGCCAGCTATCTCGGCGAGCGCGCCATCGGCGTCCCCGACGCCGGCGCCGCCGCCGTCCTGGTCTGGCTGCAGGCGCTCAAGGCGGGCGTGCGGTAGGAATATTCAAGAAACGACGAATCCAAAACTGTCATGCCCAGGCTTGACCCGGGCATCCAGAAGATGGCGACGTTCTCTGGATTGCCGGGTCAAGCCCGGCAATGACAGCATAGAGAAATCGTCTTTATTGAAACATAAATTCCCTGATCTTCACCGTGGAACCAGCCCCCCCGCCCTCTCGATGAACGCTGCGATCTCGGCCACGCCGTCGCCGCCACGCACCCGGGCGAAGACGAAGGGGCGGTCGCCGCGCATCTTGCGGGCATCGCGGTCCATCACCTCGAGCGAGGCGCCGACCAGCGACGCCAGGTCGGTCTTGTTGATCACCAGCAGGTCCGACCGGGTGATGCCCGGACCGCCCTTGCGCGGGATCTTGTCGCCGGCCGAGACGTCGATGACGTAGATGGTGATGTCCGCCAGCTCCGGGCTGAAGGTGGCGGCCAGGTTGTCGCCGCCGGATTCGATCAGCACCAGGTCGAGGCCCGGGAAGCGGCGCCGCATCTCCGCCACCGCCGCCAGGTTGATCGAGGCGTCCTCGCGGATCGCGGTGTGCGGGCAGCCGCCCGTCTCCACCCCCAGGATGCGGTCGGAGGACAGCGACCCGGCGCGGTTCAGGAACTCCGCATCCTCCTTGGTGTAGATGTCGTTGGTGATGGCCGCGATGTCGTAGCGGTCGCGGAACGCGCGGCAGAGTGCGTCCATCAGCGCCGTCTTGCCGGAGCCGACCGGGCCGCCGATGCCGACGCGCAAAGGTCCGTTCTGGGTCATGTGCGGAACAACCTCGTGTACTGGGTCTCGTGCTGCATCGATGCGATGTCGGCGGCGACGGCCAGGCCGCCGCATTGGCTGAAGGGGTCGCCGTCCGGCAAGGCCGCGGCGCGCGCCGCCGTCTCCTCCACCGCTGGCATCAGTGCGGCGATGGCACGCTGGCCGTCGGTCTGGCCCAGCGGCACCAGGCGCTGCGCCGCCGAGACCAGATTGGCGGCGACGGCGTGCAGGAAGGCAGTCAGCGCCGGGGCCAGGGCGACGCCGTGGCCGGCGGCACAGGCGGCGACCGCGACGGGGTAGGCGACGGTCTCGCCCACACGCGCGGCCAGCCGCTCCAGCCCCGGCACCGACCAGGCGGCGCGCGAGATGGTCAGGAAGGCCGTCCCCTGGGCCAGGGTCTCGACCTGGCGCTCGCGCGAGGCGGCCAGCGCCGCGGCGAGGTCGGCGACCTCCGCCAGTCGGTCGTCATCGCCGGACGCGGCGGCGCGGTGGGCATGGACGAACAGCACGGCGTCGTTCCAGCCGGCGCCGTTCGCCAGCGCATCCTCGATCCAGGCGACCAGGCCCGGCCGGTCGGTGACCCAGCCGGCCTCGTTCGCCCATTCCAGGCCGCTGGAATGGCTGAAGGCGCCGACCGGGTAGGATGGCGACAGCCAGGCCATCAGCCGGTAGAGCGCCGCGTCAACCATGTGAATGCCCATGCACCGCGCCGTGGCCATAGGCGCCGCCCTCCGGATCGAAGGGCGCCTCGACGGCGGCGACCGTGCCGCCGAGGCCGCGCACCATCTCCTCGATCACATGGTCGGCGCGGATGCGCAGCGCGTCGGGCAGCAGCTGGGTCGGCAGGTGCCGGTTGCCGAGATGCCAGGCGATGCGGATCAGCTCCGCCTGGCTGCCGGCGCGGATCTCGACCAGCCGCTCCGGCGCCGCCCGGACCAGGACGAGGCTGCCGTCCTCACCTTGGAGCGCGTCGCCATCGCGCAGATGCGCCGCCTCGGACAGGTCGAGCAGCACCACGGTCCCGGCCTCGCCATAGAGCACGATGCGGCGGCGGTGGCGGGAATCGTAGTCCAGCACGACCCTGTCGGAGACGACAGCCGGATCGAAGCCCCCGGCCGGGACGACGGCGGTGAAGCGCTTCATAGCCTGCCCCGGTTGGTCGACACCGAGCCCGCCCCCTCACCCTCCCACGCGCTCCGCGCGCGGGCCCCTCCCTCTCCCCGAGGAGAGGGATAAAGGGCCGCGGCCCAGTACCTCTCCTTGGGGAGAGGTCGAAACCGCGCAGCGGTTTCGGGTGAGGGGGCGGGCTCGGTTTCGATCGGGGTCACAGCCATCTCAGAACAAAAAGTACCGCTGCGCCATCGGCAGCACCGCGGCCGGCTCGCAGGTCAGGAGTTCGCCATCAGCGCGGACCTCGTAGGTCTCGGGGTCGACCTCGATCACCGGGGTCGCCGAATTGTGGATCATGTCGGCCTTGCCGATGCCGCGCGTGCCCTCGACCGCCACCACCTCGCGCGCCAGGCCCAGGCGCCGGCCGATGCCGTCCTCTAGCGCCGCCTTCGACACGAAGGTGATGGCCGAGGCCGCCATGGCCCGGCCGAAGCCGCCGAACATCGGGCGGTAATGCACCGGCTGCGGCGTCGGGATCGAGGCGTTGGGGTCGCCCATCAGCGCCATCGAGATGGTGCCGGCCTTCAGCACGAGGTCCGGCTTCACCCCGAAGAAGGCCGGGTCCCACAGCACCAGGTCAGCCAGCTTGCCGACCTCCACCGACCCCACATGGCGCGACAGGCCCTGCGCGATCGCCGGGTTGATCGTGTACTTCGCGACGTAGCGCTTGACCCGGGCGTTGTCGTTCTCGCCGGTCTCCTGCGCCAGCCGGCCGCGCTGGACCTTCATCTTGTGGGCGGTCTGCCAGGTGCGCAGGATCACCTCGCCGATCCGGCCCATCGCCTGGCTGTCGGAGGAGATGATCGAGAAGGCGCCGAGGTCGTGCAGGATGTCCTCGGCCGCAATGGTCTCGCGCCGGATCCGGCTCTCGGCGAAGGCCACGTCCTCGGGGATCCCGGCATCCAGGTGATGGCACACCATCAGCATGTCGAGATGCTCGTCGAGCGTGTTGACGGTGAAGGGCCGGGTCGGGTTGGTCGAGGACGGGATGACATTGGGCAGGCCCGCCACCCGGATGATGTCCGGCGCATGGCCGCCGCCGGCGCCCTCGGTGTGGAAGGCGTGGATGGTGCGGCCCTTGAAGGCGGCGATGGTGTCCTCGACGAAGCCGCTCTCGTTCAGCGTGTCGGTGTGGATCATCACCTGGATGTCCATCGCGTCGGCGACGGACAGGCAGCAGTCGATCGCGGCCGGGGTGGTGCCCCAGTCCTCGTGCAGCTTCATCGAGGAGGCGCCGGCGCGGATCTGCTCGACCAGCGCGTCCGGCCGGCTGGCATTGCCCTTGCCGGAGATCGAGATGTTGACCGGCAGACCCTCCGCCGCCTGCAGCATGCGGGCGATGTGCCAGGGGCCGGGCGTGCAGGTGGTGGCCTTGGTGCCGGTGGACGGCCCGGTGCCGCCGCCGACCAGGGTGGTGACGCCAGAGGATATCGCCTCCTCCACCTGCTGCGGGCAGATGAAGTGGATGTGGCAGTCGATGCCGCCGGCGGTCAGGATCTTGCCCTCGCCGGCGATCACCTCGGTCCCCGGGCCGATGACGATGTCGACGCCGGGCTGGATGTCCGGGTTGCCGGCCTTGCCGATCCGGGCGATGCGGCCGTCGCGGATCGCCACATCGGCCTTCACGATGCCCCAGTGGTCGAGGATCACGGCGTTGGTGATGACGGTGTCGGCGGCGCCCTCGGCCCGCGTGGCCTGGCCCTGCCCCATGCCGTCGCGGATCACCTTGCCGCCGCCGAACTTGACCTCCTCGCCATAGACCGTGTGGTCGCGCTCGATCTCGATGATCAGGTCTGTGTCGGCCAGGCGCAGCCGGTCGCCGGTGGTGGGGCCGAACATGTCGGCATAGGCGGCGCGAGAGATGGAAACGGGCATGTCGGCCTCCTCAGCCCTGGACCGGGTCGAGCGGCCCCATGACCGCCTGGCGGAAGCCGGTCGCGACGCGCGCGCCGGACAGGGCGACCAGCCGCACCTCGCGGCTCTGCCCCGGCTCGAACCTGACGGCGGTGCCGGCGGGGATGTCGAGGCGACGGCCCCGCGCCGCTGCCCGGTCGAAGGACAGGGCCGGGTTGGTCTCGAAGAAGTGGTAGTGGCTGCCGACCTGGACCGGCCGGTCGCCGGTGTTGGCCACGGTCAGGACGATGCTGTCGCGCCCCGCATTCAGCTCGATCTCGCCCTGCGCTGGAATGAGTTCGCCCGGGATCATGCTGCGGCTCCTCACCGGATCGGCTGGTGGACGGTCACCAGCTTGGTGCCGTCGGGGAAGGTGGCTTCGACCTGGACGTCGTGGATCATCTCGGCCACGCCCTCCATCACCTGGTCGCGGGTCAGCACCGTGGCGCCGGCCGCCATCAGCTCGGCGACCGTGCGGCCATCACGCGCGCCTTCGGTGACGAAATCGGAGATCAGCGCCACCGCCTCCGGATGGTTCAGCTTCACGCCGCGCTCCAGCCGCCGGCGCGCCACCATCGCGGCCATGGCGATCAGGAGCTTGTCCTTCTCCCGCGGGGTCAGGTTCACGGAGAGTCCTCCCGGTCTTCGTCAACATTGCCAGACGCGCGGCAGCGGGCGCCCCGCCCGCAGCACGCCGAGCGCCGAGATCAGGTCGCGCCGCAGCACCTTGCCGTCGGGCGCGGCGAAGCGGGCGACCAGGATGCCGTTCCAGGCGCTGGCGCCGGCCAGCCCTTCGGCCCCGGCCAGCGCCGCGCGCAACGGGTCGATCAGGTCCTGCGCCTCGGGCGCCGCGAACAGCAGGGTCGCCACCGCCCGGGCGCCGCGGCCGAGGCCCGGCCGGTCCAAAGCCGCCGCCGGGTCGCCGTCGACCGCCAGCGCATCGGCATAGACCAGGCGCCCGTCCCGCCGGATTCGCCAGGCATCGCGCAGGCTGCCCTGCCGCACCGTCTCGCCCATCGCCGCCCGGCCGAACACGACCGCCTCGACCCCGAGGAAGCGGGCGTCGCCGCGCAGCTCGATCTGCAGGTCGCGGTCCAGCCGGGCACGGTCGAACAGGATGGTCTCCTGCGGCAGCCATTCCGCCGTGGCGCTGGGCTCGACTGCCAGCCGGGTCTCGATCCGCGCCGCGTCGCCCAGCGAACGGTAGATCCGCTCCGCCGCCTGCCCCGCCACGGTCGCCGCCGTCCCCTCGCCCCAGCGCACCGACTGGCTCAGCCGGTCACCGCCGGTCAGCCCGCCGGCGGTGTTCAGCAGCACGGCGCCGGCGAAGGCCCCGGCCTCGCGCCGCGGGAGCCGCGCCTTGGCGCAGCCCTCCTGGAACAGGGCGTCGAGCACGGTCTCGGCCCCGCGCCGCTTGAAGCCGAGGTCGAGCCGGCCGCGGGCGCGCGCCAGCGGCACGGGCAGGACCGACGGCTCGGGGGCCGGCGGCTCAGACCGTAAGGTGACGACGGACGCTGTCTTCATCGAGCGCGGTCTTGTCCCCGTCCACCACCACCTCGCCGCGATCCAGCACGACGAGGCGCTGGCCCAGCGCATGGGCGAAATCGAAATACTGCTCGACCAGCAGGATCGCCATGGTGCCGCGGTCGCGCAACATCGCGATGACGCGGCCGATGTCCTTGATGATCGAGGGCTGGATGCCCTCGGTCGGCTCGTCCAGGATCAGCAGGCGGGGCTTGGTAACGAGCGCCCGGCCGATCGCCAGCTGCTGCTGCTGCCCGCCCGACAGGTCGCCGCCGCGCCGGCCGAGCATCGACTTTAAGACCGGGAACAGCTCGAAGATCTCCTCCGGGATCCGCCGCTCGCGCCGCGGCAGCACGGCGAAGCCGGTCTCGAGGTTCTCCTTCACCGTCAGCAGCGGGAAGATCTCGCGCCCTTGCGGCACGAAGGCGATGCCGCGCCGCGCCCGCTCCGCCGTCGGCAGGCGGGTGATGTCCTCGCCCTCCCACAGGATCTTACCGGCGGCGACCGGCTGCTGGCCGACGATGGCGCGCAGCGTGCTGGTCTTGCCGACGCCGTTGCGGCCGAGCAGGCAGGTCACCTGCCCCGGCCCGACGCCGAGCGACACCCGCCGCAGCGCCTGGGCCGCGCCATAGAACAGATCGATGCCTTCGACCGACAGCATCGCTCAGCGCCCCAGATAGACGTCGATGACGCGCGGATCGGCGCTGACGGCGTCGAGCGGCCCTTCGGCCAGCACCGAGCCCTCATGCAGCACCGTCACCTTGACGTCCAGGGCGCGGACGAAATGCATGTCGTGCTCCACCACCACCACGGAGCGGGTCCTGTTGATCTCGCGCAGCAGGATCGCCGTCTCCTCGGTCTCGGCATCGGTCATGCCGGCCACCGGTTCGTCGACCAGCAGCAGCGCCGGCTCCTGCGCCAGCAGCATGCCGATCTCCAGCCACTGCTTCTGGCCGTGCGACAGCGCCCCGGCCAGCCGGTCGCGATGCGCCGTCAGCTTGGTCGTCGTCAGGATCTCGTCGATCCGCTCCGACGTGTCGGCGCGGGGCCGGCAGAACAGCAGGTTGGTCGGCGATCGCGGGCCGGCCAGGGCGAGGAGGAGGTTGTCCCCGACCGTGTGACTGTCGAACACCGTCGGCTTCTGGAACTTTCGTCCGATGCCGAGGCCCGCGATCGCCGTCTCGTCCAGCCGGGTCAGGTCGTGGGTGCCGCGGAACAGCGCCTCGCCCCGATCCGGCCGGGTCTTGCCGGTGATGACGTCCATCATCGTGGTCTTGCCGGCCCCGTTCGGGCCGATGATCGCTCGCATCTCGCCCGGCTCGATCACCAGCGACAGGGCGTTGAGCGCCCGGAAGCCGCTGAAGGTGACGGTGATGCCGTCGAGATAGAGCAGCGCCTGGGTGGCCGCTTCCGGCGCGGTCATCGCGGCGTCTCCGTCGCCACTTCGGCCGTGCGCCGGGCGGGGCGCAAGCGCCGGGACCGCCAGGCCGCCTGCGCCGCGCCGACGATGCCCTTGGGCAGCACCAGTGTCACCAGGATGAACAGCCCGCCCAGCGCGAACAGCCAGAATTCGGGCAGCAGGTTGGTGAAGACGGTCTTGCCGAGATTGACCGAGACGGCACCGATGATCGGTCCGACCAGCGTGCCGCGGCCGCCGACCGCGACCCAGATCACCGCCTCGATCGAGTTGGCCGGGGCGAATTCGCCCGGGTTGATGATGCCGACCTGCGGCACGTAGAGCGCGCCGGCCACCCCGGCCATCATGGCCGACAGGGTGAACACCACGAGCTTGTAGGATTCGACCCGGTAGCCAAGGAAGCGGGTGCGGCTCTCGGCGTCGCGGATGGCGATCATCACCTTGCCGAAGCGAGACCGGGTGATGGCCCGGCACATCAGGAAGGCGGCGGCGAGCGCCACGGCGCTGGCCAGGAACAGCCCGGCCCGCGTCGCGTCGGCCTGCAGGCTGAAGCCGAGCAGGTCCTTGAAGTCGGTCAGGCCGTTATTGCCGCCGAAGCCCATGTCGTTGCGGAAGAAGGCCAGCAGCAGGGCGTAGGTCATCGCCTGGGTGATGATCGACAGATAGACGCCGGAGACGCGGCTGCGGAAGGCGAACCAGCCGAAGACGAAAGCCAGCGCGCCGGGCACCAGCAGCACCATCAGCGCCGCGAACCAGAACTGGTCGAAGCCGTGCCAGTACCAGGGCAGTTCCGGCCAGTTCAGGAACACCATGAAGTCCGGCAGCACCGGGTTGCCGTAGACCCCGCGCGGCCCGATCTGGCGCATGAGGTACATGCCCATGGCGTAGCCGCCGAGGGCGAAGAAGGCGCCGTGGCCGAGGCTGAGGATGCCGACATAGCCCCAGACCAGGTCGATGGCGAGCGCCAGCAGCGCGTAGCAGAGGTACTTGCCCATCAGGCTGACGGCGTAGCCGGGCACGTGCAGCGGCGACTCCGGCGGCAGCGCCAGGTTGGCCAGCAGCACCAGCACCGCCGCGGCGACCAGGCCGAGGGCGAAGGCCGGCCCGCCGGAGGCGCGGAGCAGACGGGCCGTGATCATGATTCCACCGCCCGTCCCTTCAGCGGGAACAGCCCGCGCGGCTTGCGCTGGATGAACAGGATGATTCCGACCAGGATCGCGATCTTGCCCAGCACCGCCCCAGCCCAGGGCTCCAAGAGCTTGTTGGCGACGCCGAGCGACAGCGCGCCCACCAGCGTGCCCCACAGGTTGCCGACGCCGCCGAACACCACGACCATGAAGCTGTCGATGATGTATCCCTGGCCGAGATTGGGGCTGACATTATCGATCTGGCTGAGCGCCACCCCGGCGATGCCGGCGACGCCGGAGCCGATGCCGAAGGTCAGCATGTCGACCCGGGCGGTGCGGATGCCCATGGCCGCGGCCATGCGCCGGTTCTGCGTCACCGCCCGCATCTGCAGGCCGAGGGCCGTGTAGCGCAGCACCAGCATCAGCGCGGCGAAGACCAGGAGGGCGAAGACGATGATCCAGAGCCGGTTCCAGGTCAGGGTCAGGCCGCCCAGGTCGAAGGCTCCGGACATCCAGGCCGGGTTGCCGACCTCGCGGTTCGACGGGCCGAAGATCGTGCGCACCGCCTGCTGCAGGATCAGCGACAGGCCGAAGGTGGCCAGCAGCGTCTCCAGCGGCCTTCCGTAGAGGAAGCGGATGATGCCGCGCTCGATCGCGACGCCGGCCAGGGCCGCGACCAGGAAGGCCAGCGGCAGCGCCACCGCCAGGGAATAGTCGAACAGGTTCGGCGCCCAGGCCCGGAACACCTCCTGCACCAGGAAGGTGGTGTAGGCGCCGAGCATGACGATCTCGCCATGCGCCATGTTGATCACGCCCATCACGCCGAAGGTGATGGCGAGGCCGATGGCGGCGATCAGCAGCACCGAGCCGAGGCTGAGACCGTAATACAGGCTCTGCACGCCGTTCCAGATCGCCAGCCTTGTGTCGATCCGCCCGATCGCGGATTCGGCCGCGGCGGCGACGGCCGGGGACGGGCTCGGGATGCCGGAGAGGAGCGCCCGCGCCTCCTGGTCGCCGCGGGCGGCGACGGTGTCGATTGCCGGCAGCAGCGCGTCGTCGGCGCCGCCCTTGGCCAGCAGGATGGCGGCACGGGCCTCGGTGAAGGCCTGCTTCACCGCCGGGTCCTGCTCGCGCGCCAGCGCCGCCTCCAGCGCGGGCAGCGCCTTGTCGTCGCGCGACTTGAAGACGGCTGCGGCGGCATCGAGCCGCTTGGCCGGGTCGGGCGCCAGCAGGGTCAGCGACCCCATGGCCGCGTCGATCGCCCGCCGCACCCTGTTGTTGACCCGCACCGGCTTGGCGCCCGCCGGGGCCTCGGTCAGCGCGGCCCCGGTCGCGGCATCGACGAAGCCGCCGGCCTCGGTCCTGATCGCGACGGCGCCGGGCGCCGCGACCAGCCGGCCGGCCGCCAGCGCCTCCAGCACCGCCGGCGCCTGCGCGTCGCCCGAGGCGGCGACCCCGTCCACCCCGGCGGCGATGTCGTCGTAACTGGTCGACGCGAACCGCGCCAGCACCTCGGCCGGGATCTCGGCCCGGGCGGAGAATGGGAGGATCAGGAGCAGGAGAGCGAGAACAGCCAGAACCGCCGATCCAACCGCGCGCGCCGACCCAGCCAAACGCTCTCCCCCTCCCCTTGCGGGAGGGGGGAAGGGGGAGGGGTTTGCCGCAGCCGCCGCAATTGCGGCTCCACGGCATGGCCCCACCACTCCAATCCAGCTTCGCACCAGCGGCACTAGCCCCCTCCCCCTGCCCCCTCCCGCAAGGGGAGGGGGAGGATCTCTCTCGGACTCATCGAACGGACCGAACCGGCCATCCCGGCTTCAATGGCACTGGGTCACGACCCCGACCCGCCGCACTTGCCGGTCTTGACGTTGAAGTTCCCGCAGGCCAGCGGCTTGCGCCAATCGGCGATCAGCTCCTTCGAGCCCTCGAGGTAGTCGGACCACTCGTCGCCCACGACCTCGGGGGTCTCCGACACCGTCTGGATCTGGCCGTCGGCCTGGATCTCGCCGATCAGCACCGGCTTGGTGATGTGATGGTTCGGCATCATCGTGGCGTAGCCGCCGGTCAGGTTCGGCACGGTCACGCCGACCATCGCGTCGATCACCTTGTCGGGGTCGGTGGTGCCTGCCTTCTCCACCGCCTTCACCCACATGTTGAAGCCGATATAGTGCGCCTCCATCGGGTCGTTGGTGGTGCGCTTGTCGTTCTTGATGAAGGCGTGCCACTTGGCGATGAAGTCTTCATTCGCCGGCGTGTCGACGCTCTGGAAGTAGTTCCAGGCGGCCAGATGGCCGACCAGCGGGCCGGTGTCGAGCCCGGCCAGTTCCTCCTCGCCGACAGAGAAGGCCACGACCGGGATGTCGGTCGCCCTGATGCCCTGGTTCGCCAGTTCCTTGTAGAAGGGCACGTTGGCGTCGCCGTTGACGGTCGAGACCACGGCGGTCTTCTTGCCAGCCGACCCGAAGGCCTTGATCTTGCCGACCTCGGTTTGCCAGTCGGAGAAGCCGAACGGCGTGTAGTTGACGACGATGTCCTCCGGCGCCACGCCCTTGGCCTTCAGATAGGCCTCGAGGATCTTGTTGGTGGTGCGCGGATAGACGTAGTCGGTGCCTTCCAGCACCCAGCGCTGCACCCCCTCCTCGTTCATCAGGTAGTCGACCGCCGGGATCGCCTGCTGGTTCGGCGCGGCGCCGGTGTAGAAGATGTTGCGCGAGCTCTCCTCGCCCTCGTACTGCACCGGGTAGAACAGGATGCCGTCCAGCTCCTCGAACACCGGCAGCACCGATTTGCGCGACACTGAGGTCCAGCAGCCGAAGGTGGCCGCGACCTTGTCGACCGACAGCAGCTGCCGCGCCTTCTCAGCGAAGAGCGGCCAGTCGGAGGCTGGGTCCACCACCACCGGCTCCAGCTTCTTGCCGAGCAGCCCGCCCTTTTTGTTCTGCTCGTCGATCAGCATCAGCATGACGTCCTTCAGCGTGGTCTCGCTGATCGCCATGGTGCCGGACAGGGAATGGAGGATGCCGACCTTGATGGTGTCCTCGGCCCGGGCGGCGCTGGTCAAGCCCAGCCCCATGGCCACCGCCAGCGCGGCGCCCATCACCCAATGTTTCTGCGACAATGCCATCGTGCGCTCCCTGAACTCGCTTGTTTGCGTCCGCATCCCCGATCTCTAGGCAAGTTCCGGGCCAGTGGCGGAACTCCGCCACGTAACACCTGCCCAAGAGGGCGGCAGATGGCTTCCCTGCCCAATCCCTGCGCAGCGGCCCGATTCCGGCTGTGGTCCGGAACTTGCTGGGATCGCGCCGCCCCCCTTGTCTGTTGCCCCGCGAATGGTCCTGCGCATCCTTCTGGTCGATGAGAACGCCGAACGCTGCCGCCTGGTCGAGGCGGCGCTGACTGCGGCCGGCCACGGCGTGGTCACCACCGCCAGCGGCACCGAGAACCTGCTGGCGCGGGTGCGCGAGATCGAGCCCGACGTGATCATCGTCGACCTCGACGCCCCCAACCGCGACGCGCTGGAGCATATGCGCAGCGTCAGCCGCGAGCGGCCGAAGCCGATCGTGATGTTCGTGGACCAGAGTGACGACGTCGCGATCGGCGAGGCGATCCGCGCCGGGGTCAGCGCCTATGTCGTCGACGGCCTCAGCCCGCACCGGGTGAAGCCGGTGCTGGAGGCTGCGATCGCCCGGTTCCAGGCCTTCCAGGCGATGCGCGACGAGCTGGAGAAGACCCGCGCCACCCTGGCCGAGCGCAAGCGGATCGAACGCGCCAAGGGCATCCTGATGCAGCAGCGCGGCATGACAGAGGACGAGGCCTACAAGGCCCTGCGTAAGCTGGCGATGGACCGCGGCAAGCCCCTGGCCGAGATCGCCGAGCAGGTGATCAGCATCAGCGAGTTGCTGACCAAGGATTAGGCACGACTGTTTTCGCCGCTTTTTTGTGCATTGCACAACAGCAGAGCAGATTCGTGCCGCAGCGCAGCGTGACCATGCCGACCGTCTTCGATCCCTGAATCGAGCCGCGATGCTCGATTCCCGATTTCGGCTGCCGCCGCGAGGGAACTGGCACGCCGCTTGCGTATCCTCTGGGTGGTGACGGGCAATGGCGTCCGTCCGACGATATCTTGGGCAGTCCGACGCTGGACCGCCTGAACCGGGCAAAGGCGTCCGAGGGTTGCGGATCTTCCGCACGCTCTCGGGCGCCTTTTCGTTTTGGAGCGGCTGATGACGGACCACCGCACAGATCTGACCCTAGGCTTCGTGCCGCTGGCGGACTGCGCCCCCCTGATCGTGGCGGAGCGGAAAGGCTTCTTCCGCGAGGAGGGGCTGTCGGTCCGGCTGTCACGCGAGAGCAGCTGGGCCAGCCTGCGCGACAAGCTGGTCTGCGGCCTGCTGGACGGCGCCCATATGCTGGCGCCGCTGCCGCTGGCGATCACGCTGGGCCTGAGCGGTGCGAAGACGCCGATGCTGGTCGGCCTGTCGCTGAACCTGAACGGCAACGCCGTCACCGTCTCGAACGCCCTGGCGGCGGAGATGGCGGCGGCGGATCCGGAGGGCGCGGCCGCCGGCTCTGCCACCGCGGTCGCGGCGGTCGTCGCCGCCCGGCGCAAGGCCGGCGCCCCGCCCCCGGTCTTCGCCATCGTCTTCCCGGTGTCGAGCCATCACGACCAGCTGCGCTATTGGCTGGCAGCCGGCGGGGTCGACCCGCAGCGCGATGTGCGCATCGTGGTGGTGCCGCCGCCGCAGATGGTGTCGCATCTCTCGGCCGGGCGGGTCGACGGCTTCTGCGTCGGCGCGCCCTGGGGCGATGTCGCGGTCGACCAGGGGGTCGGCGTGATGGCCACCACCGGCTGGCGGATCTGGAACAACGCGCCGGAGAAGGTGTTCGCCGTCACCCGCGCCTGGGCCGAGCCCCGGCCGGACGTCCACCGCGCCCTGCTGCGCGCCCTGATCCGGGCCGCGGCCTGGCTGGACCGGCCGCAGCACCGGACGCAGGCGGTGGCGATGCTGGCGGCGCCGGAGGTGCTGAACGCCCCGGCGGCGTCGATCGCCGCCGGCCTGGTCGGCCGGCCGGGCGAGCTGATGGTCGACGGGCTGCCGGCCCGCGGCCCGGTCTATCACCGCCGCGCCGCCGGCCTGCCCTGGCGGTCCCATGCCGCCTGGTTCCTGGCGCAGCTGCGGCGCTGGGGCGAGCTGCCGGACGGCGTCGACATCGCCGCCGCGGCCGCCGCCGTCTACCGGCCGGACCTCTACCGCGAGGCCGTCTGGGACCTCGGCTATCCGGCCCCCGCCGCGGACAGCAAGGCCGAGGGGCTGCACGCCGCCCCCTGGGTCCTGGCCGACCCGGCCGGTGAGGTGGCGCTGGGCGCCGCCCGCTTCTGCGACGGCCGGGTCTTCGATCCCGCCGCGATCGACAGCTATCTCGCCGGCCTCGGCTACGCCGCCGGCGGCAACGCAACCGCCGCGGCGCAACGCGGCTGACGGAAACCGAAGGGGGCTTTCATGACCGGACGCGACCGCCCCACCACCCTCACCCGCCGCGGCCTGCTGCAGGGCACCGCCAGGCTGACCGGCGCCGCGGCGACCGTCGCCGCGCTGCGCTCCGCCTTCCCCGCCGGCGCCTTCGCGCAAGGAGCGGGGCCGGAGACGACGAAGGCGACGCTGGGCTTCATCGCCCTGACCGACTCCTCGCCCTTGATCATCGCCAAGGAGAAGGGGCTGTTCGACAAGGTCGGGCTGAGCGAGGTCACGGTCAGCAAGCAGGCCTCCTGGGGCACCCCCCGCGACAACCTGGTGCTGGGCTCGGCCGGCGGCGGCATCGACGGCGCCCACATCCTGACCCCGATGCCCTCCCTGATGACGCTCGGCACCATCACCGCCGAGAACAAGCCGCTGCCGATGCAGATCCTGTGCCGGCTGAACACCAACGGCCAGGCGATCTCGGTGGCCAAGGACCTGATGCCGGCCGGCGCCACGGTCGACGCCAAGCCGCTGAAGGCCGCCTTCGCCGACATGAAGGCGAAGGGGCAGGAGGTGAAGTGCGCCGTCACCTTCCCCGGCGGCACGCACGACCTGTGGATGCGCTACTGGCTGGCAGCGGCCGGCATCGACCCGAACAAGGACGTCAGCACCATCGTGGTGCCGCCGCCGCAGATGGTCGCCAACATGAAGGTCGGCAACATGCAGGCCTTCTGCGTCGGCGAGCCGTGGAACGACCAGCTCGTGCACCAGGGGATCGGTTATTCGGCCTGCGTCACCGGCGAGCTGTGGAAGGACCATCCGGAGAAGAGCCTGGCGCTGCGCGCCGACTGGATCGACGCCCACCCGAAGGCGGCGGAAGCGCTGCTGCAGGCGGTCCTCGACGCCCAGCGCTGGGCCGACAAGCCGGAGAACAAGGAGGAAATGGCCCAGATCATCGGCCGGAGGGCATGGTTCAACGTGCCCCCGGCCGACATCCTGCCGCGCTCGCTCGGCACCATCGACTACGGCGACGGCCGCAAGGTCGAGAACAGCCCGCTGCTGATGAAGTTCTGGCGGGACTTCGCCTCCTACCCGTTCCAGAGCCACGAGCTGTGGTTCCTGACCGAGGACCGGCGCTGGGGCTACATCGCCCCCGATGTCGACCTCAAGGGGCTGATCGCCAGGGTCAACCGCGAGGACCTCTGGCGCCAGGCCGCCCAGGCGATCGGCGTGCCGGCCGCAGAGATCCCGGCAGGCCCCTCGCGCGGCAAGGAGACCTTCTTCGACGGCAAGGTCTTCGACCCCGACGCCCCCGACGCCTACCTCGCCAGCCTCGCCATCAAGACCGTCGCCTGACGCCCGACGACAGCCAGCCGGAGCCAGCCTCGTGCCTCAGACCGCCCAGATTGTATCCAAGGCCCCCGCCGCCGCGCCCAAGCCGGCGCCGGCCGGCCGGGTCCTGTCCCTGCCGGTGGCGCGGCCGCCGCTCGCCCCCATCCTCGGCCGCCTCGCCGCCGGGGCCGCGGCCCGGGTGATCCCGCCCTTGATCGTGCTGGCGCTGCTGCTGCTGGCCTGGCAGCTGCTGTGCTCCAGCCCCGGCTCCAGCCTGCCGTCCCCGCTCAAGGTGCTGGACGACACCTGGGACTTCATCATCGACCCGTTCTATGACAATGGCGGGGTCGACAAGGGCGCCTTCTGGCAGATCGCCACCAGCCTGTCGCGGGTGGCGATGGGTTTCGCCCTGGCCGCCGTGGTCGGGGTCGCGCTCGGCGTCCTGATCGGCCAGAGCGTCTGGGCCATGCGCGGGCTCGACCCGATCTTCCAGGTGCTGCGCACGATCCCGCCGCTGGCCTGGCTGCCGATCTCGCTGGCCGGGTTCCAGCAGGCCGAGCCGTCGGCGATCTTCGTGATCTTCATCACCTCGATCTGGCCGATCGTGATCAACACCGCGGTCGGGGTGCGCAACATCCCGCAGGACTACCGCAACGTGGCCGCGGTGCTGCGCCTGTCGCCCTGGGAGGTGTTCACCAAGATCACCCTTCCGGCCACCGTGCCCTACATCTTCACCGGCCTGCGCATCGGCATCGGCCTGTCCTGGCTGGCGATCATCGCCGCCGAGATGCTGATCGGCGGCGTCGGCATCGGCTTCTTCATCTGGGACGCGTGGAACAGCTCGCGCATCAGCGACATCGTCGTGGCTCTGGTCTATGTCGGGCTGGTCGGCTTCGTCCTCGACCGCCTGATCGGCTTCGCCGGCGCGCTCGTCGCCCGCGGCACCTCGGCCTGAGGAGACGCCCCATGGACAGCTATCTCTCGATCGAGCAGGTCGGCATGCGCTTCACCCGCGGCAGCGCGGTCAGCGAGGTGCTGGTCGACGTCAACCTCGGCATCGCCCAGGGCGAGTTCGTGTCGATCATCGGCCATTCCGGCTGCGGCAAGTCGACCCTGCTGAACATCGTCGGCGGCCTGGTCCGTTCCACCACCGGCGAGGTGCTGCTGGATGGCGCGGTGGTCGACAGCCCCGGCCCCGACCGCGCCATCGTGTTCCAGAACCACTCGCTGCTGCCCTGGCTGACCGTCTACGGCAATGTCCGGATCGCGGTCGACAAGGTGTTCGGCCGGTCCAAGAGCGCCGCCGAGCGGCACGACTGGGTGATGCACAACCTGGCGCTGGTCCACATGGCGCATGCCAAGGACAAGCGGCCGGGCGAGATCTCCGGCGGCATGAAGCAGCGCGTCGGCATCGCCCGGGCGCTGGCGATGCAGCCCAAGATCCTGCTGATGGACGAGCCTTTCGGCGCGCTGGACGCCCTGACCCGGGCGCATCTGCAGGACTCGGTGATGGAGATCCACGCCGCGCTCGGCAACACCGTGCTGATGATCACCCATGACGTCGACGAGGCGGTGCTGCTGTCCGACCGCATCGTGATGATGACCAACGGCCCCAGCGCCACCATCGGCGAGGTGCTGGAGATCCCGCTGGGGCGGCCGCGCCGCCGCCTGGCGCTGGCCGACGATCCGACTTACGCCGCGTGCCGGGTGCAGGTGCTGCGCTTCCTCGACGAGCGCCAGCGCTTCACCACCGCGGCCGCCTGAGGGGGAGGGAAAGATGCCCGAAGGAAGCTGGGGCCCGAAGGAGAGCCTCGTCGTCATCGGCAACGGCATGGCCGGGATGCGGGCGGTGGAGGAGCTGCTGGCCCGCGCGCCCGGCCGCTACGCCGTCACCGTGTTCGGCGCCGAGCCGCAGGTGAACTACAACCGCATCATGCTGTCACCGGTGCTGGCCGGGGAGAAGCGGTTCGACGACATCGTCATCAACGACCGCGCCTGGTACGACGCCAACGGCATCGACCTGCGCGCCGGGGTGCGGGTGACGGCGATCGATCGCGAGGCGCGCGAGGTGGTCGGCGCCGACGGCGGCCGCCGCCGCTACGACCGGCTGCTGCTGGCCACCGGGTCCGACCCGATCGTGATCCCGGTGCCGGGGCGCGACCTGCCCGGCGTCGTCACCTTCCGCGACATCGCCGATGTCGAGGCGATGCTGGCGGCGGCGCGCGAGGGCCGCACCCGCGCCGTGGTGATCGGCGGCGGCCTGCTGGGGCTGGAGGCCGCCAACGGCCTGCGCGCCAACGGCATGGAGGTCACCGTCCTGCACCTGATGCCGGTGCTGATGGAGCGTCAGCTCGACCCGGCCGCCGCCTATCTGCTGCAGCGCGAGCTGGAGCGGCGCGGCCTGACCGTGCTGACCGAGGCCGACACCGCCGCGATCGAGGGCGACGGCAGGGTCGAGGCGGTGCGGCTGAAGGACGGGAGGGTGATCCCGGCCGACCTGGTGGTGATGGCGGTCGGCATCCGCCCGGCCACGGCGCTGGCCCGCGAGGCCGGCCTGACGGTCGAACGCGGCGTCGTGGTCGACGACCGGATGATCACCTCCGACCCCTGCATCCTCGCCGTCGGCGAATGCGTCCAGCACCAGGGCCGGACCTACGGGCTGGTGGCGCCGCTGTACGAGATGGCGCGGATCTGCGCCGACCAGCTGGCCGGCACGGCGGAGAGCGAGTATCGCGGCTCGGTCACCTCGACCAAGCTCAAGGTCACCGGCATCGACGTGTTCTCGGCCGGCGACTTCCAGGGCGGCGAGGATTGCGAGGACATCGTGTTCCGCGACGCCGCCCGCGGCGTCTACAAGCGGCTGGTGCTGAAGGACAACCGCATCGCCGGCGCCGTGCTGTACGGCGACACCGCCGACGGCGCCTGGTTCTTCCAGATGCTGCGCGAGGGCCGGGACGTGGCGCCGCTGCGCGACGGGCTGATCTTCGGCCAGGCGCTGGCGGCCGCCGGGGGTGCGGCGCCGGACCCTAAGCAGGCCGTTGCCGCCCTGCCGCCGGAGGCGGAGATCTGCGGCTGCAACGGCGTCTGCAAGGGCACCATCGTCCAGGCGATCACCGAGAAGGGGCTGGCCAGCCTGGACGCGGTGCGGGCCCACACCAAGGCCTCGTCCTCCTGCGGCTCCTGCACCGGGCTGGTCGAGAGCCTGCTGGCGGTGACGCTGGGCGACGGCTACGAGGGCGGGCCGAAGATCAAGCCGGTCTGCGGCTGCACCGATTTCGGCCATGACGAGGTGCGGCGGCTGATCCTGGCGCGCGAGCTGCGGTCGATCCCCGCGGTGATGCAGGAGCTGGGCTGGCGCACGCCGCAGGGCTGCGCCAAATGCCGGCCGGCGCTGAACTACTATCTGATCTGCGCCTGGCCGGGCGAGTACACCGACGACCAGCAGTCCCGCTTCATCAACGAGCGGGCGCACGCCAACATCCAGAAGGACGGCACCTATTCGGTGGTGCCGCGGATGTGGGGCGGCGTCACCACCGCCCAGGAGCTGCGGGCGATCGCCGACGTGGTCGACCGCTACCAGATCCCGAGCGTGAAGGTGACGGGCGGCCAGCGCATCGACCTGCTGGGCGTGAAGAAGGAGCAGCTGCCGGATGTCTGGCGCGACCTGAACGCCGCCGGCATGGTCTCCGGCCACGCCTACGGCAAGGCGCTGCGGACGGTGAAAACCTGCGTCGGATCGGAATGGTGCCGCTTCGGCACCCAGGATTCGACGGCCATGGGCATCGCGCTGGAGAAGATGACCTGGGGCACCTGGACGCCGCACAAGGTCAAGATGGCGGTGTCCGGCTGCCCGCGGAACTGCGCCGAGGCGACGATCAAGGATTTCGGCGTGATCGCGGTCGACAGCGGCTGGGAGCTGCATGTCGGCGGCAATGGCGGCATCAAGCTGCGCGGCACCGACTTCCTGTGCAAGGTCGAGACCGAGGCCGAGGTGCTGGAATACTGCGGCGCCTTCCTGCAGCTGCACCGCGAGGAATCGCATTATCTGGAGCGCACCGCGCCCTGGATCGAGCGGGTCGGCCTGGACCACGTCAAGCGCCGGATCGTCGAGGACGCGGAGTCGCGCAAGCGGCTGCATGCCCGCTTCCTGCATTCGCAGCAATTCGCCCAACAGGACCCCTGGGCCGAACGCGCCGCCGGCGCCGAGGCGCACGAGTTTCGCCCGATGGCGGCGGTGGAGTGACGACGATGACCATGCCGCTGTGGATCGATGTCGGCGGGATCGAGGACATCCCGCCGATGGGCGCCCGGGTGGTGAAGAGCCCGGACGGCGACATCGCCCTGTTCCGCACCGCCGACGACCGGGTCTTCGCGCTGTACGACCGTTGTCCCCACAAGGGCGGGCCGCTGTCGCAGGGCATCGTGCACGGCACCAGCGTCACCTGCCCGCTGCACGCCTGGGTGATCAGCCTGGAGACCGGATCGGTCGAGGGGCCGGACGAGGGTTGCGTCCACCGCATCGCGGTCGAGCTGCAGGCCGGCCGCATCCGCCTCGGCCTGCCGTCGCCGCAACTGGTCGCCAATGGCTGAGATCCGCACCACCTGCCCCTATTGCGGCGTCGGCTGCGGCGTTGCCGTGTCGGGTGGAGCTGACGCGTTGCCTCTCCCGCTTGCGGGAGAGGTCGGAGCCGCGTTGGCGGCTCCGGGTGAGGGGAGTCTGTCGAGGCCTGGGCCAGCCCTCACCCGGTCTCGCTCCGCGAGCCCGACCTCTCCCGCGTCCGGCGGGAGAGGTCACGCGACAGAGCACACGGTCAAAGGCGATCCGATCCACCCGGCGAATTTCGGCCGGCTCTGCTCCAAGGGCGGGGCGCTGGGCGAGACGCTGGGGCTGGACGGGCGCCTGCTCGACCCGATGATCGGCGGCCGGACGGCAAGCTGGGACGAGGCGCTGGACCGCGTCGCCGCCGGCTTCACCGAGGCGATCGAACAGCACGGGCCGGAGTCCGTCGCCTTCTACGTCTCCGGCCAGCTGCTGACCGAGGACTACTACGTCGCCAACAAGCTGATGAAAGGCTTCATCGGCTCCGGCAATATCGACACCAACTCCCGCCTGTGCATGGCGTCCTCGGTCGCCGGCCACCGCCGCGCTTTCGGCGGCGACGTGGTGCCCGGCTGCTACGAGGATTGGGAGCAGGCGGACCTCGCCATCTATGTCGGCTCCAACGCCGCCTGGTGCCATCCGATCCTGCACAGAAGGCTGCTGGCGGCGCGCGAGCGCCGCGGCACCAGGATCGTGGTGATCGACCCGCGCCGCACCGCGACCTGCGACGAGGCCGACCTGCACCTCGCCATCGCCCCCGGCACCGACGTGCTGCTGTTCAACGGCCTGCTCGCCCATCTGGTGCGCGAGGGCTTGCTGGACCGCGGCTGGATCGCAGCCCATGCTTCGGGCTTCGAGGAGGCGGCCATCGCCGCGGCCGAGGACGCGCCGGACATCGCCGCCGTCGCCGCCGGCTGCCGCCTGCCGGAGGAGGCGGTGCGGCGCTTCTACGCCTGGTTCGCCCACACCCCCGCAACGCTGACGATCTACTCCCAGGGCGTGAACCAGTCGACCCAGGGCACCGACAAGGTGAACGCCATCATCAACTGTCATCTCGCCACCGGCCGGATCGGCCGGCCGGGCATGGGTCCCTTCTCGGTCACCGGCCAGCCCAACGCCATGGGCGGGCGCGAGGTCGGCGGCCTGGCCAACCAGTTGGCCGCGCATATGGCCTTCGAGGATGCGGCTTCGCGCGACCGGGTGCGCCGCTTCTGGCGGGCGCCGCGCCTGGCGGAGCGGCCGGGGCTGAAGGCGGTGGAGCTGTTCGACGCCGTCGCCGCCGGCCGGATCAAGGCGCTGTGGATCATGGCGACCAACCCGGCGGTCAGCGTGCCGGAGGCGGAGCGGCTGCGCCGCGGCCTCGCTCGCTGCGATCTGGTCGTGGTCTCCGACGTCACCGCCGAGACCGACACCGCCCGCCTCGCCGATGTGCTGCTGCCCGCCGCCGGATGGGGCGAGAAGGACGGCACCGTCACAAACTCCGAGCGCCGGATCTCGCGGCAGCGCGGCTTCCGCCCCCTGCCTGGCCAGGCCCGGCCGGATTGGTGGATCGTCACCCAGGTGGCGCGTCGCATGGGTTTCGCCAACGCCTTTCCCTATGAGGAGCCGGCCGCGATCTTCCGCGAGCACGCCGCCCTGTCCGCCTTCGAGAACGGCGGCAAGCGGGCCTTCGACATCGGCGCCCTCGCGGCGCTGGACCGCGAGGCCTATGACGCGCTGCAACCGGTGCAGTGGCCGGTGCCGGAAGGCCGACGGCTAGGCACGGCGCGGCTGTTCGCCGACGGCCGCTTCCCGACGCCGGACGGCCGTGCCCGCTTCGTCCCGGGGCGGCACCGCCCGCCGGCCCACCGCCCGGACCGCGACCGGCCGATGCTGCTGAACACCGGCCGGCTGCGCGACCAGTGGCACACCATGACCCGCACCGGCGCGGTGCCGCGCCTGGCCGCCAACAGCCCGGAGCCGGCGGTCGAGCTGCATCCGGACGACGCCCGCCGCCACGGCCTCGCCGAAGGCGATCTGGTGCGGGTGAGGAGCGGCTGGGGCCGCGCCCTCGCCCGCGCCCGGATCACGCCCGACCAGGCGCCCGGCCAGGCCTTCCTGGCGATGCATTGGAACGACCGCTTCACCACCGACTGCGTCGTCGGCAGGCTGGCCAGCCCAGCCGTCGACCCGGTCTCCGGCCAGCCGGAGCTGAAGCACATGCCGGTCGCGCTCGAACGGATCGCGCTGGGCTGGGAGGGCTTTCTGGTCTCGCGTCGGCGGATGCGGCCGACCGGCCTGGTCTACTGGACCCGCCGCGCCGCCGCCGGCTGCCAGATCTACACCCTGGGCGGGCCCGAGCCGCCGGCCGACGGCATCATCCTCGGCCGGTCGCGGCTGGCGCCGGGCAAGGACCGGCAGGTGATCGAGTTCGCCGATGCCAAGCGCGGCCTGTTTCGCCTGGCGACGCTGGATGCCGGCGGCTTGGCCGAGTGCCTGTTCGTCGCCCCGCCCGGCCGGCTGCCCGACCCGGAATGGCTGCTGGCCCGCTTCGCCGCCGAGACGCCGCAGCTGGACGACGCCGACCGCCGTGCCCTGCTGTCCGGCCGCGCCCCGGCCGGCGCCCCAGCCGAGGGCCGCATCGTCTGCGCCTGCCTCGGCGTCGGCCTCGAGCGGATCCTGCGCACCCTGCGGGAAGGGCAGGGCATCGGGGTCAAGGAGCTCGGCGCTCTGCTCGGCGCCGGGACCAATTGCGGCTCCTGCGTGCCGGAGCTGAAGGAGATCGTCGCCCATGCCGCCCTTCCTGCAGCAGGCTGACGCCCTGCCCCATCTTCCCCTCTTCCTGACCGTGCGCGGCCGGGCCTGCGTCCTGGTCGGCGGCGGCGATGCCACGGCGCCGAAATTCGAGCTGCTGCGCCGCGCCGGCGCCGCGGTCCGGCTGGTCGGCGCCGATCCCACCTTCGCCGAGACGGCGGCCGGCGCGGAGGTCCTGCCGGGGCCGCTGAAGGCCGAGCATCTCGCCGGGGCCTGCCTGGTGATCGACGCCTCGGGCGACGACCGGACCAATGAGCGCAGCGCCGCCCTGGCGCGGGCGGCCGGCGTGCCGCTGAACGTCGTCGACCGGCCGGCGCTGTGCGATTTCATCCTGCCGGCGATCCTGGACCGGTCGCCGGTGGTGGTCGCGGTCTCGACCGGCGGCGCAGCTCCGGCCCTGGCCGGGCTGATCCGGCAGGAGCTGGAGGCGCTGATCCCGCCCGGTCTCGGCCGGCTGGCTGCCCTGTCCGGCACGCTGCGCGACGAGATCCGCCGCCGCATCGCCGACCCGGCCCGCCGCCTGGCCTTCTGGCGCCGGCTGTACCGCGACGGCGCAACCGATCGGGCCCTGGCGCTCGATCTGATGGACCAGGTGGCGGCCGCCCGCCCCTCCGTCGGTTCCCTGACCCGGATCGCGGTCGGCCCGGGCGGCGAGCAGGACCTGACGCTGCGCCAGGTGGCGGCGCTGCGCCGGGCCGACCTGCTGCTGGTCGAGGACGGCGTCGACCCGGCGGTGCTGGACCATGCCCGGCGCGACGCGCCGCGCCGCGGCCCGGTGCGGACGCCGGCCGAGGCCGCCGCCTTGCGCGACGACCTGGGCCGAGGCCTGCAGGTGGTGCAGCTGGTCGCCGCTTCCGTCTTGCAGAGCACGGTAATGCTCGCGGCGGAGTAGCGACGCTCTTGCCGCATGGCGCCGCCTCGCCGGCTTGCTTAGTTTGAGGCGGCCATTGTCCCGCGAATGCCGATGATGACCCGTACCCTGATCCTGATCGCCGCCCTGACCTTGGCCGGCGGCGCCCCGGCCCTGGCGGCGCCCGAATTCCATGAAGGGGCCTGCGGCTTCACGGTGCCTGACGGACGAGCCGCCACCTGCGGCACCGTCATCGTGCCGGAGAACCGGGACAAGCCCGACGGCGCCACCGTGACGCTCGCCGTCGCCATCCTCTCGACCCCCGATAAGCTCGGCGATGCGCCGCCGATCCTGTATCTCGAAGGCGGCCCGGGCGGGGCGGCGGGGCTGGACCCCGACGGCATCGCCCGCTGGTGGGACCTGATCGCCCGCAACGACTGGCTGCAGAAACGCAAGCTGGTGCTGTACGACCAGCGCGGCATGGGCAGGTCGGAGCCGAACCTGACCTGCCCGGAGATGGTGGAAGCCCAGATCCGCGGCAACGGCCCGGAGGGCGACGGCGGCAACGCCTCCGCGGCGGTCGACGCCGCCCGCGCCTGCCGCGGCCGCTGGGAGGCCGAGGGCCACGATCTGACCCGCTACACCACGCCCGACAGCGCCCGCGACGTGGCCGATCTGCGCCGCGCCCTCGGCATCGACCGATGGGTGCTGTTCGGATCGTCCTACGGCACCCGGCTGGCGCTGGAGACGGTGCGGCGCTATCCCGACGGCATCGCCGCGATGATCCTCGACGGCGTCTATCCGCCCGGCAGGAGCCTGTTCACCGCGTCGGAGGAGGACGACCCGGACGGCGGCCGGTCGCTGCAGCGCGTCTTCGCCGCCTGCGCCGCCGACGACACCTGCAACGCCGCCTATCCCGACCTGGCCGCGCGCTACCGCACCCTGCTGGAACGGCTGGACGACGAGCCGCCGACCGTCACCGTGGCGCGGCCCGACGGCAACGGCGAGGCCGAGCTGATGTTCACCGGCGGCCTGCTGGCCGAGGTGGTGTTCAACGACCTCTACTCCCGCGACGACGCCGCCACCCTGCCGGCGCTGATCGCCGGCATCGATGCCGACCGCGACGAGGCCTATGAGGAGGCGGCGGAGCAGTGGCTGACGGGTCTGCTGGACCCGACCATCGCCAACGGCGCATACGACCTGGCCGAATGCCTGTCGCCGGACGCCGGCGACCTGCGCGACGCGCCGGGGTCGACCTGCCCGGCCTGGCCGGCCGGCGCCGCGGACGATCTCGCCTCCGAGCCGGTCGACAGCGATATCCCGGCCCTGATCCTGTCCGGCGGACTCGACCCGGTGACGCCGCCGACCTGGGCGCGCGCCACCGCCTCGCATCTGCCGAACGCCTTCCTGATCGAGCGCCAGGACCAGGGCCACGGCCTGATCGGCAGCGACCCCTGCGCCGAGACCCTGGCGGGGAAGTTCCTGGATGCGCCGGACCGGCAGCCGGTCGATGCCTGCCAGGTCGCGCCCGACCCGCTGCGCTTCCTGGTGAATGGCTGAGCCGGCGGGCGCCGGCCGCCCGCCTCAGGCCGCTTCGGGCGTGTAGCCGGCCTCCGTGATCAGCCCGGCGACCCGGGCCCGGTCCTCGGTTCCGGTGACGGAGACCAGCTTGCGCACCGGGTCGGCCTCGACCCGGGCGCCGGGGATGCTGCCCTCGATCGCGCCCTTGATCGTGCCGGCGCAATGGCCGCAGGTCATGTCCTCGACCCGGAAGGACAGCGGGACACCCATGATGGTTCGCTCCTGTTTCGCGTGAACTGACGGCACTGTCGGGCCTTCCATCATGGGAAGGTCAAGCACGTTTTTGCCGTCTTCATCGATCCCGTCGAAAGCCCCCTTGACCTTCCCATTGTGGGAAGGTCCATCTCTCCCCACATCCGCTGTTGCGAGATGGGAATCGGGACCGTGCAGCAAGCAAATTCAGGCACCAGGGACGTGGTTCAGCTCGCCATCGAGGGCATGACCTGCGCCTCCTGCGTGCGCCGGGTCGAGCAGTCGATCGCGAAGGCACCGGGCGTCGCCGCGGCGACCGTGAACCTCGCCACCGAGCGGGCCGACGTGTCGTTCTCGGCCGCGCCGGACATCCCGGCGGTGGTCAAGGCGATCGAGAGCGCGGGCTATGCCGTGCCGCAGGACGCTGTGGAGCTGGCGATCCAGGGCATGACCTGCGCCTCCTGCGTCGCGCGCGTCGAGAAGAAGCTGCGCGCCGTGCCCGGAGTGACCGGGGCCGCCGTCAACCTGGCCACCGAGCGCGCCACGGTCCGCTTCGCCCGCGGCGCGGTCCAGCCCGCGGCGCTGGAGCAGGCCGTCCGCGACGCGGGATACGAGGCTCGGCGCATCGGCGCGGAGGACGCCGGCGACCGTGAGCGCGACGCCCGGGCCGCGGAGATGGCTTCGCTGGGGCGCAGCCTGGCCTTCGCCGCTGTGCTGACCCTGCCGGTCTTCGTGCTGGAGATGGGCACGCATCTGATCCCCGCCATTCACGACCTGGTGATGGCGACGATCGGCATGCGGCAGAGCTGGATCCTGCAATTCGTGCTGGCCAGCCTGGTGCTGTTCGGCCCGGGTCTGCGCTTCTTCCGCAAGGGCGTGCCGGCTCTGCTGCGCGGAGCGCCCGACATGAACTCGCTGGTCGCGCTGGGCACGGCGGCCGCCTGGGGCTATTCGGTCGTCGCCACCTTCCTGCCGGGCGCCCTGCCCGCCGGCACGGCCAATGTCTATTACGAGGCCGCGGCCGTGATCACCACGCTGATCCTGCTGGGCCGGTACCTGGAGGCGCGCGCCAAGGGCCGCACCTCGGAGGCGATCCGCCGGCTGGTCGGGCTGCAGCCGAAGACCGCGCGGGTGGTGCGCGACGGCCGGACGCTGGACCTGGCGCTGGAGGAGGTGCGGCCCGGCGACATCGTGCTGGTGCGGCCGGGCGAGCGGGTGCCGGTCGATGGCGAGGTGGTCGAGGGCTCGTCCTTCGTCGACGAGGCGATGATCACCGGCGAGCCGGTGCCGGTGGCCAAGGGTGTCGGCGCCGAGGTGGTCGGCGGCACCATCAACAGGACCGGCAGCTTCTCCTTCTGCGCCACGCGGGTGGGCGGCGAGACGCTGCTGGCCCAGATCATCCGCATGGTCGAGCAGGCCCAAGGCGCCAAGCTGCCGATCCAGGCTCTGGTCGACAAGGTCACGGCCTGGTTCGTGCCCGCGGTGATGGCGATGGCCGCCGCGACCTTCCTGGTCTGGCTGGCCTTCGGGCCGGACCCGGCCCTGGCCTTCGCCCTGGTCAACGCCGTGGCGGTGCTGATCATTGCCTGCCCCTGCGCCATGGGGCTGGCGACGCCGACCTCGATCATGGTCGGCACCGGCCGCGCCGCCGAGCTGGGCGTGCTGTTCCGCAAGGGCGATGCGCTGCAAGCCCTGCGCGACGCCCGGGTGATCGCGCTCGACAAGACCGGCACGCTGACCCAGGGGCGGGCCGAGCTGACCGATTTCGACACGCTGGACGGCGTCGACCGCGACGAGGCGCTGCGCTTGGTGGCGGCGGTCGAGGCGCGGTCGGAGCATCCGATCGCGGAGGCGATCGTCGCCGCCGCTAGCGCGCGGGGCCTGACCCTGCCGGCGGCCGAGGCCTTCGAGGCGGTGCCCGGCCACGGTGTCGCGGCATCGGTCGACGGCCGCCGCGTCGCGATCGGCGCCGACCGCTACATGCGGTCGCTGGGCCTGGACCCGTCGGCCTTCGCCGGGACGGCCGCCCGGCTGGGCGAGGACGGCAAGTCGCCGCTCTACGCCGCCATCGACGGCCGCCTGGCCGCGATCATCGCGGTGTCCGACCCGATCAAGCCGTCGACGCCGGAGGCGATCCGGGCGCTGCATGCGCTCGGCCTGAAGGTGGCGATGGTCACCGGCGACAACCGCGCCACGGCGGAGGCGATCGCCCGGCGCCTCGGCATCGACGAGGTCGCGGCCGAGGTGCTGCCGGAGGGCAAGGTCGAGGCGGTGAAGCGCCTCGGCGCAGGCGGCCGGCGGGTGGCCTTCGTCGGCGACGGCATCAACGATGCGCCGGCCCTGGCCGCCGCCGATGTCGGCATCGCCATCGGCACCGGCACGGACGTCGCCATCGAGAGCGCCGACCTGGTGCTGATGTCGGGCGACCTGCGCGGCGTGGCCAACGCCATCGCCCTGTCGCAGGCGACGATCCGCAACATCAAGCAGAACCTGTTCTGGGCCTTCGCCTACAACGCCGCGCTGATCCCGGTCGCCGCCGGCGCCCTGTACCCGGCCCAGGGCTGGCTGCTGTCGCCGATCCTGGCGGCCGGCGCCATGGCACTGTCCAGCGTGTTCGTCCTCGCCAACGCGCTGCGCCTGCGCCGTTTCCGGCCGCCCATGGCGGACCGGGACGACGGGCCGGCGCCGGCGGCGCGGCTCATTTCCAAGGAAGCCAGACCATGAATATCGGCCAGGCGGCAGCCGCCTCCGGCGTCTCCGCCAAGATGATCCGCTACTACGAATCCGTCGGGCTGACCCGGCAAGTGGTTCGCACCGAAGCCGGCTATCGGGTCTACAGCGACGACGATGTGCACACGCTGCGCTTCATCCGCCGCGCCCGCGACCTTGGCTTCTCGGTCGAGCAGATCGCCGGGCTGCTGGCGCTGTGGCAGGACCGCGACCGATCCAGCGCCGATGTGAAGCGGATCGCGCTCGGCCATGTCGCCGAGTTGGAGCGGAAGGTCGAGGGGCTGAAGCAGATGATCGGCACGCTGCGGCATCTCTCCGCCTGCTGCCATGGCGACGACCGACCCGACTGCCCGATTCTCGACGACCTGGCGCTCGAGCCGAAGCCGGCCCGGCGGGCACGATCCGCCTGAGGCCGGCCCGGACGTCGCGCACCGGCTTGACCGGTTCCAGGCGTTGTGATCCAAATTGTCTGATTATAATAGCAATGTTGACCGGCCCCGCCGCAGAGCGGGCCCGGAAAACGGGAGGAACCTTATGAAGCGCTTGATTCTGGCGGGTCTCGCGGCCGCCGTCGCATCGGCTCTCGCCATCGGCCCGGCCACCGCCGCCGACAAGACCATCGCCTTCGTCGTCAACGGGTCGTCCGATTTCTGGACCATCGCCCACAAGGGCACCGACAAGGCGGTGTCCGAGCTCAAGGGCTACAGCGTCGAGTTCAAGATCCCCGGCCAGTCCAGCGCCGCGGAGCAGCGCCAGATCGTCGAGGACATGCTGGCCCGCGGCGTCGCCGGCATCGGCATCAGCCCGGTCGACCCGGACAATGCCACGGCATTGCTGAACAAGGCCGCCGCCCAGGTACCGCTGTTCACCTTCGACAGCGACGCGCCGAAGAGCGACCGGCTGCTGTATATCGGTACCGACAACGTCGCCGCCGGCGTGCAGGCGGGCGAGCTGATCAAGAAGACCCTGCCGGATGGCGGCAAGATCATGCTGTTCGTCGGCACCCTGGGCAACGCCAACGCCCGCGAGCGGGTCGAGGGCATCAAGAAGGCGATCGCCGGCACCAAGATCGAGATCGTCGACGTCCGCACCGACGACATCGACTTCGCCAAGGCCAAGCGCAATGTCGAGGACACGCTGACCAAGTACGACGACCTGGCGATGCTGGTCGGCCTCTACTCCTACAACACGCCGATCATCTACGACGCCATGAAGGCGGCCGGGAAGCTGGGCCAGATCAAGGTCGTCGGCTTCGACGAGGACCCGGTCACCCTGCGCGGCGTGCAGGAGGGCGTGATCGAGGGCACGGTGGTACAGCAGCCCTACGAGTTCGGCTACCAGACGGTGAAGCTGCTGGCCCAGTACATCGAGGGCGACAAGTCCTTCATCCCGGCCGACAAGCTGAAGATCATCCCGACCCGGCTGATCGACCAGAGCAACGTCGCCGACTTCCAGAAGCAGATGCGGGAGCTGCTGGGCAAGTAACTCCTCCTTGTCCCCCCTCCCCTCGCGGGAGGGGGTCAGGGGGAGGGGTTCTCGCGACCAGCACAGGCGGACTTCCGAGCATGACCGACATCGTCCTCGCCATGGAGGGGATCTCCAAGACCTATCCGGGCGTGCAGGCGCTGAAGGATGTCAGCCTGACCGTCCGCCGCGGCGAGGTGGTCGGGCTGATCGGCGAGAACGGGGCCGGCAAGTCGACGCTGATGAAGATCCTGGGCGGGGTCGAGGCGCCGACCACCGGCACCGTCACCGTCGGCGGCACGCAGCGCACGGCCCTGACGGTGCAGGAGGCGATCGCCGCCGGCATCGCCTTCGTGCATCAGGAATTGAACCTTTTCGACAATCTCGACGTCGCCGCCAACGTCTTCATCGGGCGCGAGCCGCGGCGCTTCGGCCCGCTGAAGCTGATCGACACCACGCGGTTGCACGCCGACACGCAAAGGCTGCTCGACCGCCTCGGCGTCGATTTCGGGCCGGCCACGCCGCTGGCCGAGCTGTCGATCGCCCAGCAGCAGATGGTGGAGATCGCCAAGGCGCTGTCGCTCGACGCCCGCATCATCATCATGGACGAGCCGACCTCGAGCCTGACCATCGCCGAGACCCAGACGCTGCTGCGCGTGGTCGGCGAGCTGAAGGCCGCCGGAGTGGCCACCATCTTCATCACCCACCGGCTGGGCGAGATCGAGGCCTGCGCCGACCGCGTGGTCTGCCTGCGCGATGGCCGGCTGGTCGGGGCGCTGGACCGCGACGAGATCCATCACGACCGCATGGTGCGGATGATGGTCGGGCGCGACCTGCGGGCGCTGTACATCCCGCCCGCCGTCGCGGCGCAGCCCGACGCGGTCGAGATCCGCGGCGTTCGCACCGCGACATATCCGGACCATGAGGTGACGCTGTCGGTCGGCCGCGGCGAGATCGTGGGCCTGGCCGGCCTGGTCGGCTCCGGCCGCACCGAGCTGGCGCGCGCCGTGTTCGGCATCGACCGGATGCTGGCCGGCGAGATCCGCCTGGACGGCAAGCCGCTCACCATCGGCACGCCGCGCGCGGCCATTGCCCAGGGCCTGTTCCTGGTGCCGGAGGACCGCAAGCGCAGCGGCCTGGTGCTGGACATGACCATCGCCGAGAACGTCACCCTGCCCGGCCTTCGGCGCGTCGCCAGGCGCTGGCTGATCGACGGCCGCGGCGAGACGAAGGAGGCCGAGGCCCAGCGCGAGAAGCTGCGCATCCGCACGCCGTCCGTCACCACCACCGCGCTGAAGCTGTCCGGCGGCAACCAGCAGAAGATCGTGCTGGCGAAGTGGCTGGCGCTGCAGCCGCGCTTCCTGATCTTCGACGAGCCGACGCGCGGCATCGATGTCGGGGCCAAGTCCGAGATCTACCAGCTGATGCGCAACCTGGCCGACCGCGGCGTGCCGATCCTGATGATCTCCAGCGACATGGAGGAGGTGATCGGCGTCAGCGACCGCATCGCGGTGATGCATGAGGGTCGGATCAGCGGCATTCTCAGCCGTGACCAGTTCAATGAACCCAATGTGATGCAGCTCGCCGTCGGCCGGCCGCTGGCGGCGTAGGGAAAAGGCACCGGGAGGACGTCGGGGACGATGAGGAAGGAACTGGGGCTGGCGGTCCTGATCCTGGTGATCGGCTGCGTTGTGGCGCTGCTGCAGCCGCGCTTCATTTCGGCGGTGAACCTGTTCAACAGGGCCAATCTGGTCGGCCTGTACGGGCTGTTCTCGATCGGCCAGGGGCTGGTGATCATCACCGCCGGCATCGAGCTATCGGTCGGGTCGATGTTCGCGCTGATCGGCGTCGTCTTCGTCGACATGGTGGTGAACTGGGGCTGGTCCTGGCCGCTGGCGCTGGCCGCCGCCATCGCCATGGGCGGGGTGTTCGGCGCCATCCACGGCTTCCTGGTCGCCCGGGTCGGCATCCAGCCCTTCGTCGTCACCCTCTGCGCCCTGCTGATCTACCGCGGCGCCGCCCGCTACTACACCGACGACGCCACCGTCGGCTTCGGCTATGGCGGCGATTTCGACACGCTGGCGAACTTCGCCACCGGCCGCAGCTTCGGCCTTCCCAACACCTTCCTCACCATGGTGGTGGTGGCGCTGGTGATGTGGGTGGTGCTGCACCGCTCGGTGTTCGGCCGCTATCTCTTCGCCGTCGGCAAGAACGAGGAGGCGGCGCGCTATTCCGGCATCAGCACCCGCGCCGTGATCGCCTCGGCCTATGTCATCTGCGGGCTCCTGGCCGGCCTCGCGGCCGTGTTTCTCGCGTTCTACACGAACTCGATCCAGCCCTCGGCGCACGGCAATTTCTACGAGCTCTACGCCATCGCCGCGGCGGTGCTGGGCGGCTGCTCGCTGCGCGGCGGCGAAGGCTCGATCCTCGGCATCATTCTCGGCACCGTTCTGCTGCAGGTGCTGCAGAACCTGGTCAACCTGCTCGGCATCCCCTCCTCGCTCAACTTCGCGGTGATGGGCACGGTGATCCTGATCGGCGTGCTGGCCGACCAGCATCTGCAGAAGCTGCGCGCCGCCCGCCAGGCCCGCGCCGTCCCGGCCGCGGCCGATCGGGCGCCGGCGGTGGCGGGATCGGCGCCGAAGCCTTGACCGGGCGGTCCCGACGAAACGGCGTGCGCCGGGGCAGATCGAGGGTCATGATCATCCCGAGGCGTCACGGCTGACCGCGACGCCTTGGAAGGGAGTCGCCGATGTCCGCATCCGCGATGCCGACCGTGGCGATCGTCGAGCCGCCCGAGAGCGAGCGGGCCATCGCCACCATCCTGCTGGCCTTCGCCGCCGACCCGATCGCCCGCTGGACCTACCCCGACCCGCAACAGTATCTGCTGCATTTCACAGGCTTTATCCGTGGCCTCGGCGGCACGGCCTTCGCCGACGGCACGGCCTGGCAGGTCGACGATCACGCCGGGGCGGCACTGTGGCTGCGGCCGGGCGCCCATTCCGACGGAGAGGCCCTGGAAGCGCTGATCGCAGCGACCATCCCACGGGACAGACAGGGCGAGTTCGGCGCCATGGTCGAGCAGATGGCCCGGTACCACCCCACCGAGCCGCATTGGTATCTGCCCCTGATCGGCGTCGACCCGCTGCACCAAGGCAAGGGGTACGGCGCGGCGCTGCTGCAGGCCGCCCTGCGCCGCTGCGACCAGGACCATCTCCCGGCCTATCTCGACTCGACCAATCCGGCCAATATCGGGCTGTACCGGCGGCACGGCTTCGAGATCATGGGGACGATCCAGACGGAGTCTTCGCCGCTCCTGACCCCGATGCGGCGCGCCGCGCGCTGATCGCCCGGACGGATGCACGCCGGGACAATCCGTCCTGCTCCGGAATTGGGCAGCATCGATGATCCTGTGACCGGTTCTTGAGCGATCCGACGGGACAAGCCCGCCATTCGGGGCGGCTTTGTCCCGAGAACTCCCATGCCTTCTCCGGACAGGCAAGTTGGCACGATTCCTGCGGGATGCGATCCGGCCGCGAAGGCCGGTTCAGTATCGCGTCCCGGAGCATCCATGGCCGACGTCAATCCACCGCCTGTAAGCCCGACCGCCACTGCCCAGCGGGCGCTGTGGATCTCGACCGTGGCCTTCACCCTGTGCTTCGCGGTCTGGACGCTGTTCGCGATCATCGGCATCCGCATCAAGCAGGAGCTCGGCCTGAGCGAAGCCGAATTCGGCCTTCTCATCGGCCTGCCGGTGCTGACCGGATCGCTCAGCCGCATCCTGCTGGGCATCTGGACCGGCCGGTACGGCGGCAGGCTGGTCTACACCGCGACGATGCTGTCTGCCGCCGCGGCGACGTTCCTGCTGTCCCGCGCCAGCACCTATCCCGAGATGCTGCTCGCGGGCCTCGGCGTCGGCCTCGCCGGCGGGTCCTTCGCCGTGGGCGTGACTTATGTGTCGCCCTTCTTTCCGCCGGACAGGCAGGGCACGGCGCTCGGCATCTTCGGGGCCGGCAATGTCGGCGCGGCGGTGACGAAGTTCCTCGCCCCTTTCGTCCTTCTGGCCTGGGGCTGGCAGGCGGTGGCGGAAATCTGGGCCCTGGGCCTCGCCGTCATGGCCGTCGTGTTCTGGTTCACCACCGGCGACGACCCGGACTACCGCAGGCGCAAGCTCCACGGCCATGCGCCGAAGCCCTTCCTGCAGGAATTCGCCCCGCTGAAGAACCCGCGGGTCTGGCGCTTCTCGCTCTACTATTTCTTCGCTTTCGGCGGCTTCGTCGCCCTGTCGCTGTGGCTGCCGCGCTATCTCGTCGGGGCCTACGGCTTCGATCTCGAGACCGCCGGCATGGTCGCGACCGCCTATTCGATCCCCGGCAGCATCTTCCGCGCCTATGGCGGCGTCCTGTCGGACCGGGTCGGCGCCAGGGCCGTCATGTATCTGGTGTTCATGGTCTCCGCCGTGGCGACGGCGATCCTCGCGCTGCCGGCGACACCGCCCTTTGCGATCGGCCCGGTCGTCTTCGTCGTCGCCGTCTTCGTGCTCGGCTTCGTCATGAGCCTCGGCAAAGCCGCCGTCTTCAAGCACATCGCCGCCTATTATCCCGAGAGCATCGGGGCCGTCGGCGGGGTGGTCGGCATGGTCGGCGGGCTCGGCGGCTTCGTCCTGCCCGTCGCCTTCGGTGTCCTGAAGGACGTGACCGGCCTGTGGTCGAGCTGCTTCCTGCTCCTCTTTGTCCTCATCGCCGTCTCGCTGGGCTGGATGCACCTCACCATTCGCCGCATCCCTGCCTCCCCGACCCGTGCCGGCGCATCGGCCTGACCCGACCTGGGGCGGGGTTTCGCGCCGGATTGACCGCGCCGGCCCCGCCCCGTATCTTGCCGCCATGCTTCGAGCCGCTTCCCATCGCCTGCAACAACACCGCCGCAATCCGGCGGTCGCTGTCGCCTGCGCGCCCGGGGCGAAGCCGCGGTCCTCCTGACCGGCGGCTGACGGCCCGACGCACGACGCCCCGCCACACCGGCGGGGTTTTTCACATCCGATCCTCGCCGGCCTCCTGCCTTCGGAGAGCCCGATGATCGACCCGCACCTCCTCCTCGCCTTCATCGCCACCGTCGCCCTGGTCATCCTGATCCCGGGGCCGAACGTGGCCCTGATCGTCGCCAACAGCGTCGCCTGGGGGCCGCGCTACGGTCTCTTGACCGTGTTCGGCACCAGCTCAGCCATGATGCTGCAGCTCGGCCTGACCGCCCTCGGCATGGCCGAGGCGCTGGGCACCGCCGGCGGCTGGTTCGAGACGCTGCGCTGGATCGGCGTCGCCTATCTGCTCTGGCTCGGCATCGCTCATTGGCGCGCCCCGCCGGCCGACCTGACCCGGATCGCGGCGCAGCCGAAATCCGCCAGGGCGATCTACGGCCGCGCCCTGCTGGTGTCGCTGACCAATCCGAAGACGCTGCTGTTCTACGGCGCCTTCTTCCCGCAGTTCGTCGACCCGGCACGGCCGGCCGGCGCCCAGGTGGCGTTGCTGTCGGCGGTGTTCCTGCTGCTGGCGGTGACGCTCGACAGCGGCTGGGCCCTGCTGGCCGGCCGCGCCCGGACCCTGCTGGCCCGCCATGGCCGGCTGCGGCAGAGGATCACCGGCGGCCTGCTGGTCGGCGCCGGCCTCGGCCTGGCCCTCGCCCGCGGCAGGTGAGCGGTTCCGCGCCTGTCGCCGTCATTCGACAATCGTCAGCCAAGGCCAGCGCGCCCGGTAGGCCTCGGCTTTGGCGCGGAACAGCTCGGGCGACGGATTCAGCGGGTTGGGCCGGAGCACGCCTTCGGCCATGTCCTCGAGCCCGTTCGGGGCGTAGAGCCGGCCCGTCGCCACCTCGATGCCGATGCAGGTGCATTGCACGAGATAGCGGTCGATGCCGTCGGTGGCCGAGCGCAGCCGCGGATAGGCGCCGCCGAAGCGCTTCTGGTACCAGAGATGGACCCGCGCCTGGTTCTTCACCTCGACCGGCGCGCCGAGATCCGCGAACAGGGCGGCGGCCTCGCGGATCACCGCATCCTCCGCCTCCCAGGACAGGTCGCGGTCGTCGAAATAGAAGACGTCGTAATCCTTGACCGACGCCTCCGGCGGCCGGCCGGAGCGCCGGTTCCACACCGCCTGGAACAGGCAGCCGGCGGTCAGGAAGCATTGCGGCAGCCCGAGCCGCGGCAGCCGCTCCATCAGCGCGGCGTTCACCGGGTTCTCCATCGCCTGGGCGATGACGGTCTCGGCGGAGATCGGCATGGCTACTCTATTCCCGGGCTTCCAGCGCCTGTCGGAACGCCTCGACCAGCCTGTCGTCGTCCCAATGATTCCGGCGCAGCCAGTCCGGTGCCGCGGCCAGCGCCGCCGGGTCGTGCGGCACCCAGCCGATGCGGATCACTCGGGCCGAGCGCGGCTTCATCGCATACATCGCCGCCAGGCTCTCCAGCGCCAGCTTGGACCGGCCATAGCTGTTGATCGCGGCTCCGTTCTTCGGCGCGGCCCAGTCGGAAGAGGCCACGACGATCCGCCCGACGCCCTGCGCCGCGCAGGCGGCGAACAGCCGGGCGGCGTCGATCACCGCCTGCCAGTGCACCGCTTCCGGCGCGTCCGGGTCCGCCGAGGTCGCCAGATGGATCAGCGCGTCGACGTCCCGCAGGGCCGCGGCAATCGCCGGCTCCCGGTAATCGATCGTCGAGAGGTCGGCCCGGATCTCGGCCCCCGCCGCCCGGTCGATGCCGATGCATCCCGGAAAGGCCCGGCGCAGCCGCCGCCCGATAGTGCCCTCGGATCCGGTGATGATCAGCGTCACGATCCGCTCCGACGCACCGCCTAGTCTTCCGGCCCCTCCGGCTTCGCCTTCGGGTCAAAGTCGAAGTAGCGGAAGGTCGTCGCCATGTGCGGCGGCAGGGGGGCGGTGACGTCGATCGTGCCGCGCGCCGGGTGCGGCAGCACCAGCCGGCGGGCATGCAGATGCAGCTGGCGCGGCAGCTCCGCCCCGGCGATCACGGCCTTGCCGGCGCCGTACTTGCCGTCGCCCAGGATCGGCGTGCCCAGCGCCGCCATGTGCAGGCGCAGCTGATGGGTGCGGCCGGTGAGCGGCCACAGCGCGACGAAGGCGGCGTGCCGGGCCGCGGCCTCGACCACCGTGTAGTCGGTGACCGCGCGCTGCCCCTCTTCGTCGCCGTCCTCGACCACGCGGCCGACATTGTTCGGCGACCGCGCCAGAGCCAGGTCGATGCGGCCCTGATGCGGCTGCGGCACGCCGGCCGTCACCGCCCAGTATTCCTTGCGCGTGGCGCGCTCGCGAAAGGCCTCGCTGAGCCGCCGCGTCGCCTTGGCGGTGCGGCCGATCAGCAGCACGCCCGAGGTTTCCTGGTCCAGCCGGTGGATCAGCCGCGGCCGCTCCTTCGCGTCGAACTGCAGATGATCGAGCAGCCCGTCGACATGCGCCTTGACCTTGCCCCCGCCCTGCGTCGCCAGGCCGGACGGCTTGTTCAGCACGATCACGTCGTCGTCGATCAGGAGGATAGTGCGCTTCAGCTCCGCCGCCAGCCCCTCCGCCTTCTCGGCCCTCAGCGGCATCGGCGCGCGCGGCACCGGCGCCTGCGCCGCAGCCTCGTCGAGCGGCGGGATGCGGACGGTCTGGCCGGCCTCCAGCCGCTGCGCCGCCTTGGCGCGCTTGCCGTCGACCCGGATCTGGCCGGTGCGCAGCAGCTTCTCCAGCCTGCCATGGGTCAGGCCCGGGAAGCGCTGGCGGAACCAGCGGTCCAGCCGCAGTTCGCCGTCGTCCTGCGACACCGCGACGGTCTGCACCGCGCGCGGCGCAGGATCGCCTGACCGCGGGGTGGCGCCGGCCGCGGGCTTCGGCGCAGGATGGTCTTTTCGGGTCGGCGGCGGGGCGGGCGTTCGGCTCATGCGGGTTGTGTAGCACGAGAGGGGATCGTCGCGTGGGGACTTATCTGTGGGTCGCGGCCGGCAGCGCGCTGGGCGGCATGGCGCGGTACTGGTGCTCCGGCTTCGTCGCCGAGCGCGCCGGCGAGGCCTTTCCTTGGGGCACGCTGATCATCAACGTCCTCGGCTCCTTCGTCATCGGCCTCTTCGGCGGCCTGACCGGGCCGGACGGTCGGTTCGTCGTCAGCCCGGACATGCGGATCTTCGTCATGGTCGGGCTGTGCGGCGGCTACACCACCTTCTCCTCCTTCAGCCTGCAGACGCTGGCGCTGATGCAGGACGGCGAATGGGCCCGGGCGGGCGCCAATGTGGTGCTGTCGGTGGTATTGTGCCTGGCCGCGGTCTGGCTCGGCGTCGTGGCGGCCGGGGCAATCAACGCGCTGAAAGGAGCGTAACGGGACGAGATTTTCCCGCCATCCGTGCATAAAGGGATATTATCATCGAGTAAGGGGATCGAGTCGGCTCAGACATTGGGGGACGGCGATGAGGCTGGGGATCGTGGCGGGAATCGTGCTGCTTGGGGTGCTGGCGGGTTGCGCGCCGAAACCGCTGCCGCCGGCCCCGACCGCCGAGCAGCTGCTGGCGCACGGCGCCAAGCCGATCCCGCGCATGGCGCTGCTCGAACGGCTGACCGACAAGACGGTCTACGGCACCTTCTCGGTCGACACCAACACCGACAAGGCCGGCGACGCCTGGACCGAGTACTTCGCCCCGGACGGGCAACTCTGGTACCGCGACCGGCGCACCACCTTCCGCGGCCGCTGGCATGTGCCCGACGACCGGGACGAGCTGTGCCTGAGCTTCCGCGAGGGCGAGGAGCGCTGCGCCAGGCTGTACGAGCTCGGCACCACCATGCAGTTCGTCTCCGTCGCCCAAGGCCCCTATCAGGGCCGTGCGATCTCCTATGCCGACAAGACCGCGGATGGCGACGCCGAGGGCTTCGTGCCGAAGAAGCCGGAGCCGCGCAAGCGCCGGCCGCGGAAGTAGAGTCGGTCCCGGGACGGCGCATCACCTGCGTCGAACGGATCTGCTGGCGAGGGATGCTCACATGCGCAATCTCTTTCTGATGCTGACAGCGCTGCTGGTCCTAGCAGGCTGCCAGACATCGGAACCGAGCATCACGCCGGCGATTTTGACAGCCCAGGGCGCCAGACTTCTGACAGGCCAGCAGATCACCGATCTGGTTTCAGGCCGGACGATCTATGGCGAGTTCATCATCGACTATCGCCGCCGGCGTGCGGGGGCATCCTGGAGCGAATACTACGATCCCGACGGAACCTATCATTACAAGGACAGCGTTCGGCCATTCCGCGGCAGGTGGACTGTCGAGGGAGATACGATCTGCTACTTCGAGCAGGACGCCAAAGGCTGCTCGCAAGTGTACAGAATCGGCGAGATGATCTATCTGCTCTATGTCACCGCCGATCGATTTCAGGGGAAGGTCATCGCGCGAAGCACTCGGATCCTGCCCGGCGATCCAGACCAGTTGAAACGGATCTTCATGCCCTGACGATCACCCCAGCGGCCACATCACGCCGAAGCTGAACGGCGCCCACAGCGCGGTCGGCGCGCCCGCAGCCCGCAGCGCCTCGGCGGTCCAGACATTGCAGGTGCGCCAGGGCCGGTAGGTGCCATGCGCCGCGTAGAACGCCTCATGGGTCCCGGTCCCCGGCGGCGCCGCCGGCACGCCACGCCCGGCCGGGTCCAGCGCCGCGGTGCCGCGGATGAAGCGGATCAGCGCGTCCCGCCCCGCCCGGTCCAGCGCCAGCCGGGTGCAGCCCGGCACGCCCGCCGGGTCCAAAACATAGGCAACGTGCAGGGCGGTGGGGCCGCCGCCGAACAGCGCCGCCATGGCGGTGCGGAAGCGGAGGTCCGCCCAGGTCGGGGTGTCGCGGTAGAAGGTCAGGTCGCCCCAGCCGAAGGCCACATGCAGGTTCGGCACGAAGGCGACCGGCACGGCATCCGGAAACACCGCGGTCCAGTCGACCAGCCCGTCCCGCGCCGGCAGCACGATGTCGGTGTGGGTCAGGGTGGCGCAGACATAGGCCGGCGGGTCGCTCGCGGCGGCGTGCTGCATCCGGCCGCCGAGCGGCGCCAGGGCCAGCGCGAAGGCGACGCCGATATAGAGCACGGTGAGGCCCAGAAAACCCGCGGTCAGCGCGGTCGCGGTCGCCAGCAGCAGGCGCAGCGCCCTCATCCGCGCACCCCGAAGATCCAGCCCTCGGTACGGGCGGTGGTGGGGTCGAGCCCCGGCGGCGACCACACGGCGGGGTCCGCCGCCAGCGCCCGCAGCCCGGCCGCGGCCACCAGCGCGTCGGTGGCGTGATCGGTCAGCGGGTCTGGCGCCAGGGCCGGGCCGCTGCCGAGACGCGCCAGCGCGGCGTCGAGATCGGCGCGGTCGCGCACCTTGGCGCTGGCGGTGCGGCCGGCCCGGCGCCAGAACAGGCGCGGAAAGATCTCGACCATGACCAGCGGATGGGCGGCCGGCGCCTCGAACGGCCACACGGCCAGCCGCCCGTCGAGCCGGCGGCGCAGATGGTGCAGCACCCGCATCCCCGCCAGCGCGCCGGGCCCGACCGTCTTCGGCCCGAACTGCTTGAACGGGCTGTCGGGCGCGCCCAGCCGGTCGCGGCGGCAGGCCAGCTCGGCGGCGCGGTGCGGCTCGGCCCAGCCGGCCGGGCGCGGCCCGCGATGCCAGAAATCGGCGGCGTAGTCGGCATGGCGGGCGAAGCCGGCGCCGTGGAAATCCGGCGCCTCGCCGGCCACCCGGTCGACCAGCGCCCACAGCGCCCCGGCGTCGCCGCCGGGCGGCAGATAGCCGGCGGCCACGGCAAAGGGCAGCGAGAAGGCGCAGTCGATCCCGGCCAGGATCCGGCCGCCGCCCTCCACCTGGTTCTCGAGCCATGCGGCGACCGCGGTCCGGGTCCAGCGCCGGCCAGCCGGGGGCGGCAGCAGCGCCGGCCCATCGGCCCCGGCCCGGCATTCGGCGACGGCGATGCCGTCATAGGCCCCGAGGGCGCCGGACCAGTCGATGGCGACGAAGCGGTCGAACGCGGCCGTCTGCTCGCCCGATGTCACTCATGCCCCCTGCCGATGCCGTCGCGGCGACCCTGGCATGGCGGCATGGCCGAAGTCAGGCGAGAGCGAGGAACGCCGCCAGGAGGCCACCGAAGAAGGCGTATTTGATTGCGTAGTACAGCTTGCGGTTCTTCTTCTTCACCTTCTTGAAGAAGGCCCGCACCGGATAGACGTAGCTGAACGCCCGGTTGACCCAGGAGACCTTGTCGCCGTCGGCATTGCGGGTGGCGCCGGCCTGGATCAGGTATTTGGCGAAGAAGCGGTTCACCGCCAGCGCCCAGCGGAACCGCATCGGCCGCTCGACGTCGCAGAACAGGATCACCCGGTTCTCGTCGGAGAAGTTCTCGGCGTAGTGGATGAAGGTCTCGTCGAAGACCACGTCCTCGCCGTCGCGCCAGCTGTAGGACTTGCCGTCGACCACGATGCGGCAGCGGTCGTCGTTCGGCGTGACCAGGCCGAGATGATAGCGCAGCGAACCGGCATAGGGGTCGCGATGCGCCACCAGCTTGCCGCCCGGCGGCAGCGAGGTGAACATCGCCGCCTTCAGGCTCGGGATGCTCTGCACCAGCGCCACCGAGTGCGGGCACTGCGCCGCGGCCGAGGGCAGCGGGTCGCCGTACCACTTCAGGTAATAGCGCTTCCAGCCGCGCCGGAAGAAGGAGTTGAAGCCGACATCGTCGAGCTTGTCGGAGCCCTTGATGTCGCCCTCCTCCTGCAGCCGCAACGCCTCTTCGCGCAGCACATGCCAGTTGTCCTTCAGCGCCTGCAGCTCCGGGAAGCTGCGCGGGTCGTGATAGGGCGTGCTCGGCACCCGCGAGAACAGGTACATGAAGCAGTTGATCGGCGCGAAGAAGGTCGAATGGTCGGTCAGCTGGCGGGTGAAGCGGTGCCGCACCTGGCCGCGGAAATGCACCCACAGCGCCGAGGCGATATAGGCGTAGACGATCAGGAACTTCGGGGCGAACACTGTGGCCAGCATCTGGGCCATACCTCCAACCGGACCCGGGCGACGGGACCGGGTTTGCGACCAATTCGCACGCTCTATACCATCCCCGCCGCTTCGCCGATAGGACCAGGGCGCCGCAGGGCTCAGGAAGGCCCTGGCTGCCTGGGCATGAACCGGATCTCGCGCAGATCCTGCAGCGCCTTCTGCCATAACGTCTCGAAACCCTGGGTCAGGCTTGCCGCCAGGTCGCGGTCATGCACCAGGAGCGAGGCGAAGCGCCCCTCCGGCACGAAGGGATGGTCGAGCGACAGGATCACCGTCTCGTCGTCCAGCACATGGAACGGGTGGCCCAGCTCGCCCGAATACCGCAGCCCCGACAGGTGGCCGAGCGAGCCGCCATGGCGCCGCAGGAAGGCCAGCAGCCGCGGCGCCGTGCGGTCGGAGAAGCCGAAGATCGCCCGGTGGTCCAGCCCGCGGCCGGAGGCGGCGCGGCCGAGGCGCTTCAGCACGTCGAAGCCGGACTCGGCCTGGCGGTCGATCGCCGAGAGGTCGCCCTCCTCGAGATAGGACAGCACCCGCCGGCGGGCCCCGGCGAGACGGGCGAGATGGCGCTTCACATGGCTCTCGGTGCCCAGCGCCAGGTCGACCACGCCGCGGCCGCCGCGCAGCCGCCCGGGCAGGTCGCGCAGGGTGGCGCGCAGCTGGTCGGCCTGGGCGGCGAAGCTCTCGGCCCGCTCGCGCGCCAACTCGACCAGCCGGTCGACCACCGCGTCCGGCGGCAGCGCGGCATAGAGCTTGGGCCGGCTGTGCTGGATCTCGCACAGGCCCAGCCGGGCCAGCTTCTCCATCGCCAGGTAGATCTTCGAGGTCGGGATGTCGCCCTCGCGGCACAGCCCGGCCGCGTCCGACACGCCGAGAATCCCCAGCGCCACCAGCGCCCGCTTCTCGTAGAGCGAGAAGCCGGCCTCGTCGAGCAGCGCCAGGTCCTGCCATCGCATGATCGCTTTCTACTCCAGAAAGTAGATGAAAGCGAGCAGGCGGCCGCGGACAATCCCCCCATCAGCCACTCATCGGGGAGGACGACATGAGCGAGGATCTGAGCCACCTGGCGTATCCGGAGGCCCCGGCCCAGGTGATCCCCAGCTTCTGGGTCGAGGAGGTGGAGACGCTGCGCGACTTCTATCTGGAGAAGCTCGGCTTCGGCCACATGATGGGCATCGTCGGCAAGGACGGGAAGTTCGACTTCGGCATCGTCCGGCGCGACGGCATCATGGTGATGATGGGCCGGCCGCAATCGCCCGGCGCCGGCATCGCCCGCGGCCAGGGCGGGGCCCGGCCGCTCGACATCTACTTCTACGTCAAGGATGTCGACGGCTTCCACGACGAGGTGCGGTCGCGCGGCGTGGCGGTGACCGAGGCGCTGACGACGCAGTGGTGGGGCGATAGGACCTTCGCGGTGAAGGATCCCTATGGCTATTCGCTGTGGTTCTGCCAGACCGTCGGCGCGCCCGAACCGCCGCCGGGCGTGACGATGGTGTAAGACGGCAGGGCGGAGGAGCGGCTACTCCTCCGCCTCCTTTCGAGGCCGGTTGCAGAGCCCTATTTTACGCGTTGCAGCCCGCGCCGCTCGGCATAGTCGCGCAGCACCTGGTTGATCCGCGTCTGATAGCCATCGCCTGCGTCCTTGAACCAGGAGACCACATCCGCGTCGAGGCGAAGCGTAAGCTGGTGTTTTGTGGGGCGATAGAATCGTCCTCGCTGGGCCCCTGTCCAGTCGGTCACCGCCGGGGCATCGGAGGTGTCGATCCGGTCGTCCGGCATCGCCTCCAGCGCCTTCAGCTCTGCCTTCAGCTCATCGGTCAATGGTTGGGAATTTCCCTTCCTCATAAGCCCTTCTCTCATGCGGTTCGGCCACTCTGGCACTGATGATCCGGCCCGACAGCTCGACCTGATCTTCATCATCGATCGTGTGGACCACGAACAGGACGACTCCGCTCTCGTGGCTGGGCTTTCCGATCGTCCGCCAGCGTTCCTCGTCCGGATGCGGGTCGAGGATCGACAGCTGAAAGGGATCACCAAAGACCCGCATGGCCAGCTCGAAGGAAACCCCGTGGTTCTTTCGGTTCAGGGCGGCCTTGCGAGGATCCCATCTCCAACCCACAGCCCGCTCCGTAGCTACACAAATGTAGTTACAACAATCGGCCGATTCAAGTTCGATCAATCCACCACCTACGACTCCTCGCTTCTCTGCCCCCGCAGCTTGGCCCAGTAGTCGAGCCGCTTGCGGATCTCGCGCTCGAAGCCGCGCTCCACCGGGCGGTAGAACTCCTGCCGGTCCATGTCCGGCGGGAAGTAGTTCTGGCCGGAGAAGCCTTCCTCGGTGTCGTGGTCGTAGGCGTAGCCCTTGCCGTAGCCGATCTCCTTCATCAGCCGGGTCGGGGCGTTCAGGATGTGCATCGGCGGCATCAGGCTGCCCGTCTCCTTCGCCGCCCGGGCACTGGACTTGAAGGCGGTGTAGGCGGCGTTCGATTTCGGCGCCGTGGCCAGGTAGATCACCGCCTGGGCGATCGCCAGCTCTCCCTCCGGGCTGCCCAGCCGCTCATAGGCGTCCCAGGCCGCCAGCGACTGGGTCAGCGCCTGCGGGTCGGCCATGCCGATATCCTCGACCGCGAAGCGCACCAGCCGGCGCACGACGTAGAGCGGGTCCTCGCCGCCCGCCAGCATCCGCGCGAACCAGTAGAGCCCGGCATCGACGTCGCTGCCGCGCAGCGATTTGTGCAGCGCCGAGATCAGGTTGTAGTGGCTCTCCTGCGCCTTGTCGTAGACCGGCGCCCGGCGCTGCACCGCCTGGGCCAGCGCGGCGGCGTCGAGCGGCGCCGCCACCTTGAGTGCGAACAGCTCCTCCGCCAGGTTCAGGAGATAGCGGCCATCGCCGTCGGCCATGGCCTTGACCGCGTCGCGCGCCTCCGGCGTCAGCGGCAGCGGCCGGCCCTCGGTCGCCTCGGCCCGCTGCAGCAGCTCCTCCAGCGCGCTGAAGTCCAGGCGGTTGAGGACGAAGACCTGGCAGCGTGACAAGAGGGCCGCGTTCAGCTCGAAGGACGGGTTCTCGGTGGTGGCGCCGATCAGGGTGATGGTGCCGTCCTCGACCACCGGCAGGAAGGCGTCCTGCTGGCTGCGGTTGAAGCGGTGCACCTCGTCGACGAACAGCAGTGTGCCCTGCCCCGCCGCACGCCGGCCGCGGGCGGCGTCGAACACCTTCCGCAGGTCGGCGACGCCGGAGAAGATCGCCGACAGCGGCTCGAAATGCAGGTCGGTGTGCTCGGCCAGAAGGCGGGCCAGGGTGGTCTTGCCGCAGCCGGGCGGCCCCCACAGGATCATGCTGGCGATGCGGTGCGCCGCCACCATCCGGCCGATCGGCCCGTCCGGCTTCAGCAGATGGTCCTGGCCCACCACCTCGGCGATGCTGCGCGGCCGCAGCCGGTCGGCCAGGGGCCGCGGCGCCTGGTCGGCGAAGAGCGATGGGGTATCGTCGGGTCTGGGTGAACGAGCCATGATGGGGCGCATCGTCGACCAGCGGCCGCGGCGGCGCAACAGCGAGCTTCCACGAGGAGCCGGCGCCGCAATCCCGCCACGCTTTCGCCCCGATGTGATCACGGTCACTTCGCCCGGAACTTTTGCAGTGCAAAAGGCGAACGACTCTCACCCCCTAACCCCGATGCATTGACAACCCCCTATGCAGAGATGACCCTCTCGGCAGGGGACCTCCTTCGGAGTGCGAGACATGATGACCGGGCGCCTGCAGACGCGGCCAGGAAGGGTGCTTGGCACCCTGGCCGCATTGGGAACGGTGGCCTTCCTGGCCGCCTGCAACGAATCGAGCAGCACGGAGGGCCAGTCGGCGCCGCCGCCTCCGCCGGTCACGGTGGCCTCGCCGCTGGTCAAGCGCATCACCGAATGGGACGAGTTCACCGGCCGCTACGAGGCGACGGCGACGGTCGAGGTGCGGGCCCGCGTCTCCGGCTACCTGCAGTCGATCAACTTCGCCGACGGCGCCATGGTCAAGCAGGGCGACGTGCTGTTCGTGATCGATCCCCGGCCCTACCAGGCGGCGGTGGATTCGGCCAAGGCCGACCTGAACAGCGCCCAGGCCCGGCTCGACCTCGCCAAGGTCCAGCTCGACCGGGCCCAGTCTCTGGTCGCCCAGTCCAACGTCTCGCGTTCGGCCTACGACCAGGCGGTGCAGGAGCGCCGCGCGGCCGAGGCCCAGGTGCAGCAGACCACCGCGGCGCTGCAGTCGGCGCAGCTGAACCTCGACTTCACCCAGGTCCGGGCTCCGATGGCCGGCCGCGTCTCCAACCGCCGGGTCGACATCGGCAACCTGGTGACCGGCGACCCGAACGCGACGCTCCTGACCACCATCGTGGCGCTCGATCCGATCTATTTCGAGTTCGACATGAGCGAGGCGGACTACCTCGCCTATCAGCGCGCCGTCGCCCGCGGCCTGCTGCCGTCGACCCGGGACAACGAGACGATCATCCAGACCCGGCTGCCGGACGAGCAGGAGTGGCCGCATGCCGGCACCATGAACTTCGTCGACAACCAGATCGACCCCGGCTCCGGCACCATCCGCGCCCGCGCCATCCTGCAGAACAAGGACCTGTTCATCACCCCCGGCCAGTTCGGCCGGCTGCGGCTGCCCGGCTCGAACGAATACGACGCCATCCTGATCCCCGACAGCGCGATCCTGACCGACCAGTCGAACCGGATCGTGATGACGGTCAAGGATGACGGCACGGTGGAGCCGAAGATCATCCGGCCGGGCCCGACCCAGCCGGGCGGCCTGCGCATCGTGCGCGAAGGCCTGACCGGGCAGGAGAAGGTCATCATCAACGGCCTGGTCCGGGCGCGTCCGGGGGCCAAGGTGACGGCGCAGCCCGGCACCATCGAGCCGCAGCCGGAATACGAGGCCAACTGAGGACGGTCCGATGCGCTTCTCCCATTTCTGCATCGACCGCCCGATCTTCGCGACGGTGCTGTCGATCCTGGTCGTGCTGCTCGGCGCGGCCGCCTATTTCACCCTGCCGGTGGCGCAGTATCCCGAGATCGCGCCGCCGACCATCGAGATCCGCACCTCCTATCCCGGCGCCTCGGCCGAGGTGGTCTCCAACACGGTGGCGACGCCGATCGAGCAGGAGATCAACGGCGTCGAGAACATGCTGTACATGCAGTCGCAGGCGACCGGCGACGGCCAGCTGGTGATCCAGGTCACCTTCGGTCTCGGCACCGATCTCGACATCGCCCAGGTGCTGGTGCAGAACCGCGTCGCCGTGGCCGAGCCGCGGCTGCCGGAGGAGGTGCGTCAGATCGGCGTCACCGTGCGCAAATCCTCGCCCGACATGCTGATGGTGATCCATCTCAGCTCCTCGGACGGATCGCGCGACCCGCTCTACATCTCCAACTACGCGACGCTGCAGGTGCGCGACGTGCTGGCCCGCCTCGACGGCGTCGGCGACGTGCGCATCTTCGGCGCCCGCGACTACGCCATGCGGGTCTGGCTCGACCCCGACAAGGTGGCCTCGCGCAACCTGACCGCGGGCGAGGTGATCGCGGCGCTGCGCTCGCAGAACGTCCAGGTCGCCTCGGGCGTGCTGAACCAGCCGCCGGTGCCGCAGCAGGGCGCCTATCAGCTCAATGTCGAGACGCTGGGCCGGCTGGCCGACCCGCGCCAGTTCGGCAACATCGTGGTCAAGACCGACAACGACGGCCGCGTCACCCGCGTGCGCGACATCGCCACGGTCGAGCTGGCCGCCCAGGACTACACCGCCAACGGCTATCTCGACGAACGGCCGGCGGTGCCGCTCCTGGTGTTCCAGCGGCCGGGATCGAACGCGCTGGAGACCGCCGACCGCCTGATCGAGACCATGGCGGAACTGTCCAAGAGCTTCCCGCCAGGCCTGCAGTACAACATCATCTACAACCCGACCGAGTTCATCGCCGAATCGGTGCATGAGGTCGAGAAGACGATCTGGGAAGCGGTTGTCCTGGTCGTCATCGTCGTCATCCTGTTCCTGCAGACCTGGCGCGCGGCGATCATCCCCGTCGTCGCCATCCCGATCTCGCTGATCGGCACCTTCATGGTGATGGCGGCGCTGGGCTACTCGCTGAACAACCTGTCGCTGTTCGGCCTGGTGCTGGCCATCGGCATCGTCGTCGATGACGCCATCGTGGTGGTCGAGAACGTCGAGCGGCACCTGCGCGAGGGCCGGTCGCCGAAGGAGGCGGCGCATCTGACCATGGACGAGGTCGGCGGCGCGCTGATCGCCATCGCCCTGGTGCTGTGCGCCGTGTTCATCCCGGCGGCCATGATCACCGGCATCTCCGGCCAGTTCTTCCGCCAGTTCGCGGTCACCATCGCCGCGGCGACGGTGATCTCGGCCTTCGTGTCGCTGACCCTGAGCCCGGCGCTCTGCGCCATCCTTTTGAAGCCGCACCAGGAGCACCACGAGAAGAAGACCTTCGTGCTGTTCCGGCCGGTCCAGTCCTTCTTCCGGGGCTTCAACTGGGCCTTCGACAAGCTGTCCCTGGGCTATGGCGGGCTGACCCGCCGGATCCTGCGCTTCGCCGTGGTCATGCTGGTGCTCTATGTCGGGCTGATCGGCTTGACCGGGCTGCAGTTCGGCCGGGCGCCGACCGGCTTCATCCCGCAGCAGGACCAGGGCTACCTGATCACCGTGATCCAGCTGCCCCCCGGCTCGTCCCTCGCCCGCACCGACGCGGTGGTGAGGGAGGCCGCCAAGGAGATCCTGCAGGTGCCCGGCATCATCCATGTCGTGCCCTTCTCCGGCTTCGACGGCGCCACCTTCACCAACGCCTCGAACGCCGGCGCGATCTTCTCCACCTTCGCGCCCTTCGCCGAGCGCGACGCCAAGGGGCAGGACGTGACGCACCTGCAGCAGGCGCTGAACCAGAAGCTGGCCGGCATCCAGGACGCGTTCATCATCACCATCCAGCCCCCGCCCGTGCGCGGCATCGGCACCGGCGGCGGCTTCAAGATGATGATCGAGGACAAGACCGGCCGCGGCCTGCCGGCGCTGGACGCCGCGACCCAGGAGATCGTGGGCCGGGCGAACCAGACCCCGGGTCTGGCCGGCGTGTTCTCGCTGTTCAACACCCGCACGCCGAAGCTCTACGCCGACATCGACCGGGTGAAGGCGGAGATGCTGGGCGTGCCGGCCGACCGGGTGTTCGAGACGCTCGAGGTCTATCTCGGCTCGACCTATGTCAACGACTTCAACTATCTCGGCCGCACCTTCCGCCTGACCGCCCAGGCGGACGGCAAGTTCCGGCAGAACCTGCGCGACATCGGCAACTACAAGACCCGCAGCGACAGCGGCGGGATGGTGCCGCTCTCCGCCGTGGCCAGCTTCCACGATCGGACCGGCCCGTACCGCGTGCCGCGCTTCAACCTGTACCCGGCGGCCGAGGTGCAGGGGGCGACCCTGCCGGGCTATTCCACCGGCTACGCCCTGGCGGCGATGGAGCAGATCGCCACCGAGACCCTGCCGCAGGGCTTCGGCTTCGAATGGACCGAGCTGGCGCTGCAGGAGAAGCTGGCCGGCAACACCGGCATGCTGGTGTTCGTCGCCTCGGTGGTGTTCGTCTTCCTGCTGCTGGCAGCGCAGTACGAAAGCTGGACCCTGCCGCTATCGGTCATCCTGATCGTGCCGATGTGCCTGCTGGCGGCCGTCACCGGCCTGCTGCTCAGGGGCATGGACGTCAACATCCTGGCGCAGATCGGCTTCGTCGTGCTGATCGGCCTGGCAGCGAAGAACGCGATCCTGATCGTGGAGTTCGCCCGCCAGGCGGAGGAGCATGGCGAAAGCCGGCAGGACGCCGCGGTCTCGGCCGCCCGCACCCGGCTGCGGCCGATCCTGATGACGTCCTTCGCCTTCATCTTCGGCGTGGTGCCGCTGGTGATCGCGTCGGGCGCCGGCTACGAGATGCGGCAGTCGCTGGGCACCGCGGTGTTCTTTGGCATGATCGGCGTGACCGTGTTCGGCCTGCTGTTCACGCCGCTGTTCTACGTGGTCTGCCGCTGGCTCGGCACGGTGGTCTCCCGGCGCAAGCCGGTGCCGAAGCCGGAGGGCGGCCCGGCGGAGTGACCGCGGCGGCGCCCCCGAGGCCTACTCGGGAGCGCCGCCCCGCGCCAGCTCCGGCAGCCGCAGGTCCCGATACAGCTCGGATAGGATTCCGGCGAAGACGCTGACCTCGACCGCGGTCAGCGCCAGAGACGCCAGGTCGATCACCAGGGTCACGAGGCCGAAGCCCTGCTCCTCCGGCAGGATCGCGTCCAGCACCAGACCGAGGCCGATGGCGACCAGGAAGAACCCCAAGAGGGCGATGACCAGCGCCCCCAGCACCGCCAGCCGCCGGCCGCGCAGCAGCCGGCTGCTCTCGGCCGCGGTCAGCCCCCGGTCGCCGATCGCGATGGCGGGCAGGACCAGCCCGTAGAAGGCGAAGGGCACGGTCGACAGGATCGTGATCAGGCCCGAGATCGTCAGGATCCCCAGCATGCCGCCCGACGCGCCGCCATCGGCCACGGCGCGCAGCACCGACGGCCCGCCGACCAGGCCGAACAGGATCGACAGCACGAACAGCCCGGCCACGGCCGTGAACATGCCGAGGATGCCGAGCCAGATCTGGTACAGGGCGAAGCGGACCGTCCCGGCGTCGGCCGGGAACGGCGCCAGCTCGCCGCGCAGCACGTAGCGGTGCCAGCTGACCGCGATCAGCGCGATGGCGAACAACAGCACCAGCATCGACAGCAGCATGGCGAGCGCGGCGGTGCCGGAAGGCACCTCGTCCGCGAACATCGCCGCGACCTCGTCGCCCCACAGCCAGTTGATGGCGAAGCGCAGGATCAGCGCGAAGGCGATGGCCGGCGCGGACAGTCGCACCAGCACACCGGCATGCCCCAGGCTCCAGCCTACGGAACGCCGCAGCAGATCGCCGCTCGAAAGTGCCGCCATCGTCCATCCCCTTCCCACGAATCGGGGCGGATCATTTCAGCCGGGGGGCTGAGAGGCAACCGACCTACCGCCCGATCACGGTCTCCAGCACCTGCCCCCCGCGCTGGACGGCGATGCGCCAGGGGCCGCGGGAGCCGCGCAGCGCCGCGTCCAGCGCCTCGGTGCTCTCGACCGCCTCGTCGTCCAGCCGCAGCAGCACGTCGCCCGGCTGCAGCCCCAGCCGCGCCGCCGGGCTGCGGGCGGCGACCGCGGTCACCACCACGCCCTTGCCGGCATTGGCGAGCCGCATCTCCTCGACCACCGCCGGCGAGACGTTGACCACGGTGGCGCCGGCCAGGGGCGAGCGGCCGCCGAGCACACGCTCGTCGCGCGGCGGGTCCTCCGGTGGCGCCTCGACCGGCAGGGACAGCTCGGCCGTGTCCTGGCCGCGCCGCACCGTCAGCCTGGCGGTGGCGCCGAGATCGAGCGTGGCCAGGCGGAAGCGCAGCGATTCCGGGTCGTCGACCGCATGGCCGTCGACCGCGGTGACCACGTCGCCGACCTTGAGGCCGGCCCGCGCCGCCGGCCCGCCCGCGGCGACGCCGTTCACCAGCACGCCGGCCGGCCGGTCCAGCCCGTAGGCCTCGGCCAGGCTGCGGTCGATCGCCTGGCCGTCGGCGCCGAGCCAGGGCCGCACCACCGGCTCCCCGGTCTCCGCCGCCCGCATCATGCTGCGCAGCATGTTGGCCGGGATGGCGAAGCCGATGCCGAGCGAGCCGCCGGTGCGGCTGTAGATCGCCGTGTTGATGCCGACCAGCCGGCCCTTCATGTCGATCAGGGCGCCGCCGGAATTGCCCGGGTTCACTGCCGCGTCGGTCTGGATGAAGAAGTCGTAATCGGAGATGCCGACCGCGGTGCGGGCGATGGCGGAGACGATGCCCATGGTCACGGTCTGGCCGACGCCGAAGGGGTTGCCGATCGCCAGCACCAGGTCGCCGACCTCGAGCGCGTCGCTGTCGCCGAGCGGCAGTGACGGCACCGACCGGCCGGCGAGGTCCTTGAGCTTGAGGAAGGCGAGGTCGGTGCGTTCGTCCGACAGCACCAGCTCGGCCTCGTATTCCGTTCGGTCGGCCAGCACCACGGTGATCTGGTCGGCGTCCTTGATCACATGGTGGTTGGTCACCACCAGCCCGTCCGCCGCCACCAGCACGCCGGAGCCGAGCGAATTCTCCACCCGCTGCCGCGGCCGGCCGCCCGGCAGGTCGTCGCCGAAGAAGCGGCGGAAGAACGGGTCGTCGAACAGCGGGTTCTGCCGCTCGACCACCATGTGGCGGGCATAGATGTTGACCACGGCCGGCGCCGCGCTGCGCACCAGCGGCGCGAAGCTGAGGTCGATCTCGGCCCGGCTGGTCGGCACCACCGGCTCCGCCACGGCCGGCCCGGCCAGCAGGAGCAGCGCCGCGGCCGCGGCGCCTGCGAAACGGAACATCCTTCCTCCATCCGCCGTCACGGGCGTGGGTCTAGCCGAGGCCTCCGCCCGCGTCCATGGGCCGGCATGCCGCGGAGGGAGGCAGGGCTCGAACGGCGGCGCCGTCCCGGACATGGGCCGATGGCGGTCCGGAACGGCGGCCGTCCTGATCTCGTTGCCATGGCAGTCCCGCCCCAGCCAGGGAGATTGGTCATGAGGACCGCCCTTGCGCTGTCCATCGTGGCGATCGGCGGTTCGATTCTGTTCGGGGCCTGCAGCAACGGCGAGAGCGAGCCCGCGGCGATGCCGGCGCCGGCCGCGGCGCCGCAGATCGATCCGGCCGACTATGTCCGGAGCACAGGCATGAGCGGCCTGTTCGAGGTCGAGTCCAGCCGGGTCGCGGCCTCTCGGGCCCGCAGCGCGGATGTCAGGCGCTTCGCCCGGATGATGGTCCGGGACCACATCGTGGCCAATGCCAGGATCCGCCGCGCCGCGGCGGCGTCGAACCCGGCCCTGCAGCCGCCGACCACGCTCGACCCGGAGCGCCGGGAGGGTCTGGCCGCGCTGAGTTCGGCCGCGCGCCCGGACTTCGACCGCCTCTACATGCACGGCCAGATCGACGGGCATCAGAAGGCCCTGGAGCTGCAGCAGAGCTACCGCGCCTCCGGCGGCGATCCCGAGCTGAAGGTGCTGGCGTCCGAGCTGAGCCCGATGGTCCAGCGCCATCTCGAAGAAGCGCTGACCATCCTGGTCGATCTCCGCTGAGCGGCCGTTCCGGGACGCCAAAGATCGATCCATGTCGCCCGGACTACGGTTCCGTGACCTCCCGCAGCAGCGCCAGCACCTGCAGCAGGGCCGGCGACCGGTCGCCGCGGCGCCAGGCGACGGCTATCCGCGCCTGGGGAGCGCGGCCGGCGAGGGACAGGTAGCGCACGCCATGCGGCCGCAGCCGGCGCAGCGACGCCGGCACCAGCGACACGCCGAATCCGGCCGCGACCAGCGAGACGATGGCGTGCATCTGATGCGCCGACTGGGCGACGTGCGGCACGAAGCCAGCGGCGGCGCAGGCCTCCAGGATCGCGGCGTGGAAGCCCGGCCCTTCGCCCTGCGGAAACATGACGAAGGACTCGGCGGCGAGGTCGGAGAGACTGATCCGGCCGGCACCCGCCAGCCGATGGTCGGCCGGCACCACGGCGACCATCGGCTCGGCCCAGGCCGGGCGCTGGTCCAGCCCCTCGCTGTCGGGCAGCGGCGGGATGACGAAGCCGAGATCGCAGCGGCCGCCGCGCAGATCGTCCAGCTGCCGCATCGTCGTCGCCTCGCGCAGGTCCAGCGCCAGGCCGGGATGACGCTGCCGCAGCGCCTTCAGCACCGGCGGCAGGCGCTCGAACATGGCGCTGCCGACGAAGGTGACGCGCAACAGGCCGGTCAGCCCCTGCCCCGCCTGGCGCGCCACCGCCACAGCATAATCGGCCTGGGCCAGGGTGCGGCGCGCCTCCTCCAGCAGCGCCGTGCCGGCCGGGGTCAGCGCCAATCGGCGACGGCTGCGGTCGAAGAGATCCGCGCCGATCACGTCCTCCAGCCGCCGCATCGCGGTGCTGAGCGGCGGCTGCGCCATGCCCAGGCGTTCCGCCGCCCGGCGGACATGCCGCTCCTCGGCCACGGCGATGAACTGGCGCAGGAGGCGAAGTTCGATCATCGGCTGATACTCTCCAGATATCAGACGCTCACGATCTCATATTTGAAGTATGCGAGACACCGTCCCATCGTCCGCTCGTCGCAACGGGAGAACGGATCGATGACACGAGTGGTGGTGGTCAGCGGCGGCGGCACGGGCATCGGCTTGGCGGTCGCCGGGCACTTCGCCGGGCAGGGTGAGCAGGTCGTGATCCTCGGCCGCCGCGCCGGCGTGCTGCAGGCGGCGGTCGAGGCGATCGGGCGGGAGCATCCGGCCGCGCCGCCGGTGCTGCCGCTGGCGGGCGACCTGTCGCAGCCGGACCGGGTCGAGGCGCTGTGCCGGGAGATCGGCGAGCGCTTCCTCGCGGTCGACGTTCTGGTCCATGCAGCCGGCGGCAACGCCATCCTGCAGGCGCCGCCGGGCCATTACGACGACGGCCTGGCCGGGGTGGCGCGGCGCTGGACCGACAACTTCGCCGGCAATGTGCTGTCCGCGGTCCTGCTGACCGAGGGGCTGCGCGACCGGCTGCGGGCGCCGGGCGGCCGGGTGGTGCTGATCGGCTCGATCGCCGCCTATCGCGGATCCGGCGCCGGCTGCTACGGCGCCGCCAAGGCCGCGCTGCATCCCTACGGCTACGACCTGGCCGTCGCCCTCGGCCCGCGCGGCATCACCGTCAACATCGTCGCGCCCGGCTATATCCGCGACACCGGGTTCTTCGCCGACCGGCTGTCGGCCGAGCGCCAGGCCGCCCTGATCGCCGAGACCTCGACCCGCCGCGCCGGGGTGCCGGCCGACATCGCCGACGCCGTGGCCTGGCTGGCCTCGCCCGGCGCCTCGCACGTCACCGCCCAGGTGATCCAGGTGAATGGCGGCGCCGAGCGCGGGCATTGACCAGCCACCAAGAAAAAGGCCCGGCTTGCGCCGGGCCTCGATCCGTTCACCGTCGCGGGGCCGATCAGCCCTCGGCGCCCTCGGCCTCGGCCGCGGCGGCCTTCAGCTCGGCGTCGCGCGCCTTGTCGGCGGCGCCCTTGGCGTCGCGGTCGCGGTCGACCAGCTCGATCACGGCCATCGGGGCGGCGTCGCCGTAGCGGAAGCCGGCCTTGAGCACGCGGGAGTAGCCGCCGCTGCGGGTCTTGTAGCGCTCGGCGATCACCGAGAACAGCTTCGCCACCACCTCGTCGTCGCGCAGCTGGGCATAGGCCAGGCGGCGATTGGCGAGACCGCCCTTCTTGCCGAGGGTGATCAGCTTCTCGACGATCGGGCGCAGATCCTTCGCCTTCGGCAGGGTGGTCTTGATCTGCTCATGGGTGATCAGCGCCGCCGCCATGTTGGCGAACATCGCCTTGCGGTGGCTGCTGGTGCGGCTGAAACGACGTCCGGTCACTCCGTGACGCATGGCGATCTCTCCTCATGGCTTGGCCCCCGCGGGGGTCCGATGGCGGGACCCGCCGCCTCCCCTCATCGGGAAAGAACGGCGGGGTACAACTCGTCAGCCGATCAGAACGGCTCCTCGAGCTTCTTGGCGAGATCCTCGATGTTCTCCGGCGGCCAGTTCGGAATCTCCATGCCGAGATGGAGGCCCATGGTCGACAGCACTTCCTTGATCTCGTTCAGCGACTTGCGGCCGAAGTTCGGGGTGCGGAGCATCTCCGCCTCGGTCTTCTGCACCAGGTCGCCGATATAGACGATGTTGTCGTTCTTCAGGCAGTTGGCCGAACGCACTGACAGCTCGAGCTCGTCCACCTTCCGCAGCAGGTTGCGGTTGAACGGCATGTCCTCCGAGGTCTCCTCGCGGTGGTCGCGCGACGGCTCCTCGAAGTTGATGAACAGCTGCAGCTGGTCCTGCAGGATGCGGGCGGCGAGCGCCACCGAATCCTCCGGCGTCACCGCGCCGTTGGTCTCGATCGTCAGCGACAGCTTGTCGTAGTCGGTGACCTGGCCGACGCGGGTGTTCTCGACCTTGTACGAGACCTTGCGGATCGGGCTGTACAGGGCGTCGACCGGGATCAGGCCGATCGGCGCGTCCTCCGGCCGGTTCATGCTGGCCGGGACGTAGCCCTTGCCGACATTGACCGTGAACTCCATCGCCAGCTTGGCGCCGTCGTCGAGGGTGCACAGCACCAGCTCGGGGTCCATGATCTCGATGTCCGGACCGGTGACGATGTCGCCGGCCTTGACCACCTTCGGGCCCTCGGCGTTCAGCCGCATCTTCTTCGGGCCCTCGGCGTGCATGCGCAGGGACAGCGCCTTGACGTTGAGGACGATGTCGGTGACGTCCTCGCGGACGCCCGGGATCGACGAGAATTCGTGCAGCACGCCGTCGATGTGGATCGCGGTGACCGCGGCGCCCTGCAGCGAGGACAGCAGAACGCGGCGGATGGCGTTGCCGAGGGTCAGGCCGAAGCCGCGCTCGAGCGGGTCGGCGACCAGGGTCGCCTTGCGCTGCGAATCGTCGCCCGGCTGGACGTCGAGAGCGTTCGGCTTGATCAGTTCCTGCCAGTTGCGCTGAAGCACTGTCATATCATCCTGTTCTGCCACGAGAGGCCGGATACGGCCGAAATGCCGACGGGGGCCGAAGCCCCCTTCCGATCCCATCCGTGGACCCTGTGGCCAGTGGTCCTGTCCCGAATCGGCCGGCGGTACTGCTGCGAAAGAGGCGGCGGCCCGCGCCGCCCCTGTCCCGGTGGGGGACGGGGCGGCGCGGGCCGGGCCGGCCTCAGACGCGGCGCTTCTTGCGCGGGCGGACGCCGTTGTGCGGGATCGGCGTGACGTCGCGGATCGAGGTGATCTGGAAGCCGATCGACTGCAGGGCGCGCAGCGCGCTCTCGCGGCCGGAGCCGGGGCCCTTCACGTTGATCTCGAGCACGCGCATGCCGTGCTCCTGGGCCTTGCGGCCGGCATCCTCGGCGGCGACCTGGGCGGCGTAGGGAGTCGACTTGCGGCTGCCCTTGAAGCCCATGCCACCGGCCGACGACCAAGCGATGGCGTTGCCCTGGGCGTCGGTGATGGTGATCACCGTGTTGTTGAAGGACGAGTTCACGTGGGCGACGCCCGAGGTGATGTTCTTGCGCTCGCGACGACGCAGACGGGCGTTCGCGGCGGCAGCTGCTGGCTTGGCCATGGTTCGCTCGCCTTCCGATTACTTCTTCTTGCCCGCGATGGGCTTCGCCGGACCCTTGCGGGTGCGGGCGTTGGTGTGGGTGCGCTGGCCGCGGACCGGCAGGCCCTTGCGGTGACGCAGGCCGCGGTAGCAGCCGAGATCCATCAGGCGCTTGATGTTCATCGCGATCTCGCGACGCAGGTCACCTTCGACCGTGTAGTCGCTGTCGATGGTCTCGCGGATGCGCAGGATCTCGTCTTCGGTCAGCTCGTTGACGCGCCGGTCGGCCGGGATGCCGAGCTTGTCGATGATCGACTGGGCGGTGTGACGGCCGATCCCATGGATGTAGGTGAGCGCGATCAGGACGCGCTTCTGGGTCGGGATATTGACGCCGGCAATACGTGCCACGTCGCTCTCCTTGCGGTTGCCACCTTCGGCGCCGCCGCTGCCCTGCCCCGCCGGGGCCTGGCCTGCATCGCCGGGTCTGCTGGTTCATGTCTGCCCGCGGGCCGGAGCGGCCGCGCGAACGCCTTGCGCTTCGGTCGCCTTCCGGCTCCGAAGCGGGCGGAGTATAGTGATCGGCAGGACAGAGTCAACCGCCGGGATTCGCAATCGGAATCCGCGCCGGCCAGGGTCGACAGCGGCCGAACCATAACCGGGACCGCTTCGGCTTGTCACCTGCGCAATTGCGATCATTTTCTTGAGCACGGCCGAAGCGCCGGCCGGATGCCGCGGGAGACGGACGATGCAGAACCTGCCGGTCCTTCGTGCCCTTGCCGCCAACTGGGGCGCCATCGCGCTGCGCGGCGTCCTGGCCATCCTGTTCGGGGTCCTGGCCTGGCTGTGGCCGGGCATCACCCTGGCCGTGCTGATCATCCTCTACGCCGCCTATGCGCTGGTCGACGGGGTGATGGGCATCGTCGTCGGCATCCGCGGCCGCAACTGGGGCTACGCCCTGCTCGGGGTCGCCGGCGTCGCCGCCGGGATCATCGCGGCGGTCTGGCCGCTGCTGACCGCGGTCGTGCTGGTCCTCATCATTGCCGTGTGGGCGATCGTGATCGGGGTGATGGAGATCGTCACCGCCATCCGCCTGCGCAACGAGATCGAGGGCGAGTGGCTGCTGGCGCTGACCGGCGCGCTGTGGGTGCTGTTCGGCGCCTATGCCCTGTTCTTCCCGGGCGCCGGCGCGCTGTCGCTGGTCTGGCTGATCGGCACCTGGGCCATCGTGGTCGGGGTGCTGGAGCTGACCCTGGCCTTCCGCCTGCGCCGCCTGGCCCGGCACCACGGCGGCACGGCCGCCCCCGCCGCCTGACATCCCGACCGCGTGACGCCGCGCCGGCGTGACGCCACCCGGGGCCTCATGCCACCCTGCCCGCATCGGAATCGCGAGGAGCATCGCCATGGCATCGGGGCTGATCGAATACGAGGAGGCGTCGCCGGAGGTCCGCGCCGTCTATGACGACATCATGGCCACCCGCCGGATCGACAGGGTCAACAACTTCTGGAAGGCGCTGGCGTTGCATCCGCCGACGCTGAAGCGGACCTGGGAGAGCCTGAAGGAGGTGATGGCCCCCGGCGCGCTCGACCCGCTGGTGAAGGAGATGGTGTATCTCGCGGTCAGCGCCACCAATGGCTGCGGCTACTGCATCGCCTCGCACAGCGCGGCGGCGCGCAAGGCCGGCATGACCGACGAGATGCTGGGTGAGCTCCTGGCCGTGGTCGGCATGGCGAACGAGACCAACCGCCTGGCCAACGGCCTGCAGGTGCCGATCGACGAAGCGTTTCGCCGGACGGAGCAACGTTCCGGCTGAAATTTTCTATCACATTGAAGTAATATAATTTCGGACATTAGAAACACTGTATCGACTGCCTGAAGTTCTAGAACGATAGGATCTCGGAAAGATTTACGATCAGCAGTTTACGGAAAAGTAAATATTCCGCCCTATTCAAGCGGAATATGGTCCTCCAGGTCTCGATTTATCACGATAAGCAGATTTAGAGGACACTGCCATGAAGTTATGGCTCCCCCTGGCCTGCGCCGCCTTCGCATCGACGGCGGCGCAGGCGAATTCCAACCTGTTTGAGCTCTGCAACGAATCGTTCCGCGAGCTGTCGCCGGCAGAACAGCAGCTTGTCATCAGCAAAGGCTGTGCCCTCGAGCCTGCCGGCGAAGGGATCAACGTCGCCTCCCTGCCCGATGGAACCGGCAGCGGGACGGGGACGGGCAGCGGGACGGGGACCGGCAACGGCACCGGTTCCACGGGCGGCACGGGCTCGGCCGGCGGTGGCGGCAACGGCGGCGGTTCATCGGGCGGCAATGGCGGCGGCTCGCATGGCGGAGGAGGCTCCGGCGGCGGATCCGGTGGAGGCTCGGGCGGTGGCGGATCCGGGGCGGCGGCTCGGGTGGCGGGGCTCGGGCGGCGGCGGAGGCTCCGGCGGCGGCAACGGCGGGGATCAATGTCGGGGTGGGCGGCGGCGCCACCGGCAATGGCGGCGGCATCAATGTCGGCGTCGGCAGCGGGTCCGGCAGCAACAACAGCGGCGGGGTGAATGTCGGCGCGGCCGGCGGCGCCTCCCACAACTCCGGCGGGCTCAATGTCGGCGTCGGCAGCGGCGCCGCCTCGAACAACAGCGGCGGCATCAATGCCGGTGTCGGCGGCAGCGCGGTCTCCGCCAATTCCGGCGGCGTGAATGTCGGTCTGGGCGGCAAGGCCGCTTCCGGCAATACCTCCGGCATCAACGCCGGTGTCGGCAGCGGCGCGGCCTCGTCCAACCGCAGCGGCATCAATGCCGGCCTGGGCAACGGCGCCGCCTCCTCCGACAGCGGCAGCGTCAATGTTGGGCTCGGCGGCAAGGCCGCCTCCGGCAACTCCGGCGGCATCAACGCCGGGCTCGGCAGCAGCGCAACCTCGGCCAACAGCGGCGGGCTGAATGTCGGCCTCGGCGGCAAGGCCGCCTCCGGCAACTCCGGCGGCATCAATGTCGGCATCGGCGACGACGGCACCGGCGCCGCCAGCACCAACAAGGGCGGCCTCAATGTCAGCCTGGGCGGCAAGAACGGCATCGGCGTGAGCCTGGGCGGGCATCAGAGCGGCATCAGCATCGGCGGCGCCAGGATCGGCGCCCGCCACTGAACGGCGGATCCGGAAGACGAAGGGCCGGCGCCGCCAGGCGCCGGCCCTTCGCCGCTTCCCGGCCCGGCTTGACAGTCCGGCCTGCCGCCGCGAACCATCCGGGCCCGCCTTCGGACCGGAGTGACCCATGCCTCCCTATGCCGGCATCGCGACCTTCCTCAATGCCCCGCATCGCCGCCGTCCGGAAGGCGGCCGGCCCGCCGCAGCGGTGCTGGGCCTGCCCTTCGACTTCGGCACCACCAACCGGCCCGGGTCGCGCTTCGGCCCGAACGCGATCCGCGCCGCGAGCCGGACGCTGACCGGCGACGACCATCCCGATCTGGGGCTGAGCCCGGAGGAGCGGCTGGATCTCTACGATGCCGGGGACGCGGCGCCGGTCACCGCCGACATCGCCGGCAGCCTGGAGGCGATCCGCGCCGCGGCGGCGGAGCAGATCGGCGCCGGCGCCCGCCTGCTGGCCCTCGGCGGCGACCATACCGTCACCCTGCCGCTGCTGGAGGCGACGGCGGCGAAGCACGGCCCGCTGGCGCTGATGCAGTTCGACGCGCATGTCGACACCTGGGCCGGCACGCCCTCGGCCCGGATCTATCACGGATCCTGGCTGCGCCACGCCATCGAGCGCGGGCTGGTCGATCCCCGGGCCACGGTGCAGGTCGGGCTGCACAGCCCGGTCGACCGCGCCACCGCCGCCTGGACCCGGGACCAGGGCATCACCGGCCTGTCCGCCGAAAGCGTGCATCTCGACGGCATCGACCGGACGGTGGAGCAGATCCGCGCCGTGCTCGGCGACCGGCCGGCCTATCTGACCTTCGACATCGACGGCATCGACCCCGGCCTGGCGCCCGGCGTCGCCTGCCCGGAGGCCGGAGGCTTGTTCCCGTGGCAGGCGCTGGCGCTGCTGCGCCGGCTGGGCGACGTCGCCTGGATCGGGGCGGACGTGGTCGAGACCTGCCCGCCCCACGACCAGTCCGACGTCACCGCCGTGCTGGCCGCCACCGTCGGCTGGACCTGGCTGTGCCTGCTGGCCGCGCGGACGCCGGCAGCCTGAACGTCAATCGAGCACGGCGTAGCCGCGGCGGATCATGCAGTTCCGCACCACGTTCTGGGTGCTGTTGGCGGCGGAGGCGCCGCCGCCGACCGCGCCGCTGAGGCCGCCCACCCCGGCGCCGATCGCGGCGCCGCGCCCGGCATTGCCGGTGAAGGCGCCGATGATCGCGCCGCCCGCCGCGCCGACGCCGGCGCCGAGCAGCGCCCCGCCGACCGTGCGGCCACCGGCATTCACCTGCTCGGCGAGCTGCTGGCACTGGGCCAGGTCGTATTCATAGTTGCGCCCGCCGGCGACCGAGGTCGCGGGATCGATGATCGGCCGCACCTGCTGGGCGCAGCCGGCAATGCCGAACGCCACGACGGTCAAGGCCGCTGCTCTGCTCAAGCCCATATCTCTCTCCCTCAATCGGGCCGACAAACGGCCTCTCTTCGTCGGGGAACTATAATAAACAAATGAGACCATAGTCGGGCCAAAGCACATGCCCCGGCACCGTCCGCAAAGCATAACATAACCGTAACATCCGGCTTGTAGGGTCGGCGGCATCGTACCGATCGAAGCCCGCGAGGCCCGCATGACCACGTCCGTGCTCGACACCAGGCCGGCAGGAGGGCTCAGCCGCCTGACGCCACTGGCCGTCATCGCCCTGCTCATCATCGGCGTCATCTATGCCGGCTGGAGCCTGGTCAACGACCTCGGCGACGTCCATTCGCCGAGTCTGCTGCCCTTCATCCTGCTCGGCATCGCCCTGCTGATCGCGCTGGGCTTCGAGTTCGTCAACGGATTCCACGACACCGCCAATGCGGTGGCGACGGTGATCTACACCAACTCGCTGCCGCCGACGGTGGCTGTGGTCTGGTCGGGCCTGTGGAACTTCCTCGGCGTCCTCACCTCCACCGGCCTCGTCGCCTTCGGCATCATCTCGCTGCTGCCGGTCGAGCTGATCCTGCAGGTCGGCAGCAATGCCGGCTTCGCCATGGTGTTCGCCCTGCTGATCGCCGCGATCATCTGGAATGTCGGCACCTGGTATTTCGGCCTGCCCTCCTCCTCCTCGCACACGCTGATCGGCTCGATCATCGGCGTCGGCGTGATGAACCAGCTGATGGCCATCCCCGGCACCGGCACCAGCGGTGTGGACTGGTCCCAGGCGCTGGGCATCGGCAAGTCGCTGCTGCTGTCGCCGCTGATCGGCTTCGCCGCCGCGGCGCTGCTGCTGCTGGCCGCCAAGGCGCTGATCAAGCGGCCGGAGCTGTACCGTGCGCCGGAGGGCAACAAGCCGCCGCCGCTGTGGATCCGCGGCCTGCTGGTCCTGACCTGCACCGGCGTCAGCTTCGCCCACGGCTCGAATGACGGGCAGAAGGGCATGGGGCTGATCATGCTGATCCTGATCGGCACCGTGCCCACCGCCTATGCCCTGAACCGGGCGATGCCGGAGGCGCAGATCGCCGCCTTCGCCCAGGTGTCGGACCAGGCGGCCGGGGTGCTGGCCCGCTACACCGGCGACGCGGCTGCGCCGGCCGATGCGCGGGCGGCGGTGACCGCCTATGTCCGCGACCGGGCCCTCGCGCCGGAGACGGTGCCGGCGCTGGTCGCCCTGACGCAGGAGATCGACCGCAGCGTCGCCGGCCGCAGCTCGCTGGCCGCGGTGCCGAACGAGCAGGTCGGCAACATCCGCAACGACATGTATCTGGCCTCCGAAGCCTTGAAACAGATGGCCAAGGCCAATACGCCGGCCTTCAGCGCCGACGACGGCAAGGTGCTGACCCAGTATCGCGGCTATCTCGACCAGGCGACCAAGTTCATCCCCGACTGGGTCAAGGTCGCGGTCGCCATCGCGCTGGGCCTCGGCACCATGGTCGGCTGGAAGCGCATCGTCGTCACCGTCGGCGAGAAGATCGGCAAGGAGCACCTGACCTACGCCCAGGGCGGCTCGGCCGAGCTGGTGGCGATGGCGACGATCGGCGCCGCCGATGTCTACGGCCTGCCCGTCAGCACCACCCATGTGCTGTCCTCCGGCGTCGCCGGCACCATGGCGGCGAACCGCTCGGGCCTGCAATGGGGCACGATCCGCAACCTGATCATGGCCTGGGTGCTGACCCTGCCGGCCTCGATCGCCCTGGCCGCCGCGCTCTACTGGCTGCTGCGGCACCTGTTCTGATCCGGGTTCCGGGTTGGACGCGATACGAGCCCCGGTCAGCTTCCATTTCGGCGAGGCCGTCGCCGCCGCCTACCGCTTCGACCCCGGGTCCGGCGCCTGTCGCCAGACCGGGGTCGACCCGCTGCCGGAGGCGGGCGACGGCTGGGTCTGGCTGCACCTGAAGCTGACCGACACCCGCGCCCGGCACTGGCTGGCCCGCCATGGCGCCCTGCCGCCGGTCGTGGCGCAATGGCTGCTGGACGGGCCCGACCGGGTGCAGGTGCAGCGGCTGGACGGTTGGCTGGTCGGTGCCGCCAACGGGCTGCACCACGACTTCGCCTTCGAGCCGGACCAGATCAGCCGGCTGCGTTTCTGCCTGGGGCCGAACCTCCTCGTCACCGGCCGGCGCCATCCGCTGCGCGCGATCGACGGGGTCCACCGCAGCCTGGCCGCCGGGCGCGCGCCGGCCACCGCGCTGGCCATGCTGGCCCTGGTGGTCGAGCATCTGGCGGCGGAGGCCGAGGCCACGGTCGAGTCGCTGATGGACGAGGTCGACGGCATCGAGGACCGGGTGCTGGACGACCGGTCGACCAGCCGCACCGTCGAGGACCGCCAGGCGCTGGGCCGCATCCGCCGCAGCGCCGCGGCGTTGCGGCGGCATCTGCTGCCGGAGGGCGTGGTCCTCGCCGCCGGGCTGGACGACCTGCCGGACTGGGCCGACCCCGAAGGCCGCGCCGGCCTGGCCGCCGCCGCCGAGCGCTTCCGCCGCGCCGCCCGCAGCCTGGACGAGGTGATCGACCGCACCCGCATGCTGCAGGAGGAGATCGCGGCGCAGCGGGCCGAGGCGATGAACCGCAGCCTGCTGGCGCTGGCGGTGCTGACCGCGATCTTCCTGCCGATGACGCTGATCACCGGCATCTTCGGCATGAACGTCGCCGGCCTGCCGGGCCTGCAGGATCCGGATGCCTTTCTGTGGGTGATGGTGCTGATCCTGGCCGCCGGCGTCGCGACGCTGGCGCTGATGCTGTGGCGGAGAATGTTCTGAACCCTATTCCGCCGCGGTGCGGTTGCCGATCGCCGGCAGGTTGCGCAGCAGCAGGCGCACCAGCTCGGACTGCCGGTTGGTGCGGGTCTTGATGAAGATCTTCTTGAGATGGTTGCGGATGGTCTCGTAGCTGACGTCGAGACGGGTCGCGATCTCCTTCAGCGACAGACCGGCCGCCAGCTCGCCGGCGATCCGCGCCTCGGTCGCGGTCAGGCCGTACAGCCGCCGCAGCTCCGGCTGCGACAGCTGGTTGGCCGGCGCCGGCGCGGCGATGAAGATCGCCGCCTTGGGCGCGGTCAGGCTGAGCAGGGGCCGGTTGCGGCTGACCGGCGAGACCAGCACCGCAAGCTGGTCGCCGCCCGCCGAGTCGGTCAGGGTCAGCCCGCCGCCCGGCTCGAGCCGCGGATCGTCGAGGATGATCGAGGCCGAGGCGATCAGCTGGCGCAGCTTCGCGGTCTCGCCGGGCTGGGTGGCGCAGATCAGCCCGCGCTGGTCGATCCGCAGCGCGGTGCCGGCCCGCAGCAGCGCCTCGGCCGCCCGGTTGGAGAAGGAGACGCGGCCGGTGGGGTCGGTCAGGATCACCCCGATCGAAAGGCGGTCGAGGCCGGTCTCCAGCGCGTCGCGCTGGGTGACCACGTCGCCGAGCCGCTGGTGGATCTGGGCGGCGCGGGCGAAGTGCGGCAGCAGCCGCCGCATCATCCCCGCCAGCCGCTCCGTCTCCTGTGCCGCCATCGGCTCGGCATGCAGCACGCTGATATGGGCCGAGACCCCGCCGCGGCGCAGGAAGGTGCCGCCGATGCCGGACAGCAGCTGCTGCGGCCGCAGCCAGTCGGAATAGAACTCGGTCCGCTCCAGCGTGCCGCGCGGCACCAGCATGTCGCTGACCGTGACCTCGCCGACGGCGCGGCTCAGGACCCGCTCGCTCCAGGGGTTCAGGCGCCAGAAATGCTGGGCATAGCTGTCGAGGAAGGCCGTATCCCAGCGGCTGGTCGCGGCCAGCGCCTCAAAGGCCGTGGTCTCGGCGTCGTCGGATTCGTGCAGCAGGTACAGGCTGGCGTGGCCGTCGGCGAACATGCCGGCGAGATCGTTGAGAACCGAGTCCCACAGGCCGTGGTCGAGCGCCGCGTCGTAGATTCTCGCGATGAGGTCCGGGAGATCATCCGCCATTTCGGGAACGATCCTCGACTGGACACCGAAGGGATCGGCCTTGCGCCGCGGCATCTGGCCGGTTTCACCGGCCTGTCGAGGACCATAGTCCATTTGGGTCAGGTTGCCACCCTCAATTTTGCGGATAGGACCGGAATGGGTTTTCAGTCATCCTGTGGGTGTTTCGAGAGTACAGAGATTATAGACACCCACGAAGATTGATACAATTTTCATTCAATCTGAGGCATTTCGTTCAAAAATCAGAAGGCCGAGCGGCTCGTCCGGGGAGGTTCAACCGAGGGCGACGTGCAGACCGACGGCATTCGGGGACAGGCCACACCCGCTCGGTGTGGCCTGTCTCGCATCCGGGCCCGTCTCCTATTCCGGCACCGTCACCGAGAACCTGATGCCGGCGTACCAGGCGGCGAGATCGGCGATGTCCTGGTCGCTCAGCGGTTTGGCGACGACCGACATCTGCGGGTCGGCCCGCTCGCCGCTGCGGAAGGCCTTCAGCTGCTTCTCGAGATAGATCGGGCTCTCGCCGGCGATGTTCGGCACATTCGGCATCTTCGCCAGGCCGTTGAGCCCGTGGCAGGCGGCGCATTGCCGTGCCTTGGCCCGGCCGGCGGCGCTGTCGCCGGCCGCCCAGGCCGCGTCGGGCGCCGCCGTCCCGGCCATCGCCAGCAGGGCCAGCCCCGCCTGAATCCGCTTGAGCATGACCCTGCCTCCCGTCGGCCTCGTCTCAGCCTTCATGCCAGATGCGATAGATCGCGCCGGCGAAGTCGTCGGAAACCAGCAGCGAACCGTCCGGCAGCTGCGCGATGTCGACCGGCCGGCCGAAATACTCGCCGGTGTCGGCCAGCCAGCCCTCGGCGAACACCTCGGTCGCGCCGGCGCTGCCGTCCGGCTTCACCGGGGTGAACATGATCCGCGCGCCGACCGGCGTGGTGCGGTTCCAGGAGCCGTGCTGGGCCGAGAAGACGCCGCCGCGATACTGCTCCGGGAAGGTCTTGCCGGTGTAGAACACCATGCCGAGATCGGCCGCATGCGCATCCATCTCGGCCACCGGCGGCACCGCATCCGCCGGCGGGTCGCTGTCCTTGTACTCCGCGGTGCGGACCGTGCCGCCGCCATACCAGGGGAAGCCGAAATGCTGGCCGGCCGCGGTGATGCGGTTCAGCTCGCCCGGCGGGGTGTCGTCGCCCATGCCGTCGACCTGGTTGTCGGTGAACCACAGCTCGCCATTGGCCGGGTTGAAGTCCATGCCGACGGAGTTGCGGATGCCGCGGGCGAACACCTCGCGCCCGGAGCCGTCCCGCGCCATCCGGATGATGCCGCCGATGCCGGCCTCGCCATACAGCGCGGCCTTCTCCGGCGGCGGCACGTTGAAGGGCTGGCCGAGCGAGACGTAGAGCTTGTTGTCCGGGCCGACCCGGCAGACCCGGGCGCCGTGGTTGAAGGACTCCTCGGCGGCCGGGATCAGCGTCTCCGCCACCACGCCGATCGCCGTGTCCGGGCCTTCGTAGAAGAACTCGGCGGCCGGGAAGACCAGCAGCCGGTTGTGCTCGACGACATGGAGGAAGCCGTCCTTGGAGAAGCAGACCCCGTTCGGCACCTTCATGTCGACCGAGGGCGCGAACACCTTCACCTCGTCCGCCACCCGGTCCTTGTTGCGGTCGGTCACCGCCCAGACCTGGGTCTTGCGCGTGCCGACGAAGACCATGCCGGTGCTGGGGCCGACCGCCATGTGCCGGGCGTCCGGCACCACGGCGTAGAGCGCGATCCTGAAGCCCGGCGGCAGCTTCACCTGCTGCAGGTTGGTCCGGATCTGGTCGGCGTAGTCGCCGGTCTGCGGCACCGTCTCCAGCTGCAGCGGGGTGCCGGTGACCTTGAAGTCCTGCAGCTTCTTGATGTTGCTGGACTGGCCGAAGGCGCCGCCTGAGACCGCGACCATGACGCCTGCCAGCAGAACCGCACGAATCCCTTTCATGGCGTCTCCCCCTTCTTTGATGCCGGGCGATGCTGCCGAAATGGAATTTCTGTTTGTGCCGGTCATTCGCCCGACGATTGCGCAGCCTCAGGGTAGATCGGCTTGCCGATCCGGAGAAGGGGCTCGCGGATCAAGGCACCGAAAGGATGATGCCGGCCGCGCCGGCGGCCAGCATCGCGACCGTCGCCGGCAGGATGCGCAGCGCCATCGCCCGGCCGCCGAGGGCGACGGCGAGCCCGGCCTTGACCAGGGTGTTCACCCCGGCCGCGATCAGCACCACCGTGGCGCCGGCGGCGATGTCGAGTCCGCCCTGGGTCAGCCGCGCCGCCGACAGGGTGATCGCGTCGACATCGGCCAGGCCGGAGACGGCGGCGAGCAGGTAGAGGCCGGCGACGCCGAGGGTGTCGTCCAGCACCTTCGACAACAGCAGCACCGCCGTGATCAGCGCCACGATCTTCAAGGCCGACCAGAGGTCCAGCGGGTTGCCGAGCGGCGGCGCCGCCTCGCTGGTCCGGTCGGAAGCGGCGCGCCACAGCCACAGGCCGCAGCCGATCGCCACCGCCGCGGCGCCGGCGAGGGACGCCGCCAGGGCCAGGGCCAGCGGCGGGTGCAGGACCAGGACCAGCACGCCGATGCGGATGACCATCACCGCCCAGGCGGCGACGATGCCGGCCGCCAGCGCCGGCGCCGCCTGGGGCGCGGCCTGCGCCTGGCGGGCGAAGACCAGGGTCAGCGCGGTGGAGGACACCAGGCCGCCGAGCAGCCCGGTCAGCAGGGTCCCGACCCGGGGTCCGGCGATCCGCACCGCGGCATAGCCGGCGAAGGACAGGCCGGCGACCAGCACCACCAGCCACCAGATCTTCGCCGGGTTGATCGCCTCCCAAGGGTCGAGCGCCCGGTCAGGCAGGAAGGGCGGCACGACCACGGCGATCAGCAGGAACTGCAGCGCCGCCGCGGTCTCGGTCGGGGTGAAGCGCTCCAGCCAGCCATGCAGCCGGGCCTTCTCGCGCAGCAGCAGGGCCACGACCACGGCGCCGCCGATGCCCGCTAGGTCGTGCCCGGTCCCGGCGGCGGCGCCGAGCAGGGCGGTGACCAGCATGGCGACCTCGGTGGTCAGGCCCAGGCTGCCCTGCTCGCGCCAATAGGCGGCCAGCATGTAGGCCCCGATCCCGGCCAGGAACAGCAGCAGCGGGCCGGGCCCGAGATCCGGCGCCAGGACTGCGGCGACGCCGGCGCCGAAGCCGGTGATGGCGAAGGTGCGAAGGCCGGCGGCGCGGCGCCCCTCCGGCCGGTCCCGGTCGGTCCAGCCGCGCTCCAGCCCGATGATCAGGCCGACGGCCAGGGCGGCGCCGAGGCGGAGGGCGACGGTAAGATCGTCCATCGCCGTCCGGCTCCGGTCAGCCGTTCAGCTTCTTCTTCAAAAGCTCGTTCAGCAGCGCTGGGTTGGCCTTGCCGCCCGAGGCCTTCATCACCTGGCCGACGAAGAACCCGAACAGCTTGTCCTTGCCCGAGCGGTATTCGACGACCTTGTCGGCCTGCGCCGCCATCACCTCATCGATCACCTTCTCGATCGCCCCGGTGTCGGTGACCTGCTTCAGCCCCTTGGCCTCGACGATGGCGCCGGCGTCCTGCCCGGTCTCCATCATCTCGGCGAAGACGTCCTTGGCGATGCGTCCGGAGATGGTGTTGTCGGCGATCAGGTCGACCAGCCCGCCCAGCTGCTCGGCCGACACCGGGCTGTCCTCGATCTCCTTGCCGGCCTTGGCCAGGCCGCCGAACAGCTCGTTGATCACCCAGTTGGCGGCCAGCTTCGGATCGCGCCCCTTGGCCGCGCGCTCGTAGAAGAAGGCCTTGGCCTGCTCCGCCACCAGCACGCCGGCATCATAGGCCGACAGGCCGTATTCGGCCATGAAGCGGGCCTTCTTCTCGTCCGGCAGCTCCGGCAGGGTCGCGGCGATGCGCTCGACGAAGCCGTCCTCCAGCACCAGCGGCAGCAGGTCCGGGTCCGGGAAGTAGCGGTAATCGTGCGCCTCTTCCTTGCTGCGCAGCGACCGCGTCTCGCCCTTGTTCGGATCCCACAGCCGGGTCTCCTGGTCGATCGATCCGCCGCCCTCCAGGATCTCGACCTGGCGCCGCGCCTCGAACTCGATCGCCGACATGACGTGGCGGATCGAGTTGACGTTCTTGACCTCGCAGCGGGTGCCGTAGGCGGTGTCGCCGACCTTGCGCACCGACACGTTGACGTCGCAGCGCATGGAGCCTTCCTCCATGTTGCCGTCGCAGGTGCCGAGATAGCGCAGGATCGAGCGCAGCTTGCGCAAGTAAGCCGCCGCGTCGTCCGGGCTGCGCAGGTCCGGCTCCGACACGATCTCCATCAGCGCCACACCGGAGCGGTTCAGGTCGACGAAGGTCTCGCGCGGCGACTGGTCGTGCAGGCTCTTGCCGGCATCCTGCTCCAGGTGCAGCCGGGTGATGCCGACCGTGCGCGCCGACCCGTCCGGCAGGTCGAGCACGATCTCGCCCGTCCCGACGATCGGGTCCTTGTACTGGCTGATCTGATAGCCCTGCGGCAGGTCGGCGTAGAAGTAGTTCTTGCGGTCGAACACCGAGCGGCGGTTGATCTGCGCCTTGAGGCCGAGGCCGGTCTTCACCGCCTGCTCGACGCAGTAGTCGTTGATCACCGGCAGCATGCCGGGCATGGCGGCGTCGACCAGGCTGACCTGGCTGTTCGGGGCCGCGCCGAAATCGGTGGCGGCGCCGGAGAACAGCTTGGCCTTGGAGATGACCTGGGCATGGACCTCCAGCCCGATCACCGTCTCCCAGGCGCCCGTCTCACCCTCGATCGTGTACATGGAACCGCTCGCACTCAAACCCTCCGGAAGCGAGACAGGGAGCGCGGAAGGGGCATCGGTGTCAAGGATTTCGGCGGTGCCGCCGTCACACCACGTTCAGCTCGACGATCGGCCGGTTCTCCAGGATGCGGGTGAAGGCGAAGGGCGACAGGTCGAGGCTGCGGAAGCCGCCGTAAGCGATCAGCTCGGCCACGCCGCGTCCTGCCGCCGGCGACTGCTGCAGCCCGTGGCCGGAGAAGCCGTTGGCGAAGATCAGGTTCGGCAGGTCAGGATGCGGCCCGATGATGGCGTTGTGGTCGACCGTGTTCATCTCGTAATGGCCGGCCCAGGAATTGACGACCTTCAGGCTCTCGAAGGCCGGCACCCGCTCGGCCAGGGCCGGCCACATCATCTCGTCGAACAGGCCGTGATCGACCGTCAGGTCCTCGGTGTCGGGGTCCTCGCCCGTGGGCGGGGCGCCGCAGATGAACAGGTTGCCCTCGGGCCGGAACCAGACGCCCGAGGGGTCGATCACCAGCGGGCAGCCCTCCAGCGTCTGGCGGCAGTCGAAGACGAAGACGCAGCGCTTGCGGCCATCGACCGGCAGGTCGATCCCGGCCAGCGCCGCGACCCTGCCGGCCTGCGGCCCGGCGGCGTTGACCAGGGTGCCGCAGCCGACCCGGCCGCCCTGCGCCAGGGTCACGCCGGTGACCCGTCCGCCGGCCCGGTCGATGCCGGTGACGGTGTCGGTGATGTAGGTGGCGCCGAGCGACCGCGCCTTGCGCTTGAATGCCTGCAGCAGGCTGTAGCCGTCGAACCAGCCCTCGCCCGCCAGGCCCAGAGAGCCGGCGGCGAGGCCATCGGTGTTCAGCCAGGGGAAGCGCTCGGCCAGCCGGTCCGGCGCCATCAGGTCCACGGCGACGCCCTCGCCCAACTGCATCTCGTGATTGGCCTGCAGCGCCGGCAGCCCGGCCGGGGTGGCCAGGAACAGATATCCCTTTTCGTGGAAGCCGAAATCCGGCACCTCGCCGTCGACCTCGAGCCAGCGCTCGGGATGCTTCAGCACCTCCAGCCCGAAGCGGGACACCGCCACGTTGAAGGGGGTGGAGAATTGCTGCCGGATCGAGGAGGCGGACAGCGCCGAGGAGGCGGTGCGGTAGGTCGGGTCGCGCTCGATGACCGCGACCGTGCCGTCGAAGCCCGGCTCCAGCATCAGGAAGCAGGCCACGGCGCTGCCGATGGCACCGCCGCCGATGATGACCACGTCGAAGCTGTCCGCCATGCCCGCACCCTGCCCGGAGTTTCCCGACTCCTACGCCGCCGCCCGCGGCTCCGCAATCAGGATTTTTCCGATCGGAAACAGATGCGATGTGTGGCGGCGCATGCTTAGCTGCGGCGCATGGACAAAGACGCGCCCCAGAGCCTCGGCCCGCGGCTGAAGGCGCTGCGCCGGACCCGCGGCTGGACGCTGGAGGCGGCGTCCGAACGCACGGGCTTGGCCAAGTCGACCCTGTCGAAGATCGAGAACGGCCGGATGTCGCCGACGGTCGAGGTGCTGCTGAAGCTGTCGCAGGGCTTCGGCGTCGACCTGGCCGGGCTGTTCGGCGAGGCCCGGCCGGACCCGGCGGCGCGCAGCCTGACCCGGGCCGGCACCGGGCCGCGGCATGAGACCCGCAGCTACAGCCACGAGCTGCTGGGCGCTGACCTGGCGGGCAAGCGCATCACGCCGGTGCGGGCCCGCGTCAAGGCCCGGACCCTGCTCGACTACGGGCCGCTGGACCAGCATGAGGGCCAGCAGTTCCTCCTGGTCCTGTCCGGCGCGGTGACGATGCATTTCGCCGGCGACGCGCCGCTCCGCCTGGCCGCCGGCGACAGCCTCTATTTCGACACGCGCACGCCGCACGCCGTCCTCTCGGACGGGCCGGAGGAGGCGGAGATCCTGTGGATCCATGCGGGGTGAGGCAACAGCAGGATCCCCCCTGGTGTCATTGCCGGGCTTGACCCGGCAATCCAGAGAGCGTCGACGCTCCCTGGATGCCCGGGTCAAGCCCGGGCATGACAGTGAAATAAAGGGCTGGAGCCTTACTTCGCCCGCAGCGGCTTCAGCGCCTCGGCCCAGCGGGCCAGCTCGTCCAGCATCCCGGTCGCGGCCTTGGCCTGGCCTTCGGGGACGGTGAGCTTGCCGTCGGCCACCGCGTTCCAGGCCATCGGGATCGCCACCGCCTCGGTCAGCGGCACCATCTTCAGCGTGGTCAGGGTCAGCTTCTCGACCTGGACCGAGCGCATGCCCCCCGAGGCGCCGCCATAGCTGACGAAGCCGGCCGGCTTGTAATTCCATTCCAGATACAGGTAGTTCAGCGCGTTCAGCAGCGACGGCGGCGGGCCGAAATTGTATTCCGGCGTGACGAAGACGAAGGCGTCGGCGGCGCTGACGCTGGCGGCCCAGCGCTTGGTGTGCTCGTGCACATAGCGCTGCAGCCGCGGATGCTCCGGCTCGTCGAACACCGGCAGGTCGAAATCCTTGAGGTCGACCAGCGACGCATCGAATTTTCCATGGCCGGCGGCGATCTCCTGGAACCAGGAGGCGACCACGGGGCCGATCCGGGTCGGCCGGGTGCTGCAGATGATGGTGTGGAGCTTGAGCGGCACGGCAGTCTCCCGTTGCGGGTGCGAGTCGAGCTGAAGCCGTGATCTTCGCGGCGGCCGGCCGCCGGCGCAAGCGCGCCTATTCGGGGCTCGCCATGGCGGTGTGGGGCTCGGTGCAGCCGAGACCTACAGGAAGCGGATGCGCAGCTCGTCGTCATAGGCGCGGCCGCCGATCCGCAGCGCGCCCGGCTCGACGCCGTAGACCTTGAAGCCGTGCCGCTCGTAGAGGCGGCGGGCCGGCTCGGCCTCGGTGATCACGGCCAGCAGCACCGCGTCCAGGCCTTCCGCCCGGGCATGGTCCAGCACCGCCTCGACCAGCGCGTCGGCGGCGCCGCTGCCGCGCGCCTCGGGCCGGACATACATCCGCACCAGCGTGCCCCGGTGGCGGCGCTTGACCGTCTTCTCCAGAGCCAGCCCGGCGAGGCCGAGCAGTCGGCCGTCCCGCTCCGCCGCGAAGGTCGGCACCTCCTCGACGCGCCGGGCGAAATCGTCCAGCGACAGCCCGGCTTCCGTCTCGTAGGTGGAGCCGAACGCTTCGGGGTGGCGCTCCAGCCCCTCCAGGCGGATCTCCCGATAGGCTGCGGCATCCTCGGGCCCGAGCCGGCGGATGCTGAAGCCCGTCATCGTCAGGAAATGGTCTGCGGCAGGGCGGTGAAGCCGGCCGCCTGCTCCATCACCCCGGCGACGCGCAGCACCGTCTCCTCGTCGAAAGGCCGGCCGAGCAGCTGCAGGCCCAGCGGCAGCCCGTCGTCGCCGAGGCCGGCCGGCACCGACAGGCCCGGCAGCCCGGCCAGCGAGGCCGGCACGGTGAACACGTCGTTGAGATACATCGCGATCGGGTCGTCCTGCTTCTCGCCGATGGCGAAGGCGGTGGACGGCGCCGTCGGCGTCAGGATCACGTCGCAGCGCTTGTACGCTTCGGTGAAGTCGCGGGCGATCAGCGTCCGCAGCTTCTGCGCCTTGGTGTAGTAGGCGTCGTAATAGCCGGCCGACAGCACATAGGTGCCGATCATCACCCGGCGCTTCACCTCGCGGCCGAAGCCGGCGGCGCGGGTGTTCTCGTACAGCTCGTTCAGGGACCCGCCGGTCTCGCGCAGGCCGTAGCGCACGCCGTCATAGCGCGCCAGGTTCGACGAGGCCTCGGCCGGGGCGACGATGTAGTAGGTCGGCAGCGCGTACTTCGTGTGCGGCAGCGAGACCTCGACGATCTCCGCCCCCGCGGCGCGCAGCCATTCGGCGCCCTGCTGCCAGACGCGCTCGATCTCCGCCGGCATGCCGTCGACCCGGTATTCCTTCGGGATGCCGACCTTCAGGCCGCGGACGTCGCCGGTCAGCGCCGCCTCGAAATCCGGCACCGCCATGTCGACGCTGGTCGAATCCTTCGGGTCGAAGCCGGCCATCGAGCGCAGCATGATCGCCGCGTCCCGCACAGTCCGCGCCATCGGCCCGGCCTGGTCTAGCGAGGAGGCGAAGGCGACCACGCCCCAGCGCGAGCAGCGGCCATAGGTCGGCTTGATGCCGACGATGCCAGTGAAGGCGGCGGGCTGGCGGATCGACCCGCCGGTGTCGGTGCCGGTGGCGGCCAGGGCGATGCGGGCCGCGACCGAAGCAGCCGAGCCGCCGGAGGAGCCGCCCGGCACCAGCTTGGCGTTGCCGCCATCCTGCCGCCGCCAGGGGTTCTCGACATTGCCGAAGGCCGAGGTGATGTTGGCCGAGCCCATGGCGAACTCGTCCATGTTCAGCTTGCCCAGCATCACCGCGCCGTCGCGCCAGAGATGGCTGGTGACGGTCGATTCATAGGGCGGCACGAAGTTGCCGAGGATCCGGCTGGCGGCCGTGGTCCGCACGCCTTCGGTGCAGAACAGGTCCTTGATGGCGATCGGCAGGCCCTCGAGCGGGCCGCCCTCGCCCCGCGCCAGGCGGGCGTCGGAGGCCTTGGCCATCTCCAGCGCCTTGTCCGGCGTCTCGGTGACGAAGGCGTTGAGCTCCCGCAGGCTCTCCATGGCCTGGATATGCGCCGTGGTCAGCTCGACCGAGGAGATCTCGCGCTTCTTCAGCGCATCGCGCGCGCCGGCGAGGGTCAGGTGGGTCGGCTTCGACATCACTCGACCACCTTCGGCACGGTGAAGAACCCGGCCTTGGCCGAGGGCGCGTTGGCCAGAACCTTCTCGGGATAGCCGCCGTCGGTCACCTCGTCCGGACGGCGCCGCAGCCCCTGCTGGGCCACGCTGGTCATCGGCTCGACCCCGTCGGTATTGACCTCGGCCAGTTGCTCGACGAAGTCCAGGATCTTGGACAATTCGCCGGTCATGGAATCGAGGTCCGCCTCGTCCAGGCGGATGCGGGCCAGATGCGCGATCTTCGCGACGGTGGCTCTGTCGAGCGACATGTCGTAGTCATCTCCGGGGATCGGAGGCCGCCCCGGGCCGGCATGGGGCCGGAACCGCGGGGGACGGCCGACGGCAAGCGGCGCGGAAGGTAACACCCGATATGGCGGTCTGCAATCTTCGCGACCTGAAGGCCCGTCTGCCCCCCGGCGGGCGGCTGATCGGCCTCGATCTGGGCGAGAAGACGATCGGCATGGCGGTGTCCGACCCCGGCCTGTCGCTGGCCTCCCCGATCGGCACCATCCGCCGCACCAGGTTCACGCCGGACGCGCAGGAGCTGCTGCGCATCGTCGACGACCGCGGCGTCGCCGGCCTCGTCATCGGCCTGCCGGTCAACATGGACGGCAGCGAGGGGCCGCGCTGCCAGTCGGTGCGTGCCTTCGCCAAGGACCTCCTGAAGCTGCGCGACCTGCCGATCGCCTTCTGGGACGAGCGGCTGTCGACCATGGCGGTGCAGCGCCAGATGATCGAGTTCGACGTCACCCGGAAGAAGCGCGCCAAGGCGGTGGACACTGCGGCCGCCGCCTGGATCCTGCAGGGCGCGCTGGACGCGCTGCGGTTCGGCGGGTAATGCGGGCCCGACGGATGTCCTAGTCGCCGCCGAACAGCCACTGCACGACGGCCAGCAAAGCATAGAGGCTCGCCAGCAGCCAGGCGATCGCCAGGGCCGCGGCGCCCCTTTGCCCCCTTGGCCGCGCCTCCGTGCTGGGCCAGAGGCGCAAGAGGGCCAAGCCGATGGCGGCGCCGGCCAAAGCCCCACCGAAATGCGCGCCGTAATCGACCTCGCCGCCGCCGAGGGCCGGGAGGAGCGGCAGCAGGGCCGGGATCAGCACCTGCACGGCACTGATCTGCAGCTGGGTGCGAACGCGCCCGACCGGGAAATGGTAAGCGCAGGCGAACAGGGCCGCGAACACCGCCGTGATCGCGCCCGAGGCGCCGACGGCGACGACGTTCTCCGGATTGACCGCCAGCGACACCAGCGATCCGCAGACCGCCCCCGCCCCGAAGACGGCGGCGAACCAGGATCGGCCCACGACCGTTTCGAGCACGCGCCCGCCCAGGAACAGCGCCAGGCCGTTCAGCATCAGGTGGAATAGGTCCGCATGCAGGAACGGCGCGGACAGCAGCCGGTACCATTGGCCGAATTCCAGCACCAGGAACCGGTTTAGCGCGCCGAAATCCACCAGGGTCCCGATCGACGGTTCCAGGGCGCCGGTCCATGGCTCGGTCCCCGACCCGATCTCGGCCGCGAATACTGCGATCAGCACGGCGAGGATCGTGCCGGTCAGGATCGGCCAGCGGGGTGCCGGGATTGCGACCGGTTCCGGCGGACGCAGGTCCTCAACGGCAAGCCGGGGCTGGCGCAGGAGGCGCTCGATCGCCGGCCGGCCGGCCAGCAGCCCCCTGAACGGCATGTTGCTCCAGACCGTCAGCGCTGCGGTGTCGACGATGGTCGCCACGAGGATGGTCTTGACCCTGCGCCGGAAGGCCTGCAGGCACAGGCGCCGCGCCGGCGAGTCCCACCCCGGCCCCACCTCGAACACCTGGATCGACATCGGCATCTTCTGGCCATGAATCCGGCCCGTCCGGCCAAGGCACGCCCGGCCGATCCGTTCGGCTTCGGAAACGGTCAGGCCGAATTTCGCGTCGGGCCGCGCCTCGCCGTCGACGACGCAGAGGATCGCAAGCCCATAGCCGTCATAGCGCGTCAGGACGATGTCGCAATGCGCCGCCAGCTCCGCGGCTTCCGGCACGCAGCCATACCGGAACCCCTTCCGGGCGACGTGATACCTGGCCAGGTAGGTTGCGAAGGTATCGGCCTGCGGCTCCCCCGCCGCAGTGAGTTCGACATCGGCAAACGCTGACACGCTGGCTCCCCCTCCGGCGTTGCCGCTCCGGGACAATGCCGCTGAATGCCAGAGCCGACGTCTTTCGCCAATGGCGAAGGCCGGCACCGCCTCCTCTCTAATCCACCGCGATCTGGTCCGGCTCGCTCCGCGCCAGCCGGGCCAGCGTCTCCAGCGCCTCGCGCAGCACCTCGGGCGCCGGCGAGGCCAGGGCCAGCCGCACCGCGGCCGGGGCGTGGCCCGGACCGGTGGCATAGGCGGGGCCGGGGGTGAGCGCGATGCCCCCGCGGGCGGCCGCGGCGGTGAAGGCCTCCGCCCGCCAGCCTTCCGGCAGGTCGAGCCAGAGGTGATAGGCGCGCGGGGCGCCCCGGACCTCCAGCCCGTCCAGCGCCGCCCGGGCGATCGCCTGGCGGGTGCGGGCGTCCTGCCGCTTCTCCGCCACCAGCGCCGCCACCGTGCCGTCGGCCATCCAGCGCGACGCCGCCTCCAGCGCCAGCCCGCCCGGGCTCCAGGGGCCGGAGCGGATCGCCGCCACCATGCGCTCGACCAAAGCGCGCGGCGGCACGGCGAAGCCCAGGGTCAGGCCGGGCGCGAGGCGCTTGGACAGGCTGTCGACCACGATCGCATGCTCCGGCGCCAGCGCCGCCAGCGGCACCTCGTCGGCCAGGAAGCTGAACACCCGGTCCTCGATCGCGACCAGATCGAGCCGCTGCAGCAGCGCCGCCAGATCGGCCCGCCGGCCCGGCGGCATCGACAGGCCGAGCGGGTTGTGCAGCACCGGCTGCAGATAGACCCCGCGCAGCGGCGACGCGTGGTGCGCCGCCTCCAACGCGTCCGGCCGCAGCCCTTCGGCGTCCATCGCGATCGGCACCAGGGCGATGCCGAGCCGGGCGGCGATGCCCTTGATCACCGGATAGGTCAGCGCCTCGACCCCGACCCGACCGCCGACCGGCGCCAGCGCCGACAGCGCCGCCGCGATCGCCTGCCGGCCGTTGCCGGCGAACAGCACCCGCGCCGGTTCCGGCGACCAGCCGGGCTGCGCCAGGAACGACGCCGCCACCGCCCGCGCCGCCTGGGTGCCGGCCGCCGGCACCGCCCGCAGCGCCAGGCCCAACGCGTCCGGCCGCATCAGCGCCTGCAGTCCCTGCGCCAGGGCGGCGGGCTGGCCGGGCAGGATCGGGAAGCTGGATTCGAGATTGATCGGCGCCTGCCACGGCTCCGCCAGCACCGAGGCCGGAACCGGCGCCGCGGCGCGGACGAAGGTGCCGCGCCCGACCTCGCCCGACACCAGCCCGCGCCGCGTCAGCTCGGCATAGACCCGGGCGGCGGTGGAGGCGGCGATGCCGCGGCGATAGGCGAAGTCGCGCTGCGGCGGCAGCCGGTCGCCCGGGCGCAATTGCCCCGAGGCGATCTCGCCGGCGACGGCGTCGGCAATGCTGCGGAAATCGTCCAGCATCCTAAATTGCTCCGAGAGCAATACTGTGATTGCACCGACATCATGCTCGGATCAATCTCGGAATGCAATCCCGCAGTTTCGGCGCCCGAGCATCGTGCCCCCGCCGGCTGCGGGCCAACAGGAGACCTCCCATGTCGACGCGCGTTGTCGAGCGCCGCGTTCCCCGCTCTGCCCTGCCCCGCTCCGCGGCCTTCGCCGGATGGCGGCAGGTCTTCGGCCTGTGGCTGCGGCGCGCGCGAACCCGACGACAGCTCGACGCGCTGAGCGACCACGAGCTGCGCGATCTCGGCCTCGACCGCGGCGCCGCCATGCGCGAGGCGGCGAAACCGTTCTGGCGAGGCTGAGCCTCGCCTGATCCCGGCCGGCGGGGTATGGTGGGCGAAGAGCCCCTGCCCTGCCGGAGGCGGCGCCCAGCCGCAGCCCGATGACCGACATCTCGGCCGAGACCCTGCTGCGGACGGAGATCGTCGCGATCCGCGATGTCGTCTGCGACGGCGCCTGCCGGCACAAGAGCGCCGAGGAATGCGCGGCGGCCACCCATCTGGTGTTCCCCTATCGCGGCGTCTTCGTCCGCCATCTCGGCACCGACGACGCGGTGGCCGAGGCCAACCAGGTGCTGTTCTTCAACCCGGGCGAGGGTTACCGGGTCAGCCACCCGGTCGCGGGTGGCGATTCCTGCCTGGACCTCGTGGTCGATGACGCGCTGCTGCGCGAGCTGGCGCCGCCGGAGCTGCTGCATGAGGGCGCGACGACGGCGTTCCGCCCACACCGGCTGCGCATCGATGCGCGCAGCCAGGCTCTCGTGGCGCTGCTGCGGCACAGCCTGAAGCGCCGCGCCGCCGAGACGCTGGAGGCGGAGACCCTGGCGCTGACCCTGGTGCGCCGCGCCATCGGCGAGCGCACCTCGCACAAGGCGGGCGCCAGCCGCGGCCTGCAGAAGCTGGTCGACCGGGCCAAGCTGGCGCTGTCCGCCGATCTCGCGCGGCGCTGGACCCTGGCCGAGATCGCGGCCGAGGTCGGCGTCTCGCCGGTCTACCTCACGCAGGTGTTCCGGCAGGTCGAGGGCATGCCGCTGTACCGCTACCAGCTGCGCCTGAGGCTGGCGCGGGCGCTGGACCTGCTGGGCGGGTACGACGACCTCACCGCGCTCGGCCTCGATCTCGGCTTCTCCAGCCACAGCCATTTCAGCGCCGCCTTCCGCCAGGCCTATGGCCGCACCCCGGCGGAATTCCAGCGCTCGGTCCGCCTGCGCTGACCGCCGCAAGTCCCTAAAGAATCCGACAGCGGGCCTCCCGCCCGGAATGCTTCCCTGTCCTTGCCCGGGATGTCGGGCGAAGAAGGAGAGCCCAGATGAGCGAGAGAACCTGCGCGGCCTGCGACTGCGAGCTCGACGCCGAGGCGATCAAGGTGACGATCGGCGGCCAGACGGTCGAGGTGTGCTGCGACGACTGCGCCCGGGCGCTGCGCGAAGCCGACGCAGCGACCGCGGGCGGGGAGTGACCGATGCGCCCGCCTTCCGCGATTGCGGCCGGGCCGCGAGCCGCCCGCCGCGACGACACCGTCCGAAGCCTGTTCCAGCTGGCGTCGCTGTGGCTGCGCCGGACCCGCACCCGCCCGCGGCTGTGGACGCTGAGCGACCACGAGCTGCGCGACCTCGGCCTGGAGCGCAGCGCCGCCGACCGCGAGGCGCTCAAGCCGTTCTGGCGCGGTTGAAACGGAAAGGCCCTGCCTCCGGGCGGGAGGCGGGGCCCGATCCGACGGCTGCGGGCCGCGTCAGCGTTCGACCGACAGCCAGCGGCTGAGATGGTTGTCGAGGACGTTGTCCTGCCAGCCCTTCACCCGGGCCGAGAGCATTCGCTTGCTGGTGTAGTAGTAGATCGGGATGATCGCCTGCTCGGCCATGAACAGCTGCTCGGCCTGGGCCAGGATCTGGCCGCGCTTGGCCGGGTCGGCCTCGACCACCGCCGCATCCATCAGCTTGTCGTAGTCCGGGCTGGCGTAGCCCGGATAGTTCTGCTCGCCGCTGGTGCTGCGGAACAGGTCGAGGAAGTTGCTGGGGTCGTCGAAATCGCCGATCCAGGAGGTGCGGGCGACGTCCTTGTACTCCTTCTTGCGCAGGGCGCTCTGCATCGTGCCCCATTCCAGATTGGTCAGCGTGGTCTCGACGCCGAGCTTCTGCTTCCACATCGCGCCGATGGCCACGGCGATCTTCTTGTGGTTCTCCGAGGTGTTGTAGGTGATCTCCACCGACAGCGGCTTGTCGGGGCCGTAGCCGGCCTTGGCGAACAGCTCCTTGGCCTCGGCGTCGCGCTGGGCCTGGGTCTCCCCCGCCTCCTTCGGCGTCCAGGCCGCGAAGTTGCTCATCCCCGGCGGCACGAAGGTGTAGGCCGGCAGCTCGCCGCCCTGGGTGATCTTGCTGACCATCACGTCGCGGTCGATCGCCAGCGACAGGGCGTGGCGCAGCTCCGGATGGCTCTTCCACGGCTCATGGGTCAGGTTGACCGTGTAGTAGTAGGTGCCGATATAGGGGACGATCCGCACCTCGTCCGCCATGGTCTGCTTCAGCTCGGGGATCTGCTGGTTCGGCAGGGTGTAGGTGTAGTCGAGCTCGCCGGCCTTGAAGCGCGCCAGCTCTGCGTCGACATCCTCGGTCACGAAGTAGTTGACGGTGTCGATCTTGACGTCGGCGGCGGCGTGGAACTCGGGGTTCTTGACCAGCTTCACATGGGATTGCGGCACCGCCTCGGCCAGCTTGTAGGCGCCGTTCGACACCAGGTTGCCCGGCTTGATGTAGTCGTCGCCGAACTTCTCGACATTGGCGCGGCTGAGCGGGAAGGTGGCGTGGTGGGTCAGCGTCGCCAGGAAGTACGGCGTCGGCCCGACCAGCGTGACCTCGAAGGTGCGGTCGTCGACCGCCTTGACCCCGAGCGTGTCGGCCGGCTTGTTGCCGAGGCGGATGTCCTTGGCGTTGACCACCTGGTCGATGAAGTAGCCGTAGGGGCTGGCCGTCTTCGGGTCCAGGAGGCGCTTCCAGGCGAAGACGAAGTCGCCGGCCGTCACCGGCGTGCCGTCCGACCATTTGCCGTCGGCGCGCAGCTTGAAGGTGTAGGTCCTGCCGTCGTCGGAGACGGTCCAGCTCTCGGCCGCGCCGGGGATCGGCTGCGCCTTGGCGTCCTGGGTCAGCAGGCCTTCGAACAGGTCGTTCTGGATGTTCGCCTCGCTGATGCCCGACGACTTGTGGATGTCGAGCGACTCCGGCTCCTGGCTGTTGCCGGCGTTCAGCACCATCTCCGCCGCGGCGATCTGCGACATCCCGCCCAGCAGCGCCGCCGCCAGCAGGCTGCGGACGAGAACCCTGGAGAAGCCTTGCATCTTTGTACCCCCTGTTGGGCTGGCCCTTTCTTCGGCGCCAAGGCTATGGCCTATACCACCGGCGCGCCCGGGCCAAAAAGGAGGAAGGTCTTAACCTGGGGTCATGATCCGTCGGGACCGCGCCGATTGCGGCCCCGCCCCGCCTGGGCTAACCAGAAAGCCTCAAGGAGGGAGTTCCCGAGAATGTCCGACAGCCCCGCCGGCGCCCTGGCCGGCCTCAAGGTGCTCGACCTGACCCGCGTGCTGGCCGGCCCCAGCGCCACCCAGATCCTGGGCGACCTCGGCGCCGACGTGGTCAAGGTGGAGCGGCCGGGCGTCGGCGACGACACGCGGAAATGGGGCCCGCCCTTCCTCCGGGACGCCGACGGCAACGACACGACCGAGAGCGCCTACTACCTCAGCGCCAACCGCAACAAGCGGTCGATCGCCATCGACTTCACCAAGGACGAGGGCCGCGCCCTGCTGCGCCGGCTGGTGGCCAAGGCCGACGTGCTGGTCGAGAACTACAAGCTCGGCGACCTCGCCCGCTACGGCTTCGGCTATGATGACCTGAAGGACGAGTTCCCGGCGCTGGTCTACTGCTCGATCACCGGCTTCGGCCAGACCGGCCCCTATGCCGCGCGCGCCGGCTACGACTACCTGATCCAGGCGATGGGCGGGATCATGAGCCTGACCGGCCCGGTCGACGGCGAGCCGATGAAGGTCGGCGTCGCCATCGCCGATCTGATGACCGGCACCTATGCCACGATCGGCATCCTCGCCGCCCTCGACCACCGCCGCCGCACCGGGCGCGGCCAGCTGGTCGACATGGCGCTGCTGGACACCCAGGTGGCCTGGCTGTCCAACGCCGGCCAGTACTACCTGACCTCGGGCGTGCCGACGCCGCGCACCGGCAACGGCCATCCCACGATCGTGCCCTACCAGGCGTTCCGGGCAGCGGACGAGTACCTGATCCTGGCGGTCGGCAACGATTCGCAGTTCGCCAAGTTCTGCGACGTCGCCGGCCGGCCGGACCTGGCGGCCGACCCGCGCTTCGCCACCAACCAGGCCCGGGTGCGCAACCGCGAGGTGCTGGTGCCGATCGTCGCCGGGCTGATCGCGGAGAAGCCGCGCAGCCACTGGCTCGAGGCGCTGGAGGCCCGGCAGGTGCCCTGCGGCCCGATCAACACCATTGACCAGGTCTTCGCCGACCCGCAGGTCGCGGCCCGGGGCATGCGGATCGAGATGGCGCATCCGCTGGCGCCGGAACCGGTCGCCCTGATCGGCAGCCCGATCAAGCTGTCGGAGACGCCGGTCAGCTATCGCCACGCCCCGCCCGTGTGCGGCGCCGACGGCGACGAGGTGCTGCAGGACTGGCTCGGCGAACCGAAAGCCGCTTCCGGGCGTTAATAAGGGGAACTGAGGCTGGCGCCATGCGCCGGCGAGGCGCGCGCATCCGTCATGGGCGCGCCACTGTCCGGTCGCGCCTGGCGCCGAGAAGGACGGAGAACAGAGACATGGCCAAGACTGTCCATGCGGCGTCTGCCGCCGCCCTGGCCGCGCTGCTGGTCGCAGCGCCGGCCATGGCCCAGACCGTCATCGTGCCGTCGCCGGCCCCGACCGTGGTCACCCCCGCACCGGCGCCGACGGTGGTGCAACCGGCCCCGACGGCGGTCGTGCGGCCCGCGCCCGCCGTCGTCGCCCCGCCGCCCCCCGTCATGGCCGAGCCGACGACGGCCTATCCGGTCGATCCCAACCTCCGGACGCAGCAGCCCTATCTGGTGCATGGCGGCGCGCAGCCGCGGCATCCGCCGGTCACGGCGATGCCCAGCGGGCCGGCGCCGGCCGATCCGCGCGAATACGCCACCGGCACGCCGATCACCGTGACCGGCCGCGTCGACGGCGTCACCCATCTGGGCGGCGTCACCTCGTTCCGCCTGCAGACCCCGACCGAGGCGTGGACCGTCGTGGTGCCGGGCCAGACCGGCCATGTCGGACGCTCCGCCACCGTGACCGGCTACCCGCATGTCGAGGTGCGCAACCAGCTGCTGGCCGAGAGCATCCGCTGAGGCGGCCCCCTCATCGGCTGAATAAAAAGAACCCCGGCGTCGAGGCCCGACGCCGGGGTTTCGTGAATGATCGCCTGGAAGGGGGAGAGAAGCGATCAGTCCACAGGGCTGGACGACGGCACCGCCGTCGCCGAACTCGTCTTGCTGGCTGAAAAGAACCCCGGCGCCGAGGCCCGACGCCGGGGTTTCATGAACGATCGCTGGAAGGGGGAGAGAAGCGATCAGTTCACGGGGTTGGACGACGGCGCCGCCGTCGTCGAGCTCGTCTTCTTGTGGGTCCGGGCATGCTTCTTGGCATGCTTGGCGGTGTGCGCACGGCGATGCGCCGCGTGATGGGTCGTCTTGTGGGCGGTCGCAGCCGGCGCGGCGGTCGTGTCCGTCGTGCCCGAAGTCTGGGCGAAGGCGGCGACAGGCAGAGCCAACGTCATGATGCCGGCGAGGATAAGTTTCCGCATAGTCTAGCGCTCCCGGGAGCCGTGTCGAAACGGCACATCCGACAGTGCCGCGCAGGAAGAGAACGCCATGAGTCGCCCCTCCGAGGCATGTTAACTCTTGGTAAGGCGCCTAAATTCTTCGTAAACTTGCAGCCCCGGCTGATCCGGCCCGCCATGACGACGCCGCCATCGACAGGCCGCCTGCGGTTTCCCTATCGTCGCCGGCGGGCCGGAGCGCGCCTCCGACCGCCGACAACGAAGGGGCCCTCCATGACCAGCTTCGATTCCGACATTTCGAGCCTCCGGCACGCCGGCGACCTGACCCGCCGGGGCTTCGCCATGACCTCGCTGATCGCAGGCTTCGCGCTGGCCACCCGGCCGGTCTCGGCCGCGGCCATCACCACCGACACCGAGGGGCTGGACGCCGGCGAGGTGCAGGTGCCGGTCCAGGACGGCCGGATCCCGGCCTACCGCGCCAAGCCCAAGGCCGGCGGCCCGGCGCCCGTGATCCTGGTGGTGCAGGAGATCTTCGGCGTGCACGAGCACATCAAGGACATCTGCCGCCGCTTGGCCAAGCTCGGCTACTACGCGATCGCGACCGAGCTCTATGCCCGGCAGGGCGACGCCGGCAAGATCAGCGACATCCAGCAGCTGATCTCCACCATCGTGTCCAAGGTGCCGGACCAGCAGGTGCTGTCCGATCTCGACGCCACCGCCGCCTTCGCCGCCACCGACGGCGGCGACGCCGCCCGGCTGGGCATCACCGGCTTCTGCTGGGGCGGCCGGATCGTCTGGCTCTATGCCGAGCACAATCCGAAGCTCAAGGCCGGCGTCGCCTGGTACGGCAAACTGGTCGGCGATCCCACCCCGCTGCAGCCGAAGAACCCGATCGACCTGGTGGCCGATCTGCACGCCCCGGTGCTCGGCCTCTATGGCGGCGCCGACACCGGCATTCCGGTCGACACGGTCAAGCAGATGGAAGCCGCCGCCAAGGCGGCCGGCAAGACCGTCGAATTCGTGGTCTATCCGGACACGCCGCACGCCTTCAACGCCGACTACCGGCCGAGCTACCGCCAGGGCCCGGCCGAGGACGGCTGGAAGCGGCTGCAGGCCTGGTTCCGGACGCACGGGGTCTGACATCTTCGGGCGCCGCGGAGGCCTTGCCGTCGGCAGGCCTTCGCGCCGTCCTTATCGAAATTCGATAAACCCTTATTGACCCTCGATATGGAGCCACGCATAGTGGAGCCGTGATTCGACTGGGTGAGTCCTCTTCATGCACCGCGTCGCGCGCCTCAGCAGCGTGCTCCGTCCTGCCGTCACGGTCCTGGCTTGGCTCATCCTGCTGGCGACGATCCCGTTCCTGGTCTGGGTCGTCGCCTATGGCGACGCCGACCTGTCGAAGGACGTCAATGTCCCGGTGTCGTCGCTGCCGCTGCTGCCGGTCGTGGTGTTCCTGGGGCTCTATGCGCTGCGCGCGGCTCTGATGGTGGTGGCGCTGTTCTCGCTGCGCCGGATCCTCAACCATTTCGGCCGCGAGCAGTATTTCACCCGGGACTGTGTCGCCGGCTTCCGCCGCATCGGGCTGCAGCTGGTGGCGCTGGCCGCGGTCGACGTGCTGACGCCGCTTCTCACCATCGCGGCCCTGTGGGCCACCGAGCCGCGCTTCGACCCGTCCGACATCTGGATCCTGTTGACCGATCTCCCCTTCATGCCGCTGGTGGGAGGCCTGTTCGCCCTGATCATGGCCCATGTCCTCGGACAGGCGGCCGATCTGGCGGAAGACGCAGCCCTGACGGTATAGCCCGGATGCCCATCATCGTGCGCCTCGACGTCGTACTGGCCCAGCGGAAGATGAGCTTGACGGACCTGTCCAATGCGGTCGGGGTCAGCATCCCCAACCTGTCGATCCTGAAGACCGGCAAGGCGCGCGCGATCCGGTTCTCCACCCTGACGGCGCTGTGCCGGCATCTCGGATGCCAGCCCGGCGACCTGCTCGAATATGTGCCCGGCCCCGGGGACGACGCCCCCGAGCCGCCCGAATAGACCGCCCGAACAGACCATAGGCGACCTTGCCCGACGGGCGAGGACGCCCTCCTTCCGACTCGACGACCGATCAGCGAGGATCCGATGATTTCCCGCAACGCCCGTGCCTTGCCTGCCGCCGCCCTGCTGATCCTGGGGCTGCCGCACGGCTCCGCCGGCGCCGAGCCCGACGCCGGCCTGGCCGGCTCCAGCCTGATCCTCGGCCTCGGCGTCGGCGCCGGCTTCGCCCCGACCTATGAGGGGTCGAAGCGCTACGAGTTCGTGCCGGTGCCCGCGGTCAGCCTGGCCTGGAACGACACGCTGATGATCGACAACACCACGGCCCGGCTGGTCGTGATCCGGACGCCCTGGCTGCAAGCCGGCCCCCTGGCCGCCTGGCGTCCGGGGCGTCAGCAGGATGACGACCATCGGCTGAAGGGGCTGGGCGATGTCGACGACGCCTTCGATCTCGGCGCCTATGCCCGGATCGGCTTCGGCGGCTGGTCGGCTTCGGTCTCGGCCCGCCAGGACGTGATCGACAGCGGCGGCGTCCTGGTCGGCTTCGACACCGGATACGAGCTGCCGCTGTCCGAATCCTTCAGCCTGTCCATCGGCGCCGACGCGACCTGGGCCAGCGACGACGCCATGTCGGCGAATTTCGGCGTCACCCGCCGGCAGGCGCGGCGCAGCAGATACGACGAGTTCGACGCCGAGGCCGGCTTCAAGAACGCCGGCCTGTCGCTCGGCGCCAGCTACGCCCTGAGCGAGCGCTGGTCGGTCCGCGCCGTCACCGGCTACGAGCGGCTGCTGGGCGACGCCGCCCGCAGCCCGATCGTGAAGCAGGGCGGCACGGCGGACCAGGCCTACGGCTTCGTCAGCGTCACCTATCGCTTCGGCCTGTAGCGGCCGGGGATCAACAGGGGAGTGGGATACGATGATCTTCCGAGCCTGCTTTGTGCTCATGCGCAGCGTGGCCCGCGGCCTGGCACGGGTGTCCGGCCGCCCCGACCGCCGGGTCCGGATCGTGCGCCTGCTGCCGCACGGCGTCCCGCATCAACGGCCGGCGCCGCTCCGGCTGGCGCATGACGCACACCGCTCCGGCGAGGCCCGGCGGGCCGGGCCGGGACCGAAATGATCGGCGTCATGCTCTGGCTCGCCGGCATCCTGCTGCTCGCCGCGCCCTATCTCTGGGCCTGTGCCCTGTGCCTGGTCGCCCGCGACCGGCCCTCTGCGACCGAGCGGCCGGGCCCACCGTTGCGGCGGGAGTGATATGATGCCGATACCGACACTGCCCATCCGGAAGCAGACGAAGGACGAGAGATGATGACCCGCGCTCACCGCCGACAGGCCCGCTGGCTGGTCCTGGCCGCCGCGGCCGCCGCCCTGGCCGGCTGCGGCGTCGTCGCCGCGCCGTTCCGCGTCACCGGCGCCGTGGTCAAGGCCGTGCCGGTGGTCGGCCACCCGGTCGCCGCCCCGCTGGACGCGACCGGCGACGCCATCGACTGAGAAGAACCGGCCGAGAGCCCGTCCGAGAATGCGCTGGCGCGAGTCGGCTGGCGGTGGTTTCGAGAACCGGAGCGCAGAAACCGCCGTCGGGCGGCCGCGCCAGTAGCATTGGCGGATGGGCTCGGGCTATGGTCGGCGCCCCTCTGCCCAGCGCCGCCGATGACCGACGAGCCTCCCCCTGCCGCCTCCGGCCATGTCTTCCGCCACCGCGGCTTCGCCTGTTACTGGACCGCCAAGCTGATCGCGACCTTCGCGGTGCAGTTCGTCAGCGTCGCGGTCGGCTGGCAGGTCTACGACCTGACCCGCGACCCGTTCGACCTGGGCCTGGTCGGGCTGGTGCAGTTCCTGCCGTCGCTGGCGCTGGTGCTGGTCACCGGCGCCGCGGCCGACCGCTACAACCGGCGCATGATCATGGCGGTCTGCATCGTCGGCGAGATCCTGTGCGCCCTGGCGCTGCTGGCCATCACCATTGGCGGCGACCACCGGGTCTGGCCGATCTTCGTGGTCCTCGCGGCCCTCGGCATCGCCCGCGCCTTCCTCAACCCGGCGGCGCAGTCGCTGCTGCCCAACCTGGTGCCGGCCGCCGACCTGTCGACCGCGATCGCCTGGAACTCCTCCTCCTGGCAGATCGGCACCATCACCGGCCCGGTCATCGGCGGCCTGCTCTACGGCCTGGCGCCCGAGGTGCCCTATGCCAGCGCCGCGGTACTGATGGCGGTCTCGGTCGTGCTGGTGGCGCTGATCCCCAAGCCGGCGCAGAAGACGGTGCCGGAGCCGGCGAGCTGGCACAGCCTGGGCGCCGGCTTCCGCTACATCTGGGGCGAGAAGGTGGTGCTGGGCGCGATCTCGCTCGACCTCTTCGCCGTGCTGCTGGGCGGCGCCACGGCGCTGCTGCCGGCCTATGCCCGCGACATCCTCGACGTCGGGCCCTGGGGCCTCGGCCTGCTGCGGGCCGGCCCCGGCATCGGCGCGCTGGTGGTGGCGATCTGGCTGGCCCGCCGGCCGATCGAGGACCGGGCCGGGCTGATCCTGTTCGTCTGCGTCGCCGGCTTCGGCGCCTTCACCTGCGTCTTCGGCGCCTCCACCCTGCCCTGGCTGTCGATCCTGGCGCTGATCCTGATGGGCGCCTTCGACATGGCCAGCGTCTATGTCCGCGAGACCCTGATCCAGCTGTGGACGCCGGATTCGCTGCGCGGCCGGGTCAATGCCGTGAACATGGTCTTCGTCGGCGCCTCGAACGAGGTCGGCGAGTTCCGGGCCGGCCTGTCGGCGGCGCTGATCGGCGTGGTTCCGGCGGTGGTGATCGGCGGCATCGGCACCATGGCCGTGGCCGCGCTGTGGTCGGCCTGGTTCCCACAGCTGCGCCGGATCCGCCACCTGAACCACGCCGCCTGACGCAGAGATCGCCGTTCCCCCAGCCGGGAAAATCGCCATGATGGTCGCGGCGCAGGAACGGATTCGCTCATGTCCTCATTCGATCCCACCTCGATCTGGGCGCTCGCCGCCGCGGCGGTGCTGGGCTATCTGCTCGGCTCGATCCCGTTCGGCCTGGTGCTGACGAAGGCGGCCGGGCTGGGCGACATCCGCAGCATCGGCTCCGGCAACATCGGCGCCACCAACGTGCTGCGCACCGGCCACAAGGGCCTGGCCCTGGCGACGCTGCTGCTGGACGGCGGCAAAGGCGCCATCGCCGTGCTGGTCGCCGGCCTGTTCGACCCGATGCTGGCCGTCCTGGCCGGCGGCGGCGCCATGCTGGGCCACCTGTTCCCGGTCTGGCTCGGCTTCAAGGGCGGCAAGGGCGTGGCCACGGCGCTGGGCACGCTGCTGGCGATCGCCTGGCCGGTCGGCGTGCTGTGCTGCCTGGTCTGGCTCGCGACGGCCGTCCTGTTCCGCTACTCCTCGCTCGCCTCGCTGACCTCGGCCGCCGCGGCGCCGGTCCTGGCCTGGGCCCTGTCGGGCATCACGATCTTCGGCGCGGTCTGGGCCGACCTGCCCCGCGCCGCCCTCGCTTTGTTCATCGCCGTGCTGGTGTTCATCCGCCACGACGGCAACATCCGCCGGCTGCTGCGCGGCGAGGAGCCGAAGATCGGCCAGAAGAAGACGCAGACGGCGGGCTGAGCACCGGTGTCCCCGCCGGGATTTCGTCGACATGAATCGTTTGTCGACCGCCTGCGTCAGGACCGGGGCCGATGATTTCGAGCCATGATGAAAGATTTCAATCTGATGTGATTGATCGGCTCCGACTTTTTACCTCTGTATGCGTCCGACGCGATTCGATGAAATCGAGGACGGACCATGCGGCGCATCCCGGAACCTTTCCGAATCAAGATGGTGGAGCCCATCCGGGCGATCACGGCCGAGGCGCGGCAGGCTGCCCTCGAAGCGGCGGGCAACAACCCGTTCCTGCTGAAGGGCGAGGACGTCTATATCGACCTCCTCACCGATTCCGGGACCGGGGCGATGAGCCACCGGCAATGGGCCGGGCTGATCACCGGCGATGAATCCTATGCCGGCAGCCGCAGCTTCTTCCTGCTGCAGGAGACCGTCCGCGACCTGTTCGGCTACCCCTTGGTCGTGCCGACCCACCAGGGCCGGGGCGCCGAGCACATCCTGTTCCCCTGCCTGGTGCAGCGGAAGCGCGACCAGGGCGGGGCCCGGCAGCCCGTCTTCATCTCGAACTACCACTTCGACACCACGGCCGCGCATGTCGAGCTGAGCGGCGCCCGCGCCGTCAATGTCGTCACCGAGAAGGCCTTCGACACGGCGTCCGACCACGGCTGGAAGGGCGACTTCGATCTCGATCGGCTCGAAACCGCCATCGCCGAGCACGACCCGGCCAACGTCGCCGCCATCATCGTCACGGTCACCTGCAACAGCACCGGCGGCCAGCCGGTCTCGATGGCGAACATGCGCGCCGTCCATGTGATCGCCCGGCGCCACGGCATCCCGGTGGTGATCGACGCCGCCCGCTTCGCCGAGAACGCCTGGTTCATCCGGCAGCGCGAACCGGGCTATGCGGAGACGAGCATCGCCGAGATCGTCCGTGAGATGTTCACCTACGGCGACGCGATGACCATGTCCGCCAAGAAGGACGGGCTCGTGAACATCGGCGGGCTCTGCTGCGTGCGGGAGGACGAGGCGCTGTTCGACGCGGTGCGCATCCGCTGCGTGCCGTTCGAAGGTTTCGTCACCTATGGCGGCCTCGCCGGGCGCGACATGGAGGCGCTGGCGATCGGGCTGCGCGAGGGCATCGACGAGACCTTCCTGTCCTATCGCATGGCCCAGGTCGCCTATCTCGGCGAGCGGCTCCGGCACGGCGGCATCCCGATCCAGACTCCGGTCGGCGGCCACGCGGTCTTCGTCGATGCGGCAAAGCTGGCGCCGCACATCCCGCCATCGCGGTTTCCGGCCCAGGCGGTGACCAACGCGCTCTATCTCGAAGGCGGAATCCGCGCTGTCGAGATCGGCTCGCTGCTGCTCGGCCGGGACCCCGCGACGGGTCGCCAGAAGCCCTCGCCGCTGGAGCTGATGCGGCTGGCTATCCCGCGCCGCGTCTACACCAACGACCATATGGACTACATCGCCGATTGCCTGATCGCCGTGGCCGGCCGCGCCCACCAGCTTCGCGGGCTGGAATTCGCCTATGAGCCGCCGGTGCTGCGGCATTTCCTGGCGCGACTGAAGGTGGCGGACGAAGCGGAGATGGCGGCGGCCTGAAGCAGCCCTCCGCGAGATCCCGATTGACCCGGCCGGCGCCCAGCCGCGAAGCTGGCCGGATGACGATGCCCCGGCGCCCCCTGAGCGAAGCCGAACGGTTGGACTGGCTTCGCCTGGCCCGGACCGACGCCGTCGGGCCCATCACCTTCCATCATCTGATCGCCCGCTACGGCTCGGCCGGCGCGGCGATCGAGGCGCTGCCGGAGCTGTCGCGCCGCGGCGGCCGGCGGGTCGAGCTGAAGCCGCCCTCCCCGGCCGACGCGCGGCGCGAGTTGGAGGCGCTGGCGCGGATCGGCGGGCGCCTCGTCGCCGCCTGCGAGCCGGACTATCCCGAAGCCCTGGCGGCGATCGAGGACGCGCCACCGGTGCTGTCGCTGCTGGGCCGCGGCGACCTGCCGGCGCGGCCGATGGTCGGCATGGTCGGGGCCCGCAACGCCTCGCTGAACGGCCGCCGCTTCGCCCATGACATGGCGCGGCAGCTGGGCCAGGCCGGCTTCACCGTGGTCTCCGGCTTCGCCCGCGGCATCGACACAGCGGCGCATCAGGGCGCCCTCGCCACCGGCACGCTGGCGGTGCTGGCCGGCGGGCTCGACATCATCTATCCGCCGGAGAATGCCGGGCTGTACGATCGCCTCGCCGAATCCGGTCTCGTGGTGGCGGAGAGCGCCCTCGGCACCCAGCCGACCGCCCGCCACTTCCCGCGGCGCAACCGGCTGATCTCCGGCCTGTCGCTCGGCGTGGTGGTGATCGAGGCGGCGCTGCGCTCCGGCTCGCTGATCACCGCCCGCATGGCCGCCGAGCAGGGGCGGCAGGTGCTGGCGGTGCCGGGATCGCCGCTGGCCCCCCGCGCCCAGGGCTGCAACCGGCTGATCCGCGGCGGCGCCACCCTGGTCGAATCGGCCGAGCACGTGATCGAGGCGCTGGCGCCGCAGATCTCCGCCCCGCTGCTGCGCGAGGCGTCACCCCCGGTGTCCCGCCCCCGCCCCGCCGCCGTGCCGGAGGGCGGCGACGGGGCAGAAACCGACCGCGCCGGGGCGATGGCCCGGGTGCTGGAGCTGCTGTCGCCGACGCCGACGGCGGTTGACGAACTGTTGCGCGATTGCCAATTGTCTCCGCCGGTGGTGCTGACCGTGCTGCTGGAGCTCGAACTCGCCGGCCGGATCGAGCGCCAGCCCGGCAACCGGATCAGCCTGCTGTGACTCGCCGTTATTGGTGAGCCCGTTTCCTGGCGTCGCCACCCGGCGGCGCCGCTGTCGCAATCGAGTGTGGCGCTTTGGCAGACCAGACCCTCGTCATCGTCGAGTCGCCCGCGAAGGCCAAGACGATCAACAAGTATCTCGGCCGGGACTTCACGGTGCTGGCCAGCTTCGGCCATGTCCGCGACCTGCCGGCCAAGGACGGCTCGGTCCGGCCGGAGGAAGACTTCGCCATGGACTGGGAGCTGGCCGACCGCGGCAAGTCCCGCATGGACGAGATCGCCCGCGCCGCCAAGGACGCCTCCCGCGTGCTGCTGGCCACCGACCCGGACCGCGAGGGCGAAGCCATCTCCTGGCATGTGCAGCAGCTGCTGCGCGACCGCCGCGGGCTGAAGGACCTGGACATCCGCCGGGTCACCTTCAACGAGATCACCAAATCCGCCATCCTCGACGCCGTCGCCCATCCGCGCGACCTGGACCGCGAGCTGATCGAGGCCTATCTGGCCCGCCGGGCGCTGGACTACCTGGTCGGCTTCACCCTGTCGCCGGTCTTGTGGCGCAAGCTGCCGGGCTCCCGCTCCGCCGGCCGTGTCCAGTCGGTGGCGCTGCGGCTGATCTGCGAGCGCGAGCTGGAGATCGAGCGGTTCCGGCCGCGCGAGTTCTGGAGCATCGAGGCGGTGTTCCGGACGCCGAAGGGCGACGAGTTCACCGCCCGGCTGACCCATCTGAACGGCCGCAAGCTCGACAAGTTCGACCTGCCGGACGAGGCCTCGGCCCGGGCCGCGGTGGCGGCGATCGACCCGCTGGCCTTCGCCGTCGTCTCGGTCGAGACCAAGCAGGTGCGGCGCCACCCGGCCCCGCCCTTCACCACCTCGACCCTGCAGCAGGAGGCGTCGCGCAAGCTGGGCATGAGCGCGACCCAGACCATGCGCACCGCCCAGCGCCTGTATGAGGGCGTCGACATCGGCGGCGAGACGGTCGGCCTGATCACCTATATGCGGACCGACGGCCTGACCCTGGCCGGCGAGGCCATCGCCCAGGCCCGCCAGGCGATCGGCAACCTCTATGGCCCGACCTATGTCCCGGGCCAGCCGCGGGTCTACAAATCGACCGCCAAGAACGCCCAGGAGGCGCATGAGGCGATCCGCCCGACCGACCTGCGCCGCCGGCCGGAGGACGTGTCGCGCTTCCTGTCGCGCGAGGAGCTGCGGCTCTACGAGCTGATCTGGAAGCGCACCATGGCCTGCCAGATGGAATCGGCGGTGCTGGACCAGGCCATCGTCGACGTCGCCGATGCCCGCCAGACCGCGGTGTTCCGCGCCGTCGGCACGGTCGTCCGCTTCGACGGCTTCCTCAAGGTCTACCAGGAGGACCGCGACGATCCGGCGGCCCCGGGGGAAGATGCGGACGAGAGCCAGCGCCGCCTGCCGGCCATGGCCAAGGGCGACGCGGTCGACCGCCGCAAGACCATCCCGGAGCAGCACTTCACCCAGCCGCCGCCGCGCTACACCGAGGCCAGCCTGGTGAAGCGGATGGAGGAGCTGGGCATCGGCCGTCCCTCCACCTACGCCTCGATCCTGCAGGTGCTGCAGGACCGGGAGTATGTCCGGCTGGAGAAGAAGCGCTTCGTGCCGGAGGACCGCGGCCGCATCGTCACCGCCTTCCTCGAGAACTTCTTCCGCCGCTACGTCGAGTACGACTTCACCGCCAAGCTGGAGGAGCAGCTCGACGACATCTCCGGCGGGCGGCTGGACTGGAAGCAGGTGCTGCGGGACTTCTGGGCCGCGTTCCACGCCGCGGTCGAGGAGACCAAGGACCTCAAGATCGGCGACGTGATCTCGGCGCTCGACGAGGCGCTGTCGGACCACCTGTTCCCGCCCAAGGGCGACGGCACCGACCCGCGTCTGTGCCCGTCCTGCGCCAAGGGCCGGCTGGGGCTGAAGCTGGGCCGCACCGGCGCCTTCGTCGGCTGCTCGAACTATCCGGAATGCCGCTTCACCCGGCCGCTCGGCGCCCCGACGGAGGAGAATGGCGGGGCGGAGGAATCGGCCTTCCCGCGGCTGCTGGGCGAGGATCCGGAGACCGGCTTGCCGGTGTCGATCCGCAAGGGCCCCTACGGCATCTACGCCCAGCTCGGCCCGAAGGACGAGGCGGCCAAGGGCGAGAAGCCGAAACGCGCCTCGCTGACCAAGTCGCAGGACCCGATGACGATCGGGCTGGAGGAGGCGCTGGCGCTGCTGTCCCTGCCGCGCGAGATCGGCCGGCATCCGGAATCGGGCGAGCCGATCGTCGCCGGCATCGGCCGCTTCGGGCCCTATCTGAAGCATGGCGAGCGCTACAAGAACCTGCCGCCGGACGAGGACGTGCTGAAGATCGGCATGAACCGCGCCGTCGACCTGCTGGCCGCCGACGCCGCCAAGGCCCGGCCCAGCGCCGAGCCGCTGCGCGAGGTCGGCGCCCATCCGCAGGATGGCGAGCCGATCAAGGTCTTTGCCGGCCGCTACGGCCCCTATGTCCGCCACGGCAAGGTCATGGCCTCGCTGCCCCGCGGCGTGGAGCCCGAGGCGGTGACGGTGGACAAGGCGGTGGAATGGCTGGCCGCCAAGGCGGCGAAGGGCCCGGCCAAGGGTGGCCCCAAGAGTGCAAGAGGGGGCCGGTCCTCCGCCAAGGCGGCGCCGAAATCCGCCACGAAGAAGCCCCCGGCGAAGAAGGCGGCCGCGCGCAAGGGCAAGGCGGCCGAGTGAACGCCCCTCCTCCCCCTCGATTACGGCTTTTGTGATCTCCCTCCCCTTGCGGGAGGGGGAAGAGGGTTGGGCCGAAGAGCGGTTTCCGATCGTGCGATCCGGCCACAAGCTCTCGATCCGGCGCCACCGGCGATCTTCGATCGACAGCCCCTCCCCTGCCCCCTCCCGCAAGGGGAGGGGGAGAGAACTCGTGAGGCGGCAGACCTGCCGCCCTTCGCATCATGACCCGCCCGCCGACCCGGAAGGGCGCCAAGCCCCCCGCGGCCAAGGGCCGGAAGGCGGAGAAGCCCTTCCCGACGCGCGAGCAGATCCTCGACTTCCTGAAGTCGCGCGAGGACACGGTCGGCAAGCGCGAGATCGCCCGCGCCTTCCACATCACCGGCGACGATCGGGTGCGGCTGAAGCAGCTGCTGCAGGACATGGCCGAGGACGGCCAGTTGGAGAAGCGCCGCGGCCGACGCATGCGCGCGCCGGGCGCGGCCCTGCCGGGCGTCGCCGTGCTGCGCATCGTCGCCATCGACGCCGAAGGCGAGGCTCTGGCCCAGCCGATCCGCTGGGAGGAGGAAGAGCCGCCGCCGCGCATCGTCATGGCCGCCGACAGCCGCGGCGCGCTGGCGGTCGGCGACCGGGTGCTGGCCCGGCTGCAGCAGGACGAGGACGGCGGCTGGACCGGCCGGACCATGCGCCGGCTGGAGGCCCAGGCCGATCTTCGCGTCGTCGGCGTATTCCGCCGCGGCCGCGACGGCCAGGCGCGCATCGTGCCGGCCGACAAGCGGGCGCGGGACACCTGGCCGGTGCGCGAGGGCGACACCGGCGGCGCCAAGGACGGCGACCTGGTCGAGGCGCTGGTCGAGGCGTCCGACCGCCTCGGGCCGCGCCGCACCGTCGTCACCGCCCGCTACGGCGACGCCGAGGATCCGCGCTCGATCAGCCTGATCGCCATTCATGCCGCCGGCATCCCGACCGAGTTCCGGCCCAAGGCGCTGGCTCAGGCCGAGGCGGCGCAGCCCGCCGGTCTCGACGGCCGGGTCGACCTGCGCCAGGTGCCGCTGGTCACCATCGACGGCGCCGATGCCCGCGACTTCGACGACGCGGTCTGGGCCGAGCCCGACCCGGACCACCCGGGCGGCTGGCACCTGATCGTCGCCATCGCCGACGTCGCCCATTACGTGCCGCCGGGATCGCCGCTCGACCGCGACGCCTTCGAGCGCGGCAATTCCTGCTACTTCCCCGACCGCGTCGTGCCGATGCTGCCGGAGGCGCTGTCGAACGGCCTGTGCTCGCTGCGGCCGGACGAGGACCGCGCCTGCCTGGCCGCCGACCTGTGGATCGACGCGCAGGGCCGGCTGAAGCGCCATCGCTTCCGCCGCGGGCTGATGCGCTCCGCCGCCCGGCTGACCTATGAGCAGGTGCAGGCCGCCCGCAACGGCCAGCCGGATGAGCTGACCGGGCCGCTCTTGGAGCCGGTGATCGCCCCGCTCTACGGCGCCTATGAGGCGCTGCTGGCGGCGCGGGAGAAGCGCGGCACGCTGGAGCTGGACCTGCCGGAGCGCAAGGTCCAGCTGGGCGAGGACGGCCGGGTCGCCTCGATCGGCGTGCGGCCGCGGCTCGACAGCCACAAGCTGATCGAGGAGTTCATGATCGCCGCCAATGTCGCCGCGGCGGAGACGCTGAGCGACAAGGCCATGCCGGCGCTCTACCGCGTGCACGACCAGCCCGACCGCGCCCGGGTCGAGGCGCTGAGAGAGTTCCTGGCCCCGCTCGGCTATTCCCTGTCGCTCGGCCAGGTGATGCGGCCGCGGGTGTTCGGCCAGATCCTGGCGCGGGCCGAGGGCCGGCCGGAGGAGCCGCTGGTCAACGAGATGGTGCTGCGGGCCCAGGCCCAGGCGGTGTACAGCCCGGACAATCTCGGCCATTTCGGCCTGGCCCTGCCCCGCTACGCCCACTTCACCTCGCCGATCCGCCGCTATGCCGACCTGACCGTGCATCGCGGCCTGATCCGGCTGCTGCGTCTCGGCGACGACGGCTCGACCGAGGAGGAGCTGTCGCGGCTGGAGGAGATCGGCACCCATATCTCGCTCACCGAGCGTCGCGCCGCCCAGGCCGAGCGCGACGCGGTCGACCGCTACCTGGCGAGCTGGCTGTCGGACCGGATCGGCGCGGTGCTGCCCGGCCGGATCGGCGGCGTCGCCAAGTTCGGCCTGTTCGTGAAGCTGGACGACTCGGGCGCCGACGGGCTGGTGCCGATCTCGACCCTGCCCGACGACTATTACGATCATGACGAGGCGGCGCACGCCCTGGTCGGCCGGCGCTGGAACCGCGTGTTCCGGCTGGGCGCCCGGGTGCGGGTGCGGGTCACCGAGGCCGATCCCCTGACCGGCAGCACCGTCTTCGCCCTGGTCGATGCCGGCCACGGCGCCGATCTCGAAGGACTGCCGCCCCTCGCCGAGCCGGGCCGCCGCGGCCGCCCCCGGCCACCCGGCCGCAAGCCGGGCCCGCGTGGCGGATCGCGCCGCTAGGACCGGCCGCCAAACGCATACCTGTTTATGTCCACAGTCTCTCGCCGCAAAATGCAGCCCTGCTGCGCTGCAATACCGCCTTTCTCCTGTCAAGGTCCTGGCCTAGAGTGCAGGGTGAAAAGATCGGGGCCGGAGTTCCATTAAGTGTTTCGTCAGAAGCGGTTGGCGGCGGTTGTTGCGGCGCTGCTGGTGCTTTCGGGCTGTCTCTCCTCCGCCCCGGAGTCCCCGGCGCCCCAGGCCGCGGCGCAGGCCCGCGAGGGCGGGCATTTCGCCGATCCGTCGGTGTTCACCGTCGGCTTCGACCGCATCCAGGAAGTCTATCTGGTCAAGGAAGACTTCGGAAAGCTGGCCCTGGACGGGCTGAACGGCCTGTCCAAGCTCGATGACGGGCTCAGCGCCCGCCGTGACGGCGGCCGGGTGCAGCTGATCCGCGCCGGCCACGTCGTCGGCGATTTCGACTCGCCGGCGCCCGACGCCTCCTATGACTGGGGCACGCTGGTGGCCTCGACGCTCGACGCCGCCTCGCTGGCCTCGCCGAAGATCGCCACCGCCGGCAGCGAGGCCGCCTACCAGGCGGTCTATGACGCGCTGCTGTCCGACCTCGACCCCTATTCCCGCTACGTCAACCCGGACCGCGCCCGCGACGACCGCGCCCAGCGCGACGGCTACACCGGCGTCGGCATCGCCCTCAGCCAGGACGACAAGGGCCGGCCGGTGATCGGCGACGTGTTCCCGGACACGCCGGCCGCCCGCGCCAACCTGCTGAAGGGCTCGCTGATCGTCGCCGTCGACGGCGTGTCGGTGGAGGATGCCAAGGTCGACGAGATCGCCGACCTGATGCGCGGGCCCGTCGACACCAAGGTCGACCTGACCGTGCGCGAGCCCAAGGGCACCAGCCGCACCGTCACCATGACCCGCGAGAAGGTGATCGAGAACATGGTGCGCAGCGAGGTGCGCGACAACGTCATCATCGTCAAGCTGCTGCGCTACAACACCACCGCCGCCTCCGCCGTGCGCAACGCCGTGACCGGCCTGCTGCGCGGCCTCAACGGCCGGGCCCGCGGCATCATCCTCGACCTGCGCGGCAACCCGGGCGGCCTGCTCGACCAGTCGGTGGCGCTGGCCGACATGTTCATGGACAACGGCCAGATCGTCTCGACCCGCGGCCGCAACCCGGACAGTGACCAGAGCTTCTCCGCACGCAACGGCGATATTTCGAGCCATCTGCCGCTCGCCGTCCTGGTGGACGGCCACTCCGCCTCGGCGGCCGAGGTCACCGCCGCGGCGCTGCAGGATGCCGACCGGGCGATCCTGATCGGCTCGACCTCCTTCGGCAAGGGCAGCGTCCAGACCGTGACCCGGCTGCCGAACGACGGCGAGCTGTTCCTGACCTGGAGCCGGATCTATGCGCCCTCCGGCTACACCTGGCATCGCCAGGGCATCCTGCCGACCGTCTGCACCAGCGGCAACGGGACCGACGCCAAGGCGATGATCCAGGCCTTCCGCGCCGGCCAGCTGCCGAGCCTGGCCGATGCGGCGGCGGATCGCTTCCGGGCACCGGACGACGACACGGCGCTGCGCCGCGTGCGCGCCGCCTGCCCCTGGCAGGTGCACGACGCCGATCTCGACGTCCAGGTGGCGATCGGCCTGCTGAGCGATCCGGCCCTGTACGCCCAGGCCCTGGGCTCACAGGACCGCGGCACCGTCGCCGCCCACGCGCCGTAGGGCCGGGCATCGCCGCACTTGACTCGCGCGCGGCGGACGCTATGGTGCGCGCTTCCCGGCCCGTGATGCGGCGCCGAGCAGAGTGATATTGGGACCAGCATCATGGCCAAGCCGAGCACCATCAAGATCCGCCTGAACAGCACCGCGGACACCGGTTTCTTCTACGTCACCAAGAAGAACCCGAAGACCCAGACCGAGAAGCTGACGCTGCGCAAGTACGACCCGGTCGTGCGCAAGCACGTCGAGTTCAAGGAAGGCAAGATCAAGTAAGCGTCGCCGCCCGGTCGGCCGACCGGGCGCCGCTTCCCTGCTTGCCCGACCGAGCCCCGCCGGCGGCGGGGCTTTTTGCATGCCCGCGCGCGTCAGAGACCGCTTGGAAATGCGCTGGCGTGAGTCGGCTGGCGGCGGTTTCGAGAACCGGAGCGCAGCGGACATCCAGGTCCGTGAGCACCGGAAGCGCAGAAACCGCCGTTAGACGGCCGCGCCAGTAGCATTTGCAGCGGTCTCTCAGTCCAGATGGCGGCGCACCGTGGCGATGAACCCGGCGACGCTGATCGGCTTCGAGATGTAGTCGTCGCAGCCGCCCGCGCGCACCATCGCCTCGTCGCCCTTCATCGCCAGCGCCGTCACCGCGATCACCGGGATCGCCGCCAGCTCCCGGTCGGCTTTCAGCCATTTCGTCACCTCCAGCCCCGAGATCTCGGGCAGCTGGATGTCGAGCAGGATCAGGTCGGGCCGGTGCGCCCGCGCCAGCGCCATCACCTCCGACGCGTTGTCGGTGCCGACCGTGGCGTAGCCATTGGCCTCGAGCACATCGACGAACAGCTTCCGGTTGAGGTCGTTGTCCTCGACGATCAGCACGGTCTTCGGCATGGCCCGCCCCTTCCGGCATCCGAGTCCGATGCCCCCAGGCAGCAGAATCGGCCGGGCCCTCTGCCTTGTAAAGGCCGCAGCACCCGTATCTCGGTGACCGGTGCGCATCCGGTACAAAACGGGTACGATGGCGCCATGTCCGATCCCGTCCCGGCAACGCGGCCGGCCCGATGAGCCAGAAGCCGGACCGCGCCGGCCTGCTGCCCGGCCTGCTGCCCGGCCTGTGCCGGGACTGCGGCGCGCATCCGCCGCCGGGCGCGCGGCGCTGCGCCCGCTGCGGGTCGCCGCGTCTGGTCCGGCATGCCGAGTTGCACGCGCTCGCCATCGCCCATCTCGACTGCGACGCCTTCTACGCCACGGTGGAGAAGCGCGACCGGCCGGAGCTGCAGGACCGGCCGGTGATCGTCGGCGGCGGGGTGCGCGGCGTCGTCTCCGCCGCCTGCTACGTCGCGCGGCTGTACGGCGTCCGCTCGGCCATGCCGATGTTCAAGGCGCTGGAAGCCTGCCCCGACGCCGTGGTTCTGCGCCCGGACATGGCCAAATACGCCGCGGTCAGCCGGCAGATCCGGGCCCTGTTCCTGGCCGCGACGCCGAAGGTCGAACCGCTGTCGCTGGACGAAGCCTTCCTCGACCTCACCGGCACCCAGGCGCTGCACGGCCGCAGCCCGGCCGAGACCTGCGCCGCCATCGCCCGCCAGGTCGAGCGCGAGATCGGCGTCACCCTGTCGATCGGCCTGGCGCCGAACAAGATGCTGGCCAAGATCGCGTCGGACCTGGACAAGCCGCGCGGCTTCGCCGTGATCGGCCGGGCCGACGCCATGGCCTTCCTGGCCGACAAGCCGGTCGGCATCATCCCCGGCGTCGGCAAGGTCATGCGCGAGAAGCTGTTCAGCGACGGCATCCGCACCGTCGGCGACCTGCGCCGGCTGGACGAGGGGGCGCTGGTCCGCCGCTTCGGCGTGTTCGGCCGGCGCCTCTACCGCTACGCCCGCGGCGAGGACCAGCGGCCGGTCGACCCGGACGGCGAGACCAAGAGCGTCTCGGCCGAGACCACCTTCAACACCGACATCCAGCATCCGCAGGCGCTGCTGCGCGAGCTGTGGCCCCTGTGCGAGACCGTGGCCGCCCGGCTGAAGAAGCACGACCTGGCCGGCGGCACCGTCGTGCTGAAGCTGAAGACCGCCCGCTTCCGGCAGCTGACCCGCAGCCATCGCCTGACCGACCCGACCCAGCTGGCGGAGACCATCTGGCGCGCCGCCGTGCCGATGGTCGAGCAGGCGGCGAATGGCGAGGCCTTCCGGCTGATCGGCGTCGGCTGCACCGACCTGGTCGAGGGCCGCCTGGCCGATCCGCCGGACCTGCTGGACCCCGCCCCCGCCAAGCGCCGCGCGGTCGAGGAGGCGGTCGACGCCATGCGCCGCAAGCTGGGTCCGGACGTCATCGCCAAGGGGCGGTCCGGCCTGCCGCGCCGTCCGGGATAACGGTTCGCAGCGGCTTTCGGTCGCGGCGGATTCCCCCTGGGCGTCAAGCCCTGGTCGGGACGAGACTGCGCCCCACCTGCTTTCATGAGATCCGCCGGCACGGCCGGCGCCCAACCGAGGAAGCCTGCGATGAATCGACGTGAAGCCCTGATGCTCGGCGGCGCGGCCGCTGTCGCCGCCGCCGCCCGGATCGGCGCCCCGGCCATGGCCCAGACCGCCCCGTCCGGCCCGTTCAAGCAGCCGCCGCTGCCGTTCAAGGAGGATGCGCTGGCCCCGGCCATCGGCGCCGAGACCGTCGGGCTGCATTACGGCAAGCACCACAAGGCCTATTTCGACGCGCTGAACAAGCTCGCCGCCGGCACGCCCTACGAATCGATGACCCTGGCCGAGGTGGTGGTGAAGTCCGCCGAGGCCAAGGACGCCGCGGTGTTCAACCAGGCCGGCCAGGCCTGGAACCACAATTTGTACTGGGAGCAGTTCGTCCCCGGCGGCCCGAAGGCGCCGCAAGGCCGGCTGGCCGACGCGATCGGGGAGGCCTTCGGCGACCAGGCCGGCCTGGTCAAGGCCACCACCGAGGCCGCGGGCAAGGTGTTCGGCAGCGGCTGGGTCTGGCTGGTGGCCGACGCCGGAAAGCTGACCCTGGTCGGCACCTCGAACGCCGATTCGCCCTTCGCCCATGGCGGCCAACCGCTGTTCGGCATCGATGTCTGGGAGCACGCCTATTACCTGGACTACCAGAACCGCCGCGCCGACCACGTCAAGGCGGTGATGGAGAGTCTGGTCAACTGGTCCGTCGTCTCCGACCGGCTGGGGGCGTGAGAGCAGGTTGGGTTCGCGGCACGCGAACCCAACCTGCGTCGCGCTCAGTCGCAGCGCGGCGCCGCGATCGGCTCCAGCGTGTCCAGCTTCGCCGCCATGGCGAAGTCGCCGTAGTCGATGACGATGCGGTCGGCGATGCCGTTCTCGAACAGGCGCTGGCGCAGCTCGTATTCGGGCTGCTCCGCGCCCGTTTCCTTGTCCTTCTCGGCCTTGCCGACGGTGAAGAAGGCCATGACGATCGCATGCGACGGCCCCTGCCGCAGCGCGTCGGCCGAAGGGTCGCCCGGCTGCGCCCGGCCGATCGCGACGCTGACATATTGCGGCCCGTCGGTGGAGCTGCCGTCGAAGAAGCCGGCGGTGAAGATCGGCCGGCCCTGCCGCATCGCCTCGACCAGCCGCTGCATATGCGTGGTCGGGAACAGGCTGCCGGCCGGCAGCGCCTGCTTCAGGTCGGCCGGCGACTTGAACACCGCGTCGCCGCCCGCGGCGCCGTCCAGCCGAGCCGTGCCGCGGATGTCCTCCTTGTCCTCGCCGTTGGTGGAGGAGCTGAGCGTGTAGGTCAGCTCGTGCCCGTCGGCGGATTCCCAGCCGGCGTAGCGGGTCTTGCGGGTCAGCGTGTCGCCCGAGGCGTAGACCATCGCCACCTGGTAGTTCTGCTCGAAGCTGGAGCCGTCGCAGGCCTTGGCCCAGCGATACTCCATCTGGCCCTCGATCGAGACCACGCTGCGCTGCCCGCGCGTCATGTCGAGCGTCAGGGAATAGACCGCCCGGTGCGGCTGCAGCGCCGCCGCCGGGGCGGCCTGGGCCGCGCCGGACAGCAGCAGGAGGACGAGGGCGGCGAGGGATGGTGCGATGCGGGACATGCACCATCTGAGCCCGAAGCCGCGGGCCGACGCAAGCGCGACGGCAGTCGGAGACCGTATGAGAATGCGCTGGCGTGAGTCGGCTGGCGGTGGTTTCGAGAACCGGAGCGCAGCGGACGTTATAGTCCGTGAGCACCGGAAGCGCAGAAACCGCCGTCAGACGGCCACGCCAGGTGCATTATCAAACGGTCTTAGGCCTTCTTCGGCAGGTCCAGCTTGATATGCAGCTCCTTCAGCCGGGCCGGATCGACCTCGGCCGGGGCGCCCATCAGCAGGTCCTCGGCGCGCTGGTTCATCGGGAAGGCGATGACCTCGCGGATGTTCGGCTCGTCCGCCAGCAGCATGACGATGCGGTCGATGCCGGGGGCCGAGCCGCCATGCGGCGGGGCGCCGAAGCGGAAGGCCGACAGCATGCCGCCGAACTTCGCCTCCAGCACGTCCTGGCTGTATCCCGCGATCGCGAACGCCTTGATCATGATCTCCGGCTTATGGTTCCGGATCGCGCCCGAGGACAGCTCGACGCCGTTGCAGACGATGTCGTACTGGAACGCCTTGATCGTCAGCGGGTCCTGCGTCTCCAGCGCCTCCAGCCCGCCCTGCGGCATCGAGAACGGGTTGTGGCTGAAGTCGATCTGCCCGGTCTCCTCGTTCAGCTCATACATCGGGAAGTCGACGATCCAGCAGAACTCGTAGCGGTCCGGGTCGATCAGCTCCAGCTCCTGCCCGATCCTGGTGCGGGCGAAGCCGGCCAGCTTGGCGGCCGCAGCCTCCAGGTCGGCCACGAAGAACACCGCGTCGCCGTCCTCGGCGCCGGTGGCGGCGCGCAAGGCGTCCTGGGCGCCCGCCTCCAGGAACTTGGCGATCGGCCCCTTGCCGGCGCCGGCCTCGAACACGACGTAGCCGAGACCCGGCGCCCCCAGCTCCTGCGCCCAGCCGTTCAGCTTGTCGAAGAAGCTGCGCGGCTTGTCGGCCACCTTCGGCGCGCGGATGGCGCGCACTACGCCGCCCTTCTCGATCACGCCCTTGAAGGCGCGGAAGGTCACGTCGTCGCGGGCGAAGACCTCGGTGACGTCGGTGATCACCAGCGGGTTGCGCAGGTCCGGCTTGTCGTTGCCGTATTTCAGCATCGACTCGGCATAGGGGATGCGCGGGAAGGCGCCGGCGGTGACCGCGCGCTTGGTGCCGGTGAAGTCCGAGAACTCCTCGAACACGCCGCGCAGCACCGGCTCGATCGTCTGGAACACGTCCTCCTGGGTGACGTAGCTCATCTCGAAATCGAGCTGGTAGAACTCGCCCGGGGACCGGTCGGCGCGGCTGTCCTCGTCGCGGAAGCAGGGCGCGATCTGGAAGTACCGGTCGAAGCCCGCCACCATCAGCAGCTGCTTGAACTGCTGCGGCGCCTGCGGCAGGGCGTAGAACTTGCCGGGGTGCTGGCGGGCCGGCACCAGGAAGTCGCGCGCCCCCTCCGGGCTCGACGCTGTCAGGATCGGCGTCTGGAACTCGCGGAAGCCCTGCTCGATCATGCGGCGGCGGATCGAGGAGATGACCTCGCTGCGCAACACGATGTTGCGCTGCATCTTCTGCCGGCGCAGGTCCAGGAAGCGGTTGCGCAGGCGGATGTCCTCGCCGGCGTCCTCGTCCGAGGCCACCTGCAGCGGGATCACCTGGGCGGCCGACTGCAGCACGAAATCGTCGATCCGCACCTCGATGCCGCCGGTCGGCAGCTTGTCGTTGGCGGTCTCGGCGCTGCGCCTGACCACGGTGCCGGTGATGGTGACGACGCTTTCGACGCGCACCGCCTCCGCCGCCTTGAAATGCGGGCTGTCGGTGTCGACCACGCATTGGGTCAGGCCGTAATGGTCGCGCAGGTCGAGGAACAGCAGATTGCCATGGTCGCGCTTGCGATGGACCCAGCCCGACAGGCGGACGGTCTCGCCGGCCTGTTCGGGACGAAGCTGGCCGCAGGTGTGGGTGCGGTAGGCGTGCATGGGATGCTCTCGGACCAGGGCAGAAACGCCGGTCAGTGACACCGCCCGCGCCGGCCTGTCAAGCCGCGGCTCGACGCCCCTGCCCTGCCTCCGGCAGAATGGCTGCATTTCGCCTCGTTTCAGGTTCCGATAGCATGCGCTGGATTTTCGTCCTGATCCTTTTCCTCGCCGCGGGCACCACCGCCGCGGCGGAACCGCAGCCGCCCTTCTTCATTGCCGACGACTGCCCGGCCGGCATGATCCTGCCGGAGACCGTCGCGGCCGAATGCGGCACGGTCACGGTGCTGGAGAACCGCGCCGATGCGGTCGGGCCGCGCATCCGGCTGCGGGTGGCGACGCTGCGGCGCACCGACCGCGAATTGCGGCCGGATCCGCTGCTGTTCATCCAGGGCGGGCCGGGTGGCCCGGCGGGGCTCGACGCGAAAGGACTGTCGAACTGGGCGACCGCGCTTCGAACCGCCGACTGGCTAGGGGCTCGCCCGCTGGTGCTGTTCGATCAGCGGGGGGTCGGGGAATCCAGGCTCCTGCCGACCCGTTGCAGGCCATTCGACCGCTACGCACGGCAGTCGATACTCGACCACACGCAGCCGGCGCGCGAGACTTGGGTCGCAGGTATCAGGGAGAGCGCGAAGCGGTGCTGGGCGAGGTTTCGGGAAGCCGGGCACGATCCCGCACAGATCACCACCGCGGCCATCGCCGCCGACATTGTGGATTTGCGCCAGGCCCTTGGCCAGCCGGCCTGGAATCTGTGGGGAATCTCGTTCGGCTCACGCGTCGCGATGATCGTCATGCGCGACCATCCGGAAGGTCTGCGCTCGGTCATCCTCGAAGGCGTGCTGCCGCCGGAGGCAAATGTCTTTGACGATGCCGCGAACAGCGGCCAAGCCTTCGACGCACTCGTCCGGGCCTGCCGGACCAGCACCACCTGCAACAAGGCCTATCCCGATCTCGAGCCGCGCTTCTTCGCGCTGGTCCGGCGGCTGGATGAGGAGCCTCTGACCGTGAAGATCTCGGATCATGCGAGCGCGCGGATCGACGGCTGGATGCTTCGCGACATCGTAATCAAGATGCTGCGGTTGCCCGCCGACGCCACATTCGTGCCCTTCCTCATCGACGACCTCGAAGCGAATGAAACTCGTATCCTCAAGAACATGAAGAAGTACGAGCTCCAGCAGGTGCGGAAGGTGGACGAGATCCCGGATCAGGCCGTCTATGCTTCGATCGCCTGCGCCGACCTGATCCCGGCGGAGCCGGAGTGGATCGAGCAGGCCTCGGCCAGGGACGCACGCTTCGCCGACCAGATTGAGGACGAGCAGATCGACGGCTGCTCGCCATGGCCGGTGCCCCGGAGCCCGGAACGCGAAGCGGCCCCGGTGACCAGCGACATTCCGGCGCTGCTGATTTCCGGCGCCTTCGATCCCACCACCCCAGCATCCTGGGCCGAGGCGGCAGTGAAGCGGCTGGCCAATGGCACCAGCTATGTTTTTCCGGCCTACGGCCATGGCGTGCTCTACTATGGCGATGCCTGCGCCGGCAGCATCGCCGGCCGTTTCCTGGATGACCCGACGCGGCGGCCCGACGATGATTGCCTCGCCGATCTACGGCCCCTGGTCTTTGCGCCTCCACCGCCCCGTCAGCGATCGGTACCATCAACCGCCGGGGCGAAGCTCTCTCCGGTCGACTGACGCGCCGGCCATGAGCCGTCATCCGGGCGACGCCCGTGCATGCTATCCTGGCCGCATGCGAGTCGAGGCTTCCGATCCACGATGGCCGGCGTGACGGCCAGGGCGCAGAGGGCGCCGAATTCCCCTCAGAGCCGGGCCGCCCAGGACCGGGTGACGGTCGACCTGTCGGCCGTGGTCGTGGCGGTGGCCGGGGACACGCCGCGCGTGCTGGCGCTGCGCGGGCCGGGCGGCGTCGAGGCGCTGCCCGCCGGCCCGCTGGAGCCGCAGCACCGGACGCTGGAGCTGGGGCTGCGCGCCTGGGTCGAGGCCCAGACCGGGCAGCCGCTCGGCTATGTCGAGCAGCTCTACACCTTCGGCGACCGCGACCGGCATCTCGCCGGGCCGGGCCGGGTGCTGTCGGTCGGCTATCTGGCGCTGCTGCGCGAGGCCGCGCCAGCCGGCGACAGCCTGTGGAGCGACTGGTACCGCCACTTCCCCTGGGAGGACCGGCGCGGCGGCCGTCCGGATCTCCTGGACCGGATCGAGCCGGCGCTGGCCGGCTGGGTCGAGGCGGCCGCGGCCGAGCCGGAGCGGCGGCGGCGCGAGGCCCGGCTGCGCCTCGCATTCGGCCTCGGCGGCCTGCCCTGGGGCGAGGAGCGGGTGCTGGAGCGCTACGAGCTGATGTACGAGGCCGGCCTTGCCGCCGAGGCGCATCGGGACGCGCGGGGCGAAGGCAGGCCCGCCTGTGCGGCCCTGGCCGAAGGCGCGCCGATGGCGGCCGACCACCGCCGCATCCTGGCGACGGCGATCGGCCGGCTGCGCGGCAAGATCAAGTACCGGCCGGTGGTGTTCGAGCTGATGCCGCCGACCTTCACCCTGTCGCAGCTGCAGCGCACGGTCGAGGCGCTGGCGGGCTTGCGCCTGCACGCCCCGAACTTCCGCCGCCTGGTCGACAGCCAGGGGCTGGTGGAGGAGACCGGCGAGGTCGCCGGCGGCACCGGCGGCCGCCCGGCCCGGCTGGTCCGCTTCCGCCGCGAGGTGCTGCAGGAGCAGCCCGAGCCCGGCGTCCGCCTGCCCCTGTCGCGCCGGCCGGGATGACCGCGCGGCTCCGCCCGCTGGTTCCGGCCGACCACGACCGGCTGCTGGCCATGGCCATCGCCTTCAACGACGAGGACAACCATCCGCTGGGGCCCGGCGGCCGGCGGGCGCTGCAGGAGCTGGCCGGCGGCACGCGCTTCGCCGCCGGCTGGATGATCGAGGCGGGCGGCGAGACGATCGGCTATCTGGTCGTGACCTGGTCCTGGAGCATCGAATTCGGCGGCCGCGACGCTTTCATCGACGAGTTCTACATCGAGCCGGAGCATCGCGGCCGTGGCCACGGCTCCGCGGTGCTGGAGACGCTGGCCGGGCTGCTCAGGGCCGAAGGCGTGCACGCCGTGCACCTCGAGGTCGAGGCCGGAAACCCCGACGCGGCCCGCCTGTACCGCCGCCACGGCTTCGCCGGCACCGACCGGGCGATCCTGTCGCGCCGGCTGTAACCGGCCGCAATCCGTAGATTGGGTTCGCTTGCCGCGAACCCAACCTGCACTGATCGGACGGCCTACCGCCCCGCCTCGTCCAGGAGCCGGATCTCGTCCGCCGCCAGGGTCAGCCGGGTCGCGGCGATCTGGTCCTCCAGCTGCTCCGGGCTGGTGGCGCTGGCGATCGGGGCGGTGACGCCGGGCCGGGCGATCAGCCAGGCCAGCGCCACCGTGGCCGGGCGCACGCCATGCGCCTCGGCCACCCGGTCGAGCGCGTCGAGGATGCGCAGGCCGCGCGGGTTCAGCCGGTCCTTCATGCCGCGGCCGCCGCGGGCGCTCTGCGACAGGTCGGCCTCGGTGCGGTACTTGCCGGTCAGGAAGCCGGCGGCCAGCGAGAAATAGGTGATGACGCCGACCTCTTCACGGCGGCACAGATCCTCCAGCGCCCCCTCGTAGTCCGAGCGGTCGTAGAGGTTGTAATGCGGTTGCAGCGATTCGTAGCGCGGCAGCCCGCTCTCGGCGCTGAGCATCAGGGCCGAGGCGAGACGCTCGACCGAGAAGTTCGAGGCGCCGATCGCCCGCACCTTGCCGGCCCGGATCAGCTCGGCATAGGCGGCCAGCGTCTCTTCCTGCGGCGTCTCCGGGTCGTCCCAATGCGACTGATACAGGTCGATCACATCGGTCTGCAGCCGGCGCAGCGAGTTCTCTACCTCCTCGCGGATCCAGGCTGCTGACAGGTCCTTCCGCGGCGGCCGGCCTGGCATCTCGCCGCCGACCTTGGTGGCAATCACCACCCGGTCGCGCTTGCCGCCGCGCTTCAGCCATCGGCCGATGATCGTCTCCGACTCGCCGCCCCGGTTGCCGGGCGCCCAATGCGAATAGACGTCGGCGGTGTCGATCAGGTTCAGCCCGGCGTCGACGAAGGCATCCAGCACCCGGAAGGAGGCCGATTCGTCCGCGGTCCAGCCGAAGACGTTGCCGCCGAGGGCCAGCGGCCCGACCCGGATGCCGGAGCGGCCGAGATTGCGCAGTTCCACGATGATCTCTCCTTCGATCGGATCCGGCCGGGCGCCCGCGGCCCGGCCCGATATCTGCGGCATCGTCCGGCGTGCCGCGGCGCCCCCTCGCCCCCGTCCCAATGTAGGCGCGAGGACCGCCCTGCCAACAGCATCGAGGCTAGCGACTTGATTTTCTTATTCTGAGAATTAGAGTAACCAAAGCGACACCGATTCGGGCCGCCCCTGTCCTTGTAATTCTCAAAATGAGCAGAACCCGATGTCCGCACCTGCCGAATACACCCCTGCCGTGGCCGCGCGCATGGCGCCGCTATACGGCCGCCTGTCCCGCGTCATCCCAGCCTTCGACTGGCCGGGCTTCGCCCCCGACATCGACGCCATCCTGCGGCTGAAGCGGGAGCGCGACGCGGTGATCCTGGCGCACAACTACCAGACGCCGGAGATCTTCCACGGCATCGCCGACATCACCGGCGACAGCCTGGCCCTGGCGCGCGAGGCGGCGCGGGTCGAGGCGTCGGTGATCGTGCTGTGCGGCGTGCACTTCATGGCCGAGACCGCGAAGCTGCTGAACCCCGGCAAGACCGTGCTGATCCCCGATGCCGCGGCCGGCTGCTCGCTGGCCTCCTCGATCACGCCGGAGGATGTGCGCCTGCTGCGCCGCCGCTATCCGGGCGTGCCGGTGGTCACCTACGTCAACACCTCGGCCGCGGTGAAGGCGGAGAGCGACATCTGCTGCACCTCCGGCAACGCCGTGAAGGTGGTGGAGAGCCTGGGCGTGCCGCGCGTGATCTTCATCCCGGACGGCTATCTGGCGGCCAATGTCGCGGCCGAGACCAAGGTCGAGATCATCGCCTGGCAGGGCGCCTGCGAGGTGCATGAGCGCTTCGGCCCCGACGACATCCGGCAGCTGCGTGACCGCCATCCCGGCGTGACCGTGCTGGCCCATCCGGAATGCCCGCCGGAGGTGGTGGCGGAGGCCGACTTCGCCGGCTCGACCGCGGCGATGAGCGACTATGTGGCGAAGCAGCGGCCGGGCCGGGTGGTGCTGGTGACCGAGTGCTCGATGAGCGACAACGTCGCCGTGCAGTTCCCGGAGATCGACTTCGTCCGGCCCTGCAACCTGTGCCCGCATATGAAGCGGATCACCCTGCCGAAGATCCGGCGCGCGCTGGAGACGATGACCGAGGCGGTGGAGCTGGACCCCGCCGTGGCCGGCCGCGCCCGCGCCGCGGTCGAACGCATGCTGGAGGTGCGGTGATGGATGCGATCTCCCCTCGCCCGCAGGACCGGGTGGTCGTGATCGGCGCCGGCATCGCCGGGCTGGCCACGGCGCTGCGGCTGGCGCCGTTGCCCGTTCTCCTGCTCTCCGCCGCACCGCTCGGGGCCGAGGCCGCCACCGGCTGGGCCCAGGGCGGCATCGCCGCGGCGCTCGGCCCCGACGACGACCCGTCGCTGCATGCCGCCGACACGCTGGCGGCCGCGGCCGGCCTCGCCGACCCGGAGGTGGCGCGGCGCGTCGCCGAGGCGGCGCCCGGCTGCATCGCCTGGCTGGACGGGCTCGGCGCGCCCTTCGACCGGGCCGAGGCCGGCGGCTTCGCCCTGGGCCTGGAGGCCGCGCATTCCCGCCGCCGCATCGTCCATGCCGGCGGCGACGGCACCGGCGCCGCGGTGCTGCGCACCCTGGCCCAGGCGGCCGAGGCCGATCCCCGTATCGCGATCCGCCACGCCCGCGCCACTGCCCTGCTGCGCGACGAAGCCGGAATCTGCGGCGTGCTGGCCCGGGAGGACGGAGAGCCGGTCGCCATCCCGGCCCGGGCCGTGGTGCTGGCGACCGGCGGGGTCGGCGGCCTCTACGCCCACACCACCAACCCGCTCGGCGCGGCCGGCACCGGGCTGGCCCTGGCGGCACGGGCCGGGGCGGTGCTGCGCGACCTGGAATTCGTGCAGTTCCATCCGACCGCCATGGCCGTCGGCCGCGATCCGATGCCCCTGGCCACCGAGGCGCTACGCGGCGAAGGCGCCATGCTGGTCACGGCGGCGGGCGGGCGGGTGATGGCGGATCACCCGCAGGGCGACCTGGCCCCGCGCGACGTCATCGCCCGCGCCGTCTTCCGCAAGGTCATGGCCGGCGAGCCGGTGTTCCTCGACGCACGCCCGCTGGGCGGCAGGCTCGAGCGCTTCGCCAGGGTCATCGCGCTGTGCCGCGAGGCCGGGCTGGACCCGGCGCGGCAGCCGATCCCGATCCGCCCGGCGGCGCATTACCACATGGGCGGCGTCGCGGTGGACGGGAACGGCCGGAGCTCCGTGCCCGGCCTCTGGGCCGCGGGCGAGGTGGCAGCGACCGGCCTGCACGGCGCCAACCGCCTGGCCAGCAACTCGCTTCTGGAGGCGCTGGCCTATGCCGGCTGGATCGCCGGGGACATCCGCGGCGGCGAGGCCCGGCCGCCGCTGCGTCCGCTGCCGCTCGGCGCCGCCCGCCGCCCGGCCCCGGACGCCGGCATCGTCGCCGCGCTGCGGGAGCTGATGGAGCGCCATGTCGGCGTGGTCCGCGACGGCGCCGGCCTGATCGCCGCGGTCACGGCGCTGCGCCCCCTGGCCGACGCCGCGCCCTCGGCCCTGTCCGACCGCGCCCTCGCCGGGCTGCTGATCGCGACCGCCGCCCTGCGCCGGCGCGAGAGCCGCGGCGCGCAGTGCCGCAGCGACCGGCCCGAGGCCGACCCGGCCTCCGCCCCCTCCTTCCTCACCCTCGCCGACGTGCTGGAGGGCGAAGCCCCCCGCACCGGCACCGCCCGCCCGTGAGGCCGACCATGGATCTCCCTCCCTCCCCGCCCTGCTGGTCGAACCGGTGGTCCGCGCCGCCCTGGCCGAGGACCTCGGCCGCGCCGGCGACATCACCAGCGCCGCGGTGATCCCGGCCGAGGCCCGGATGCGCGGCGCGATCGCCGCGCGCCAGCCCGGCACCGTGGCCGGCACCGACGCCGCCGCCCTGGCCTTCCGCCTGCTCGACCCCGCCATCGTGGTCACCGTGCTCATGCCCGACGGCAGCCGGGCGGCGCCGGGCGACGCGGTGATCCGGATCGACGGTCCGGCCCGGCCGATCCTGGCGGCGGAGCGGGTGGCGCTGAACCTGCTGTGCCATCTGTCCGGCGTCGCCACCGCCACCGCAGCGCTGGCCGCGGCCGCCCGGCCGCACAAGGCGCGCATCGCCTGCACCCGCAAGACCACGCCGGGGCTGCGGGCGCTGGAGAAGCACGCCGTGCGGGCCGGCGGCGGCGTCAACCACCGCTTCGGCCTCGACGACGCGGTGCTGATCAAGGACAACCACATCGCCGTGGCCGGCGGGGTACGGCCGGCGATCGCCCGGGCCCGCGCCGCGGTCGGGCATCTGGTGAAGATCGAGGTGGAGGTCGACACGCTCGGCCAGCTCGACGAAGCCCTGGCCGAGGGCGTCGACGCCGTGCTGCTGGACAACATGACCCCGGACCAGCTGCGCGAGGCGGTGCGCCGGGTCGGTGGCCGGGCGGTGACCGAGGCCTCCGGCCGGGTGACGGCCGAGACGGTGCCGGCGATCGCCGCCGCGGGCGTCGACCTGATCTCCGCCGGCTGGATCACCCACTCGGCGCCGATCCTCGACCTGGGGCTGGATTGGGAGGGGTGAGGCGAAACGGATGGGCCGGCTGCCGCCAACGTCACCCGGAGACCGGAGGCGCCCCACGCCGCTCGTCCTCCGCGAGCTGCGCCACGGCGGCGATGCGGCTGTCATAGGTCACGCCGTTGTACAGGTAGGAGACTCGGCCGGTGATCGGATCGGTCGACTCCCGGATCGGCGATGTCGACGGGCGTGGCGGCGGCGAGGACGGCGGCCGGTTCGGGGCCGGCCCGCCGTCCCGCAGCTTGTTGAGCTCCCCCCAGAGGTCGTGCCGCAGCCGGACGAGATCCAACCGCAGCAGCTCCGAATTCTCCAGGATCTGGGCCAGCGCCACGAACACGGCGGCGGAGATGAGTCCAGTGAGGAGGAAGGCGAGCCCCAGGAAGAAGCTCTCCGGCGCGCCGAACCAGCACCAGAGCGTCAGGACGAGGCCTGCCAGAAGCTCCAGGATGGCGATCACTCTCAATGTCGTCGGCACGATCGTCTCCGTCTACAGGCCGGCCGTCAGCGGCTGCACGGGCCGATGATCCGGTCGACCGCCAGCACCGGCACCGCCGCGGCGCCGCGGCGGTCGAAGCGGCCATGGACCAGCAGGCAGCCGCCCGCGGCCCAGGCGCGCCAGATCTCACGGCGCACTTGGTCCAGCAGCTCGGCCCGCGCCGCGATCACCGGCGGCGCGTCGCCGGCATAGGCCGGGGGGACGGCCCCGGCCGCGACGCTCTCGTCGTCGACCGGCACCACGCCGCGCCACGGGCAGGGCTGCTTCAGGCAGCGCACGCCGGTGTCGCCGACCCGGAACAGCCCGGCCGGCGTCTCCTCGGCCGCGCCGGCGAAGGGCGCCGTCACCGCCAGAATCGCGGCCGTCGCCGTGGATGCCAGGGATCGTCTCATGCGGCCCTCCTTGCCGTCGCCTCCCACGCTCCCGGAACGCCATGGCGAAAGCATGGCCTCGTTCCCGCTCCGGCCCCACCCCGGCTCACGGTCGAGACTAGCCGGATTCGCCGCCGGCGGCATTCCGTTCAGCGGATCGGCGTAAAGCTCTCGGCAACCGGGGGTTTCATCCGCTACAACGGCAAAGATGACTCTGATCACCTCCACCGCCGAGCTCGCCGCCTTCTGCGATCGCATGGCAGCGGCCGACTACATCGCCATCGACACCGAGTTCATGCGCGAGCACACCTTCTGGCCGAAGCTGTGCCTGGTGCAGATCGCCGGGCTGGACGAGGCGGCGGCGATCGACCCGCTGGCCCCCGGCATCGATCTGGCGCCGCTGTTCGCGCTGGTCCACGACCCGAAGGTGCTGAAGGTCTTCCACTCCGCCCGGCAGGATGTGGAGATCTTCGTCCATCTGACCGGCCAGGTGCCGACGCCGCTGTTCGACACCCAGGTCGCGGCCATGGTCTGCGGCTTCGGCGAATCGGTCAGCTACGAGAACCTGGTCGGCAAGCTGGCCAATGCCCGGATCGACAAGTCGTCGCGCTTCACCGACTGGTCGCACCGGCCCTTGACCGAACGCCAGATCGACTATGCGCTGGCCGACGTCATCCATCTGCGCCCGTCCTACGAGGCGTTGCGCAAGCAGCTGACCAAGTCCGGCCGCGAATCCTGGCTCGCCGAGGAGATGGCGATCCTGTGCGATCCGGCCACCTACCGTACCGAGCCCGATCAGGCCTGGCTGCGGCTGAAGCCGCGCAACGCCTCGGCCAAGTTCCTGTCGATCCTGCGCGAGGTCGCGGCCTGGCGCGAGCGCGAGGCGCAGAAGCGCGACATCCCGCGCGGCCGCATCCTGAAGGACGAGGCCCTGCTGGAGATCGCGGCCCACACCCCGCGCGACATCGACGGCATGGCCCGGATCCGCGGCATGAGCCGCAACATGGCCGAGGGCTGGCAGGGCCAGGGGCTGATCGCGGCGGTCGAGCGCGGCCTGGCGACGCCGCCCGACCAGGCGCCGAAGCTGGCGCAGCGCCCGCCGACCCCGCCCGGCCTCGCGCCGCTGGTCGAGCTGATGCGCGTCCTCCTGAAGATGAAATGCGAGGACGAAGGCGTGGCCCAGAAGCTGGTCGCCGGCAGCGACGACCTGGAGGCCATCGCCATGGACGACAACGCCCAGGTGCCGGCGCTGCACGGCTGGCGCCGCGAGATGTTCGGCGAGGATGCGCTGGCGCTGAAGCGCGGCGGCATCGCGCTGGCCGTGCAGGGACGGCGGATCCGGGTGGTGACACTCTAGACGGAGCAGGCGGATGATGCGGAGCGCCCTGATCGGACTCGTCCTTCTCGTCGCGTCCGCCGCCGCCTCGGCGCAGGAGCAGGAGCCGCGCTTCGCCTGGCCGGCCGCCTGCACCCTGGGGCAGGACTGCTTCATCCAGAACTATGTCGACACCGCCCCCGGGCCGCGCTTCGCCAATTTCCGCTGCGACCGCCTGGGCTATGACGGCGACAACGGCATCGACATCCGCCTGCGCGACCTCGCCGCGATGCGCCAGGGCGTCGACATCCTGGCGGCGGCCGACGGCACTGTCCTCCGCGTCCGCGACGGCGAGCCCGACATCTCGGTCAAGGAGCGCGGAGCCGAGGCGGTGAAGGACGTGAAGGCCGGCAACGCCGTCATCATCGACCATGGCGGCGGCTGGCAGACGCGATATGCCCATATGAAGCAGGGCAGCATCCGGGTGAAGCCGGGCGATACGGTCAAGACCGGCCAGCCCCTGGGCCAGATCGGCCTGTCCGGCAGCACCGAGTTCCCGCATGTCGAGTTCACCGTGATGAAGGCGCAGGGTGACGGCGCTGTCGAGGCCTTCATCGATCCCTTCACCGCCCTGCCGATCGGTTCGGGCTGCGAGACGGCCGGCCATCCTCTGTGGGCCGCGGATGTGCCCTATATCCCGACCGGCCTGCTGATCGCCGGCTTCGCCGCCGGCCCGGCCGATTGGGAGACCGCCCGGCGCGGCGATTACGCCGGCATCAAGGGCGGCCGAAACGCACCGCTGGTGCTGTGGGCCGAGAGCTTCGGCGTGCGGGGCGGCGACACCCAGACGGTCGTCATCACCGGCCCGGACGGCAAGCCGGTGCACCAGGACCGGACCGTGCTGGCCGAATCGAAGAATCTCTGGTCCGTGTTCAGCGGCCGGCGCGCCCCGCCGGGGGGCTGGAAGCCCGGGACCTATACCGGCCGATACCAGCTGGAGCGGAACAGCGTCCTGGTGATCGACACCGAGCGGAAGGTCGAGATCCCGTGACCGCGATCCTCTACGGCGCCCGTTACAGCGTCTATGTCCGCGCCGCGCTGATGGCGCTGCAGGAGAAGGGCGTACCGTTCGACCTGGTCGAGGTCGACATCTTCGCCGCCGAAGGGCCGCCGCCGGGCTATCTCGGCCGGCACCCCTTCGGCCGCATCCCCGCCTTCGAGCATGACGGCTTCGCCCTTTACGAGACCGCCGCGATCACCCGCTATGTCGACGAGGCCTTTCCCGGCCCGGCGCTGCAGCCCGCCGATGCCCGCGGCCGCGCCCGGATGACCCAGATCATCGGCGTGCTGGACAGCTATGCCTACCGCCCGCTGGTCTGGGACGTCTATGTCGAGCGGGTGTCGAAGCCGCACGCCGGCCGGCCGGGCGACGAGGCCCGGATCGCCGCCGCCCTGCCGCGGGCCGGCCTCTGCCTTGACGTGCTCGAAGGCTTCCTCGGCGACGGCCCCTGGCTGCTGGGCGACGCGCTCAGCCTCGCCGACCTGCACGCGGCGCCGATCCTCGGTTATTTCCGGATGGCGCCGGAGGGGCGCGACCTGCTGGCGCGGCACGAAAGGCTGGCCGCCTGGTGGGACCGCATCGCCGCCCGGCCGAGCGCCGAGGTGCTCGGCCGGAGCTAGCGGAAGAACACACGGTCATGGCGGCGCAAGCGCGCCCGGCACGATGTCGGTGTTCTGGGCGATCCGAACCCGCCAGCCGCCCGAGACTTCGGTCAGCACCAGAAGCAGTATACCTTGCCGCCGCCCGGCCGGAGTGCCGTCCGGCGCGCTCTGGCCGGTAAGCGTCCAGGCCACGTGCAAGGCGGCGGTTCCCGGTCCCAGACGGGAGACCTTGGCGATGCCGCCTTCCAGGCGGCTGTCCTTGAAGATGGTCGCATGTGTCGCCGCATGGGCGGCTTCGATCTCGGCCCGGCTTCGCCACCACAGGCCGACGACATTGACGAAGTCCGCATCCTCCACGAACAGCGCGGCCAGCGCCGCCATGTCGTGGCGGTTCCAGGCCGCGATGAACGCGGCCGGAACGTCCTCCAGCTCAAGGGCCTCCGACATTGTCAGCTCCCGACCTGCCGGTGCGATCTTTTGGACTCTACCTCGGATTTGCACCCGCCGAAATCGGGGTTACTCCCAGACGTGTGAACGCCCCGGCGCCAGCAGCACCGCGCGCAGATGGGCGACGATCCGCGCCTCGTTCTCGGCCGAACGGCTGGCCGCCCCTGCCGGCGAGCGCGAGGCTTCGCCATCCGTTCCCGGCCGCGCCGCGGCCGCACCATCCTGCCCCATGATCATCCCCCGGAGATGTCGATCACGGCCAGTTCAACCGGGGAAAATGGCGTCATCGGGCCGATCCGGCGTCGCCTTCCGCCACAATCGTGGCGTCAGGCGCGGATGGCCCCGGCCGGCGCCGCGTCGGCGAAGACGAAGGGCCGGACCAGCAGCCGGCGCTTCCAGTGCAGGAGTCCGAGCCCGCCCTGCTCCAGGGCGCCGTAGAGGACGAAGCGCACGCCCTGCACCCGCGGGTCCTCGCGGCGCAGCAGCCAGCGCACGATCTCGACGAACAGCAGCTTCATCGCGCCGGAGGAGAGGTGTGCGGCATGGCCGAGGAAGCTGACGATGCGGATGATGTTGCCGATCCGGCGCAGCACGATGGTGCCGACCAGCCGGTCCCGGCCGTCCTCATCGATGAACACGCCCCAGTCGACCGCCCAGTGCTCCGGGCATTCGGCGTCGAGCCAGGGGTCGCCCTTCACGGCGCTGCCGCGGCCGAAGCGCTGGGCGAAGGCCTGCGGCACCGGCCCGCCGGAGCGGAACAGCTTCGACGCCTCGATGTCCCGCATGTCGTCGCCCTGGGCGAAGCGGTCGAAGATCCGGCAGCGATAGCCGGCCTTCGCGGCCTTGCGCGTCTCGCGCAGGATGTAGCCGAAGGAGTGCTTCCGGATCTCCTTCTCATAGGCCTCGGCATCGGCGAAGGGATCGAGGTCGAGCAGGCAGGGCGTGCCCTGCCACAGCCGGGCGATGCCGTCCGGCCCGCGCCGCGTGTACTTCGCCAGATAGTCGCGATGCGCCGACACCATGTGGCGGCAGAGATGCCCGCCGGTGCAGCCCTCGGTCTGCAGCCGCAGCGCCGCCTCCGGCAGGTCGGCGGTGCGCAGCCCCCAGATGCGCAGGCGCTGCTCCTTGCGCAGCCGGAACAGCACCGGCTCGACCCCGCCGAGATAGGCCCGCATCGCGATACCGGAAACAGAGATCGCCACGAAACCTCTCATCGAATCCTGCAATCCGATGCGATTATGGCGACAATCCCTGCCTTCGATCAATGAATTCAGGCCGAAACCTCAGAACTATCAGCCCCAGTTTTACGAAAATCCAATATTAGGGAACTAAATCCTACCGCGGTGCCCGGTTCTGCTCGGCGGTTTCCCGGCCGTCCGATCTCTGGCACGCTGCCCGCGGCCGGCGGTGCCGGCGGAGGCCTGGACATGACGCTCGACGACTATCTCCTTTTCCTGCCCGCCTGCTTCGCGCTGAACATGGCGTTCGGGCCGAACAACCTGCTGTCGCTGTCGAACGGCGCCCGCGACGGCACGCTGCGCGCCGTGGCCGCCGCCTCCGGCCGGCTGGTCGCCTTCGCCATCATGATCGCCATCGCCGGGCTCGGCCTCGGCACGCTGCTCACCGCCTCCGAGCTGGCCTTCGCGGTGGTGAAATGGCTGGGCGCCGCCTATCTGGTCTGGCTCGGCATCAAGCTGCTGCGGGCCGACGCCCCGGCGCCGGACCGGGAGGCGGCCGGGCGGCTGCAGCCGCTCGGCGCCCTGATCCGGCAGGAATTCTGGGTCGCAGCCGGCAACCCGAAGGCGATCCTGATCTTCACCGCCTTCTTCCCGCAATTCGTGGTGCCGCAGGACTATGCCGCCAGCTTCACCCTGCTCGGCGCCAGCTTCCTGGTGCTGGAGGGGGTGGCGATCACGATCTACGCCCTGATCGGCGCCCGGCTCGGCCGCACCTTTCGCAGCGCCCGGCCGTTCCGCTGGTTCAACCGGATCTCCGGCGGCCTGATGATCGGCTTCGGCCTGCTGCTCGCCGCCGCCCGCCGGCCCGCGGGGTAGGCCGACGAGCCCGGGAAGGATCATGACCGATCACCGCCAATATGCGCCCGCCGCGGCGCGCAATCGGGATCCGATCCTCGCCGTGCTGCGCGGCGTGCTGCCCCGGACCGGCACGGTGCTGGAGATCGCCAGCGGATCGGGCGAGCACATCGTGCATTTCGCCGCTGCCATACCCGACCTGGTGTTCCAGCCGTCCGACCCGAATCCGGAGGCGCGTCGCAGCATCGCGGCCTGGACAGCGGACAGCGGCCTGGCCAATCTGCGCCCGCCCCTGGCGCTGGACGCCGCGGCCGCGTCCTGGCCGGTCACCACGGCCGACGCGGTGCTGTGCATCAACATGATCCACATCTCGCCCTGGGCTGCGACCGAAGGGCTGATGCGCGGCGCCGCTTCGATCCTGCCGCCGGGCGCCGCCCTGTACCTCTACGGCCCCTATCGCCGCGCCGGCGTGGCGACCGCACCGAGCAACGAGGCGTTCGACCGCGATCTGCGGCAGCGTAACACGGATTGGGGTTTGCGGGAGTTGGAGGCCGTCGCCGAACTCGCCGCCGCAACCGGCTTCTCAGGCCCGGAGGTCGCCGAGATGCCGGCCAACAATCTGAGCGTCGTGTTCCGCCGGATCTGATCGGCTACAGCTTCAGGCTTCCACCCGCCAGCCCGGAACGGTCTTGCCGCGGAAGACATGGACGTCGTCGCCGCCCGGCACCGCCAGCCGCTCCGGCAGCTCCTCGGCGCCGCGGAGCAGGGTGACGCTCTCCTCGTTCACTGGCAGGCCGTAGAAGGCCGGGCCGTTCAGCGCGGCGAAGGCCTCGAACCGGTCCAGCGCCCCCTCCTCCTCGAACACCTGGGCGTAGCAGGCGACCGCGACGCGGGCGTTGAACACGCCGGCGCAGCCGCAGGCCGCCTCCTTCGCATGCACTGGATGCGGCGCGGAATCGGTGCCGAGGAAGAAGCGCGGATCGCCCGAGGTTGCCGCGCGGCGCAGCGCTAGGCGGTGCTGCTCGCGCTTCACCACCGGCAGGCAGTAATAGTGCGGCCGCACCCCGCCGACCAGCAGGTCGTTGCGGTTCAGCACCAGGTGCTGCGGCGTGATCGTGGCGCCGACCCGGCCGTCGCCCTGGGCCTGCACGAAGTCGACCCCGTCCTGGGTGGTGACGTGCTCCATGACGATCCGCAGCTCCGGGAAGTCGGCGCGGATCGGCTGCAGGTGGCGCTCGATGAACACCGCTTCGCGGTCGAAGATGTCGACATCGGGATCCACCACCTCGCCATGCACCAGGAGCGGCAGTCCGATCGCCTGCATCCGTTCCAGCACCGGGCGGACCTTGGCGAGATCGCGCACCCCGCCATGCGAGTTGGTGGTGGCGCCGGCGGGGTACAGCTTCACGGCGGTCAGCACGCCCTCCTCCCGGCCACGAACGAGGTCGTCGGGGTCGGTGCCCTCGGTCAGGTAGGCGGTCATGAGCGGAGTGAAGCGCGCGCCCTCGGGCAGCGCCGCCAGGATGCGGTCGCGATAGGCCCGGGCGTCGGCGGCGGTCACCACCGGCGGCGTCAGGTTCGGCATGATGATGGCGCGGGCGAAATGCGCCGTCGTATGCGGCAGGACCGCGCGCAGCATGGCGCCGTCGCGCAGATGCAGATGCCAGTCGTCGGGGCGGCGGATGATCAAGCGGTCGGTCATGGCGGGGCGTCCTGCTGCGGCGGCCGGATCATGGCCATGCGGCAGAAATACCGCAAGCGCGCTTGCCAGATGGCAGCCCCGGTCCTAACAAGCCCTCAGCCTGCATTTCTCACACCCCTTGCGCCCTGCGTCGCCTCGCGGCGAGTCGGATGCGGGGGCGGGCCGCGAAGAGCGTATCGGCTATACGGTCGAGCGGCCCGCACCCGCAGGCGGCCGCCGCAAGGTGACCCTCCGGGCCGGTTGAACATGCCGACAGGGGGCGTCGAACGGCTTGCCCGATGCAAAGGCATCGCGCTGCGCCGCTCTCCTGCCCTGCCGGCATGTTGAACCGGCGCAGGGCGCAAGGGGTGTGAGAAATGCAGGCTTAACCGCCGGAGCCCGCCATGATCCTCTCGACCAGCTTCCCCGACCGCAAGACCATCGCCCGTCTGACCGCACAGGCCTATCTCGAGGCCGGCGCGGTCAGCTTCAACGCCGAGACGCCCTACAAGTTCACCTCGGGCTGGGCCAGCCCGGTCTACACCGACACGCGGCGGCTGATCTCCTATCCCCGCATCCGCGGCGTGCTGATGGACTTCGCCACCTCGGTGATCCTGAGCGAGATCGGCTTCGAGAAGATCGACGCGGTGGCGGGCGGCGAGACCGCCGGCATCTCCTACGCCGCCTGGATCGCCGACCGCCTGGCCCTGCCAATGCAGTATGTGCGCAAGAAGCCGAAGGGCTTCGGCCGCAACGCCCAGATCGAGGGCGTGCTGACCGAGGGCCAGCGGGTGCTGCTGGTCGAGGACCTGAACACCGACGGCCGCAGCAAGGCCAAGTTCTGCCAGGCGCTGCGCGACGCCGGCGCGGTGGTGGAGCACGTCTTCGTCGTCTTCAACTACGGCATCTTCAAGGACACGCCGAAGTTCTTCGAGTCGATCGGGGTCGAACTGCACGCGCTGGCCACCTGGTGGGACGTGCTGGAGGTCTGCAAGGCCGGCAACCATTTCGACCCGAAGACGCTGGACGAGGTCGAGACATTCCTGCACGACCCGGTCTCCTGGTCCGCCGCGCATGGCGGCATCGACAAGATGCCGACCGATTGACGATTTCGAGGTGCCAGAGAGTCCGTTCCCACACATGAGCCATGCCCGATCGGCGCGAGACGCAGGCGCCGGAGCGGGAGGAAGCTGACGCCCGGCGACGGGGCGAAGGGAAGGGGCGCTGCCCGCCGCAGCCACGGCTCAGAGGCCCGACATGCAGGGATGGACTCCCCAGCAGCGGAGCGTCGTTGTCGCCAGCTTCCTCGGCTGGACCCTCGACGCCTTCGACTTCTTCCTTCTCGTCTTCATCCTCACCGACATCGCCCAGGAGTTCGGCACCGGGGCCGAGACCACCTCCTGGCTGGTGACGCTGACCCTGGCGATGCGGCCGGTCGGCGCCTTCCTGTTCGGCCGCGCCGCCGACCGCTTCGGCCGCCGGCCGACGCTGATGGTCGACGTGCTGGCCTATTCGCTGCTGGAATTCGCCTCGGGCTTCGCCCCGACCTTCACCGTGCTGCTGATCCTGCGCATGCTGTACGGCATCGCCATGGGCGGTGAATGGGGCGTCGGCGCGTCGCTGACCATGGAGACCGTGCCGGTCCGCTCGCGCGGCTTCGTCTCCGGCCTGCTGCAGGCGGGCTATCCGACCGGCTACCTGCTGGCCTCGATCGTCTACGGGCTGCTCTACGATTCGATCGGCTGGCGCGGCATGTTCATGATCGGCGTCGTGCCCGCCCTGCTGGTGCTGTACATCCGCCGCAGCGTGCCGGAATCGCCGGCCTGGGCGGAAACGCGGGTCGAGCGCGACCGGATCTCGCTCGGCGACACGGTGCGGCGGCACTGGCGGCTCGGCCTCTATGCCATCCTCCTGATGACCGCGTTCAACTTCTTCAGCCACGGCACCCAGGACATCTATCCGACCTTCCTCAAGGTCCAGCACGGCATGGGCCCGCACGAGGTCAGCCTGATCGCAATCGTCTACAACATCGGCGCCATCCTCGGCGGCCTCGCCTGCGGCATGCTGTCGGAACGCTTCGGCCGGCGCCGGGTGATCGTGATCGCGGCGCTGCTGGCCCTGCCGGCGCTGCCGCTCTGGGCCTTCTCCTCCGGCCCGGTGCTGCTCGCCGCCGGCGCCTTCGTCATGCAGGTCGCGGTGCAGGGCGCCTGGGGCGTGGTCCCGGCGCATCTGAACGAGCTGTCGCCGGAGGAGGCGCGCGGCACCTTCCCCGGTTTCGTCTACCAGACCGGCAACCTGCTGGCCGCGATCAACCTGACTTTGCAGACCCATATCGCCGTCACCAACGGCAACGACTACGCCCTGGCCATGGCGCTGGTGACGGGCGTGGTGGCGGTGGTAATCGCGCTGCTGATCGCCCTCGGGCCGGAGAAGCGGGGCGTCGCCTTCGGCGCGGCGCGGCTGCGGTCCGAGCTCGCCTCCACCCCCGCCGCCGGGGAATAGGGGCCGCGCCGGGACGACAGGGGCCGGGGACCGGCGGCCGTGCTATAAGATGCCGCCCCGGCCTTCCGGCCGAAGCCCGCCCATCGCGATGCCCGCCATGCCGGACGAGCAGCAGTTCCTGGACCTGATCGGCCAGATCTACGACGCCGCGACCGGCGACGAGGACTGGACCCGGATCCTGGGCGGCCTGTCGCAGATGCTGGGCGGCCATGCCGCCGTGCTGCAGCGGCCCCATGCCCCCGGCCAGGCGGTGCAGACGCTGGTCAGCGGCATCGATCCCGACTATGTCGGGCTGTACGGTGCCCATTACCACAGGCTGCTGCCGATCCGGTCCTGGCTGCCGCGGATGCCCGGCGGATCCGTCTTCGCCGACCGCATGCTGGTGGCGGACCGGGACTATGTCCGGACCGAGTTCTACACCGACTTCCTGACGCCGCAGGACCAGCATGCCAGCCTGTCCTGGCTGGCCCGCAACCGGCAGGGCGCCGGGGCCACCCCGGTCCTGATCTCGGTCTGGCGCTCGCGGCGGCAGCCGGAGTGGGGGCCGGAGCAGCTCCGCCTGCTCCATCGCCTCGGCCCGCATCTCGAGCAGGCGCTGGAGATCGAGCGCCGTCTCGGCGCCAGCGCGGTCCATCGGGTGGCGGCCCAGCTGGTTCGCAGCGCCGCGGAGCTGACCTGGCGCGAGCGCGACTGCCTGGCCCGGATCGCCCGCGGTGCCTCCAGCAAGGAGATCGCGCGCCAGCTCGAGCTGTCGCTCCGCACGGTCAACGAATATGTCGAATCCGCGATGCGGAAGCTGGAGGCGACCAGCCGCACCGAGGCCGTGGCCAAGGCGCTGGTCCTCGACCTGCTCGACGAATGATCCCCTAATCCTCGGGGATTGAGGCGGACCGCCCGATCCGGGACTCTTGCCGTGGAGTGTCGCGCGGTGTGCCCGCCGCGATTCCGGCTTTTTTGCGCCGAAACGGAAACAATTCGACGCAAATCCTGTTTTGATTGTGGAGCGGCCGCCGGGCACGATGCGGGATCGCCATTGGGGTGGGAGGTGCAGATGAATCCGGTTCTGATGGCGGCCTTCGGGCTGATCGCGGTGCTGCTGTGGCGCGCCGGGGCGGGCTTCGCCGCGGTCACCGGCGGCGCGGCCCTGTCGGCGGCGGCGCTGCTCCTGACCCTGCACTGACCGCGTCATCGGGGCGGGCAGCGTGCCGGATGGCATCGGCCGGCACGGCGCGACGCGTGCCGCTTCGGCGGGAGCCGTCAAAAGATCACAAACCTGCTATAGTCCCGATCAACCGCCGGCGTCGTGCCGGCGGTTTGCTGCGTCCCTGCCCTGCTTCGCCATGCCGGATGACCGCGCCATCGCCGAGCTGGTCGGCCAGGCCTACGACGCCGCCCTCGGCGACGAGGACTGGACGGTCGTGCTGCGCCACGCCCTGGCGCTGCTGGGCGGCGAGGCTGCGGCGCTGCACCCGACCGGCAGCCCGATGCCGACCGACATCGCCGTCCGCGTCGGCTGCGATCCTGCCTATATCCCGCTCTACAACGCCCATTATCACCAGACCTGGCCGATCCTGCCGATGATGCAGCGGCTGCAGGCCCGGCCGGTCTTTGTCGACCGCATGCTGGTGCCGCAGGACGACTTCATCCGCACCGAATTCTACAACGACTATGCCCGGCCGCAGGGCGGCCACAGCGGCCTGTACTGGATCGATTTCGGCCGGCACGGCCTGGGGGCGCATCTGTCGCTCTGGCGGTCGCGGCGGCGGCCCGACTGGAGCGACGAGGAGGTCCGGCTGCTGCAGCATATCGGGCCGCATATCGGCCGGGCGCTGAAGATCCAGGGCCGGCTCGGCGCGGCCGGCACGCGCAATGGCGACGCGGCGTCGCTGCTGGCGCCGCGCGAACGCGACTGCCTGGCCTGGATCGCCCGCGGCGCCTCCAGCAAGCAGGCCGCCCAGCGCCTGGCGCTGTCGGTCTACACCGTCAACGAATATGTCGCATCGGCGATGCGCAAGCTGCAGGCGTCCAGCCGCAGCGAGGCCGTGGCCAGCGCCCTCAGCCTCGGCCTGCTCGATCCGTAGCCGCAGCCCCGGCAATCGCCCAATCCCCGGGGTTGAGAGGGTTTCCCATCCTGAGGCCGGAGGGGCGGCCCCGCGCCTCCGGCCTCCCCCCGGGCAACGGTCACATTCCCGCGATTGACACGGCAGTCCCGCCCCAGCTGAATACTTTCCTGAGCAGTCTCCACCATCGTTCGATGTCCCGGATCCTCCGCCAGCCGCCTGCGGCACCTGGCAGGATGGCCCACCGGATTGCGGATCAGACGTTTCCATCTCTGACGCGGGAGAGCGCGATGGAAAATATCCCCAGCATCGCCGGCATCATCGTGATCGGCGACGAGTATGAGCGCGACGTCCTGTATGGCGATTTCGACTCCGATGATGAGCTGTACGGCCTGGGCGGCGACGACTGGCTCGCCGGCGACACCGGCGCGGACCTGCTCGACGGCGGGGACGGGATCGACACGGCCTTCTACCTGAACGAGGAGGGGGTCGAGGTCGACCTCGCCACCGGCATCAACCATGGCGCCGAGGCCGAAGGCGACGTCCTGGTCGGCATCGAGAACCTTTCGGGCTCCTACTGGGGCGGCGACATCCTGCGCGGCGATGCCGGCGCCAACCTGCTGGACGGGTCCGGCGGCGACGACCAGCTGTTCGGCCGGGACGGCGACGACACCCTCGAAGGCGACCGGAACAACGACCTGCTGCAGGGCGGGGCCGGCGCCGACCGGCTCGACGGCGGCAACGGCATCGACACCGCCGCCTATGACGGCGAGGCCGGGGTGGTGGTCGATCTCGGCGCCGGCACCGGCCGCGGCGGCGAGGCCGAGGGCGACACGCTGACCGGGATCGAGAACCTCCTCGGCACCGGCCAGGAGGATCTGCTGATCGGCTCGGCCACGGGCAACGACCTCTCCGGCCGGGCGGGCGACGATGTCCTGCTGGGAGAGGGAGGCAACGACACGCTCGCCGGCGGCGGCGGCCGCGATACGCTTCTGGGCGGCGACGGCGGGGACCGGCTGCTGGGCGGGTCCGGGCAGGATGTGCTGTCGGGCGGCGCCGGGTCGGACGCCTTCGTCTACACCGATCCGAACGACGCCCGGCCCGCGCCGGTTCCGGACATCATCACCGATTTCAGCCGGGACGAGGACGACCACATCGACCTGTCGGCGATCGACGCCGACATCGGTGCGGCCGGCGACCAGGCCTTCGCCTTCATCGGCGCCGGCGCCTTCACCGGCGTCGCCGGCCAGCTGCGCTGCCAGGCCGTCGGGCCGGGCATCCAGGTCGAGGGCGACATCGATGGCGACGGCGATGCCGACGTCGCGATCCTCTGCCTCTCGCCGGGGCCGGCGCCGGAGGCCGGGGACTTCGTGCTCTGACCGCAGTCAGGCGGCGAAGTCCTCGATCCGGTCGGCCGCGGCGCGGTCGTAGCCTCGGCTGGCCTCGAGCAGCTGGCGGGTATAGGGCTGGGTCACGGTGCCGTCATGCAGCTGCGCCGCGGTCAGCGTCTCGACGATGCGGCCGCGGTTCATCACCGCCAGCCGGTCGCACATCACCGAGACCACGGCAAGGTTGTGGGTGACCAGCAGATAGGTCAGCCCCCGCTCCGCTCGCAGCCGTTTCAGCAGGTTCAGGATCTCCGCCTGCACCGAGACGTCGAGCGCCGAAGTCGGCTCGTCCAGCAGCAGCCCCCGCGGCTCCAGGATCAGCGCCCGGGCGATGGCGACTCGCTGGCGCTGCCCGCCCGACAGCTGGTGCGGATAGCGGAAGCGGAAGCTGGGGCCGAGACCGACCTCCTTGAGCACCCGCTCGACCCGCGCGTCGCGGCCGTCGAAGCCGTGGATCGCCAGCGGCTCCATCAGCGTCGCGTCCACGGTCTGGCGCGGATGCAGCGAGCCGTAGGGGTCCTGGAACACCATCTGGCACAGCTTGAAGAAGCCCTTGTCGCGGTGCCGCCCCTGCTCGCGCCCGTCGACCGCGATCCGGCCGGTCCAGTCCCAGTTCAGGCCGGACAGCGCGCGCAGGATGGTGGATTTGCCGGAGCCGCTTTCGCCGACCAGGCCGTAGCTCTCGCCGCGCGCGACGGTGAGCGAGGCGTCGCGCACCGCATGGGTGTCGCCGAACACGACGTCGAGGCCCTTGATCGCGATCATCGGATCCATCGTCACGCCTCCAGCCAGGCCGGGTCGCGCTGCAGCACCGGCAGGAACGGCCTTGTGTCGCCGATCTGCGGCAGCGATTCGAGCAGGCCGCGGGTGTAGGGGTGCCTGGCCTGGCGCAGCTCCGCCGCCCGGCAACTCTCCACCACCCGGCCGGCATACATGATCAGGATGCGGTCGCAGAAGCTGGCGACCAGGTTCAGGTCGTGGCTGATGAAGATCAGCCCCATGCCGCGCTGGGTCACCAGGTCGTCGATGATCGCCAGCACCTGCATCTGCACGGTGACGTCCAGCGCCGAGGTCGGCTCGTCCGCGATCAGCAGGTCCGGGTCGGGGATCAGCATCATCGCGATCATGATGCGCTGGCCCATGCCGCCCGAGACCTCGTGCGGGTACAGGCTCCACACCCGCTCCGGATCGCGGATGCGCACCGCCTCGAACATCTCCAGCACCCGGCGCTTGGCCTCGCGGGCCGAGGCGCGCTTGTGGATGCGGTAGGCCTCGGCCACCTGCTCGCCCACCGTGGCGACGGGGTTGAGCGAGAATTTCGGGTCCTGCATCACCATCGAGATGCGGCGGCCGCGGATGGCGCGCATCTGCCGCTCGCTCTGGCGCTGCAGGTCGATGCCGTCGAACACCAGCCGGTCGGCCCGGGCCCGGCCGGGCGGCCCGACCAGCCGCAGGATCGACCGGCCGGTCATCGACTTGCCGGAGCCGCTCTCGCCGACGATCCCCAGCTTCTCGCGGCCCAGGGTGAAGCTCATGCCGCGCACGGCGCGGACCGGGCCCTTGGCCGTGTCGAAGGTGACCGAGAGGTTCTGAACCTCCAGCAGCGGGCCGCTCATGACTGCCCCCCCTGCTTCGGGTCGAGGATGTCGCGCAGCCCGTCGCCGAGCAGGTTGAAGCCCAGGCTGACCACGAAGATGGCGATGCCGGGCATGGTCGCGACCCACCACTGGTCGAGGATGAAGCTGCGGCCCTTGGAGATCATCGCCCCCCATTCCGGCAGCGGCGGCTGGGCGCCGAGGCCGAGGAAGCCGAGGCCCGCCGCGGTCAGGATGATGCCGGCCATGTCGAGCGTGACCCGGACGATCACCGAGGACAGGCACAGCGGCACGATGTGCCGGGCGACGATGCGGGCGCTGGAGGCGCCCTGCAGCCGCACCGCGCTGATGAAGTCGGCGTTGCGGATGGTCAGCGTCTCGGCCCGGGCGATGCGGGCATAGGGCGGCCAGGAGGTGATGGCGATGGCGATGATCGCGTTCTCGATGCCCGGCCCGAGCGCCGCGACGAAGGCCAAAGCCAGGATCAGTTTCGGGAAGGCCAGGAAGATGTCGGTGATGCGCATCAGCACCGCATCGACCCAGCCGCCGAGATAGCCCGAGACGGTGCCGATCAGCAGGCCGACCGGGGCCGCGGTGATCGCCACCAGCACGACGATCAGCAGCGTCAGCCGGGTGCCGTAGATGATGCGGGACCAGATGTCCCGGCCGAGCTCGTCGGTGCCCAGCCAGTGCGCGGCGCTGAAGGGCTGCAGCCGCTCCGCCAGGTTCTGCTCGATCGGCGACTGGTGCGCCAGCAGCGGCGCGATCGCGGCGGCGACCAGCAGCAGCAGGACGATGACGAGCCCGACCATGGCCAGCGGGTTGCGGGCCAGGCCGAGCCACAGCAGGTACAGCCGCCCGAGCCGGGCTTGGCCGCGCGAATGCGGCGTGTCGGACAGGAGCCAGCCGCGCCAGCTGTCGGGGCGTGGGGATGTCAGATCGGTCATCGCGCCCTCGGGTCCAGCACGCGGTACAGCAGGTCGGACAGCATGTTCAGCCCGATATAGACGGCGCCGACGACGATGGTGCCGCCAAGCACCGCGTTCATGTCGGCGTTGAGCAGGGAGTTGGTGATGTACTGGCCCAGGCCCGGCCAGGCGAAGACCGTCTCGGTCAGCACCGCCCCTTCCAGCAGCCCGGCATAGGACAGCGCGACCACGGTCAAGAGCGGCACCCGGATGTTGCGGAAGGCGTGGCGCCAGATCACCGCCCGCTCCGACACGCCCTTGACCCGCGCCGTGGTGACGTATTCCTGGCGCAGTTGGTCCAGCATGAAGGACCGCGTCATCCGGCTGATATAGGCGAGGCTGTAATAGCCCAGCAGCGCCGCCGGCAGGATCAAATGGTCGATCGCGTTCCAGAACACGTCCCATTCGCCGGCCAGCGCGGCGTCGAGCGTGATCACGCCGGTCACGGGATCGACCAGCCCGTCATAGAAGACGTCGAGCCGCCCCGGCCCTCCGACCCAGCTGAGCTTGGCGTAGAACAGCAGCAGGCCGACCAGGCCGAGCCAGAAGATCGGCACCGAATAGCCGATCAGCCCGACCACCCGGACCAGATGATCGGGCCATCGGCCGCGATGGACCGCCGCCAGCACCCCCGCCGGCACCCCGATGACGATGCCGAACAGGACGCCCAGCGTTGCCAGCTCCAGCGTCGCCGGGAACACCCGGCCGATATCCTCCAAGACCGGCCGCGAGGTCAGCACCGAGGTGCCGAGGTCGCCCGACAGCACGTCGCCGGCATAGCGGGCGAACTGGTCCCACAGCGGCTTGTCGAGGCCGAGCTCCAGCCGCGCCTTCTCATAGACGTCGCGCGGCGCCCGGTCGCCGACCACGGCGAGCACGGGGTCGATCGGCACCACCCGGCCGATGAAGAAGGTGACGAGGAGGAGGCCGAAGAAGGTGGTCGCCAGCGAGGCGACCACGCCGGCGATGCGGAGGGCGAGGCCGCGCCGCCGCCGGCGTCGGGCCCCGCCGGGCCGGGCGGAAACCGGCTGGAGGTTGGTGGCGGTCACGGGGTCACGACTTCCTGCCGGTCCAATACTGGTTCCTGTCATAGGTCGCCGACCAGGTGAGGCCTTCCACCGGCTTGCGGCTGGCGATCACCTCGGACAGCTGGAACATGAAGGCGAAGGGCGACGCCTGCTGGTGGCGGCGCTGCAGGTCGGCATAGATCTGCGCCCGCCTGGCGCCGTCGGTCTCGAGCACCGCCTGCTGGGCATCGGCGGTCATGGCCGCATCCTGCCAGCCATTGGCCCAGGCCTGGGTCTTCGAAGCCGTGGCGTCGCTGTTGTCGGCATTGACCGCGAAGGTCCCGGCATTGGAGTCCGGGTCCTCATAGTCCGGTCCCCAGCGGCCGATATAGATCTCGTGCTTGCGGGCACGCTGCTTGGACAGGACCTGCCGGGCGTCACCCGGGATCAGCTCCACCGTCACGCCGGCCCGGGCGAAGCTGGCCTGGATCGCCTGGGCGATGTCGATATAGGGCGACTGGTTGATCACATCCATCGTCGCCTTGAACCCGTCCGGCAGCCCGGCCTGGGCCAGCAGCGCCCTGGCCTTGTCGACGTCGAGCTTGAAGGGCGCGTCGTCGATCGCTCCCAGCATCCCCGCCGGGACCAGGGACTGATGGACGGTGGCGAGGCCATGCATGATGGTGGCGACGATGCCGTCATAGTTGATCAGGTATTTCAGCGCCTGCCGCACCTCCGGCTTGTCGAAGGGCGGGTGCAGGACGTTGAAGCTGACATAGAAGATCGACATCTTCTGCACCGGCTCGAGCGTGATGTCGGCATTGCCCTGCAGCGACTTCAGCTGGTCCGGCGTCAGGTTGCGGGCGACGTCGACATCGCCCTTCTGCAGCAGCAGAAGCCGGCTCGATGAGTCCGGCACATGCCGGATGAAGACGCGGCGGAAACCCGGCTGGCCCTGCCAGTAGTCGTCGTTCCGGTCGAGCGCCAGCAGCTCGTTGGGCTTCCAGGATGCCAGCTTGAACGGGCCGGAGCCGGCGGAATGCGTCTTCAGCCACTCATGGCCGAAATCGCCATTCGCCTCATGCTCCCGGACCAGCTTGCTGTCGACCACGGCGGTGACCGTGGCCGTCAGGCAGTTCAGCACGAAGGTCGGGGCATAGGCCTTGTCGGTTTCGATCACCAGCGTCCGGTCGTCCGGCGCCGTCACCATCCGGTCGACGGTGTCCGGGGTCAGGCCGAGCTGGCCGACGATATAGGCCGGCGCCAGGTTCAGCTTGATCGCGCGCTGCAGCGACCAGGCGGCATCCCGGGCGGTCAGCGGATTGCCGGAGTGGAACTTGACCCCGTCGCGGATCCTGAAGGTGTAGGTCCGGGCGTCGTCGGACACCGTCCAGCTTTCGGCCAGCAGCGGCACCAGCTTGCTGGCGTCGGTGCGGTCGTAGCCGATCAGCCGGTCATAGACCTGGGCCAGATATTCGGTCGAGGAGGCCTCGAAGATCTCGGCCGGGTCGAGCGAGACGAGGTCGTCGATCACCCAGGCCTCGACCAGCGTATCGGGCGGCGTGCCTGCCCTGGCCGCGAGGCCGGAGCAGGCGATCATCGCCGCGAGGACGCCGCAGGCGAACGTCTTCAGCACGGTTGCGGTCCTCGCCGGATGTCAGGACTTCTTGCCGGTCCAGTAGAAGTTGCTGTCGAAGGCCGGGCCCCAGGTGATGCCCTCGACGTTCTTGCGCATGGCCGGCACCTCGGTCTGCTGGAACATCACGGCGAAGGGCGAGATCTCCATGTGCTTGCGCTGCAGGTCCTCATAGATCTTCGCCCGCTTGGCGCCGTCGCGCTCGGTCACCGCGCTCTGCGCCAGCTTGGTCAGATCCGCGTCCTGCCAGCCGTTGCGCCAGGACAGCGTCTTCGACTTGGCGTCGGGACCGTTATCGACATTGATGGCGAAGGTCTCGGCATTCGAGTTCGGGTCCTGATAGTCGGTGCCCCAGCGGCCGATATAGATGTCGTGGTTGCGGGCCCGGTACTTGGTCAGGGTCTGCTTGTTGTCGCCGGGGATGATCTCCACCTGCACGCCGGCCTGGGCGAAGGTGCCCTGGATCGACTGCGCCATGTCCATCGACGGCGAGGCGTTCCAGACGTCGAAAGTGGTCTTGAAGCCGTCCGGCAGCCCGGCCTTGGCCAGGAGCTCCTTGGCCTTGGCGACGTCCAGCTTGAACGGCTGGTCGGAGATCTCGCCCAGCATGCCCTGAGGGATGAAGCTCTGGTGCTTGACGGCGATGCCGCGCATGAAGCTGTTGGCCATGCCGTCATAGTCGATCAGGTATTTCAGCGCCTGCCGCACCTCCGGCTTGTCGAAGGGCGGGTGCAGCGTGTTGAAGCTGATGTACCAGACCGACCCCTTCGGCGCGTTCTCGAGCCTGATGTCGGGGTTGCCGTCGAGCGACTTGAGCTGCTCGGCGCTGAGGTTGCGGGCGACGTCGACATCGCCCTTCTGCAGCAGCAGCAGCTGGGTTGCCGCCTCGGCCACGTGCCGGATGAAGACGCGCCGGAAGGCCGGCTTGCCCTGCCAGTAGTCGTCGTTGCGCTCCAGCACAAGCGACTCGTTCGGCTTCCAGGCGGACAGCTTGAACGGGCCGGACCCGGCGGAATGCGTCTTCAGCCACTCATGGCCGAAATCGCCGTTCGCCTCATGCGCCTTCACCTCCTTGCTGTCGACAACCGAGGCGACGCCCGAGGTCAGGCAGTTCAGCACGAAGGTCGGCGCATAGGCCTTGTCGGTCTTGAACACCAGGGTCCGGTCGTCCGGCGCCGTGACCATCTGGTCGACATTCTCCGCAGTCAGGCCGAACTGGCCGAGGATGAAGGCCGGGGACAGGTTCAGCTTCACCGCGCGTTGCAGCGACCAGGCCGCATCCTGGGCGGTCAGCTTGTTGCCGGAGTGGAACGTCACCCCGTCGCGGATCTTGAAGGTGTAGGTCAGGCCGTCGTCGGAGACGGTCCAGCTCTCGGCCACGCCGGGCAGGATCTTGCTGACGTCCTTGACGTCGTAGCCGATCAGCCGCTCATAGACCTGGGCCTGGTACTCGGCCGCCGAGAACTCGAAGATCTCGGCCGGGTCGAGTGAGATGATGTCGTCGATCTGCCACGCTTCGACCAAGGTGTCCTTCGGCGTCTCCGCCATCGCCGGAAGGCTGGCGCAGGCCAGGATCGTCGCTGCGAGTATGTTGCGGGTGAAACGCTTCAACACGTTTTCCCCTCCCTGTTCGTTATGTCCATGACCACGGAACGAGACCGGACGGCCCGCAGGCCTCCGGGGTCGGCCCATCTTCCGGGCCGTGTCGAACCGGAGTCAAGCCGCAGCCCCGGTCCTCCGGGTAACGTTCCCTGCGCCGGCATCCTGCCATCAAAAAAATTTTGATGGCAGCTAAATTCCGACTAGGCTCGTTGACAACAACGGGGGGCTCATGGCGGGGGACGCGGCAGCAGAGACAGCCGATGCTCGGGCGGCCGTGCCGCATCTCGGCCGGGCGATCCGGGCCCGGCGCCGAGCGCTCGACCTCACCCTCAAGGACCTCGGCCGCCGCGCCGGCCTGTCGGTCGGCTTCCTGTCGCAGCTGGAGCGGGACCTGGCGACGCCGTCGCTGAGCGCCCTGTCGGGCATCGCCGGCGCCCTCGGCGTCCCGCTCGACGCCTTCCTCGCCGCGCCGCGCCCGGCGAGCGGCCTGACCCGCCGCGGCGAGCGTCCGGTCTTCGCCATCGGCGACGCCGATGCCCCGCCCGACCGCATCCGCTACGAGCGGCTGAGCGCCGCCTTCCCCGGCCAGGCGCTGAACGCCGTGCTGGTGCACGTGCCGCCCGGCTATGCGTCGGAGGCGGTGCAGCATGAGGGCGAGGAGATCGCCTTCGTGCTGGAGGGATCGCTGCTGGTCGGCATCGGCGGCGAGAGCATCCGCCTCGACGCCGGCGACAGCCTGCACTACCCGGCCGGCCGGGCGCATCGCTGGAGCAACGCCCATGACGGCTGGACCCGGGTGCTGTGGACCGGGACGGCCCCGATCTTCGACCGATTGCGAGACGAGCCATGACGACATTGACCGACCCGAAGGTGGCCGCTTCCGTCGCGGCGCTGGCCGCCGCCCAGGCGGAGCCGGGCCAGCCGCAGGCGCTGTTCCGCGCCGCCGACGCCGCCTACGGGGCGCTGCTCGGCCACAAGCTGTTCACCATCATGGCGCTCCGGGCGGAGACCGCGGAGGCGGAGCGGGTCTACACCAACGACGCCGCCGCCTACCCGGTCACCGGCCGCAAGCCGATGCAGGAGAACCGCTGGTCGGCCCAGGTGATCGGCCGGCGCGAGGTGTTCCTGGGCCGGACCCTGGCCGAGATCGCCGAGGTGTTCCCGGACCATGAGCTGATCGGCTCGCTGGGCTGCGGCGCGGTGCTGAATTTCCCGGTGGTCTATGACGGCAAGGTGCTGGGCACCGTCAACGTGCTGGACGCCGAGGGCCGCTACGACGAGGCCGCCGCCGAGCGCGGCCGCTGGCTGACCCCGCTGCTGGTGCCGGCCCTGCTCTGACGGAATTCGCGAATAACAACAGGGAGACAGACCATGCGCAGCCTCATATCCGCCCTCCTCGCCACGGCGCTCCTGGCGCCGCTTCCCGCGGTCGCGGCGACGCCGGCCGATGCGCTGGTGGTGGCCAAGAACATCGACGACATCGTCAGCCTGGATCCGGCCCAGGCCTATGAGTTCACCTCCGGCGAGATCGTCACCAACACCTATGACCGGCTGGTACAGTACGAGGCCGAGGACATGCAGAAGCTGGTCGGCGGGCTGGCCGAGAGCTGGGCGGTGTCGGACGACGGCAAGACCCTGATCTTCAAGCTGCGGCCGGGCGTGGCGTTCCAGAGCGGCAATCCGGTGCGGCCGGAGGACGTGGTGTTCTCGCTAGCCCGCACGGTCAAGCTGAACAAGGCGCCGGCCTTCCTGCTGACCCAGCTGGGCTGGACGCCGGAGAACGTCGAGCAGATGGTGCGCAAGACCGGCGAGGCCGAGGTCACGGTCACCGTCAGCGGCGGCTTCGCCCCCAGCTTCGTGCTCAACGTCCTGGCTTCCCGCCCCGCCTCGGTGGTCGACGAGAAGACGGTGATGGAGCACGCCAGGGACGGCGACCTGGGCAATGCCTGGCTGGGCCAGAACTCGGCCGGCACCGGCCCGTTCTCGCTGCGCGCCTACAAGCCGAACGAATCGATCATGCTGCGCGCCAACCCGTCCTATTTCCGCGGCGCGCCGGCGATGAAGTCGGTGATCTACCGCCATGTCGCCGAGCCGGCGACCCAGCGCCTGCTGCTGGAGGCCGGCGATGCCGACCTGGCGCGCGACCTGACGCCGGACCAGGTGGCGGCGCTGGAGGGCAAGGACGGCATCGCCATCGGCACCTACCCGCAGGCGGCGGTGCACTTCTTCGCCCTGAACCAGAAGGTCGAGGCGCTGCGCAGCCCGAAGCTGTGGGAGGCGGTGCGGTACCTGGTCGACTATGACGGCATGACCAAGAGCTTCCTGCGCGGTCAGATGAAGGTGCACCAGGCCTTCTGGCCCGAAGGCTTCCCCGGCGCGGTGAACGACACGCCGTTCAAGCTCGACGTCGCCAAGGCCAAGGCCCTCCTGGCCGAGGCCGGCGTCAAGGACGGGCTGACGATCAAGATGGACGTGATCTCCAGCCCGCCCTTCACCGAGATCGCGCAGTCGCTGCAGTCGACCTTCGCCCAGGCCGGCATCACGCTGGAGCTGGTGCCCGGCACCGGCAGCCAGGTGATCACCAAGTACCGCGCCCGCAACCATGAGGCGGTGCTGCTGTACTGGGGCCCGGATTTCATGGACCCGCATTCCAACGCCGGCGCCTTCGCCTACAACGTGAACAACGCGGACGACGCGCCGCAGAGCACCACCACCTGGCGCAACAGCTGGCTGGTGCCGGAGCTGAGCGCCGAGACCGAGGCGGCGCTGAAGGAGCGCGATGCGGCCAGGCGTGACGCCATGTATGTCGACCTGCAGCGCAAGGTGCAGGAATCCTCGCCGATCGTGATCATGTTCCAGGCGGTCAGCCAGGTGGCGATGGCGAAGTCCGTGCAGGGCTACGCCAACGGAGCGACCACCGACCAGATTTATTATCGCTTGGTGACGAAGAACTGAGAGCCGGCTGCTCTTCACCGTCATGGCGAGCCCCGCAGGGGCGTGGCGATCCAGGGCCGCTCGCACCGGCCCCTGGATCGCCACGTCGCTTCGCTCCTCGCGATGACTGTGGCGGCAGGTGACATCGCCCGAGAGCCATCATATGACGACCATGACTGACCGAACCATCGAGACCGAACGCCTGATCCTCCGCCCGCACCGGGCGGAGGATTTCGACGACCTCGCGGCGATGTGGGCGGATCCGGGGGTGACCCGCTTCATCGGCGGCCGCCCCTCGACTCCCGAGGAAAGCTGGGCGCGGCTGCTGCGCTATGGCGGGCTGTGGGGGCTGCTGGGCTTCGGCTACTGGGCGGTGCGCGACCGCGCCACCGGCCGCTTCGTCGGCGAGGTTGGCTTCGCCGATTTCCGGCGCGGCCTGGGCCCGGATTTCGACGGCGCGCCGGAGGGCGGCTGGATCCTGGCGCCCTGGGCCCAGGGCCGCGGCCTGGCCGGCGAGGCCGTGCGTGCCGCCCTGGCCTGGGCCGACGCCCGCGGCTGGGCCCGCAGCGTCTGCATCATCGACCCGGACAACGCCCCGTCGCTGCGCCTGGCCGGCGCCTGCGGCTATCGCGAGATCGGCCGCATCACCTACAAGGACCATCCGGTGATCCTGCTGGAACGTCCTATGCCGGGCCAACGGATGAGCTAGACTGAGGGCTCCGGCTGGAGGCCAAGATGCCATCGAGCTTCACCGTCAAGCACGCGGCTGGCTACGAGCAGCTCATGGGGCGCTGGAGCCGGAAGCTCGCGCCCCTTCTCATCGAATTCGCGGGCCTGGAGGACGGCGAGCGGGTTCTCGACGTCGGCTGCGGGACGGGCAGCCTGACTTTTGCGCTTCCGCGGGCGGCGGCGGTGCGGGAGGTCGTCGGGATCGACTACTCGCCCGTCTTCGTTGAGGAAGCGACACGCCGCAACAAGGATCCGCGGATCGGCATCCGGCAGGCGGACGCTTGCGCCCTTCCCTTCCCGGACGGCGGCTTCGACCGCGCGCTGTCGCTGCTCGTCCTGCACTTCGTCCCCGACGCGGCGAAGGCGGTCTCGGAGATGCGCCGCGTGGTCCGGCCGGGCGGCGTCGTGGCCGCGGCGGTCTGGGACCATCTCGGAGGGTTGCCGTCGATGCGGATGACGTGGGACACCCTCGCCGCGCAAAGCAGTGCCGCCCGTGAGGCACGCAGCCGATACCTGTTCCAGCCGATGATGCGGCCCGGTGAAATGAGGCAGTGCTTCATCGGGCAGGGGCTGCTGGACGTGCAGGAGACGTCGCTGGCGATCCGCATGGATTATCGGTCGTTCGACGATTATTGGGAACCGATCGCCGCGGGTGAAGGCCCCCTGGGCAAGTTCGTTTCCGCGCTGGGCCAGGCCGACCGCGCCGAGGCCGATGCCGCGGTCAGAGCCGCCTATGAGGGCGGCCAGCCCGACGGCCCCCGGTCCTTCGTCGCGGTCGCGTGGGCCTGCCGCGGTGTCTGCCCGACCTCCTGAGAGACCGTTTGGAAATGCGCTGGCGTGAGTCGGCTGGTGGTGGTTTCGAGAACCGGAGCGCAGCGCACGTTTGGTGCGTGAGCACCGGAAGCTTCGAGTTCGCCGTCAGACGGCCGCGCCAGTAGTATTTCCAAACGGTCTCTGAGAGGCGATCGGCTGCGACGGCCCCCTCGCCGATCAGAACCGGTAGGTCAGGTTCAGCCGCACGCTGCGGCCCGGCTCGGTGTAATAGCGCAGCGGCTGCGTCGGGTCGTCCGGCACGTTCAGCGCGTCGTAGTATTTCCGGTCGAACAGGTTGAACACGCCGGCCTGGATGCGCACGCCGTTCAGCCGCTCCGGCTCCCACCAGCCGGTCACGTCGACGATGGCGTAGCCCGGCGCCTTGAACTGGGTGTCCTCCTCGACCTTGTCGCGCTTCGTCGCCATGGTCACCGAGGCGTCCGCGCCCCAGCTGGCGGCGTCGTAGCCGAGGCCGACGATGGCGCGCAGCGGCGGCACGGAGTTCAGATAGACGTCCGCCCCCTCGTCGCGGCCCACCGCCCAGGCCAGCGACGCCCAGCTGCGCCAGCCGTCGCCGAAGCGCCAATGCGCCGCCGCCTCGATGCCGTAGATCCGCACCCGCGCCCGGTTCTGATAGGCGGTGACGCCGAGCGGGTAGCTGCCGGACGGCACTCCGACGCTTTCGGGGTCGACGTCGACCGCGTCGATGAAGTTGCGGTACCAGTTGTCGAACCAGGTGATCGAGCCGCCGAGATCGTCGTCGCCGAGCCGCGCGCCGATCTCGTAGCCGCTGCTGGTCTCCGGCTTCAGGTCCGGGTTGCCGAGCCGGAGATAGGTGCCGGGGCCGCCGTAGTCGAGATAGAGCTGGTCGGCGGTCGGCGCCTTGAAGCCCTTCGCCCACTGGGCATAGAAGGTCACCTCCTCCAGCGCCTGCCAGGACACCATCACCTTCGGCGACAGCGCGCTGTCGGACGACGATGACGGCAGGTCGCCGGCATTCGGATTATCGCGATAGGCCGCGGTCTCCTGCGGGTTCAGCTCGTACCAGTCGAAACGCAGGCCGGGGGTGATCTTCACCTTGCCGCCGAACATGGCGATCTCGTCCTCGGCGTAGAGGCCGACGGTGTTGCCCTGCACCTCCGGCATGTCGGCCTGGTTGCTGTGCAGGAAGTCGCACAGCCGCGGGCCGAAGATCGCCGGTCGGGTCGTCGTCGGGCAGTTGTCATAGCCGCCGGAATGCTGCTCGACCCCGATGTGGTAGTACTCGCCGCCGAGGGTCAGCCGGTTCGGCAGGCCGGCCAGGTCGACCGACTTCTCGGCCTCGCCGTTCAGGCCCCACAGCGTCTGCTCGATCCGGTTCCGGCGCTCGTAGCGGCCGCTGGGATAGCCGTATTGGAACGGGTCGCCCGGAATGATGCCGGCGCGGGAATCGACGCTGCGCAGCCCGTCATTGCCGTCCAGCCGCTCGGTCTGCAGCCAGTACAGCGTCAGATGCGCCCGGTCGAGCAGCCCGCCCGATTTCGGCGCCGTGTAGTCGTAGTCGATCGAGGCCCGCTTGCGCTCGCTGCGCTCGATGCCGTCGTCATGGCCGATCAGATAGCTCTCGCCGGGCCCCTGGTCGGTCCTGATGTCGATGTTGTCCTGGCGACGGAAATACTCGCCGGTGAAGCTGAGCCTGTGGCCGCCTTCGAAATGATGCGCCAGCTTCACCAGGATGTTCTGCTGGTCGTAGTCGTCCGGGTTCGGCTTGGTGCGGTCGGCGCCATAGCCCCCGACATTGCCGCGATTGTCGAATTCATGGCCGATGCGGAAGCCGCCCTGCAGCATCAGAGTGGTGTCGCTGCCGATGCGGCCGGCGACGGCGGCGCTGCCGCCGACGCTGTCGTCGTCGCCCTGATATCCGAACTTGGCGAGGCCGCCATAGTCGCGGCCATCGAGCAGCAGGTCCTCCGGATCGAAGGTCCGGAGCGCCAGCACGCCGCCGAGCGCGCCCGAGCCGTAGCGGCTGGAATCGGCGCCGCGGATGACCTCGACCCTGGACAGCGAGTCGAAGTCGAAGCTGCGCAGCCCGCCGCGCACGTCGCGGGCGCCGTCGTTCAGATAGGGCAGCCGGATGCCGTCGATCGTGGTCAGCACCCGGTCACCATCCAGGCCGCGGATGTTGATGCTGTCATTGGCGCGGTTGAAGGTCACGCCGGCGTCGACGCGGCGGCCGAGATCGGTCCAGCTGCGCACGAAGCGCTGGTCCAGCTCCTCCCGGTCGGTGCTGTCGGTCCAGGCCGGCTGGTCCTCGGCCGCGGCGCCGGCGACCGGGATCGGCTCCAGCTGCAGCGGCGCCCCGGCCGGCGCCGGCTGGACCGTCCCGGCCGACGGCCCGGCGTCCGGCGCCGATTGCGCGAGGACGGCCCCGCCGCCCAGACCGAATGCGCCCAGCGCCACGCCCAGGCGCAGCGCGCCGCGAACCCTTCCGACCATGCCGACTTCCCCCAACTCCGCGAGAACGAGTCCGGCGGCTGGGGGCAATCCGACCTGGCGAAACCGGGATGGCGGCGCGGCGTCCGGCTGTGCCGACCCCGTGCGACCGGCTGTGAGTTATCCGCGGCAGCGGCGAAACGTCAACAATATTCTGCAAATCATTCTTAATATCATCGAGATCCAGTACGAAACCAGATTCGAAAAGCATCCGCAAGCCTTTCGCCATCATCGGCAACAGAAATCGTCCACAACATTCTCAAGAAAACCCAGCGAAGCGACATCTGCCTGCAACAAACCTCGACTAGGGTCCGGTCCTCATTTCGATCAGCGCATTACCAAACGTCGGAATCCCTTGGATTCATGACGGAGGGTGGCGCTGTCCGTTGTGCATGTCCGGCGACCACTGCCCCGACGCGACCGGAGCGTCGAGTTTCTCTTCGAGGACCCGAGATGACATCCGAAAGCAGGCGCGACTTCCTGAAGATGGCCGGTGCCGCGGCCGGCGGCGCCGCCGCGCTGTCGATGTTCCCGCCGGTGATCCGCCAGGCGCTCGCCATCCCGGCGCACAACGCCACCCGCTCGATCAAGGATGTCGAGCATGTGGTGATCCTGATGCAGGAGAACCGGTCCTTCGACAACTACTTCGGGACCTTCCCGGGCGTCCGCGGCTTCGGCGACCGTTTCACCATCCCGCTGCCGAACGGGCGCAGCGTGTTCCAGCAGTGGAACGGCAACCGGGTGGTGATGCCGTATCACCTGGACGAGCGGCGCGGCAACGCCCAGCGCGTGACCGGCACGCCGCACAGCTGGAACGACGCGCAGGACGCCTGGGCGAACGGCCAGATGAACCAGTGGCCGCTGTTCAAGCAGAACCAGTCGATGGGCTACTACATGGAAGAGGAGGTCCCCTTCCAGTTCGCCCTCGCCAACGCCTTCACCCTCTGCGACGCCTATCACTGCTCGCTGCACGGCGGCACCAACCCGAACCGGCTGTACCACTGGACCGGCACCAACGGCGCGACCGGCGCCGGCGTCGCCGCCGTGGTCAACGAGTGGGACGATTTCGGCCCGTCCAGCCTGGGCTATACCTGGACGACCTATCCCGAGCGGCTGCAGAAGGCTGGGGTCAGCTGGAAGGTCTACCAGAACATCCCGGAGAATTTCGGCGACAACCCGCTGGTCGGCTTCAAGCAGTACCGCCGCGCCAGCGAGGCGGTCGGCAACGGCCCGACCGGCGCGCCCTACGTCCCCTGGACGCAGGCGCAGGACCAGGCCCAGCCGCTGTACAAGGGCGTCGGCAACACCATGCCGCAGAGCGCCCTGACCACCCCGTCCAGCAACCGGCTGGTCGAGTTCCGGGCCGACATCCAGGCCGGCAGGCTGCCGCAGGTTTCCTGGGTGGTGGCGCCGGCGACGTATTCCGAGCATCCCGGCCCGTCCAGCCCGGTGCAGGGCGCCTGGTACATCCAGGAGGTGCTGTCGGCGCTGATCGCCGACCCGGATCTGTGGAGCCGCACCGTCCTGATCGTCAATTTCGACGAGAATGACGGCTTCTTCGACCATGTGCCGCCGCCGGCGGTGCATTCGCTGAACCCCGACGGCAGTCCGGCCGGCGCGTCGACCCTGTCGGACCAGGCGATCGCCTTCGAGCGCTTCAACTACCCGGTGCCGCCCGGCACCACCGGCCAGCCGAAGCCGGACGGGCGTGTCTTCGGCCCGGGCCCGCGCGTGCCCTGCTACATCGTCTCGCCCTGGAGCCGCGGCGGCTGGGTCTGCTCCGAGACCTTCGACCACACCTCGGTGCTGCGCTTCCTGGAACGCCGCTTCGAGGTGCAGGAGCCGAACATCCCGCCCTATCGCCGCGCCGTCTGCGGCGACCTGACCTCGGCCTTCAACTTCCTCAACCCGAACTCCGAGCGGCCGCCGCGGCTGCCGACCCAGACCAAGGCGCAGGCCGACGCCCTGCGCGCGCAGCAGGAGACGCTGCCGCAGGTGCCGGTGCCGTCGGAGACGACCCAGGCGGCGCCGCGACAGGCGCGCGGCGTCCGCCCGTCCCGCGCCCTGCCCTATGAGCTGGCCGTCGACGCCGAGACCGGGGACAACCGGGTGCGGCTGAACTTCGCCAACACCGGCAGGGCCGGCGCCGTGTTCCATGTCTATGACCGGCTGCATCTCGACCGGGTGCCGCGGCGCTATTCGGTCGAGGCCGGCAAGGAGCTGGACGGCGAGTGGAGCACGTCGCCCGACTACGGCAAGTACGATCTGTGGGTGCTGGGGCCGAACGGCTTCCACCGGCACTTCACCGGCACCGTCGTCGCCGGCGGCCGCAAGCCGGTGCCGGAGATCGCGGTCTCCTACGACAAGCGCGCCTGCGGCCTGATCGTCAAGCTGACCAACCGCGGCAACGCGCCTTGCGTGTTCACGCTGAAGGCCAACGCCTACAAGCTGTTCGACCTGCCGTGGCGCCAGCTGGTGCCGCCGCGCGGCCAGTCGACCGCCTATCTGCCGCTGCTGCTGTCGGGCAAGTGGTACGACTTCACCGCGCGGGTCGAAGGCGACGCCCTGTTCACCCGCCGCTTCGCCGGGCGCATGGAGGACGGCCTGCCCAGCGTCTCCGACCCCGCCATGGGCGATGTCGGCCAGGCCTGATGCCTCCCCCGCGCCGGTCTCCGGGCCGGCGCGGGCCCTTTCCCCCTGCGCGACGGACCCAACGTGCCCGCCGCTCAGCGATGGCGATCGGGAGCGGACGGGCTCGGCCGATCTGGATCGTCACGCGTACCCGTAATCCCACGCACCCGCCGTTCCGAGAGCCTTTTGAAAGGCCTCGCGACCTGTGCCGTTGAGCCAGGAACGGAAAGACTGCAGATTCGGGTTGATCTCCCGCAGGGCATCGAGGTTCGCTTTCCCCGTAAGGCGTCCCGCATCGAACAGTTCGGTCAGTTTCGCGAGGAAGGAATTGGCTGACAGGACCTCGTCGGAAAAGCGCGCATAGGTTATGGGACGACCCGCGGCCTCGGTAAACAAGGCCTCCAGCTCTCGACCTGTAACGGTATCGCTTGCGACCTCGATCGTCGCGCCGCCGAAGTGCCCAGAGTCGGCGAAGATCGCCGCGACGAATTTGCCGATATCCTCGACCGCCAGAAGCTGCATCGGCTGGTCTCTCCTGGCGAAGAAATTGAACTGGCCCTGGTCCAGGCCGAAGCCAGGCATCAGCAGCATCTCCATGAAAGCCACCGGCCGGATCACGGTCGCGATGATCGGCAGCGTGCGGATATGGGCCTCGATGCGGGCCTTCGTATCGAAATGCCCCATGCCGGTCGGTTCGTCGCCGACGGCCCCGGAGGAGCTGTAGACGAGGTGCTGGACGGCGCTCTCGACGGCGAGATCGGCAATTGCGATTCCGTAGCGCAACTCTTCTTCGTCGGTCAGCCCGAGATCGGGCCCCTGGCCCGAGCTTGGTTGCACGCTGAAGACGCCGTGGGCGCCCTTCATTCCCTCCCGAATCGATTGGGCACAGGCAAAATCGCCCTGCACCAGTTCGACACCGGCGTCGTTCAGCGCGATCGATTTCGCTGACCGGGGATTGCGCACCAAAGCACGAACCGGCCAGCCCGCCCTGAGAAGCGCGGAAGCGACCGATCCGCCCTGTTGACCAGTGGCGCCGAACACCAGGATCGGCTGCTTGTGATCGGACATGAGATACCCTCGTGTTTGAACAAGGGTTACTCATATATACCACTGTGGAACGGCCGGAAGACGGCACATTTCTCTGCCTCAGGCACAAGGATGGCACCCTTGGACCCGTTGATTCACGGACGACCCTACGAGGAAACCGGCCAGGGCCCCGTGTTCAGGCCCTGCGCCCCCCACAGCGTCCTCGCTCGCCTTGGCGACAAATGGACCATCCTCGTCATGAGCCATCTCGCGGTGACGCCCGGGCATCGACTCCGCTTCTCGAGTCTCAAGGCCGGTATCGAGGGAATTACTCAGCGCATGCTCACGCTCACGCTGCGCAATCTGGAACGTGACGGCCTTCTGGTGCGTCACTACTTCCCGGAAGTGCCGCCGCGCGTCGAGTACGAGCTGACAGAAATGGGCGCGAGCATGCTGCCTGCGCTTGAGGGCTTCACGTCCTGGATCAGGGACAACTGGCCCCGTATCGAGCAATGCCGCCATGCCTATGACGAGGCCCGGCGTTGAAACGGAGCGGCCGTTTCCAGGCTCCGTCTGCAGCCACGCTCGAAGGACCGAGGAGAGTACGAAGCGTCAGATCTTGACGGCCAGGGACTGGAAAACGTCCTCACCACTCGAACGGATCGGTGCTCACCCGCTTGCCCACCAGCATCGCATCGGCGACCAGCCGCAGCGGCGAGCCGTCGACATCGCTGCGGCGGGTGGCGAGCAGTTCGGCGAAATGCGCGTAGATCCGCTCGTACTCCTCGCTCGGCGCCTCGGCCGCGACCGTGCCGCCGACCGACAGGGCGGCGCCGCCCTTGAACAGGCGTGCCGAACGGCCGTCGGCCGTCTCGAGCGTCATGTGCCACTTCTCGTCGCCCTGCTCGCGCCAGTCGAAATCGGCGGTGAGGGCCGGCGCCCCGGGATCGGTGCTGCCGAAGACGAGCTGGGCCGCGATCGGCGTCTGCCGGTTGGCCGGATAGGTCAGCTCGGCGCTGCGGACGAAGGGCACGAACGGCAGGATGCGGGTGAAGATCGACAGCGCGTTGATGCCGGGGTCGAACACGCCGAAGCCGCCCGGCGCCCACACCCAGTCCTGCCCCGGATGCCATTTCCGGACATCCTCGCGCCACTCGATCCGGACCGAGCGCACGCCGCCCGCGGCCAGCAGGTCGCGCGCCGCCTCCACCGCCGGGTTGAAGCGCGAATGCCAGGTGGCGAACAGCACCCGGCCCCGTGCCGCGGCCGTCGCCTCGAGGTCCGCCAGCTCGGTCAGCGTCGCCGCCGGCGGCTTCTCCAGCAGCACGTCCTTGCCGGCCAGGAGCGCCTCGCGGGCCAGGGCGTGGCGCACCTCCGGCGGGGTGTTGACCGCGACGATGCCGATATCCGGCCGGGCGGCGTAGAGCTCGGCCGGGGTGCGATAGCTCGGCACCCCGCCATGGCTGAGGCCGCGGGTGCTGACCACGGCCGCCAGCTCGAAGGCGCCGCTCTTGTCGATCACCGGCAGGTGCTGGTCCTGCGTGATCTTGCCGAGGCCGATGACGGCGATCTTGTGGGTGGCCAAAGTTCTCTCCTCGTCTCAGCGCGTCTTCTCGCCGCCCGCCGCGACGATCACGGCGATGATGATCAGGCCGGTCAGCACCAGCCGCAACCCGGTTCCGGTGCCGAGCGCGTTCAGCATCGTCACCAGCAGGAACAGGAACAGCGACGCGCCCCACAGCCCGGGCAGATTGGCCCGGCCGCCGGCGACGCTGGTGCCGCCGATCACCACCACGGCGATCGAGTTCAGCAGGTAGTCCTTGCCCATGTCGAGCGAGGCGCCGCCGAAATACCCGGCCATCAGCGCCCCGGCCAGCCCGGCGAAGCCGCCGGACAGGGCGTAGGTCAGGAAGCGCGTGCGCTCGACCTTCACCCCGGCCAGATGGGCGGCGCGCGGGTTCTGCCCCACCGCCAGCACCGACCTTCCGTAGATCGTGCGCTGCAGCACCACCGCCATCACCGCGGCCAGGGCGAAGCCGGCCACCGCCATCACCGGCACGCCCAGAACCTGCGCCGTGGTGAAGGCGGCGAAACCGTCGGGCGGCGCGATGCGCAGGCCGCGGCCATAGGCGATGGCGACCGACTGGAACACCAGGCTGGAGGACAGGGTGGCAATGATCGGCGGCATGGCGAAGCCGCGGATCAGCGCCCAGTTGGCGATGCCGACCGCGAGTCCCGTCGCCAGCGCCGCCGCCAGCCCCGGCAGGATCATGCCATCCTGTCCGGCCATGACGATCATGGCGACCGAGCCCGACAGGGCGATGTTGGACGGGATCGACAGGTCGATGTTCCCGGGCCCCATCGCGATCACGAACATCTGGCCGATGGCGACGACGACGAAGAACACGCCGAAGCTGAGCGCGGCGGTCAGCACCTGCCCCGCGCCCTCGCCCGCCGCGACGGCGACGACGGCCAGCCACAGCAGCGCCGCCCCGGCCCAGGACCACAGCCAGGGCCGGTCGGACGTCCAGGTGGAGATCCGGGTCATCGCGGCCGCCTCCGGCTGGTCAGGGCCCTGAGGGCCAGGACGATGATCAGGATCGCGCCCTGGGCGCCGATCTGCCAGTCGGGCGAGATCCGCATGAAGGTGAGCAGCGACCCGGCGAGGGTCAGCACCAGCGCCCCGGTCACAGCCCCGACCGGCGACACCCGGCCGCCGACGAAGTCGCAGCCACCGAGGATCGCGCCCGCGATCGACAGCAGCGTGTAGCGCTGGGCGATGTTGGCGTCGCCCGAGGTGGAGAGGCCCAGCAGCGACAGGCCGGAGAGCAGCCCGAACACCCCGGCCAGGGCATAGAGCCCGACCCGGATCTTGAGCAGCGACCAGCCGGCCCGGGCGATCGCCTTCGGGTTGCCGCCGGCGCCGCGCAGCACGGAGCCCAGGGCCGAGCGCATCAGGAACAGGTGCACCAGCGCGGCCAACGCGACCGCGACCAGGATCGGCAGCGGCACGAAAGGCGGCTTCCAGCTCATCGCTGCGCGCAGCCAGGCCGGGCTGGCGCCGCCCGGCGAGGGCAGCACCAGGATGGCGAGGCCGAGCCAGACGAAGCTCATCCCCAGCGTCACCACCAGCGACGGCACGTTGCGCCAGTGGATCAGCGCGCCGGCCGCGGCATAGGCCAGGACGCCGCCGGCCAGCACGGCGATGCCGAGCAGCGGCGCGTCGACCAGCCAGGTGGCGGCGACGCAGGTGACGAAGCCGACATAGGCGCCGATGCCGAGGTCGAGGTCGTTGACCGTCAGCATGCACATCTGCGCCAGGGTGGCGAACATGATCGGGATCGCCAGGCCGAGCATCAGGTTCAGCCCGAGATAGCTCATCGTCCTCGGGTTGATCAGGAAGATCGGCACCAGGATCGCGACCAGCGAGAGGAAGGGCAGCAGCGCCCGCCAGGTCGAGGCGCGGGTCAGCGGCGCGGTCCAGGATTGCCGCGGGCGGGGCAAGGCGAGGTCTGTCATGAGGCGCGGCGCTCTTCTTCCGCGAAGGAGGCCTGGAGGACGGCGGATTCGGTCAGCTGCGACCGGCTGAGATCGGCGACGATGCGGTTGTTGCGGAACACATAGACGTGGTCGCAGTGCTCCAGCTCCTCCATCTCGGTCGTGTACCAGAGGAAGCTGCGGCCCTGCTGCGCCTGCGCCCGGATCAGGCCGTAGACCTCGTGCTTGGTGCCGACATCGACGCCGCGCATCGGATCGTCCATCAGCACCGTGTCGGCGTCGCAGCCCAGCGCCCGGGCGAACAGCGCCTTCTGCTGGTTGCCGCCGGACAGAGTCAGGATCCCGCCGGACAGGTCCGGGGCGCGGATGCCGATCCGCTCCTTCCACTCCCGCCCCAGCGCCGCCTCGGCGGCGGGGGAGATCAGGCCGCCGCGGCGCAGCGCCGCCAGCGAGCGGATGGTGATGTTGCGCTCGATCGACCACAGCGGGAACACGCCCTCGGTCTGGCGGTCGCCGGCGACGAAGGCGACGCGGCCCCGCACCTCCGCCCCGCCGCGGCGCAGGCCGAAGCGCGAGCCGCCGGCAGCGTCGTAGACCCGCTGCAGCAACCGGCTCTGGCCGTGCCCGGCCAGACCGGCGAGGCCGATGATCTCGCCCTCGCGGGCCACCAGCTCCAGCCCCGCCCCCGGACCCGCCGGTACCCGCACCCGCACCGGCGCCGACCGGTCCGCCTCCGCCCGGACCTCGGCGGCGGCGGAGGCGGCATGGCCCATGGCGGCGACCAGGCCGGGCTTGTCGATCTCGCCGGATTTCCAGGCGCCGACCACGCGGCCGTCGCGCATCACCACGATCCGGCCGGCGGTGGACAGCAGCTCGCCCAGGATGTGGGTGATCAGGATCACCGACAGGCCTTCGGCCACCCGCCGGCGCACATAGTCCAGCAGCTGCCCGGCCGCGACGGCGTCGAGCGAGGAGGTCGGCTCGTCCAGGATGACCAGGTGCAGCGGTGCATCCGTCACGCTGAAGGCGCGGGCGATCTCGACCATCTGGCGCCGGCCGATCGACAGGTCCGCCACCTCGGCCTCCGGCGCGATGCCGTGGCCGGGAAAGATACGGTCGAGCGTGCCGATGATCAGGTCGCCGGCGCGGCGGCGCCAGCCCGGGCCGGTCAGGCCGGGATGGGTGATCCGCGCATTCTCCGCCACCGTCAGGTTGGGGCAGAGCGACAGCTCCTGGAACACGCAGCGGATGCCCAGCGCCTGGGCCGGGCCGATGGCGTAGCGGCCGGTGCGGTCCTCGCCCAGCACGGTCAGCCGCCCCTCGTCCGGCGTCAGGGTGCCGGCCAGGACGTTCATCAGCGTCGACTTGCCGGCGCCGTTGTGCCCGGCCAGGCCGAGGCATTCGCCGGGCGCCACGGCGAGGTCGACCCCGCCCAGCGCCCGCACCGCCCCGAAGCTCTTGGCCACCCCGGCGAAGTCGACGATCGGTGTGGAATTCATGTCCGGATGCTCAGCTTTCCCTCTCCTTGGGGAGAGGGAGGGGCCCGCCGCGTTGGCGGCGGGAGGGTGAGGGTGGCTCGGTGCCGCAATTCGTGCGCAATCATCTCGGCCACTGCTTCGGTTTCCCGGAGAACTTGATGGTTCCAGAAGCGCAGCACGGTCACGCCCTGCGCGTTCAGATAGGCCGTGCGGTCGCGGTCCCGCTCCTCGGTGTGCTGGCTGCCATCGACCTCGACGGCCAGCCGGGCCTTCTCGCAATAGAAGTCGAGAACATAGGGGCCGAAGGGATGCTGGCGGCGGAACTTCGCCCCCTCGATCCCCCGCCGGGAAAGCACGAACCACAGCTTCCGCTCCGCATCGGTTCCGTTCTGCCGCAGGCGCCGTGCCCGGCCGACCGAACGGCTCTCCAACTTCCGGTCGCCCGCCGTCCCCCTCACCCTCCCATTCGCCAACGCGAATGGGCCCCTCCCTCTCCCCGAGGAGAGGGAGTTAGCGCAGGGTGGGGGCAGCCGGCGACCGGGCCACATGGGCCTTGGCTCTCGCCTGCTCAGCCCTCCGTCGGCGTCGCCGGCAGCTCCTTGCCCGCGGCGATGGCGTCGATCAGCTTCACCGTCCAATCCTGCGGGTAGGTGGCGTTGGTGACACCGCCCTCCGGCGTGTGCGCCAGCCAGTAGTCGAGCTTCGCCTGCTCCACCACCACGGTCGGCAGGCGCAGGTCCTTCGGCACGTCCTTGCCGGCCAGGATCTGCTGCGCCACCCAGAAGGCGACCTGGGCCGAGCCGGGGGCGATCGACAGGCTCATCGTCTCATAGCCGCTCGCCGTCTGCTCCTTCCACCACTTCAGCTCCTCGTAGCGGTTGCCCATGATGATCAGGGGCACCTTGCGCCCGGCGGCCTGGAAGGCCTGGGCCGCGCCGTAGCCGTCGCCGCCCTGGGTCACCACCGCGTCGATCTCCGGCAGGGTCGGCAGGATGCCCGCGACCTCGCGCTGCGCCACGGTCTGGGTCCAGTCGCCATGCACCGAGCCGGCGATGGAGAAGCCGGAATGGGCCTTCACCCCTTCCTCGATGCCCTTGTGGATCTCGTCGTCGACGAAGACGCCGGCCAGGCCGCGGATCTCCAGCAGCTTGCCGCCCTTCATCCGGGTGGCGAGGTAGTCCATCTGGGCGCGGCCCATGCCCTCGAAGTCGATGGCGATGCGCCAGGCGCAAGGCTCGGTGACGATGCCGTCGAAGGAGACGACGACGATGCCGGCGTCGCAGGCCTCCTTCACCGCGCCGTTGACCGCGGTCGGCGAGGCCGCGTCGATCACGATCGCGTCGTAGCCCTGCAGGATCATGTTCTGGATCTGCGCCGCCTGGTCGGTCGGCGAGTTGTCGGCGGTGGTGAAGGCCGGGGCCTCGGCCACCAGCTTCTTCTCGACCGCGGTCTTGGCCACCTCGTCCCAGCTCTTCAGCATCGCCTGGCGCCAGGAATTGCCGGCGTAGTTGTTGCTGAGCGCGATCTTCTTGCCCGAGGTGTCGCCGGTGGCGACGCCGTCCGCCGCATGGGCCGGAACCGCGGCGACGCCGCACAGGAGCGCCGCCAGCGCCCAGCTTCTCACACCACGCATGGAACCGATCCTCCCGCAATATTCTGTCCGGACTCCTGTCCGGCGGCGGCACTATGAGATTGATCAGACAAATTGACAAGTGTTCGACCGATAGAACAAATGTGCAACCTTGGTCGCGCGGAACCGTCTGATCGGCCGGAGCAAAATTTCCACCTTCGAATAATTTTCATATTCCGAAAAAACAATTCGGAACCCGTTCCTCCGTGACGCCTTTCCGGCGCGGCGGGGGTGCGGATCCCGTTCCCACGGCGATTTCGGCCCTCGCCTTGCATTGCAAATGGGGGAGACGATCGAGTGAGAATTCTGTCCATCGCGGCGCTCGCCGCTTCCGGCATCGCGGCCTCGGCGACGGCCTGGGCCCATGGCACGCTGGAGATGCCGATCAGCCGGGTCTATGCCTGCTACCAGGAAGGGCCGGAGAGTCCGAAATCCGAGGCCTGCAAGGCCGCGAAGACGATGGCCGGCCCGCAGGCCTTCTACGACTGGAACGGGGTGCGTCAGGGTGACGCCGGCGGCAATCACCAGGCGGTGGTGCCGGACGGCCAGCTCTGCTCCGGCGGCGGGGCGGAGTTCCGCGGCCTCGATCTGGCCCGTCCCGACTGGACCGCGTCGTCGATCGTGCCGACGGCGGCGGGCGACTACACCTTCGTCTGGAAGGCGACGGCCGCGCACGCGACCAGCTATTTCAAGTACTTCATCACCAAGTCCGGCTGGAACCCGAACGCGCCGCTGAAGTGGAGCGACCTGGAAGAGTTCGCCACCGTGCCGGGCTCCGCCGCGCAGAAGGTCGGCGACCAGTACCGGATGACGGTGAAGCTGCCCCAGGGCAGGAAGGGCGGCCACGTCATCTACGGCATCTGGCAGCGCGCCGACAGCCGCGAGGCGTTCTACGCCTGCTCCGACGTCAGGTTCCCGGGCGACGGCACGCCGGTGCCGACCACGGGCTGGGAGGACCAGGGGCCGCTGATCGCCAACAGCGACCTGGCGGCCGGCAGCACGGTGACGCTGCGCGTCTTCGATCCGAACGGGCGCGACGCCGGCAAGCATTCGGTGACGCTGACCGCCGCGACCGGCAAGGCGGCGATGTGGCCGTACACCCTGGCGCAGAAGGTCAATGCGGAATCGCAGATCTTCCGGATCGGCCTGCTGCAGTCGGGATCGGGGAGCGCCAGCATCGCGCCGGCCCAGTCCGCCACCGCCAACCGCGTCTATCTGAGCAAGTCCTACGTCGGCTACACCTACGAGGTCGACAAGCAGGCGCCGTCCGGGGGCGGCGGCACCGGCAGCTGGGTCGAAGGCGGGACCTACGCGGTCGGCCAGATCGTGACCTATCAGGGCCGGAGCTACCGGTGCCTGCAGGCGCACACCGCCTGGGTCGGCGCCGGCTGGACCCCGGCCACCAGCCCGACGCTCTGGCAGGCCGTCTGATGCCGGCGAGCTCGTGATCAGACTCTTCCCTCTCCCAGGAAAGAACCGTCATTGCGAGGAGGCGGAGCCGACGAAGCAATCCAGGGGCCGGTGCGAGCTGCCCTGGATTGTTTCGCTGCGCTCGCAATGACGACCCTTTCACGGGCTCGCTGGTATAAGGGATCCTGCCCGAGGAGGAGAGAGGCGTCGGCGCCTCTCTCCTTCTTGTTCCGTCCCGCGGTCCGAGCCTGGCTGTGCGATATCCCCGCCCGCCTGGACACGGAGGACCGGGTTCGACCCAGTGCCGACGTTCGGAACGTCCGCTGGCGGCAACCTGACCCGCACCTCACGGCCGAGCGTGGCCGAAAGAGGAACGGCTGGTTGGAGTCAGTCAACTCGCGAAGCGGTCGATCGAAGCGGCTTGTTCCGAACGGGATCATCCAGTGGGTCCGTTGCGATGCGCCGGGTTCCCGAGCCGGGCAATCTCACGTCGGAAACCGGTACAGTCGAACAAGCCGCCGGTAGAGCCGTCGGGCAGACATTATGCGTCAGCCTGTCCACCCACGCACAGTCAGGATAGCATCGGCAAAGTCATGGGGCGCCTCCCACGGCAGATTGTGGCCGCAGTCGACGGCGCGATGCTCATGGCGAGCGGAGAACATCGACGCATGGTGCGCCGTGCCGCCGGGTTTCAGGGGATCCCGCAGACCGTCCAACGTCAGCGTGGGAACGCCGATTGTGGGCTTCTTGGCTAGACGTGCCTCGAACGAGGCCAGAGCCGGGTCGCCGGCCGCCGTCCCGAAACAGAAGCGGTACGCGTGGATTACCACGTCGACGAAATCCGGGTTGTCGAAGGAAGTGGCTGTTCTCTCGAACGTGGATTCCTCGAACGTCCAGCCCGGCGACCATCGCTCCCAAAGCGCGCGGCACAACTCGCGGCGGTGAAGTGTCAGGCACTCGCGTCCACGCTCGAGCTGGAAGAGGTTCTGATACCAGATCTCCCGTTCCATCGCCGGGGCAAAGGCGTGCCCAAGCCGTTCGACGTCGACGATGTCGTAGCCGGCATAGGAGACGAGACCGGTCACGCGCTCCGGCCAGAGGGCGGAGGCGACGCAGGACGCAACGCCGCCCCAATCGTAGCCGGCCAGGATGGCGCGCTCGATGCCCAGGGCATCGAGCAGGTCGATAAGGTCGTGGCCGAGTGCGGCCTGTTGCCCGCTGCGCATGGTCTTCGAGGACAAGAACCGTGTGGGCCCGAAGCCGCGCAGGTAAGGCACGATCACGCGAGCTCCCGCCCGTGCCAAGGGCGAAACGACCTCGTCGAAGGCATGAATGTCGTAGGGGAAGCCGTGTGTCAGGACCACCGGCCACCCCGCTTCCGCGCCTTCATGGAGGAAGCCGATCTCCAAAGTCCCGGTGCGGGCTGTCCTCACGCTCGACACTCCTACACTCCGAGCCCGAGCTGTGCTCGGACTACAGCCTGGTCGATCACGGACCATACGTCTTCGATCTTTCCGTCGGCGAACCGATAAAAGACGTTCTCGGCAAAGGACACGCGCCTGCCGTTGACGGCCAGGCCGAACAATTCGCCTTTGGGCGTGCAATCAAAAAGCAGCCTGGCCCCGACGACGGGAGGATCGGAAACGAGAACGTCGATGTTGAAAACCAGATCTGGGATTGCCGCGACGTCGCCTTCGAGCATCTTCCTATAGCCACCTAGGCCGACCGTCTTGCCGTTGTATCGGGCCTCGTCGGCGACGTGGTCCCCCAGGCGCGCCCAATCCCGCCGGTTCAGGCAATCTACGTACGCCCGATATCTCTCCAGGAGTTCTAGCTTCGTCATTCGTTCATTCCCGAATTTCCGAATGCGGCGGCCTGCGGAACTGGAAAGCCGGCTTCAGGGCCGCTCCCCAGATACGGTGGCAATGAAGGCCCGAAGGTCGGCCAGCATGAGCTCCGGTTGCTCCAGGGCCGCGAAATGGCCGCCCGCGGGCATGTCGCTCCAGTGAACGACGTTGTAGGTCTTCTCGACGAGCGAACGCGGCGTCGGCAGAAATACGGGGTCGGGGAACGCGGCGATGCCGGCGGGTACTCGTATGCGCGAGCCCGAAGGAAACCGATCCGATCGCTCCAGGCGCTTGCCGTGATATATCCAAGTCGCCGTAACAACCGACGACGGGGCGAGGTAAAGCATGATGTTGGTGAGCAATTCTTCTTCAGAAAATTTGCTCCAAATGTCCGGGCTGCCGTCGGCACGCTTCGGCAGATCTGCCCATTGCCCAAATTTTTCAAGTATCCACCCGGCGACGCCAACGGGACTGTCGGCCATCGCTACTCCCAGCGTCTGTGGTCGAGTTTCCTGCTCGTGATTGTAGCCGGTCTCCCAATCGAGGATTTCGTTACGGCGAGAGATCAGATCCTTTTCCTCTGCAGTCGTCGGAGTGACGTCTTCGGCGACGACGTAGACCATGTTGATGTGAAATCCGAGTAATGCGTCGGGTTGCGTGTAGGCCATCCAGCTCGCGATGTGGGCGCCCCAGTCTCCACCCTGAACGATATAGCGGGACTGTCCGAACAACCTGACCATGAGCCCGTGCATGAGGTCTGCGGCGCGACGGGGACCGATGATGCCGGTGATCGGCTTGGAAAAGACGAAACCCGGGAGCGACGGAACGACAACATCGTGTCCGTCCGTCGCGAGGGGCTCCAGGAGCTGCTCGAATTCGAGGAACGATCCCGGCCAACCATGGAGAAGAAGAACGGGCGGCTTTGACCCGTTCCCCCGCACATGGAGGAAATGGATGCGCTCGCCTTCGATGTCGGTTGTGAAGTGGGGCAGCCGATTGAGGCGCCGTTCGGCTATGCGCCAATCGTAGGCGTCACGCCAGTAGGCCACGAGCCGCTTCAGGTCTTTGATACCTACGCCCGATTTCCAACCTCCCGCATCCGGGAGCTGGCTCCAATCGTACGCTTGGACCTTTGCTTTAATGGCGGCGAGGCGTTCGTCGCGAATTGCAATGGTGAAGGGCGAGATCATTATCTTCTCCTGATCCGCTTCGCATGTGCGGAAGAGTAGGGCTAGGTAACGCCTGCATCCTGCCCCCCGCCGCGAGCATTCATGACCGCTCACGGAAACGTCTCTTTCGGACGAAAAGATAGACGCCTATTGTGGACGCAGGGAGTACGCACAAACAGAACATGTAGTATCATGGATGATAGTGTTCCCCGTCGGGTGAGACGGCGGACGGCCGGCCGGACCGGTTGCGCGGTCGAAGCGACGCTGTCGGTCATCGGCGGACTTTGGAAGCCCGTCTTGGTCTTTCATCTGCTACAAGGCAAACTACGCTTCAATGCCCTGTGTCGCGCCACTCCCTCGGCCACGCCGCGAATGATCACCCTGCAGCTGCGCGAGCTCGAGGCGGACGGGATCGTCAAGAGGACCGTGTTCCCCGAAGTTCCTCCGAAGGTGGAATACGAGTTGACCGAACTCGGCCAATCGCTCGCGCCCGTGCTGCTGAGCATGCGCGATTGGGGAGAGAGGCTCAAAGAATCAGAGGCGGCAGGCTCGTCAAGGGGGCTCGGCACAGAACCAGCGCGAAACAGTTCTCGATGACCACACCTGAACACGAGCCGGGCGGCGGTTCGCTATGCGTGTGTCTCGAGCGCCGGAGCCAATGCCGCTTTCCGCCCCTTGCGGACGATCGGGCGCTTGCTGATGCACGTCCCGGAACAGGCGGATGCCGCGCACTGCCTGCCGGCCCCCTGCGGACGAGATACGCAAAGTTCAGTTGCGTTAACTCGCGGCTTTGTTCATGATATGTTCCATGAACATGGCGCCATCCGCCCCCGATCCGGCACTCTCCGAACCGGCCGATCCCCATCAGGAGCGGGCGGAGCGGCACGGCCGGATGCTGGCGCGGCTCGGCGAGCTCGCCCTCGGGCTGGCCGAGGCGGTGCAGGGCCAGGCCGTGGAGGCCGCGCGCCGGCCGCCGGAGGACGACGCCGCCGACCGCACCCGCGGGCTCGGCCTGGTGTTCGCCCGCCTGTCCTACGAGGTGCGCCAGACCGTGGCGCTGGAGGCCCGGCTGGCAGCGGACAGTCAGAAGGCGGCGGTCGAGCGGGACACCGCCGCGGCGCAGGACCGCTGGCGCCGGCGGCGCAACCTGGTCCGGCGCATCCTGAAGGAGGCGATCGAGGCCGAGGAGGCCGCCGAAGCCGAGGCCTGCGAGCTGGACGTCGACGAGCAGGATCGGCGCGACGACCTGCTGCACGAGCTGGACCGCCGGCTGCAGGACGACACCGCCGAGGACATCGGCGACCTGCCGGTCGGCGAGGTCGTCGCCCGGTTCTGCCGGGAGCTCGACATCGCGCCGGACTGGAGCCGGTGGCGGGCCGAGACCTGGGCGGTCGAGGAGAGCGGGCATCCCCAATCACCTTATCCCCGGCCGCCCTTCGCCCGGCCGCCCGACGCCAAGCCTGAGGAAGCGGACGCCCCGGCGGAACCCGGGCACCCCCGACCTTCGGCCGTCGGACCGCTGCCCGAAAAGCCCGACAGCAGTTGAGCTGCCGCAGCCGAGACCGGCTGCCCCGACCGGGAAGCCGTCATGGCGAGCCCCGCAGGGGCGTGGCCATCCAGCGGCACGGCCCCCCGGATCCCCGCGCCTGCCGAATCAAGTCCGAGGGGCGCACCCGCGATGACGAGGATGCCGGCCCAAGGCCGCCAGTCTCAGGCTCGGCCGGCGGGCTCCCGCCGCGACGCCTGCAGGTCCTGGATCAGGAGCTGCGCCGCGCGGGAGACGGTGACGCCCTTGCGGGTCACGATCTCGAACGGCGCGTCATACGACAGGAGAGCCGGCAACAGCTGGTACAGCCGGCCCTCCGCCTGCCATGGCGCCGCATAATGGGTCGGCAGGAACCCGATATAGCCTCCGGACAGGATCAGGATCGCCTGCGCCTCCATGCAGTCGACCGTGGCCGCTGCCGATGCCTCGGACAGGCCCAGCCGTCCCAGGTCGCTGAGGTTCCAGTAGCCGCGCGTGATCAGCCGCTCGCGCCGGATCTCGGCCAGGACGTCCGGGCTGTCCGGGGCGCCGAACAGCCGGTGACCGGCGCCGCAGTAGCACACCTGCTTCTCGCGGTAGAGCGGCGTGTAGACCAGTCCGGCGATGTGGCGCGGGAAGGCGCTGACCACAAGGTCCAGCTGCCCGTCCAGCAGCCGCTGCTCCAGCCGCGCCGGCGTGTCGATCGCCAGATGCAGGTGCACCCGGTGGTCGCGGCCGCCGAAGCGGCGCAGCCCGTCGATCACGGGTGATCCCGGATCGCCGGCCGTGGCGTCGACCAGCCCGATATGCAGGTCGCCCGCCAGCCGGGCGTCCAGGGCCAGGGCCTCGGTCCGGAAGCTCTCCACCGCATCGAGCAGGCGGCGCGCCGCGTCGTAGACCGCCCGCCCCTTCTCGGTCAGCCGGAAGCCGGAGCGGCCGCGCTCGCACAGCCGGGCGCCGAGCCGCCGCTCCAGCTGCGCCATCTGGGTCGAGACGGTGGAGGCGCCGAGGTTCAGCGCCGCCTGCGCCGCGGCGAAGCCTCCGGCATCGGCCACGGTGACGAAGATTCGCAGCAGCCGCAGCTCGACATCTGATACGTTCTTCATGGCGACGAGATTACATCGAGAAACTGCGAAGTGAACGTCGCGACGCCGCTATTTTTCAGCGCCGTGACATTTGCCATCCTTCCGGCAACGAAACGGTGACGAACAGCGAGGCCTCGCGTGACCTGGACCCTGGATTCCGAGACCGGCGTGCTGCGCGACGTGCTGCTGGCGACGCCGGAGCACTATGCCTGGCAGCCGACCAACAGCATCGCCCGGGCCACGCTGGAGGCCGGGTCGGCCTATGACCACCAGCGGGTGCAGGGCCAGTACCGGCAGATGGTCGATGCGCTGGAGAGCGCCGGCGTCACCTGCCACTACCTGAAGACCGAGCCGCACCTGCCCTATCAGGTCTACACCCGGGATTCGAGCCAGGTGACGCCCTGGGGCCCGGTGGTGACCCAGCTGTTCCGCCCGCAGCGGCGCGGCGAATACGCCTCGGTGATCGAGTTCTATCAGCAGCATGGCGGCATCTGGCGCTACTCCACCGACGGCACGCTGGAAGGCGGCGACATCCACATCATCCGCCCCGGGCTGGTGCTGATCGGCAGCTCCGGCGAGCGCACCAACGAGGCCGGCGCCCGGCAGTTCGCCCGCTGGTTCGAGGCCGAGGGCTGGGAAGCGCGGGTCGAGCCTTTCCCCGAGCATTTCCTGCATCTCGACGTGATCTTCTGCATGGCCGCGGACGGCTTGGCCGTGGCCTGCACGGACGTGCTGGACGACGGCCTGCTGGACTGGCTGCGCGGCCATCGCATCAAGCTGATCGACGTCACCTACAAGGAGGTGATGCGGATGGGCTGCAACCTGCTGGCCCTGGGCCGCGACCGGGTGCTGTCGCCGAAGCACAGCGCCCGGGTGAACGCCGCGCTGCGGGCCGAGGGGCTGGACGTGCTGGAGCCCGAGTTGGACCTGCTGGCGGCCGGCGGCGGCAGCATCCACTGCATGACCATGCCGCTGAAGCGCGATCCGGTATAATCAGGGCCGATGACGACGCTCAATCCCCTCCTCGCCGCCGTGGCGGCGCCGCCGATCGCCGAGGCCCAGCGCTGGGTCGAAGGCCGCAGCTTCCCGGCCGACCGGCCGCTGATCGACCTGGCCCAGGCCGTGCCGGGCTATGCCCCGCCGGAGGCGCTGACGGCGCATCTGGCGGAGCGGCTGCGCGACCCCGCCGTGCACCGCTACACCGCGATCCTCGGCCTGCCCGAGCTGCGCGCGGCGCTGGCGGCGCGCTTCGCCCGCTACTACGGCGGCGCCATCGGCCCGCAGAACCTGGCGATCACCGCCGGCTGCAACCAGGCCTTCTGCCTGGCCATGGCGGCGCTGGCCCGGCCGGGCGATCAGGTGGTGCTGCCCCTGCCCTATTACTTCAACCACCGGATGTGGCTGGACGCGACGGGGATCGAGGCGCTGCACCCGGCCTTCCGGCCCGACGCCGGCGGCGTGCCGGATGTGGACGAGGTCGCGCGGCTGATCACCGACCGCACCCGCGCCATCGTGCTGGTGACGCCGAACAACCCGACCGGCGCGATCTATCCCGCCGGGACGCTGCGCGCCTTCTACGACCTGGCGAAGCGCCGCGGCATCGCCCTGGTGCTGGACGAGACCTATATCGACTTCCTGCCGACCGACGCCCGGCCGCACGACCTGTTCGAGGATCCGGACTGGGGCTCGACGGTGGTGCACCTCTACAGCTTCTCCAAGGTCTTCGCGATCACCGGGCACCGCGTCGGGTCCATCACCGCCGGGCCGGCGCTGATGGCGCAGGTCGAGAAGGCGATGGACTGCGTCGCCATCTGCGCGCCGCGGATCGGCCAGGAGGCGGCGCTGTTCGGCCTGGAGCGGCTGGGCGGCTGGGTGCAGGGCAACACCGCGTCGATGCGCGAGCGCGCGACCGTGTTCCGCGCCGCCCTGTCGCAGCTGCAGGGCTGGCGCCTGGTCAGCCTGGGCGCCTTCTTCGCCTATCTCGAGCATCCGTTCCCGAGCCGCGATGCCGTCGCGGTGGCCCGCGGCCTGGCGCTGGAGCACAATCTGCTGACCCTGCCGGGCAGCATGTTCGGGCCGGGGCAGGACCGGTTCCTGCGCGTCGCCTTCGCCAATGTCGGCAGCGACGCGGCCCCTGTCGTCGCGGACCGGCTGACGGCCGCCCTGGCGTCGTCATAAGAAAACACGAGGAGGTTTCATGACCCGCGAGATCTATCGCTATTCCCCGAGCCGGCGGACGCTCCTGAAGCTGTCCGCCGCCGGCGCCGCCCTGGCCACGGTCGGCCGCGCGCCCTTCGTGCATGCGCAGGAGCGCAGCATCAAGATCGGCACCTATGGCGGCTATTTCGAGGAGAGCTTCGGCAAGCACGTCTTCCCGGAGTTCACCAAGGCCAGCGGCATCAAGGTCGAGGGCGTCGGCGAGCCGACCGGCGAGGCCTGGCTGGTGCAGCTGCAGACCGCGGCCAATGCCGGCGAGGCCCCGGCCGACGTGTCGATGATGGCCCAGGTGGCCATGCTGCGCGGCATCAAGTCCGGTCTGTGGCAGGCGCTGGACCCGGCGAAGATCCCGGGCGCCGAGAAGGTGTTCCCGGAGTTCATCAACAAATACGACGACGGCCGCATCGCCGGCGTCGCGGCGGTGGCCTGGTTCATCACCCTCGTCACCAACACCGAGACCTATGCCGAGGCGCCGGCCAGCTGGGCGGCGCTGTGGGACAAGGCGAACGAGGGCAAGGTCGGCCTGATGGCGCTGGCCAGCAACTCCTTCCTGCTGGAGATCACCGCCCACACCTTCTTCGGCGGCAACACCGACATCCTGTCGACCAATGAGGGCGTCGAGAAGGTGCTGGCCAAGCTGGCCGAGCTGAAGCCGAACGTGTCGCTGTGGTACCGCGACGAGGGCCAGTTCCAGAACGCCCTGCAGTCGGGCGAGATCCCGATGGGCGAGTACTATCACGACGTCACCGGCCTCGCGATCAAGGACGGCTTCCCGGTGCGCTCGACCTTCCCGAAGGAGGGCGGCGTGTCCGACCGCGGCTCCTGGGCCGTCAGCAAGGCGTCGAAGAAGCTGGAGGAGGCGCAGGTCTTCATCGACTTCATGTGCCAGCCGGCGCAGCAGGAGCTGCTGTCGCGCAAGGTCGGCACGGCGCCGATCGTGCCGCGTGAGATGCTGACCCTGTCGGCGGAGGAGTTCGCCGCCGTCTCCAGCGACATCAAGCCGATCATCCCGGACTACAAGCTGTACACCGAACGCGGCGACTGGGTCGCGGAGAAGTGGACGGCGATGATCACCGGCTGATAGAGAGCGCGCCCCGGCTGCGGAGCCCGCGGCCGGGGCCTTACCTCCGAGACAGGACCCGCGCCGCATGCACGAGCTCCGCCTCCAGGGCATCGCCAAGGATTACGGCCGGGTCACCGCCGTCACCGATGTCGACCTGGCCGTCCCGGCCGGCAAGCTGGTCTGCTTCCTCGGCCCCTCGGGCTGCGGCAAGACCACGCTGCTGCGCATCATCGCCGGCCTGGAATCCCCGACCAAGGGCCAGCTGCTGCTGGACGGCCGCGACGTCACCCCGGTGCCGACGCACCAGCGCAACTTCGGCATGGTGTTCCAGTCCCTGGCGCTGTTCGACCACCTGACGGTCGGCGAGAACATCGCCTATGCCCTGCGCATCCGCGGCGCCGACAAGGCGACGCAGCGCAGGCGGGCGGAGGAGCTGCTGGCCATGGTGCAGCTGCCCGGCGTGGCCGACCGCCACGTCTCGCAGCTGTCCGGCGGCCAGCGCCAGCGCGTCGCCATCGCCCGGGCGCTGGCGATCGACCCCAGCCTGTTCCTCCTGGACGAGCCGCTGTCGGCGCTGGACGCCAAGCTGCGCGAGGCGATGCAGATCGAGCTGCGGCAGCTGCAGCAGCGCCTGGGCGTCACCACCATCCTGGTCACCCACGACCAGCGCGAGGCCATGACCATGGCCGACCTGATCGTGGTGATGGGCAACGGGCGGATCCAGCAGGCCGGCGCGCCGCTGGAGATCTATCGCCGCCCGGCCAACGCCTTCGTCGCCGACTTCATCGGCACCGGCAACCTGCTGCCGGTCCGGGTCGACGGCGGGGCCCTGCGCCTCGGCGACGCGGTGCTGACCGCGAGCGAGGGGCTGGACGGGCTTCAGCCCGGCGCCGGCGCCACCCTGCTGGTCCGGCCGGAGGAGGTGCAGCTGCGCCCGGCCGGCGAGGCGGGCCCGAACCGGGTGGCGGGCACGGTCGACTTCGTGCGCGACGTCGGCAACTCGGTCGAAGTCTATGTCGATTGCGCCGGCACCCGCCTCGTCGCCGCCGCCGCGCGCAAGGATCTGCCCCCGATCGCGGCCGGCCAGACCGTGACGGTCGAGCTGCCGCCCGACTCCTGCGTGGTGCTGGCGGCATGACCGCGATGTCCCCGACCTCGGCGCCGCTGCCTTCCCACTCTCCCCCTCCCCTTGCGGGAGGGTGGGGGAGGGGTCTGCGCGCGTCCGCGCGCGAATGCTCCGGATCCCGCCGCCTGGAACCGGGGGCCAATATGGCAGCATGGGATCCGGCTGAGACAGCCCCTCCCTACCCCTCCCGCATAATTGGGAAGGCTGCGCCCTCGACACTTTCGGGAGGCCCGCATGACCGCGCCCGCCATGACCGCGGCATCGGCCGCCCCGGCGCCCGCCCCGTCCGCCCCCCGCGGCCTCCTCGCCCGGCTTCCGGCGCTGTGGCCGGCGGCGATGCTGGCCGTCTTCTTTCTGATCCCCTTCGTGATCATGGTGGCGTTCAGCTTCTATCACCGGGTCGAGGGCGGGCTGTACCAGCCGGCCTTCGAGCTGGAGAACTACGCCCGGTTCTGGACGCCGCTGTTCACCCGGGTGCTGGGCTTCTCGCTGATGATCTGCGGCCTCGCCGCCGTGATCTGCGTCACCGCCGCGGTGCCCTTCACCTGGTTCCTCAGCCGCACCCGGCGGCGGGCGCAGGTGGCTTGGCTGGTCTGCATCCTGTCGATCCTGTCGCTGTCCGAAGTGATCATGGGCTTCGCCTGGTCGATCCTGCTGTCGCGCTCGGCCGGCCTGTCCAACCTGCTGGTCACGCTCGGCATCCTGTCCTCGCCCGAGGCCTGGACGCCGAGCTTCGGCGCGCTGCTGATGGGCCTCTGCTTCATCGGCTTCCCCTATTCGGTGCTGATGCTGTACCCGGCGGTGAACCGCCTCGACCCCGAGATCACCGAGGCCGCCCGCACCCTCGGCGCCTCGCCGCTGCGCGGTTTCTTCACCGTGGTGATCCCGTCGCTGCGCCAGGCGATCCTGGCGACCGCCATCCTGGTCTTCGTCTTCACCCTCGGCTGCTATGTGCTGCCGCAGGTGCTGGGCAAGCCGGAGCACTGGACCCTGTCGGTGCTGATCACCGACCAGGCGATCTACCAGTCGAACATCCCCTTCGCCGCGGCGCTGGCGGTGTTCCTGGTGCTGGTCAGCCTGGCCCTGATCGGCCTGACCCTGCTGCTCGGCCAAGGGCGGAGGCGCTGACCATGGGCCGCGCCCTCTCCCGCCTCTATATGGGCCTGATCGGGGCCGTGCTGCTGGCGCCGATCATCGTCATCATCGGCGTGTCGCTGAACGAGAAGAAGCGCCTGCTGTTCCCGCCGCAGGGCCTGTCCTTCGCCTGGTACGGCGAGATGCTGCAGGACCCGGAATGGGTCGGGGCGCTGAGCAACAGCGTGGTCATCGCCGTGCTCGCCGCGGCCCTGTCGGTGTCGATCGCGCTGCCGATGGCCTGGTATCTCTGGCGCTGGAACCCGCGCTGGGGCCGCGCCCTCTACACCCTCGGCATCGCCCCCTTCATCCTGCCGCCGGTGGTCTCGGCCCTGGGCTTCCTGATCTTCTGGCAGATCGTCGGCCTGTACGGGCACATCGCCGCCACCATCGTCTCGCACGGCATCTTCTTCGTCACCCTGCCGCTGGTGAACATCGCCCTCGGCCTGGCCTCGATCGACAAGGCGGCGGTGGAGGCGGCGCGCACGCTGGGGGCCGACGAGCGCACGGTGTTCCGCACCATCGTGCTGCCCTCGGTCAGGCCCTACATCATCTCCGGCTACGCCTTCGCCTTCGTGCTGAGCCTGAACGAGTACATCGTCGCCTACATGGTGGCGGGGTCGACGGTGGAGACGCTGCCGATCAAGATCTTCAACGCCCTGCGCTACGGCTACACCCCGGTGATGGCGGCGGTGACGGCGCTGTTCGTGCTGGTGGCGGCGCTGGTGTTCTCGCTGGTCGCCTGGCGCGGCGACCTGCCGCGTCTTCTGGGAGCCACCCGGCCGCCGCGTTGACCTATCCTGCCGCTTCGTTTCCCGATTCGGCGGCCCGACAGATCCATGCTTCCAGCCTTCCTGCGGTGGCACCTGCCAGCCCTTTTCCTCCTGCTGGCCGCCACCCCGGCTCCCGCCGATCCGCTCAGCGACGGGTTCGAGGGCGGGCGCATTCCGCCGCAGGTGTGGTCGCCCTGCCGCCGGCCCGAGGGGCGCTTCTTCATCGACGACGCGCTGGCGCGCTCCGGCAAGTACTCCGCCGGCATGGCGCTGCTGCCGACGCCGGACCTGCCGCCTGAGATCGAGGCGGTGAACACCGAGCACCGGCGCAGCGGCTGCATCGATTCCGACAAGGACATGGACTTCATGGCCGGCAGCGACCAGCGGGCCGAGCTGTGGCTGCGCGAGACCGAGGAGAAGGGCGCCGACCTCTGGTACGGCTTCAGCTTCCGGATCGACGCGCCGCCGGCGCCCGAGGCCGATGGCCGGCGCCTCCTGGTCGGGCAATGGAAGCAGGCCGGGCAGTACAGCCCGTTCCTCGGCCAGCGCTTCCGCAACCGGAAGTTCTACCTGACCGTGGAGCAGGACGGGCCGGCCCGGCTGCAGCAGTGCCGGGTGCTGGTGGCCTGGGAGGACGGCTACGACTTCTCCGACTTCCCGCCGCATCTGAGCTTCCTGCATGACGGCTTCGACGAGACCGGCGCTAGGCTGCCGCCCGACTACACCGCCGATTGCGGCAGCAATCTCAGCATCGACCGCAAGGCGTCGCTGCCGTCGCCCTACGGCGCCTGGGTCGACATGGTGGTCCACATCAAGGTGAATGCGCAGCCGGACGACCTGATCGAGGTCTGGGCCAACGGCCGGCAGATCGTCACGGTCCGCGGCCGGCTTGGCTATCGCGACAGCGGCCGGCAGTACTTCAAGATCGGGCCGTATCGCGACCCCGGCGACACGCCGGTGGTGGCGCATCTCGACAATTTCGGCCTGGGCCGCAGCTTCGAGGAGGTCGACCCCCGGCGGTTCGATAAATAGGTCGCACCGCTTGGCTGCGCCCGGCCGGCCGCCTATCCTGCCCGCGGCCCCGACACCGCCGGGACGATCATGCTCGCAGCCCTGTCGCGACGGCTTCTGCTGCCGGCCGTCCTGATCCTCGCCACAGCCCCGACCGCCGCCGCGCCCGCCGGCGCCGACATCGCCGATGGATTCGAATCGGGCCGCATCGATCCGGACATCTGGGCCCCCTGCCCGCGAGCGGAGAACCGCTTCTTCATCGAGGAGTCCCTGGTGCGGTCCGGCCGCTACGCCGCCGGCATGGCCCTGCTGCCGGACGCCACGATGCCGCCGGCCATTCCCTCGGTCGAGGTGCAGCGCCGGCGCAGCGGCTGCCTCGACACCGCGCCGGGCGCGGTGTTCGAGCCGGAGGACGACCAGCGCGCCGAGCTGTGGCTGCAATCGACCGAGGCGCCGGGCGCCGAAAGCTGGTTCGGCTTCAGCTTCCGCATCGACGGGCCGGCCGCGACGGCCGACGGCAACCGTCTGGTGATCGGCCAGTGGAAGCAGAGCGGCAGCCGCAGCCCGTTCCTGGCCCAGCGCTTCAAGAACGGCGCCTTCCACCTGACCGTCGAACAGGCGGGGCCATCGCCGGGCCAGCAGTGCCGAGTGCTGGTGGCCTGGCAGGACGGCTACGACTTCTCGGACTTCCCCAACGGCATCCGCAGCTTCCTGCATGGCGGCGCCGACGAGCTGGGCGCGGAGCTGCCGGCCGACCGCAGCGCCGAATGCAGCCGCGGCCTCGCCATTGACCGCAAGGCGTCTCTGCCCTCGCCCTTCGGCGCCTGGGTCGACATGGTGGTGCATCTGCGCGTCACCGGCCGGCCGGACGATCTGGTGGAGGTCTGGGCGGACGGCCGGCCGATCGCCGCGGTGCACGGCCCCGTCGGCTTCCCCGGCGGCGGCAACCAGTACTTCAAGTTCGGCCCCTATCGCGACCCGTCGCCGGTGCCGCTGGCGGTGCGGTTCGACAACTTCACCCGCGGCGACGGCTTCGCCGCGGTCGATCCCCGGCGCTTCGACCAATAGGAGCGCCGGTCCGGGTGGCGGCTTCAGGCCGCCGCCCCATGTCTGTACCGTCATCCCTGGCCGCATCGCCGGTGCGGCCCAACCCAGGAGCCTGCCATGACCAAGCCTGAGAAGATCATCTACAAGGCCACCGCCACCTCGACCGGCGGCCGCGATGGGCGCGCGAAGTCGTCCGACGGCATCATCGACCTGCCGCTGGCCGTGCCGAAGGAGATGGGCGGCAAGGGCGGCGCCACCAATCCGGAGCAGTTGTTCGCCTCCGGCTATTCCGCCTGCTTCCTGGGCGCGATCCGGTTCGTCGCCGGCAAGGAGAAGGTGCAGATCTCGCCCGACGCCTCGGTCAAGGCCGAGGTCGGCATCGGCGAGATCCCGGGCGGCTTCGGCATCGATGTCGACCTGACCATTTCGCTGCCCGGCCTGGACAAAGCCCAGGCGCAGGCGCTGGTGGAGAAGGCGCACCACGTCTGCCCGTACTCCAACGCCACCCGCAACAATGTCGACGTCCGGCTGCACATCGCCTGACGTCCAGGGGCCTGATGTGCATCGGCGGCGGCCGGGCTCCGTCCCGGCCGCCGCCGATGCCTCTACCCGAATGCCGCCAGCAGATGGGCGGCGACCTGCAGATCCGCCGTCTCCGCCCCCTCGGTGAAGCGGTCCAACACCGGCCGCAGCAGCGCCCCCGCCTCATCGGACCGGCCCTGGCCGGCCAGCAGCGAGGCAAGGTCGAGGGCGGCCCGCAGCTCCCACCCCAGCGCGGCCTGGCGGCGGCTCCAGTCCAGCGACTGGCGGAAGCAGGCCTCGGCGCCGCCCGCTCCCGGGACCGCCGCCAGCAGCCGGCCCTTCACCCGCAGCAGCTCGGGCCCATAGACGAGGTCGCCTCCGGCCTCGCCCCGCCGGATCGTCACGTTGGCCAGCGCCAGGCCCTCGGCCGCCCGGCCGGTCGCCGCGAGCCCCTCGGCCAGCGCGATCTCGAGCGCCGTGGTCAGCACCTCGTAGCGCGCCCCGCGCAGGGAGGCGAGGGCGTCGCGCAGGGCCTCGACCCCGGCCTCGGCATCGCCGCGGCGAAGGGCCAGCGCCCCGGCCAGGGCCTGCCCGACGGCGACGAAGGGCCCCAGCGAATGGGACCCCGCCCGGGCCGCGAACCAGGCCACATGCTGCTCCGCGCTGCGCAGGTCGCCGGTCCAGAGATGCACGGTGATCGCCCAGAGCGTGGCGACGGACAGCGTCACCGGATGGTCCACCCGCTCCGCGTCCCGGACGGCCCGGCGGGCATGCTCCGCCGCCTGCGCCGGGTAGCCCAGCAGCCACAGGGTCCTCGCCAGGATCACGCCGGCCAGGTTCTGCCCCTCGAAGCCGAGCGAGATCATGCCGGCCGAGGGCGGGCCCGGCGGGTGCTGCAGCGCCGCCTCGAGCGCCGTCCGGGCCCCGCCGAGATCGCCGGCCAGGTGCAGCGAGATGCCGAGCAGGAACTGCGCCAGCGCCGCGGCGGCCGGATCCTCGACCGCGCCGGCCAGGGCGGGCCCCCGCCTCGCCAGCTCCAGCGCCGTGCCGAACGCCCCGCTGCGCAGATGGAACATGTGCAGCGGCCCCAGCACCATCAACTGGCCGGCAGCGTCCCCGCGGGTCTCGGCGATCGCCAAGGCCCGCTGCAGCGCCGCGTGCGCCGCGCCGCTGCCGCCCTGCATGACCATCAGCGCCATCCCCAGCGCTGCCTGCAGATGCATCTCCTCGCCGCCGCCGCGGGTGGTGGCGTCGAGGGCGAGGATCGCCCGCTCCGACCAGCGCCGGCATTCGGTCAGCAGCGACATCGCCAGGAAGACCGGCGCCGCGGCGGCCGCCAGGGCGATGCCGAGACCGGCATCGCCGCCCGGGCCGAAGCACCACTCCAGGGCCGCGCGCACATTGTTCATCGCGGACAGGTGCGGCCCCCGCTCCGCCACGTTCGACAGGGTCGGCCATTCGGTCCGGAGCTGGCCCAGCCAGCGCCGGTAATAGCCGGCATGACGCGCGGCCAGATCGGCGCGCTCGGCGGCATCGGCGATCTGCAGGGCATAGGCGCGGGTGGTGTCCAGCAGGCGATAGCGCATCATCGCGCCGACCGGGCGGGTCGCGACCATGGATTTGGCGACCAGGCTGTCGATGGCGGCGAACAGCATGGCGTCGTCCCCGGCCCCGCCGGTCGCCACGCCCAGCGCCGCCTCGATCGTGAACGGCCCGACGAACACGGCCAGCCGGCGCAGCACCAGGCGCTCCGCCTCCGACAGCAGGCCGTAGCTCCAGTCCAGCGTCGCCTGCAGGGTGCGCTGCCGCGGCGGCGCGTTGCGCTGTCCGGGCCAGGACAGGGGCAGGCGCTGGTCCAGCAGCGCCGCGGTCTGCCGCAGGCCGTAGGCCTGGACCCGCCCGGCCGCCAGCTCGATCGCCAGCGCCACGCCGTCGAGCTTGCGGCAGATCTCGGCCACCAGCGCGGCATCCGCGTCGCCGAGCTCGAGCGGGGCGCCGGCCGCGGCGGCACGTTCCAGGAACAGCCGGGCGGCGGGGAATTCTCTCGCCGCCGCCGCGGTGAGGCCGGGGTCGTCCGGCGGGCTGGCCAGCGGCGCCAGGGGGTGGACCTGCTCGCCCTCGATCCGCAGCGCCTCCCGGCTGGTGGCCAGGATGTGGACCCCGGGCGCGGCCCGGAAGAGATCGGCGGCGAGTCCGGCCGCGCCGTCGATCACATGCTCGCAGCTGTCGAGCACCAGCAGGAAGCGCCGGTCGCGCAGATGGGCGATCAGACCGGGGACCGGATCCTCCGACCGGATCGGCAGGCCCAGCATCGAGGCCACCGCGACCGGCACCAGCCGCGGGTCGGTCAGCAGCCCGAGATCGACGAACAGGGCGGCCCCGGCGAAGGAGTCCAGCAGCTCATGCGCCACCGCGGCCGCCACCGTGGTCTTGCCGACCCCGCCGGGACCGGTGATGGTGACGAAGCGAGCGGCGACGAGCTGGGCCGACAGCGCCCGCACGCTCTCCTCCCGCCCCACCATCCGCGCCAGCCGCGCCGGCAGGAAGGTGGCGCCTGTGATGGGGGCCGCGGCCGCTCCGTCCGGTGCCTGGGCCGGCGGTGCCGACCGCAGCACCGGCGCGACGAAGCAGTATCCGCGGCCCGGCAGGGTGGCGATGTAGCGCGCGCCGTCCTGGCCGTCGCCGAGGGCCTTGCGCAGCCCGACGATGTGGAAGCGCAGGCTGCCCTCCTCGACGATCACGTCGGGCCACACCTCGGCCATCAGCTCGCGCTTGCCGACCGGCTCGTTCGGGCGGGAGACCAGGGCGATCAGGATGTCCAGCGCCCGCGCGCCGAGTTCGACCGGCACGCCGCCCCGGGTCAGCAGCCGCTCGCCCGCGGCCAGGCGGAAGGGACCGAAGGAGAAGACGTCCTGCGCCGGCCCCGCCATCATTCGCCAATCTCCGCCACGCTTCGAATCGGCGGCATCCTAGGGGAAGGGCCGGCGGGGCACCACGGCCGGCGGCTGCAGAATCCAGCAATCGGCGGCAAACCCGGCGCTCGCGTGAAAGCACGGGCGCGGCCACGACGCTAGGGTCGCCCACGGACCGGCCCATCGGGGCCGTCCGTCCCGCAGCAGAGGAACGATCATGCCCGACGCAATGCCGCCCGCCACCCGGCGCGGCTTCCTGGCGACCTCCGCGGCCGCAATGGCCGCCGCCGGCGCGCTGAGCTTCCTGCCCGCGCGGCTGGCCGCGGCCGCCCAGGGCGATGCGGTCCGCCCGTTCCGCGTCGAGATTCCGGAGGACGCGCTCGTCGATCTGCGCCGGCGCCTCGCGGCGACGCGCTGGCCCGGCAGGGAGACCGTCGCCGACGCGTCCCAGGGCGTGCAGCTGGAGCGGCTGCAGGCGCTGGTGCGCTACTGGGCCACCGGCTACGACTGGCGCAAGGTCGAGGCGAAGCTGAACGCCCTGCCGATGTTCGTGACCGAGATCGACGGGCTCGACATCCAGTTCATCCATGTCCGCTCGAAGCACGACGACGCCCTGCCGCTGATCATGACGCATGGCTGGCCGGGGTCGATCCTGGAGCTGGTGAAGGCGATCGGCCCGCTGACCGACCCCACGGCGCATGGCGGCAGCGCGCAGGACGCGTTCCACCTGGTCGTGCCGTCGCTGCCGGGCTTCGGCTTCTCCGGCAAGCCGACGAAGACCGGCTGGGGCTCCGACCACATCGCCCGCGCCTGGGGTCAGCTGATGGCGCGGCTGGGCTACAAGCGGTTCGTGTCGCAGGGCGGCGACTGCGGATCGGTGATCTCGCACCGGATGGCGATGGAGAAGGTGCCCGGGCTGATCGGCATCCATGTCAACATGCCCGCCACCGTGCCGGCCGAGCTGCAACCGCTGCTGGCGCAGGGCCTGCCCGCCCCGGCCGGGCTGCCGGCCCCGGAGAAGGCGGCCTATGACCAGCTGAACGACTTCTACCGGAACAACACCGGCTACTCGGCCATGATGGTGACCCGGCCGCAGACGGTGGGCTATGCCCTGGCGGATTCGCCGGTCGGCCAAGCCGCCTGGATGTACGACAAGATCGCGCAATGGACCTACAGCGGCGGCGATCCGGAGAAATCCCTGACCCGGGACGAGATCCTGGACGACATCTCGCTGTACTGGCTCACCGACAGCGCCACCTCCGCGGCGCAGATCTACTGGGAGGACCACTCCAACAACTTCAACGCGGTCGACATCTCCCTGCCCGCGGGCGTGACGATCTTCCCGGGCGAGATCTATCGCGCGCCGCGCAGCTGGGTCGAACGCGCCTACCACACGCTCATCCACTTCAACGAGGTCGACAGGGGCGGCCATTTCGCCGCCTGGGAAGAGCCCGAGCTGTTCGCCACCGAGGTCCGCGCCGCCTTCCGCTCGCTGCGCTGACGGCGCGACAGCCGCTAACGCCGGCTCACAAGCCCTAACGGGCGTCCTCCCCGGCCGCCGCCTAGATATCGGGCATCGACGACGGCCTGGAGGACGCAAGGATGGAGAAGGACGAGACAAGCCTCGCGGCCTTGCCTGCCGACGCGTCCTGCGATCCGGCGGGGGCCGCCGCGGCGCTGATCGAGGACGTCCGCCGCGGGCTGGTGCGGGACCCGGCCGCCGCTCGCGCCGCCGCGGTGCGGCTGGTGACGCTGCTGACGCTCTCGGGCGTGGCGGAAGGCACCCGCGGCGGGCTGGCCCCGTGGCAGAAGCGCCGGGTCGACCGCTACCTGCGGCGGTCCCTGCACCGGCCGCTGCGGATCGAGGAGCTGGCGGAACAGGCGGCGCTGAGCATCAGCCACTTCGCCCGCGCCTTCAAGGACAGCTTCGGCACCACCCCGCACGGCTACATCATCCGGCTGCGGCTGGAACAGGCCCAGCGGCTGATGCTGACCACCCGCGACCCGCTGAGCCAGATCGCCCTGGCCTGCGGCCTGGCCAGCCAGTCGCATCTGTCGAAGCTGTTCCGCCGCTGGCTCGGCGAAACGCCGAGCGCCTGGCGCCGGCGCAACCAGACGGGGGCCGTCACGCCCCCACTTCCATCACCAAGGAGCCCATCATGACCCGCATCGAAAAGGTGCTGTACACCGGCAGGACCCACACCACCGGCGGCCGCGACGGCATGGCCCGCAGCTCGGACGGCCGGCTGGACATCAAGCTGTCGCCCCCGGGCGGCCCGGGCACCGGCACCAACCCGGAGCAGCTGTTCGCCGCCGGCTGGTCGGCCTGCTTCATCGGCGCGATGGGCCGGGCGGCGAGCGAGATGAAGGTCACCCTGCCGGCCGACCGGGCCGTCGATGCCGAGGTCGATCTGGGCACCACCGACGGGGCCTTCTTCCTGCAGGCCCGGCTGACCGTCAGCCTGCCCGGCCTGGACCGCGAGGTCGCCCAAAAGGTGGTCGAGGCCGCGCATCAGATCTGCCCCTATTCCAAGGCCACCCGCGGCAACATCGACGTGACCCTCACCGTGGCCTGAGCCGCAGCTCTCCGCCGGTCCCGAAGGAAGAAGTCCCCATGCCCGAAGACATCGATCTCCCGCGCCGCCGCCTGTTCGGCACCGCGCTGACGGCCCTGGCCGCCGCCCCCTTCGTCGCGATCGGCCCGGCTGCCGCGCAGACCATGGCCGCGGCCGCCCCGGCCAGGTCCGGCGCCAGCTTCGGCCCGATCAAGCAGATCGACGCCGGCGACCTGACCGTCGGCTATGCCGAGGCCGGCCCGGCCGACGGGCCCGTGGTGCTGCTGCTGCACGGCTGGCCCTACGACATCTACAGCTTCGTCGACGTCGCGCCGGTCCTGGCGAAGGCCGGCTACCGGGTGATCATCCCGTATCTGCGCGGCTACGGCACCACCCGGATCCGGTCGGAGGCGACGGTCCGCAACGGCGAGCCGGCAGCCCTGGCCGTGGACATCATCGCCCTGATGGACGCGCTGAAGATCGAGAAGGCGGTCATCGGCGGCTTCGACTGGGGCGCCCGCACCGCGTGCATCGTCGCGGCGCTGTGGCCGGGGCGCTGCCGGGCGCTGGTCTCGGTCAGCGGCTACCTGATCAGCAGCGTCGCCGCCGGCAGGAAGCCGCTGCCGCCGAAGGCCGAATTCCAGTGGTGGTATCAGTTCTACTTCGCCACCGAGCGCGGCCGCGAGGGCTACAGCCAGAACCGGCACGACTTCAACAAGCTGATCTGGCAGCTCGCCTCGCCGCAGTGGCGGTTCGACGACGCCACCTTCGACCGCAGCGCCGCGGCTTTCGACAACCCGGACCATGTCGACATCGTGATCCACAACTACCGCTGGCGGATCGGCCTGGCCGAGGGCGAGAAGCGTTACGACGAGCTGGAGCAGAAGCTGGCCCAGGGCCCCGTGATCACGGTGCCGACCATCACCATGGAAGGCGACGCCAACGGCGCGCCGCACCCGGAGCCGGCCGCCTATCGCGGCAAGTTCTCGGGCAGGTATGAGCACCGCACCGTCACCGGCGGCATCGGCCACAACCTGCCGCAGGAGGCCCCCGAGGCCTTCGCCCAGGCCGTGCTCGACGTCGCCAGGCTCTGACCCCGGGAGGCCGCCATGAGCCTGTCGTTCCTCCGCCGCTTCGCCGCCGGCGCCATGCTCGGCGCCGCGGGCAGCTTCGCCGCCGCCTGCGGCGCCCTGGGCGAGCAGGTCCGCTACGCCCCGGCGCCGGTGGCCCGGCTGGGCACCCGGCCGGAGCCGACACCGCCCGGCGAAGCCCCGTCGGCGAAACGGCCCGGCCGATGACCGCCTGACGACTACAGCGTGCCGGTCCCACCGCCGGCGCCACGGCCTGAGTGCCGTCCCAGCCAAAAGTCGATGTATCTCATTGAATATAACGTTGACGACCTTTCGGCAGCGGCCCATCGTGATATCCTACCGAATACATCGATAGGAGTCCCGGCATGCCGACCCTGCCGGTTTCCGCGCCTCTGTTCCGGACGGCCTCGATGCCGATGCCGCCCCCTGTGGCTATCCCGCGTCCACCGATCGCAAGTGAGGATCTCGCCCTCCCGGCCAAGGGCCGCGACCGGATCTGGGAGCTGTCGCCGAACCTGCACTGCTCGGTGGTCGGCACCTGCCTGTCGACCGGCGACCTGCGGCAGCTCTTCGTCAAGCTGAACGACCCCGATGCGCGGACCGCCTCGGACCACGCACTGCACGGCCGGGCCGTGCGGGCGGCCGGGCAGAAGGAGGTCGCCGGCAAGCTGCTGAACAAGCTGCTCGACAAGCGGCACGAGGCCGCGATCAGGCGCTTCGCCAAGGCCCGCACGGCGGCGGAGGTGCGGGTGCTGTGGCAGGAGGCGCTGGAGCGCGGCGACATCCCCGGCGCCTATTGGGCGGTGCTGAGCCACCCGGCCACCGACGGGCCGCTGGCGCAGGAGGTGTATGGCGAGGTGCACATGCTGTCGCATCTCGTCGGCATGTCGAACCGCGCCGACATCGCCCGGCTGCGGCATCTGGAGCAGGAGCTCGGCGCCCGCGACGATCGGATCGCCCGGCTGGAGGAGCGGCTGCATCAACTGGGCGCCGCGCGCGAGGCCCTGGCCCGGCGGGGGACGGAGTTGGAGCAGGCGGCGCGGCGCCAGGCCATGGCGCCGGCTCCCGCCGCCCAGGCGGACGACGAGGCGCTGCGCCGGCGCCTGACCGACGAGCAGGCGCGGTCCGCTTTGCTGGCCGAACGGCTGGCGGCGCAGGGCGAGGCCGTCGCCCGGCTCACCGGGCGGGCGGAGCAGGCGGAGGGGCGGGTCGCAGTGCTGCAGGGCGAGCTCGCCGCGCTGGAAGCGACGCTGGCCGAGCGGGCGGAACCCGGCGAGGCGCAGAGACCGGCGCCTGCGCTTCAGGGGCAGACCCTGCTCTATGTCGGTGGCCGGCCGAAGCAGGTCGAGCAGCTGCGGGCCCTGGCCGCGCGGCTCGGCGGCGTGCTGCTGAGCCATGACGGCGGCGTCGAGGACAGCCCGACGCTGCTGCCGGGCCTGGTCAGCCAGGCCGATATCGCCTTCTTCCCGGTCGACTGCGTCAGCCACCACGCGGCCGGCCAGGTGAAGCGCCTGTGCCGCGAAGCCCGGAAACCCTTCGTGCCGCTGCGCACCGCCAGCCTGGCCAGCTTCGCCGCCGCGGTGGGAGCGATGGACGCGGTCGCGGCGGAGTAGCCCAGCGACATCCCGCAGCGGGGCGGGAGGGCCGGAAGCGGCCCGAGGAGCTTGCTATTTCTCGTCGAGATAGCCGGCCTCGCGCGACCATTCAGCCATGGCGCGCGAAATCTCCTCGGCAGACGAGAAGAAGGAGGTCGCAGGCCAGCGGACATCGCCCGGCGACGCGCCCCAGACCAGATGAACGATGGCGAACCCGCCGTCAGGCATCGCGACGACAACATCGTCATTCGCATCGCTTCGGCCGATGACTCGAGCCTGTCTGCCCCATAGCGGATGAGGGGGTGTGACCTCGAACTCGAGCCGCCGCTGCAGGGCGACCGCCACCTTGCCCTCCGATACCGGCGCCCAGGGCCTGACGAACTCGATTCCCATGACGTCAGCCTAGCGCAGGAATCGATTCTCCTGCAGAGGGACATCGCCCTCCTACCCGCCCAGCATCACCCGGTCGCTCTCGCGCGGCACCAGCTCCAGCGGCCAGAGATCCTGGACCAGGCGGCCGTCATACTCCCCGGCGTGGTCCGGCATGGTCGCCAGCAGCGCCTCGGCCAGCCTCACGCCGAGATCGTGCAGCGACAGGCGGAAGCAGGTCAGGGCCGGCGACAGGAAGCGGCTGAACGGGCTGTCGATCATGCCGCCGATCACCGCGACCTCCCGGCCGGGCCTGAGGCCGGCCTCGTTCAGCCGGCGATAGGCGCCGACCACCATGCGCTCGTTGACCACGAACAGCGCGGTGGGCGGCGGCCCGCGCTGCAGCAGCGCGTCGACCAGCCGGTAGCCGCCGGCCTCGGTCATTTCCTCCGCCTGCACCAGCGCCTCGTCGAAGCCGATGCCGTGCCTGGCCAGGGCCTGGCGGTAGCCGTCCAGCAGCACGTGACCCTGCATCAGGTCGTGCCCGGCATTGCCGAGGGCGATGCGGCGGTGGCCGAAGCCGGCCAGCCGGCCGACCGCGGTCTCCGCCGCCTGGCTGAAATCGAGATCGAGCCAGGGATGGCCGCCGCCGGACAGGCTGCGGCCCAGCGCCGCGAAAGGGAATCGGCGCTGGACCAGGAAGTCGAGCCGCGGGTCGATCCGCCGGGTCCAGGGCAGCAGGATGCCGTCGGCCAGGCGCCGCTCCACCACCCGGCGCAGCTGCGCCTCGTGGTCGCCGTCCGGCGTGTTCAGCAGCACGATCAGGTCGAGCCCGTGCCGGGCCAGCACCTCCTGCACCCCGTCGAACAGGCCGATGAAGAACGGCTCGCCATAGGGCTCCGGCCCGCTATAGGCCTGCAGCATGAAGGCGATCGCCCGCGTCGACCCCTGGCGCAGGCTGCGGCCCGACTGGTTCGGCGAATAGCCGAGTTCCGCCGCCGCCTCCAGCACGCGCCGCCGTGTCTCCGGATTGACGTCGCCTCGGCCGTTGAAGGCGCGGGAGACGGTCCCGATCGAGATGTCCAGATGCTTCGCGAGCTCGCGGATTCCCAAGCGATGCCCTCCCTTCCGCGGCGACAGAGTGCAACCGAACGCATCGCCAATGCCAGAACCGGATTGACAGCCCGATATCGCCGACATCAATATCGTAAACGTTTACGGCGACACAATCGAACAATCTGCCGGCAGTCGAGGAGCGAAACCCAAGTGCGAGCTGTGCTTGCCGGATGCGGCGCCATGAGCCGGGCCTGGCTCGAAGCCGCCCGCCAGATCGAGGGGCTGGAGGTCGTCGGCCTGGCCGACCTGGACTCGGAGCGGGCACGGGGCCGCGCCGCCGAGTTCGAGCTGGCTGGCGCCGAGATCGGCACCGACGTCCCGGCCCTGCTGGACCGGCTGCAGCCCGACATCCTGTTCGACGTGGTGGTGCCGGACGCGCGCCGCGACGTGGTGCTGGCCGGCCTGGCCCGCGGCTGCCACGTGCTGAGCGAGAAGCCGATGGCCGACAGCCTGGACGCTGCGCGCGAGCTGGTGGCGGCGGCGAAGGCGGCCGGGCGGGTGCACGCGGTGGTGCAGAACCGGCGCTACCATCCTGGCATCCGCCGGCTGCAGCGGGCGGCATCCGGCGGCCTGATCGGCGACATCACCGGCGTGCATTGCGACTTCTTCGTCGGCCCGCATTTCGGCGGCTTCCGCGAGGAGATGCGGCATGTGCTGCTGCTGGACATGGCGATCCACACGCTGGACGCCGCCCGGCTGGTCGCCGGCCGCCGCCCCCTGGCCGTCTACTGCCACGAGAGCAACCCGGCCGGGTCCTGGTACGCCCACGGCGCCAGCGCCCATGCCATCTTCGAGCTGGAGGGCGGCGCCGTCCTGACCTATCGCGGCAGCTGGTGCGCCGAAGGTCTGCGCACGAGTTGGGAGAGCCAGTGGCGCCTGGCCGGCACCAAGGGCAGCCTGAGCTGGGACGGGGCCGAGGGCTTCCGCGCCGAGGTGGCGACCGACCGGCGCGACGGGCTGTTCTTCGAGCCCGCCACGGTCGAGGTGCCGCCCTTGGTTTCGGCCGACCGCACCGGCGGCCATCTCGGCGTCATCCGCGATTTCGTCGACGCGATCCGCACGGGCACCGAGCCGGAGACGGTCGGCCACCAGAACTTCCACAGCCTCGCCATGGTCTTCGGCGCGATCGAGAGCGCGCGCCAGGGCCGCCGCGTGGCCATCCAGACGATCGAGGAACCATGACCAGCAGCACCAAGCCCGTCCGGGCCAACCACCAGGACATCCGCATCGGCACCATGGTGCGAGCCAATGGCGACGACCCGGCCGGCTATGTCCGCCAGATCATCGCCCACGGCTTCGAGAGCATCGAGCCGTTCTTCTGGCAGACGCTGGGCGGCAAGGACATTCCGCGCCTGGCCGCCGAGATCCGCGAGGCGATCGGCGACAGCGGCGTCACCGTCGGCGCGCTGGGCATCTTCGGCAACCCGCTGGAGGACCAGGCGCAGGACCGCGAGACCTTGGCTGGCTGGGAGGCGCTGATCGACAACGCCCATCTCTTCGGCACCGACATCGTCGCCGGCTTCACCGGCCGGGTGCGCGGCCGGCCGCTGGAGGAGAGCCTGCCGCGATTCAAGGAGGTGTTCGGCCGGCTGGCGAAGCGCGCCGCCGACAAGGGCGTGCGCCTGGCCTTCGAGAACTGCCCGATGGAGGGCAGCTGGAAGACCGGCGACTGGAACATCGCCCACAACCCGGCGGCCTGGGAGCTGATGTTCGACGCCCTGCCGGACGACAATCTCGGCCTGGAATGGGAGCCGTGCCACCAGCTCTACTACCTGATCGACCCGGTGCCGCAGATCCGGCGCTGGGCGCCGAAGATCTTCCACGTCCACGGCAAGGACGCGACCGTGCGCTGGGACGTGGTGAAGGAGCACGGCGTCCACGGCAAGGTCCCCTTCGCCTTCCACCGCACCCCCGGCTTCGGCGACACCGACTGGACCCGGGTGATCACCGAGCTGCGGCTGGGCGGCTTCAGGGGCGCGATCGACATCGAGGGCTGGCACGACCCGGTCTACCGCGACGACCTCGAGATGACCGGCCAGGTGCAGGGCTTGCGCTACCTGCAGCGCTGCCGCGGCGGGGAGTTCGTCGCCAACCCGCAATAGAACAACCAACACAGTGGAGGAAGCTCATGTCCAGGACCCTGCGACTCTTGTTGGGAACCGCCGCCCTTCTCGCCTCCACCCTGGCCCAGGCCGAGCCGGTGACGCTGGAGGTCTGGACCCATGACGACGAGGGCGAGTTCACCTATGTGCTGGCCAGGGAGTTCGCGGCCAAGCACCCCGACATCAAGGTCAACATCAAGCACGTCAACTTCGCCGATGTGGTGAACGACTCGATGCGCGCCTACGCCGCCGGTTCGGCGCCGGACGTGATCGGCATCGACAACCCCGAGACCGCGATGTTCGCGGCGCGCGGCGTGCTGCTGGACCTGACGCCCTATGTCGAGCAGTCGCAGGTGATCAAGGCCGACGCCTTCTATCCCGGCCCGCGCAACTCCTCGACCTGGGACGGCAAGCTCTACGCCATCCCACGCGCCTCCAACACCCTCGCCCTCTATTACAACGCCGACATGTTCAAGGCGGCGGGCCTCGACCCTGACAAGCCGCCGCAGACCTGGGACGAGCTGTACCAGACGGCAAAGAAGCTGACCGACCCGAGCAAGAACGTCTACGGCCTCGCCTTCTCCGCCATCGGCACCGAGGAGGGCACCTTCCAGTTCCTGCCCTTCATCCAGAGTGCCGGCGCCGATTACGACAGCGTCGGGTCGGACGGTGCGGTGCGGGCGCTGGAATTCTGGCAGAAGCTGCTGGACGAGAAGCTGGCCTCGCCCGACACGCTGATCCGCAGCCAGCACGATTCGTCCGGCACCTTCAACGCCGGCAGCGCCGCCATGGTCATCTCCGGCCCCTGGGAGCTGCCGTTCATGGCCAAGGAGGCCAAGTTCGACTATCGCGTCGCGCTGTTCCCGGTGGAGAAGGAGGGCAGCCCGCGCGCCTCCGCCCTCGGCGACTTCAACAACGTGATCTTCAAGACCTCCAAGCACCCGAAGGAGGCGTTCATGCTGCTGGAGTACATCTACTCGCAGAACCACCGGATCTGGAACGAGTTCGGCCTGCTGCCGCCGGTCCAGAACGCCAAGGCCGACTCGCCGCAATGGCCGCAGGCCTATGCCGTGTTCACCGAGCAGATGCAGTACGCCCGGCCGCGCGGCCCGACCCCGGACTGGCCGAAGATCTCGAAGGCGATCCAGACCGCCATCCAGTCGACGCTGACCCACCAGACCGACGCCAAAGCCGCGCTCGCCACCGCCCAGTCGACGATCGACCGCGTGCTGAAGAAGTGAGGACGACCGGACACGATCTGATCATTCAAGCTCCCCCTCCCCTCGCGGGAGGGGGCAGGGGGTGTCGATGACGAGTGCCCAGATCCGCCAATCGATGACCGATCGTTCGGTGAATTCCCGTCCGGTCCTTGCCCGCCTCCCGCTGTTTCGCACCCTGCGGGACGGCAGCGGCTTCGACGTCGCGCTGGTGCTGTGCGCGGTCGGCTACCTGCTGGTCTTCGCCGCCTTCCCGCTGGTCTACACGCTGGTGATGTCGCTGCAGCAGGTCGACATGTTCTCGCTGGCCTCCTTCGACCGGCCTTTCGTCGGGCTGGACAACTACCGCGACGTGTTCACGCGGCCGGAGGCGCTGCAGATCCTGAAGAACACCGTCCTGTTCGTCGTGCTGTCGATCACCTTCCAGCTGAGCATCGGCTTCGGCCTGGCGCTGTTCTTCCAGCAATCATTCCCGGGCGCGACCTATATCCGCGGCGTGTTCCTGGCCGGCTGGATCATGCCGGCGCTGGTGGTCGGCGCGATCTGGAAATGGATCTTCGCCGGCGATTTCGGCGTGCTGAACTACGCCCTGACCAGCCTGGGGCTGACCGGCGGCAAGATCTTCTGGTTGTCGGACCCGGACGTCGCCCTGTTCGCCGTGATCATCGCCAACATCTGGCTGGGCATCCCGTTCAACATGATCCTGCTGTCGGTCGGCCTCGCGGCGATCCCGCGCGACCTGTACGAGGCGGCGCAGATCGACGGCGCCCGGGCGGGCCGGCGCTTCTTCTACATCACCCTGCCGATGATGCGGTCGACGCTGGGCGCCGTCATCGCGCTCGGCATCATCTTCACGCTGCAGCAGTTCGACCTGATCGCGGCCCTGACCAAGGGCGGCCCGGCCAATGCGTCGAACGTCGCGCAGTACTGGTCCTGGCAGATGTCGTTCGAGACCTACGAGATCTCGGCCGGCAGCGTCGTCGCCGTGCTGATGATCGCGCTGGTGATCCTGGTCGCGGCGCTCTATGTCCGCTCGACCGAACGGGAGCACGCGGCATGAGGACGGGATCGATCAAACCCTTCGTCCTGCTCGGCCTGGCCCTGGTCTTCGCCGCGATCTACCTGTTCCCGCTGTACTGGATGTATGTGACGGCGTTCAAGTCCGGCGGCGAGATCTTCGCCTTCCCGCCGAGCTTCTGGCCGACCGACCCGCAATGGCAGTTCGGCCGGATCTTCGCCGAGCACGCGATGGACCGGTACCTCTGGAACTCGCTGCTGATCGCGATGGGCACCACGGCGCTGGCGACGCTGATCGGCACCGGCGCCGCCTATGCCCTGTCGCGCCACCGCAATGCCTGGACCGCGGTGGCGCTGTTCCTGGTGCTGATGCTGCAGGTTCTGCCGCCGTCGCTGATGGTGACGCCGATCTTCGTCGCCTTCAGCCAGGTGGGACTGCTGGAGACGCCCCGCGCGGCCGTGGTGCTGGCCCAGACCGCCAAGGTGCTGCCGCTCTACATCGTGCTGTGCCGGTCGACCTTCCTGCAGGTGCCGCGCGAGCTGGAGGATGCGGCGCGGGTGGACGGCGCCTCGCGCATCGGCGCCTTCCTGCGGATCATGATCCCCCTCGCCCGCAACGGCATCCTGGTGGTGTCGGTGCTGATCTTCCTGCAGTCCTTCGGCGAATACGTGTATTCGCGCTCGCTGATCGCGGCGGAAAACCTGCAGACCGCGACGGTCGGCCTGTCCTCCTTCATGGGCCCGAACACCAACGACTGGGGCGGGACCATGACCTATGCCGCGATCTACGTGACCCCGATCCTGGTCGTCTTCGCCCTGCTGCAGCGCCGGATCGTCAGTGGGCTGACGGCCGGGGCGCTGAAGTAACGGCGCGACGGAGTCCGGCCAGCAGGACCAGCGCCCAGATCGCCACCGCCAGCGCCCCGAGCGTGCCGGCGATCGGCCGCTCGAAGAAGGCCAGCAGGTTGCCGTCGGCCTTGATCATCGAGGTGAAGAAGTGGTCCTCGAGCATCGGCCCGAGGATCAGGCCCAGGATCAGCGGCGCCACCGGGAATCCGTTCTCCTCCATCACGAAGCCGATCACGCCGAACACCAGGATCACCAGCACGCCGAGCAGCGAGTTCTCGATCGCGAAGGCGCCGACGATGCAGAACATCAGGATCGTCGGGCTCAGCAGGCTGCGCGGCAGCAGCAGGATCTGCCGTGCCGCCCGGATGGTGGCGAGGCCGAGCGGGATCATCACGATGTTCGCCAGGATGAAGATCAGGAAGATGGCGTACATCTGCGGCGCCTGCTCGATGAACAGGGTCGGCCCCGGATTCAGCCCCTTCAGGTAGAGGACGCCGATGGCGATCGCGGTGATCGAATCCCCGGGAATGCCGAAGACCAGCGCCGGCACCCATGCGCCGGCCAGGGCCGAGTTGTTGGCCGAGCCGCTTTCGATGATGCCCTCGACATGGCCGGTGCCGAACTTCTCCGGCGTCTTCGAGAAGCGCTTGGACACGGCATAGGACATCCAGGCGGCGATGTCGGCCCCCGCGCCCGGCAGGATGCCGACGATGGTGCCGAGCACGCTGCCGCGCAGGAAGCCGAGCGGATATGTCATCAGCAGCTTCACCTGGCCGGCCAGGACGTTGCCCGTGGGCCGGCGCGCCACCTCGACCGGCTGGCGCACGGCCAGGACGGCGCGCATCACCTCGGACACGGCGAACAGGCCGACCATGACATTGATGGCGTTGATACCGCCCATCAGGTCGACGCTGCCGAAGGTGAAGCGCGGCACGCCGGCCGGGTTCTGCAGCCCGATGCAGGAGATGAAGAGGCCGAGCAGCAGCGCCGCGATGCCCTTCGTCACCTGGGCGCCGGAGATGAAGACGGCGCAGGACAGGCCCAGCAGCACCAGCCAGAAATACTCGAAGGAGCTGAAGTTCAGCGCGAAATCGGCCAGGGCCGGCGCCGCCACGATCAGCACCGCCGTGCCGAACAGCCCGCCGAGCGCGGAGAAGAACAGCCCGGCGCCGAGCGCCGTCTCCGCCCGCCCGCTGCGGGTCATGGCGTAGGCTTCGTCGGTATAGGCGGCCGAGGCCGGGGTGCCGGGCATGCGCAGCAGGCAGCCCGGGATGTCGCCGGAGAAGATCGCCATCGCCGTGGCGGTGACGATCGCCGCCACCGCCGGGATAGGCGGCATGAAGAAGGTGACCGGGATCAGCAGCGCCGTCGCCATGGTCGCGGTCAGTCCCGGGATGGCCCCTACCAGCATGCCGTAGACGGCCGACCCGGCGATCACCGCCAGGACATAGGGATCGAGCACGAGCTCGAAAGCCTGCAACAGGTCTGTCATCGCATCACCCCAGGAGCAGGCCGAGCCAGCCCCGGGGCAGCGGCACCCGCAGCCCCTGGGCGAAGCCGAGATAGAGGCCGACGGCCATCACCGCGGCGAATGCCGCCGCGGTCACGAGCCGGGCGCCGAGCGTCGCTGCCAGCGCCAGCAGGAGAACGAAGGCGGTCGGCACGAAGCCGATCTGGTCGGCCGCCAGGATGTAGACGGCCGGCGCCGCAAGGGTCAGGGCCAGGTCGCGCCAGCAGCGCGGCGAGCGCGCCCAGTCGCTGAGGCTGAGCGCCGGGCTGCGCTGGCGCAGCCCGGACAGGATCAGCGGCAGCGCGGTGACCGCCAGCGCCACGCCGATGACGAGCGGGAACGACCCCGCCCCGAAGGCCTGGCCCGGCATGGGCGGATGCCCGGCCGCGGCCCAGGCGATGGCGATGCCGGCCAGCAGCAGGACGGCACCGAAGATCGCGTCGTTGAAGCGCACGGGACGGCTACTGCTTGGCGAGGCCGGTGGCCTTCATCACCTCGCCGAGGGCGTCGTTCGAGGTCTTCATATAGGCCGCGAACTCGCCGCCCAGCGCCACCTTGGTGCCGAAGCCGCGGGACTTCACCATCTCCTGGTACTCGGCGCTCTGGACGATCTTGCCGATGATCTCGGTCAGCTTCTTCGTCACGTCCTCCGGCATGCCCTTGGGCCCGCCGACGCCGCGCCAGGCGCCCATGGTCCAGCCGCTGCCGGTCACGCTCTTCAGCGTCGGCACGTCCGGATAGAGCGAGCTCGGCTCCGCATCCATGATCGCCAGCGCCCTGACCTTGCCGGCGTCGATCAGCGAGCGCGCCTCCGGCAGCGACACCGGGGTCAGGTCGACGCCGCCGGCGACGAGGTCCTGCAGCCCCGGCGCCGCCCCCTGGCTGGGCACCCAGGTCACCGCCGCAGGATCGAGTCCGGCGTCGCGCAGCATGCCGGCCAGAGCCAGGTGCCAGATGCCGCCCTGCCCGGTGCCGGAAGCCTTGAGCTTGCCGGGATTGGCCTTGGCCGCCTCCAGCAGCGCCTTGAGGTCGCCATGCGGAGAGTCGGCCGCCACCTCGATCGCCGCCGGGTCGGCGTTGATCAGCGCCAGCGGCGTGTAGCTCTCCCAGGTCAGGTCGGTCAGGCCCTGCCAGTGCATCATGTTGATCTCGACCGTCAGCGTGCCGATGGTATAGCCGTCGGCCGCGGCGGTCGCGATCGCGGTGTGGCCGACCACGCCGCTGCCGCCGGTGCGGTTCACGACATTGACCGGCTGTCCCAGCTCCTTCTCCAGGAACGAGGCGAGGATGCGGGAGACGGCGTCGGTGCCGCCGCCGGCCGCCCAGGGCACGATGTAGGTGATCGGCCGCTCCGGCCATTCGGCCTGGGCGGCGGGCGCCGCGACGGCGGCCAGCACGACGCCGGCGAGGCCGGCGATCACGGTCTTGAGCATGGTTTCCCCCTTCTGTTTGATGGCTGTCTGGTCCGCCCCGGTCTTGGTGCCGGGTTCAGCATGGCGACGGTCAGTAGCCGCCGCCCTTGGCTCCCTTCCCCGCGCCTTCGCGGTAGGCCCTGTACGCGGCCACCGAATCCGAGGCCGCCTGGCGCAGATAGGGCACATCGCCGCCGCCCGTCACCATCCGGTAGCCGCGGTCGAACAGCTCGGCCCAGGTCGAAGCGCTGCTGGGCACGGTGCCGAGCGGCGTGCCGGTCGGCCGCACCGCGTCCTCGATCTGCTTCACCAGGTCCTGCACCCGCGGGTCGTGCAGCTGCTCCAGCAGGCCGATCGAGCCGCCGAGGTCGTTGACCCCGATGAACACCATGTCGATGCCGTCGACCCGGGCGATCGCCGCGGCCTCCGGCACCGCGTCCTTGGATTCGATCTGGGCCAGCAGCAGCAGGTTGTCGTTGGCCTTGCGCATGTAGTCCGGCTCGAAGCCGTAGGTCGAGGCGCGCACCGCGCCGGCGGCGTAGCCGCGGCGGCCGGCCGGCGGGTAGCGGCAGGCGCGCACCAGCGCCTCGGCCTCGGCCGCGCTCTCGATCATCGGCACCATCAGGCTGTCGGCGCCGGCGTCCAGCACGCGCTTCAGCCAGACCGGGTCATGCGCCGGCACCCGCACCACCGCCGGCGTGTCCGACGCCTGCACCGCGCGCAGCAGGTCGATGGTGTCGTCGATGCCGCCGGGCCCGTGCTCGGTGTCCAGGATGACGAAGTCGAAGCCGGCATGGGCCATGATCTCCGCCACCGTGGGCGAGCCGCTGCCGACCCAGGCGCCGAACAGCTGGTCGCCGCGGCGCAGCCGTTCCTTCAGCCGGTTGGGGCGAAACATTCCGGGACGATCCTCCTATGGTTGGGGGGAGTGTACGCACCCCTTGTTATGTCCGACAACAGGCCAGCATGGCCGCCCGGATCATCCGTCGGTTTTCCCGGCGCCGATCCCTCCCTATATTCTGCCCGCCATGAACTCACTCGGTTTCGACAAGCCCCCGGCCGCGACGCGGGTCGTGGTCGCCATGTCCGGCGGCGTGGACAGCTCCGTCGTCGCGGCCCAGCTTGCCGAGCAGGGCTACGACGTGGTCGGCATCACGCTGCAGCTCTACGACCACGGCATCGCCATCCAGAAGAAGGGCGCCTGCTGCGCCGGGGCCGACATCTACGACGCCCGCACCGTGGCCGACCGCATCGGCTTCCCGCATTACGTGCTGGACTATGAGAGCCGCTTCGGCCAGGCGGTGATGGACGATTTCGCCGACAGCTACCTGCGCGGCGAGACGCCGATCCCCTGCATCCGCTGCAACCAGAAGGTCAAGTTCCGCGACCTGATGGAGACCGCGCGGGACCTGGGCGCCGACTGCCTGGCCACCGGCCACTATGTCCGCCGGGTCGAGGGGCCGCGGGGGCCTGAGCTGCACCGCGCGATCGATCCGGCCAAGGACCAGAGCTACTTCCTGTTCGCGACCACGCCCGAGCAGCTGGAATTTCTTCGCTTCCCCCTCGGCGGCAACAGCAAGGCCGAGACCCGGGCCGAGGCGGTGCGCCTGGGCCTGGTCGTCGCCGACAAGCCGGACAGCCAGGACATCTGCTTCGTGCCCGAGGGCCGCTATGGCGAGGTGGTGGCGCGGCTGCGCCCCGGCGCGGTCGGGCCTGGCGAGATCGTGCATCTCGACGGCACCGTGCTGGGCCGGCACCAGGGCATCGTCCACTACACCATCGGCCAGCGGAAGGGCCTGGGCATCGGCGGTCGCCAGTCCAATGACGAGCCGCTCTACGTCGTCCGGCTCGATCCCGAGGCGAAGCGCGTCATCGTCGGCCCCTGGTCGGCCCTGGCGCGGCACAGCGTCGCCCTGACCGAGCTGAACTGGCTGGACGCGGCCCCCGGCCCCGAGGGCCGGGTGGTCGAGGCCAAGCTGCGATCCGCCCAGGCGCCGGTGCCGGCGACGGTGCGGCTGACCGGCCCGGGAGAGGCGGTGCTGGAGCTGCATGCGCCGCAGCACGGGGTGGCGCCGGGCCAGGCCGCCGTGCTTTATGACGGCGACCGCGTGCTCGGCGGCGGCTTCATCGCCCGGGCCGAGCGCGCCGCCGCCTGATCGAAGCCCGGACAGAAAGGACCCTTGCCCATGTCGCTCGACGCCCTCGCCGAAGCCGTGCGCGGCCGCGCTGCCAGCGGCCCCGCGCTCGACGCCCGCGTCAAGTTCGACCTCGGCGCCGACGGCTTCATCGTGCTCGACGGCACCGGCCCCGCGCCCGCGGTGTCGATCGGCGACGCCCCGGCCGACGTGACCTTGAGCATGAAGGCGGAGACGCTGCGGCGGATGGTCGAGGGCTCGCTGAGCCCGACCATGGCCTACATGACCGGCAAGATCAAAGCCAACGGCTCGCTGACCGTCGGCATGAAGCTGGCCGCACTGCTGGACGACTGAGGACCGCCCCCCTCCGACACTTCGACGGACACCGCAGCGTCGGCGCGCGACACGCGCCCGCGCGCGGGGCATGGTGGGCCGGCAACCGAGGAGGCCCCCATGCCCGCCGACCGCGCCGCGCCGCCCGTCGTCGACTATCTGCTGCTGGCGCTGCTGGCCACGGTCTGGGGCGCGTCCTACAGCTTCATCAAGCTCGGCGTCGCCACCATCCCGCCGGTGACGCTGATCGCGGCGCGAACCCTGATCGCCGGCGTCCTCCTGCTGCTGGTGCTGCGGCTGCGCGGCGTCCGCATGCCGACCGATGCCCGGACCTGGCGGCTGCTCGCGGTCCAGGCGCTGGTCAACAGCACCATCCCCTTCGTCCTGATCGCCTGGGCCGAGACCGAGATCGATGCCGGCCTGGCGGCGATCCTGAACTCGACCTCGCCGATCTTCACCTTCCTGCTCACCTGGGCGGTCACCCGGCACGAGGCGGTGACCGGCCGCAAGCTGTTCGGCATCGCCGCCGGAGTCGCCGGCATCACCCTGGTGATCGGCCTCGACGCCCTGTCCGGCGCCGGGCGGCAGCTTCTGCCGCAGCTGGCGATCGTGGCGGCCACGGTGTGCTACGGCATCGCCGCCATCTTCGGCCGCCACTTCAGGGGGCTGGACCCGATGGTGCCGGCCGCCGGGTCGATGCTGTCCGGCGCCGCCATGCTGATCCCGCTGAGCCTGGTGCTGGACCGGCCCTGGGCGCTGTCGCCCTCCGCCGCCTCGCTCGGCGCGCTGGCCGGCCTGGCCGTGGTCTCGACCGCCCTGGCCTTCGTCCTCTACTTCCGCCTGATCGCCTCGCTCGGCTCGGTCGCGACCATGGCGCAGGCCTATCTGCGGGTGCCGGTCGGGGTGGCGATCGGCGTCGTCTTCCTGGGAGAGACCCTGGCCCCGACGGCGCTGTCCGGTCTGGTGCTGGTGGTGATCGGGGTCGCCGCCATGACCCTGCCGGGGCGGCCGCGGGCGAGGCCCAAGCCCGCTTAGCTCGCCGGCGTCCCCGCCACCACCGCGGTCGGATCCTTGACCTGCAGCACCCGGGCCGCCACCGCCTTCACCTGGGCCGGCGTCACCGCATCGATCAGGCCGGGATACCTGTCGATGAAGTCGCGGCCGCGACCCGCGAGTTGCAGTGACAATACATAGGAGGCGAGGCTGTCATGCGAGGCGAAGCCCAGCGGGTAGCTGCCGATCAGGTAGCTCTTCGCCTCGGCCACCTCCTGCTCGGTCGGGCCGTCCTTCGCCAGCCGCGCGATCTCGTCCCGGATCACCGACAGGCTCTCCCCCGCCTTGTCCGCCCGGGTGCCGGCGGTGATCAGCAGCAGCCCGGAGTGCTTGAGCTGGATGGTGTTGCTGTCGACCGAATAGGCCAGGCCGCGCTGCTCGCGCACCGCGCGGTAGAGCCGCGAGGTGAAGGTCGAGCCGCCGAGGATGTGGTTCATCACGATCGCCGGGAAATAGTCGGGATCGTCGCGCCGCGGCGAGGGAAAGCCGAGCTGGATCGACGCCTGCGACACGCCCATCGGCACCGTCTCGGTCCCCTTGGCGGCGACCTCGATCTCCGGCACCGGCATGCGGTCGCCGTTGGCCGGCAGGCCGCCGAAGACGCGGTCGAGCGCCGGCCCCAGCGTGGCGGCGTCGATGTCGCCGACCACGGCCAGGCGCAGCCCGTCGCGGGTGAACAGGCGGCGGCGCAGGTCCTGCAGGTCGGCGGTGCCGATCGCGGCGACGCTGTCCTTGGTGCCGACCGACGGCCGGCCATAGGGATGGCCGGGGAAGGCGGCGGCGGACCAGCGGTCGTCGGCGATGGTGCCGGGGTCGTTCTCCTGGAAGTTCAGCTCGGCCATCCGGCCGGCCTTGATCCGGTCGAGGTCGCCCTGCGCCAGCCGCGGCTCGGCCAGGGCCAGGCGCAGCAGCTCGAAGGCGGCGTCGCGCTCGGTGGTCAGCGTCTTCAGCCGGCCGCCGCTGTAGTCCTGCGAGGTGGAGAAGCCGAGCTGGATCGAACGGTCGGCCAGGGCGGTCTTGAAGCCCGGGGCGTCGTAGGGCCCCGCCCCCTCGGTCAGCATCTCGCCCAGCAGCGAGGCCAGGCCGGCCTTGCCGTCCGGATCCTGGGCGGCGCCACCGTCGAAGGAGAAGGAGACCGTCACGGCCGGCACCGTGTGGTCCTCGACCAGCCAGGCCTCGATGCCGCCGGGGCTGACCACGCGGTCGATCGTGGTCGCGGCGGCCGGCAGCGTGGCGGCGGCGAGCAGCAGGCCGGTCAGGGCGGCGCGCAGCGGGGAAAGCAGCGGCTTCATCGGTGTCGTCCTCGCGCGGTCAGGGCTGCTTGGCCTGGGTCGCGTCCGCCGGCCGGGTCAGGAGCCCGGTGACGGAGCGCGGCGGCTGCAGGTAGGTCTGGGCGGCCTTCTGCACATCGGCGGCGGTGACCGCGGCGATGCGGCCCGGCCAGCCCTGCACGTCGGCGACGCTGCGGCCCAGCGCCGCCGCTTCGCCGAAGACCCGGGCCAGCGCCCCCGGATCGTCCTGGCCGTAGATCGCGCCGGCCAGCAGGCGGCGCTTGGCCCGGGCCAGCTCCTCCTCCGGCACCGCCTCGTCGCGCACGCTGGCGAGCACGACGTCCATCGCCGCCTCGAGATCCGGCAAGGCCACGTCGCCGCGCGGCACGGCGTAGACGGCGAAGGGACTGTAGTCGAGCGCATCCGGGTCGTAGCCGGCGCCCGCCATGGCCGCCAGGCTTTGGGTCTCGCCCTGCCCGCTCACCAGGGCGCGGTAGAGGCGGCCGGTCTCGCCCGACAGCACCGCCGCCAGCACCTGCAGCGCCGCGGCCTCGCCCGGCGCCGCCGTGACCACCGACGGGGCCAGGTAGTTGCGACGCAGATAGGGCTGGCCGGCGCGGGCGTCGGTCAGCTCCAGCCGGCGCGGCGCCGGCGGCTGCGGCTCCTGCGGCCGGACGCGCGGCGGTGGCTCGGCCCGGCGCTTGACCGGCCCGTAGATCTCCTCCGCCTGCGCCTTGACCGCGGCGGGGTCGACGTCGCCCGCAATCACCACGGTGGCGTTGTTCGGCGTGTAGAAGCGGTCGTAGAAGGCCAGCGCGGTCTCGCGGTTCAGCGCCTCGATCTCCGACGGCCAGCCGATCACCGGGGCGCGGTAGGGGTGGTTGAGGTAGAGCACGGCGTTCATCGCCTCGCCGAGACGCGACGACGGCTCGTTCTCGATCCGCATCCGCCGCTCCTCCAGCACCACGTCGCGCTCGGCGTTGACCCGCTTCTCCTCGAGCACGAGGTTCTGCATCCGGTCCGCCTCGTAGCGCATCACCAGAGGCAGGTTCTGCTTGGCGACGGACTGGTAGTAGGCGGTGTAGTCGGCGGTGGTGAAGGCGTTCTCGACACCACCGATGGCCGCCAGCTCCTGCGAATAGCCCTGCGGCTTGGAGGTGGTGCCGTGGAACATCAGATGCTCCAGGAAATGGGCGATGCCGGACTGGCCCGGCGCCTCGTCGGCAGCGCCGACGCGGTACCACACCATCTGCGTCACCACCGGGGCGGTGCCGGCCGGGATGACGATGAACTGCAGCCCGTTGCCGAGGGTGAAGCTCTGGGCCTGCGGCGCGATCCTGAGGTCGTCCGGCAGCGGCGCCGGCGCCGCCAGCGGCGGAGCGCCCGTCGGCGAAGCAGGGGGCGGCACGGCAGGGGGCGGCGCGGCCTCCTGGGCGAGGGACGGCGCGGCGACGGCGGCGCTCAGCACGAAGGCGGCGGCCAGCCGGCGGACGGAGAGGGGCATCGCGGTCATGCCTTTAGGTAACGGAAGCGCCGCCGCCGCCGCAAGCCGTGGCGCCGTGGTGCGACACTGTCCCGGGCGGCTTGACAGGGGCGGCGGCGGGCGCGTATACGCTCGGCCCCGATGGCTGGGTAGCTCAGTGGTAGAGCAGGGGAATCATAATCCCTTGGTCGGGGGTTCAAATCCCTCCCCAGCTACCATCGAATTTCCCGAACGTTCCTGCGGATTTCCGCGACGGGACAAGGGCTTGCAAGGCGGAGAGACCGGTCCCGGTTCTCCGCCTTTTTCGTTCGCGCCTGTTCCCTTTCACCCGTCTTCCGGGATGTCCACCCGCATCCGCACCGGCATGGGTTCAGGGCTCGCCTCTCGGCGCGAGTCGCGGCGGATGTGGTGAGGGCGTGGCTTCGGCCTGTCCGATCGGCACCGAGCCGGTCACCCGGTATCGGGTCCGCAGGGCTTGCCCGGTTCGTGGGGTTCGGGGGGCTCCTCGTCGTCGCCGGCGAAGTCGACGCCGAGGGAGCGGCAGAGGCGGGCGGCGGCCCGGGCCGGCGGCTCGGCGTCGATCAGCTCTTCGGCATCGGGCTCCTGCAGCCGGGCGTCCATCCCGGCCTCGAGGCCGGGCGCCTTGGCGGGATCGATGGCCCCGAGCGTCCGCCTCATCAGATCGTGCAGCCGGGCCCGGCGCCGCGCCCGGATCTCGCCCGGGCTGCCGGTCGGCGGCGGCGGATAGGGCGGGTCCGACCAGTCGGCCGCCCGGCGGCGCCATTCGTCGGACAGGCCGAGGCCGCAGG